>OZ244618.1:1160000-1502500 GCA_965218375.1 Alphaproteobacteria bacterium
GTTGTTGGGCAACCAATAACAGGGGGCACAGATCAGGGGGTAGCGACTGTTTACTAAAAACACAGGACTCTGCTAAATCGCAAGATGATGTATAGGGTCTGACGCCTGCCCAGTGCTGGAAGGTTAAGAGGAGGTGTGCAAGCTCCGAATTGAAGCCCCAGTAAAAGGCGGCCGTAACTATAACGGTCCTAAGGTAGCGAAATTCCTTGTCGGGTAAGTTCCGACCTGCACGAATGGCGTAACGACTTCCCCACTGTCTCCAGCATAGACCCAGCGAAATTGAACTCTCCGTGAAGATGCGGAGTACCCGCGGTTAGACGGAAAGACCCCGTGCACCTTTACTATAGCTTCACACTGGTATTAGAGACACTTTGTGTAGGATAGGTGGGAGACGATGAAGCAGTGACGTCAGTTATTGTGGAGTCACCCTTGAAATACCACCCTTATTGTTTTTGATATCTAACTGAGGTCCATTTATCTGGATCCAGGACCATGTGTGGCGGGTAGTTTGACTGGGGCGGTCGCCTCCTAAAGAGTAACGGAGGCGCGCGATGGTAAGCTCAAGATGGTCGGAAATCATCTGACGAGTGCAATGGCATAAGCTTGCCTGACTGCGAGACTGACAAGTCGAGCAGAGACGAAAGTCGGTCATAGTGATCCGGTGGTTCCGTATGGAAGGGCCATCGCTCAACGAATAAAAGGTACGCCGGGGATAACAGGCTGATACTGCCCAAGAGTTCATATCGACGGCAGTGTTTGGCACCTCGATGTCGGCTCATCACATCCTGGGGTTGTAGCAGTTCCCAAGGGTTCGGCTGTTCGCCGATTAAAGTGGTACGTGAGCTGGGTTTAGAACGTCGAGAGACAGTTCGGTCCCTATCTGCCGTGGGTGTCGGAAAATTGAGAGGAGCTGCTCCTAGTACGAGAGGACCGGAGTGGACGTACCTCTGGTGTACCGGTTGTGACGCCAGTCGCATCGCCGGGTAGCTATGTACGGACAGGATAACCGCTGAAGGCATCTAAGCGGGAAGCCCCCCTCAAAACTAGTTTTCCCTTGAGAGCCGTGGGAGACCACCACGTTGATAGGCCAGGTGTAAAAGCGCAGTAATGCGTGAAGCTAACTGGTACTAATTGCTCGATAGACTTCTTTGTTCCGCAACATGATCGGTAAATAGTCCAAAATATTTACTTATGATAAAATTGCAAAGTACATTAAGCGGTGTTCGTTTTCTTTTAGATAATATAAGGGCGTCTGTTTTTAGATAGCTTGGTGATCATAGCGAGAGGTTCACACACGATCCCATCCCGAACTCGACAGTTAAGACTCTCAGCGCCGATGGTACTGCGTCTTAAGGCGTGGAAGAGTAGGTCGTTGCCAAGCTTTCTAAAAACAGACCCCTTATCTTATTCTTTACAATATAAAAGCCAAGCGCACCTTCACTTGCCAGGCCGTCTATACAGATATACAATACTTTAGAGATATATAATCATCCTTTTATAATTCTTAAAATCAATACTTTAACGCGGGGTGGAGCAGCTTGGTAGCTCGTCAGGCTCATAACCTGAAGGTCGTAGGTTCAAATCCTACCCCCGCAACCAAATTATTAAAACCAACCGTTCTAACGCCAGTTATGAGCGGTTTTTTTGTGCCTGAAACCTTCTAAGATATAGCGAATATGAGGAAAATGGCCAGTCTGATGATACTCAGATTCAGCCACTATAATTTGAGCAGCATCTGTATTAACTGCCAAGTTAGCATTATGAGTTACCGTGATGATTTGCCGCTTATTCTTGGTTACTTTGAACAAATCAACCAATTCATCAAAAATAGATTTTGGGTATAGGTTTTCTTCTGGCTGATCAATTATTAATGGCCTGTCATCGTTCTCATCAAGAGCAAGATATAAAAGCAGGAGAACAGTTCCCCTTGTTCCAAGAGACAACTTACGTATATCAGTAAGCCTATAAATAAGGATATTAAAAGCGCAAATGTTTGTGAAAGAATGAAAGTAAATTCATTTAGTGACAAGCCTTTCCAAGCGCTTTTAACCGCCAATAATTGTAAGGTAACGGAGTAATAAATCCTGCAAAAAGCATAAAAGGAATTACCCACCAAGTTAGCATTGCTCCACCCGTCAATATAAAGTCTGTTAAATTCATAGCAGCTTCCATTGACACCATTGATACTAAGGACATCCCTATTGCTGTTTTAAAAGCTAACTTAAATAACATTTGTTTTGATAAGATTATTGTTTCAAGGATAATGGATGTGATAATACCGTTTATAATTGCTAGTATCATTATTAAGGGTACTGGCCATGCTATTTCCATAAATTGAAAAAAGCCTATTGTTCCATAATCACCAATACAACAACCTAATAAACACCATAAAGTATTCTTAGATGCCTGTAACCAAGTGTGCTTACAGTACCAATCAATAGTTAACGTACTTAGTATTGACATAATTACCTCCTATTATTACCTTATAAAGGTTGCTCTTAGGGGAAGGTAAAGAGAAAAATTATGAATATTGGAGAAGCCTCAAAATTATCTGGTTTAACTGTTAAAGCTACAAGATATTATGCCAATATAGATTTGGTTAAGCCAAGACAAGATATTCAAACTGGTTATAGAATCTACACAGAAAAAGATGTGTTAAAACTAAAGTTTATAGGAAAAGCTAGATGTTTTAATTTTAGCATTGAAGAATGTAGAGAACTTTTATCTTTATATGAAAATGAACATAGACCAAGTAAAGAAGTTAAAAAAATAACTTTGGAAAAAATTTCTGAAATTGATAAAAAACTAAATGATTTGGAAGCTTTAAGAAAAGAATTAAGTCATTTAGCTAATAATTGTGATGGAGATGATAAGCCAAACTGCCCAATACTTGAAGCTTTATCAAAAAAATAGTGTATACAAAAAACTTAACAAAATACTCCATCAACTCCACAATCCATCAATGCCCCCCCCGTCCATAATCCAATGACTTATGAGCGGTTTTTTTGTGCCTATAGTCATTTTTAAGGCGTGAACAGACATCATAAAACAGGCTACTGTTTCGCTCGCAAAACGCCTCGGGTTAACCCCAAAATCATGCCATGGAAGCATTGTGAACCAAGGGGGATAGCAATAGCATAAACGCCAGCTTGACTCAGGAAGTCATTTGATGATTCGTATCGTTTTCATCAGCGGTCGTACCGAGGGTTGATGTGAACAGACCTTTGAGCGTTTTGCGACGTAGGTTAACAAAATCCATAAAATCTTTAAATGCTAAGGAATGGTCAGGATTGATATAATGCTGCTCTAGATAACGGTCTCTGGCAGGTTTCTCTGGGTATGATAGGCTAAGCCATTCTTGGAAAGGTTTACCGTTCTTCTCAATATTAACAGTAGCTTCAAGTAATTGCAGATTGGCAATGCCGTCTGCTTCTGCATTAAACTGTTTGATCTGCTCCTCTGACAGTCCTGCCGCCTTCATTGATTGCTTATTAAATTTCGCCTTCGGATGGATGTGATCTTGGTGATATTTGAAGCTATGATTCAGTGCAGGATAAATAAGCGTGAGCGCACAATAGGTTTTGGCTATTCCATATTTTAAGTTGAGTAAATTATCAATTTCATCACTGCTGAACGAAATTGATTTACGCTTGCCCTTATATAAAGCGATTGTCTCTTTCAGTGGGAATCGACCCAGATGAGCATTAATCAGGTCGCGCATACCTGGATAGATAGAATCTGGCTGGCCACCGAATGTCCCCTTCAATAGCACCCGCGCCAGCCATTCGCTTATAGCCTTTCTATCGTTTTCCCATTTCATAGCATGGAGTATTTGGTCACCGCACTCATTTTTGAATATAAAGTAAGCAATGGGGATGATGGCATTAGTCGCGATCAGGTTTTTTTCATTGTAACCAAATTTAGCGATAAGTTTGATAGCCGCACGCAATGCTGAAGATGTTATCTCCCAATCCCTCTCGATTAAGCTCATAGTTTTTTTATTGAAATTATCGACCTTAAATCTCACATCCGAGAAATCTGCCAAAACAAGACAATTCTTCAGTACGATGTCTTTATTAAACGCAAAGCCGTCACCAATATTATTGATATCATCTACAAATTCATGAATTATCTTACGCGCATCTTTTTCATTCCACTGCGCTGTGGCAATTGAGAGCAGCAGGTCAGAATAGCTGAGCTTTGTGCCACCACTATTCATACGGATAAATATCTGAAGAACTTTGTCCAGGTCTTGGTCTTCTTCGAGGTAAAAACTAATAGTCCCATCTTTATGAATGACATCATGGAACTGATTGAGCGTATTTCGGGCAAAACGCACCACTTCTTTCTCATAGAGTGAGGTATCACTCAGGTCATTTTCATCAAGGTAATCATATATTTCGTTTTTATCCTCAAACGATAATACCTTGCTGCATTCAAACCAATAGACGCCATCATCTTTAATTGCCGCTTCGTCCCTGGTTAAAAAGCGGAAGTCGTATTGCGACTTCCAGCTCTCCAGATGGTGCCTTAATAGATTGAGGTACAGCTTGCGCTCAGGATAGGCGCTGGGGTTGTTACGTGCCATATATGGCTTTTTGAATGTATATGAACCCACGAGCGCCAGATACAGAGATGTCATCCGTTGCTGACCATCCAATAAGGCGATGATATCCTCATCATTGGCCAGATCGGCCTTTAGATTGTGCCTGTGGTCTATCTCATGATATTTTTTTAGGAACTCATAAAACTGAAAGTCTTTGATCTTGCCTTTATCTACTTTTTAATACAGGAATGTACCAATCGGATAATTACGCATGAGTGAGTCAAACAGCGTTTCAATCTGGTCTGTTCCCCATACAAATTCTCGCTGAATAGAAGGTAGAACATAGTGTCGCTTCTTAATGTTATCGATTGCTTTCTTAATTGTTATTGGGGTTTCATATGCCATTCTGTCCTCACTAAAATCCTGGGTTATCTTTTCATTCGTTTTTCAAAATCTATAAAACTTATCAAAGCTGTCGAATCGCTTTAGTTCATCCTCATCCAGTGCCTCTGTCTTGCGAAGGGATGGTGATTTTCCATCCCAGGCCATCCAGAGCTTGCTTTTGCTTTTCATTTACGCGGGTCGCATGGATAGCAATGCACAATAAATGCCTAGGCCTACTTGCTGCTACATAGAGTTGGCATGAGAATTTACGTTGAGTTTTTTGCGTAACTTTTGAATTGTCGCAACCAGAAATATGATCAATGAGTTGATTGACATCACAGCTTCTGTATTTGGTCTCTAAGATAAGCGTAGCATCATGCGTCTCGCCTTTGACGCCGTGAATTGTTGAGAGATGAATATCAAAACCATCGGGATGCCTGACTTTGTTCTCAGGCAATGACACCATTCCTTCTGAAGGTGAAACGCCAGTATTTTCATCGCTGTTTATATTTTCAGAATACTTTAGATATTGTTCAGCCCTATCAGGCAAGTCTTGCAATTCAAATATAGCTTTAAGTTCGTTACAAATCTCCTCCCAATACTCTTGAGTTAATGAGGTTTTGTCGATTAGAAGCGAATATATGTAGTTTCTAAAACAGACCCACTTATTTTCTTCTTTCAAGAATTGCTGCAGTGATTTTGTTGTCAACCTACGACCGTTTTGATCTAATTTTCCTGATAGGCTTAACCATTTAATCACGCCATCTATTAAAACCTTATAATTCTCTGAAAAATCAAATGTAGGTGCCTGCCTAGCACGCTTCGCAACATCTATTAAGCTTGTTGCTTTTAGAGAGTTCTCTGCTTTGTTTTTATCATAGGCGGTCCAGTAATGACCAATTTTCAGCTGATCTTGGTTTGGATCGATTTCATTGCCCACAGCACCAACAATTTTCACTGTGAATTTCTCAGATGCCTTATAATGATTTTGAAACTGTTCAGAGACAATATCTGTAAACGATTTAACTACACTGCCAATCGTATCATCATCAAAAACAAGAATACTATGCTGAAAGCCCTCTTCTTTAGAGCAGGCGTTTAATCGATCATTTAACGCTTCACCTGATAACTCCGATGATAATGCTATCTGATTAACACTTAACGGCTTTATTTTAGCTGCAAGATTTGCATCAAAACGGTGCGATTTGTTAACCACAAAGTCCATACCAACCGCTTGCTTTCCATTAAAGCTCTTGTTTGACTGCTCATCGCTGATGCCATGAAAAATCGCCTGATCTGGATCTCCAAATCTCTGAACAGTTATACTGGATTCATCTAAGGGAAAAGTTTGACGCAAAAGTTCATCTTGAAACTTTTGTGTGTCTTGCATTTCATCAATGGAAACAAATGGGAACCTCTTTTGCAAAATGCTTGAAAGGTTAGTGTTTTGTGCTAATGCTCTTTGGGCAAATATAAACACATCTCGGTAGAATAGATGTCCGTCTTTAATTAGTTGGATTCTAACATTCTTTAAATCTCTGTAGGATTCTGATGAACTTTCTCCCTTAAAAGTTGGAACATTGCATGATAAGACTCCGTCCTTATACTTTAAGTCAAAATTATATAATACATTTGAGTGTTTTCTTTTACGATCAACATAAGCTTTTGTAGTTGGAGATACTTTGGAGGCAATAAGCTCGACACAGGCATCGGTATCTACGTGATTGATATCGATTTGATTTGATCTTAGAAATGGAAATGCCAAAAACTTACCTACAAATTCTTGGATAGTGCCTATAAAATGCGGATACGAGAGAAGTCGTTGAGCTTCAGAGGTTTTTGACCGTTTTAAGCGCCCTATGATCTCATCTTTCGCAACGTTCGTGTGCGATAAAACACAAATACCTTGCCCTGATAAAGACCACTTTTTGGCCAAAAGCATTAGCTTCGCCGCAATTAAAGTAGTTTTGCCGCTACCAGGGCATGCTTGAACATCAATTGATTGCATTGATTCCAATATTGCAATGCGATCATCATCAAAGTTTAGTCCTTCGCTTTGTGAAAGCTGATCAATATCTTCTCTCTTTATTAGCTCACTGAACTGCTCCACGGTTACTCTCCTTCTGAGCCTTCTGCTTAACGGTTGGCGAAGTTACATATTCGATGGATTCCACTATGTATCCGGGTAATTTTTCTTTTAATTCCAAGGCAAAATCATTACATGCTTTCTCGCGAGCGCACTCTACAATTTTAGAATTACTTTTCTGATCATCTGAAAGAGCACCAATGGCTGCTTTAATTTTATCAGCTCGCTGCTTCTCAAGTAGATCTGCCATATCATAAGCAAAATCAGTTTTTGAGATCTTACTTAAGATAAAAGTTGCTTTCTCATCGACAGATACAGTTTCAGCTGGTTTGTTATCGCCTGTTATATTCAGCACTTCGCAGCACTCGTCGAAAAGACCGTGTTTGGCTAGGCAATATTCAAATGTCCAATCATTCGAAATTTTCACCTTAACGTTTTGGCGTTCCAAACCATCAATATGGTTGGTAATTCTTTGATTTTCATTGGCACATTTTCGTTTCCAGTAACTTTGGTTTTTGGACGTTTGCTTTTTGAAACCGTAAGGATTGCTGCCATCATCTTTTTCTTCAGCACAATCTGGCCATAAATCCAGATCTCTTAGAACACATACTTTGGTAGGATTCCATTCACTTGAGATCTTATCCTTATCTTTTCTCAAAAACAGGCGGGCAAAACGTTTCCAAGAACCACTATTGTCATACTTTATGATCGAAATACCGTAATCCTCTAAAGGCTTGCCAAGCAGACGTGCAATTTCTGGCAGCAAAATATTCTCCCCATCACCCTCTACAAAAAGAAGGCTTTTGGCGAAAAATACATTGGCCTTAGTTGCATCCAAAAACTTACGCAAGTACTTGTAATCTTCTGCTCCCAGTTCTGTTTCTGTGTCTCTTAAAGAGAGCGCTTTGCCGCTATTAAGCATTATAATATCCGAAGGAGAGACTTTTGCGGATATGTTTGGACTATGGGTGGTCAAGAAGCATTGCACACCTGCCGATTCAACTTTTGAGCTAATGAATTGTAATAATTTCATTTGAAGTTGAGCATGCAAATGCGCCTCAGGCTCTTCAATAAGAAGTAAAGGAAATTCATTTTCAGCCTCTTGTTCTAGCAACAATAGCTCAGCCCCCATGAACAACAAATTATGATAACCCAAACCATGCAGCCGACGATCTTCAGTTAACGCTAAACTTAACCCTTCTAATACTTCTCTTAGGTGTCGACGCTTTACGTTTTCCGGAAGCACAGCTAAATTTGCACCCCTAACACCAGCGATATCAATGAAAGCACCAAGGTTTTCTTTATCTTGTTCAAAAATAAGCTGATGCAGATAGTTATTTTGAATATTCTCAACCGCCTTTCTTAATGCTTTATCATCACCTAAAAGATCGTCATTGGCTTTTGCTACAATAGAAAGGATATCATCGAGACCTATTTTAATATCCTTTGAAGAACTTAATATTTGAGACAATCGAGATGCCCGGCCAGATGAAAGTTCACTCTCTGCGTCTCGAAGTGGTTTTAGATATGTTGCAGAAAGGAAATCTCGTATTTCAGATTCAAGAATAAGTCCGTTCCCATCTACACCAGACTTGATTTCTGTTTTAATATATGGATACCCTCTTCGTTCTACGGATGTTTTTTGCGCCCTAAGCTGAACATGTAAAACAGAACGGCGAGGTGCTTCTCCTTCAACCGCATACTCTTCATGAGACAAATGCTCTACAAAGCGATAAGCGTGGCGATCAACATCAGAAAATGTAATTTGGATGCGGAGCTCATTACTTTCACCAAAAAAATCCTCCTCCTTAAGGTAAGTTCTGTCATTTGAATTTGTTCCAAGAGTATATCGGATAGCATCGATAAGTGCTGTTTTACCAGAATCGTTTTCACCTACTAACAGGTTTAGACCTTTGTTTAGTTCAAGATCTAGGCTCTTAAAAATTCTGAAATTCGAGATGTTAATTCCTGATATGTACATTTTAGCCCTTCTTTTTTAATATACCTCTAAAACTAGGAACCACTAATGCTGGGAAAGATGTTCGCTATAACACTTAGCGCTTGCCAAATCCTTAATTTTCCCTTATTTTTAATGTATACCACATTAAAAAAAGGCGCAATGAAAACTAAATTGGAGGCGGTGACGACTTACACTTAAGTGCTGCGCTGCGCTGCGTTGTGCGTTTTGCGGTGGATATAAAGTCTATATCAAAGGTGATTAGAGTGATTTCATGAATTAACCCCATCGTCCTGTTGGCCATAAGATCATTAAACTTCTGGATCCTGATGTGAGGTGTCGTCAACGCCGCTCAAATTCGGGATGAATTTTGAGAATTTAGCAGGGTTACAGTAACCTGATATTTAAAATACACCTCTAAGGTGTGCCTATTATTTTTATTAACTGTATTACCTGTATTTGTAATTCTTCATAGATGATCGTTATTGTTGAGTGATACTGTTTCGAGATTGTAATTAATATTAATAATCACATTCTTTTTACAGATAGGTTGATTCATTATGAGTATGCATACATCACATCCTTTAGATAATATTCTCTTTGATTGGGCCAACTTGATTGACGATGCCGCATATTGGCGCATTGATTGTGACTCAAGGTTTCGCACTATTGTTAAGTTTGAAGGATTTAATCCAGCGGGTTCAATCAAATTAAAACCAGCACTTAAAATGTTAGAAGGTCTTGAGAGTTCGGGGATTCTCAAACCTGGTGTTAAAGTAATTGAGTCTTCATCTGGCAATCTTGGTGTCGCATTAGCAATGGTATGCGCAAGACTAGGATATGAATTTACCTGTGTTGTCGATCTAAATACAGCGCAAGATAGCATTAAAATCATGAATGCTTTAGGTGTAAAAATTATTGTGATTAAGGAGCGTGATCAGAACGGTGGGTACCTTTCGAATCGCATTCGATACATTAAAGAACAAATCAGACGAGACCCTTCGTTCGTGTGGACAAATCAGTACGCAAACAAAGACAACCCTAATGCCCATGAACAGTTGACGGCCAAATCAATTCACAACCATCACCCAGATTTAAACTATCTATTTGTTGGAGCGGGGACGACAGGTACGTTGATGGGGTGTGGCGCATATTTTAAGAAAAGAAATTTACAGGTTAAGGTCATCGGCGTCGATGTTATCGGGTCTGTGACTTTTCAACCTAAAGCAGCCAAACGAAAGATCCCAGGACTGGGGACAAGCTGTCGCCCAGATATTTGTGACAATACCCTTATTGATGATGTTATTTGGGTCTCAGAAAAAGAGTCTATTGACCAATGCCAATGGTTCGCCCAAAACTACGGTCTTTTGTTAGGTGGGTCTTCTGGTTCGGTACTCGCTGGTATTAGGCAATATGCATCAAAAATTCAAACGAATGCCAAGGTCGTTTTTATAAGCCCAGATCGGGGTGATAAATACCTAGATACGGTCTATAACCCCCAATGGGTTGCAGAAAATTATCCAGAGTTTTCAGAAATGGCGGCATCATGTTGACCCCTTCAAGTGCCCTTTTGTCGCCCCCCAAAGTTGTTGAGCGCTCCTTGGGTAAATTGTATGACGTCAGGCATGTGAAGCCCCATGAAGAAGTGTGTCTGGAGTATGCTAAAGAACTAGCGCGTACCATTTGGGCCTCAGGCCTGTTCAAGGTGCCAGTGATAGTAGAGCGTACCCATGGTGTGCTCCTGGATGGTCATCATCGGTATTATGCTATGTCCCGTATACTCAGAGCCAAGTATATCCCTGCTTTGGTGATTGATTATGACGACCCGAGTCTTTCAACGATAACCTCCTGGCGAGAAGGTGTCACCATTTTTAAGCATGATGTTATTGCTGCTGGTTTGCAGGGGGCGCTCATGCCGCAGAAAACATCAAAGCACGACTTCCACTTTTTAATTGAGAATACACCTGTTTTGCTCAATAAACTTATATTTTAGGGAAACACCATGACCAAAGACTACCGTTGGAAAGAGACCGACCAACTCCAATATGTTGCTGCTGACCAGGTTGATCAAATTCTAAACCAGAATAAACGAGACTTAATCGATCTTGTTGCCGCCACCTATCTGACTTTTTATGCAGGTCAAGCCATCAATCCGGATACATACTCTTTGAAGTTTCCTAAAAAACCTAACAGTCGAATTAACGCCCTTCCTGGATATGTGGGGGGAAATACTGATCTTGCTGGTATTAAATGGGTTTCTTCTTTTCCAGATAATGTGGAAAATAATCTGCAACGTGCCGCCGCATGTATTGTCTTGAATTCATTTAAGACCGGTTACCCACTCGCGGTTCTGGATGGGACAAAGATTAGTTCAGCGCGGACCGTTGCAAGCGCTGCTCTGGCAGCAAGATGCCTTAAACCCCTTAAAAAGGTTGATAATTTAATTTTATATGGTGCGGGCATTATTCATCGCACTTTACTGGAGTTCATGAAAGATGATGGCTGGTTAATCAATAGAGTTATTATTTCCGACCCTGACCCAACGAGTGTGAGGAACTTCCAAGAGTTTTGTGAAAAGGTTGATTATCCTTGTGTTGAAATGGAGACTACATTTCTTCCGCAGGATGCAGACATGATTTCATTTGCAACCTCTGCCCTTGAGTCTTGGTATGACTTTGAAATTCTTGATCATCAGGTTTTTCTTCATATCTCGTTAAGAGATGTGGTGCCAGCGCGCCTCAACCCCGTGCGCAATATTGTTGACGATGTGGATCACGCTGTCAAAGCCAATACATCATTACATTTGTTGAAGCTGGATAAAGGATCTATCCCCTCACTTGAGAATTTTTACCAGATTCTGAATCACCCACCTCTTGACCCACAAGCAACGGTCGTCTCCGCATTTGGCATGGGGATCCTCGATATTGCGTTTGCGGACTACATTATGAAGAAAGCAGAAGAGGTAAATCAGGTCCTTGAAATTGAGGGATTTATGTCTCCTCAGGCGCGGTGGTAATATGAGCCAAGCGGGAGGCGTCCAGTCTGTTCTCTGCATATGTGCCAAGTTTGTTTAATGAGGATGCTTAATACCTAATTTTTCTTCGAAGTAATAAGCTTTTTTTCTCAACATAATCTGAAAAGTTGTAATATCATGTCTAAAATCTACACTTCACATTGGCATAAAAAGTTAGTTGAACAATACCTCAATACGTTTTTTCGAGAAACAAATGTTTATATTCAGGACTCTATTATCCCTAAGGAACAATTCCCAATTCCTTTAAACATACATGCCCTTTCTGAACATTCTTTGTTTTTCGTTCAGCTTCCGAATACTGGGGGCGTAATCGCTGGGATAATTGAATACATCTCAATTTCTGGATACCATCGATATGGAAACAGTATTTTTCTTCAGGACGACCATAACAGCGCGTTTAAGCCCCTCGCTTCAATAGATGAGCTCTTAGTGGTTATCACTAAGGAAATAAGCGCCAGTAACAGCGACCCGAAAAGTCAGCGTGAGCGAGAAGAGAAGCTCCTAAAAAGCATGCGCAATAGTATTGAGAAGTCCGAGCTTTTTTTAAAACATCGATTTACCAATATCCCCCAGAAATCAGTGGTCGAAGATTTTATTGCTTCTGAACAAGGGTTGATTCTTGGCCATCCCTTTCATGTAACGTCAAAGGCAAGTTCTGGACTTACCCCCTCTGAAATGAAGTGTTTCTCTCCAGAATTAGGGGCATCATTCCAACTCCATTATTTTGCGGTTGTGCCAGAGTTGATCGAAACCATATCAAGTGGTGCAGAGGTGCGTGATTTGATAGATCCAGTCGCCAACGCGCAAGCCATTGAGATCCTCGGTGACCAGGTTGACGCCTACCAATTGATCCCCAGCCACCCCTGGCAGGCCACCTATCTTTTAACCAAGGAGGGTGTAAAAAATGCTATAAATAAGGGGGAAATACGTCATTTGGGTGCCATGGGGGAAACCGTTTGGCCGACCTCATCTGTGCGGACAGTCTGGATGCCCAACTCTCACCAATTTTTGAAACTGTCAATAGACGTTAGAATAACTAATTTTATCCGGTATAATCCGCGCGATCAGCGACAAAGAGCCATTAATGTCAGTAAACTCATCAATCGTTTGACACCACAGGAACTTGACCCTCAAGTCGAACTTTTATGCGAACATGCTGCCCAAACGTTGAAGCTTGATGGACTTGATGCCTCCTTTGGAATTTTATATCGACAGGGATTTAGTGAAGAGGCTCAAAAACAAACTAGAATAGTAGCAAGCTTGGTTGAAGAGTGTCTTGAGAGAGGAGGTGTGCCCCTATTCCACTATATTGAACATGCTGCATCTAAGGATAACACAGCGGTTACCGCGGACTTTATTGCGTCTTGGTGGGAAAGGTATATTAAAATTACACTTGTGCCCGCTTTAAAGCTTTTTGCTGATTTGGGCATCAGTCTGGAGGCACACCTGCAAAACAGCCTTATACAATTTAGGGACGGGTATCCTTTTAAGACCTTTTTTCGGGATATGGAAGGCGCCAGTATCGCAGAGTGGGTCCATACGGAGGAACGCTTTGAGGATATTTCCCTTGAGACCCCCATATGGTATTCAGCGGAGGAGTGCTGGTCCCGTTTCCAATATTATGTCGTGGTCAATCATATTGCACACGTAATTGCCGCCATCGCACGACAGGGTGTCGTCAGTGAACAACGCCTCTGGTCCGTCACGAGAGCAACACTTGTTACAGCAAACCTGTCACCTTCTGCCCATGGTTATGTACAGCGGTTACTTAATACAAGAATGCTGCCAGCAAAGGCGAATTTACTCAGTACATTTGATTTGTCGGGTGAAAAACCCAAGTGGGTAGAGATTATAAACCCTCTGGCAATAGACTGCAGGTCGGCACTGGCGCCACTTACCGACGTTTCGCCTTCAAAAAGTTTCCATCAGGCAGAAGATCGTGTTTGTACCCAGTTACTAGAAAGTTTGATTTTTGAAAATGTCCTAGACTTTACCCTTGTAGGGAAAGAGCTAAAACTCGCGATGAATGATAGTGTTTATTATTTTTGTAAAGTAACACGTTCGGCGAGTTTTGAGCGTATTCGTATTCAAGCCCACTCCCTACAACGTATTCAAGGCGATACCTATTCACGACCTTCCCTACAGTACCTGATTAAAGATATTTCCCAAAAATTGCAGCTTTCTTCAGATCACTGGGTGGCCTTTGAACAAGAACTGATTCAGACCTTAGCTAAGCATGCGCAATGTTTACAATATCAGCCCAGTATAGCCCTGCGAGACCAGGAGTATTATGAACAAGAATCGCGCATTAACACCGGACACCTCTATCACCCAAGCTTCAAGGGACGCATAGGGTTATCTTTGCCTGAGAACAAAGAATATGGCCCTGAACTCTCCTTTGGGTTCCCCCTCGTCTGGATAGCAGCACACCGTGATGTAACATATATATCCATGGGAGTATCGAGCAACTTGGACCACCTCTATCGTCAGCATTTCTCAGCCGATGAATACCAAGTTATAGCGCGTGAAATTACTGATAAAGGCAATAAGCTGAGTGATTTTGTTTTGATACCCGTTCATCCTTGGCAATGGACCCATGTTATAGAAAGCCTATATCAGAATTTGATCATAAATGGGACGATAATAAAATTGTCCATAGATGGACCTACATTTATGCCCCAGCAATCCGTTCGAACACTTGTTAATATAAGTAATATTCGTGCACCCTCAATCAAGCTGGCTATGAGTATGAGCAATACCTCAACATCGCGTATTATCGCCCCGCATACTTTGAAAAATTGTGCGCCAATAAGTGACTGGCTTACGCGTCTCATCGAGGATGATCAGACTCTGGATACTGCCCATAAGCCAATTATTTTAAAAGAGTTTACTGGTATAAGCCTACAGTCGCCCGCTAATGTTCAGATAGAATACGGGACATTGGCTTGTATTTGGCGCGAGAGTATTTATCAGTACCTTTCCCCGCACCAATCAGCAACCGCCATAATGGCCCTGACCCAGATGGATATTGATGGCAAACCATTGATTGACCCATGGATTAAAGAGTATGGTATCGATGCGTGGCTCTCCAAGCTATTTTGCAATGTTTTCATTCCTGTGATTCATATGCTCTGGTATCATGGGGTCGCCCTTGAGTCGCACGCTCAGAATATGGTTTTTGTTCATGAAAAGGGGCTTCCTGTCAGAGTCGCTCTGAAAGATTTTCATGATGGTATCCGCTATAATAAGCAATGGCTGAGACAACCAGACTATTTACCAGACCTTACCGAAGCACCCGAAGCCCATAGGCGGATCAATCCTAACTCATATTTGGTTGTAGAGAGTGCTAAAGAGTTAAAGGACTTTACCTTTGACTGCTTATTATTCGTAAACTTGGCGGAGCTTGCTTGGTTTATGGAGAGTCACTTTTCATTCCCTGAAATAGCATTCTGGAAGACTTTTACGAGGGAAGTGCTGGGGTATCAGCTTGCGCACCCTGAGTTGAAGGCACGCTTTAACCTGTTCAATATTTTTGAAAAACAAGTAGACATTGAGCAGTTGGCGAGCCGTCGATTCCTTCAGGGTAGTCAAAACCGTATGATAGTCGCTGAAAATCCTCTTTTCTCAGCTCTTCAAGAGGAATTATTTATACACAGTGTAGGTAACCTATGACAAATCATCTTTCTCTTGCACCCGTGATCAATCATTTAAAAAGTCATCACGCCCCTGTTTGTGCCTATTATTATGACCTAGACTTTCTCTCAGGGTATGTTCAAAAGCTTGTTGAATCCGTACCTGAGCGGGTTCGTTTCTATTATGCAATTAAAGCAAATTCGGATCAGCCCATCTTGAGGTGTTTGTCTTCGTATATTTATGGTTTTGAGGTCGCCTCAATCGGCGAAGTCATAAAGTGTCGGGAGGCAATGCCCAACCTTCCTATTGCATTTGGAGGTCCCGGCAAAACTGAGGTTGAGCTTGAAGGCGCCCTTTGCGAGAACGTAGAACTTTATCATATTGAAAGCAGGTTGCAGCTTGAGCGGCTTAATGTCTTGGCCCGTAAGCATGGTTGTAAAGCAGATATCCTCCTTCGGGTTAATCCACGTATTGAGCTGCCTGAAGCAAAATTGCAGATGTCAGGAAGACCAACCCAATTCGGCATTGATCAGTTTGAAATTGATTCTATTCTTGCGTCCATTTCTGACTACGAACATATACAGTGTATTGGTTTTCACTTTCACGCTATCTCTAATAGTCTTGATGCGCATAATCATCTGCAGTTGGTTGAGAGTTATCTTGATATGTGCGAGGTCTGGCAGCGCACCTATGATCTCAATATTAAGTTAATCAATGTTGGAGGAGGAATTGGCATTGATTATACTGATAAAAATCTACCGTTCGGTTGGCACACCTATTGTGAAGGTTTAAAAAAGCTGATCGCGTCCAGGTCTTCTCTCTCTTGTGATCTGGCAATGGAGTGTGGGCGACTTGTTACGGCAGAATGTGGTGTCTATTTATCTGAAGTGACTGATATTAAGAACAATCATGATCAATACTTTGCAGTATTACGCGGTGGGAGCCATCATTTCCGTCTCCCGTCATCCTGGCAGCATGATCATCCATTTCATGTCATATCAATTGATCGATGGACGTGGCCTTTTAAACGTCCTGGCATAACCGATCAATCGGTGACATTCTGTGGAGAGTTGTGCACGCCCAAAGACGTTTTGTCTAAGAGTGTTGTTGAATGCTTACAAGTAGGTGACGTGGTCGTATTTGAAAAAGCTGGTGCCTATGGATGGCATATTTCCCACCACGATTTTCTCAGTCACCCACACCCTGAACGTTACTATCTGCAAAATGGGACCTTGTTTACATGAAACATCTCTTAGGTTTGAGCCAATAAATGGACCTGATTTGTTAGCCTGCACCCTCTACTTTTTCCGCCTAAGAGGGGGTGCGCGCAAGCTGATTGTAAATATATATCAAAAGTCCCAAGAGCAGGAGAGATGTTGCCACCAACCCCCAGGTCAGGCCCCACCAAACCCCTTCCACACCAATATGTGACTTTAAGAGATAAGCAATTGGCAAGCCCACGAGCCAGTAACCTGAAATCGTCAAGAGGGTGGGCTTGTTTGCTTGACCCAATCCACGTAATGCCCCCATAGCAATAACTTGCCAGCCATCTGCCAACTGGAAAGCGGCGGCTATTGCCAGTAAACTAATTGCTGTGTTCGTAATGATAATTTCATTTGGTGTTATAGATAAGGTGAAGATTTTTACCAAAAGCTGGGGCATCATCAAAAATACTGAGCTGGAGATGATACTAAAGAGCATGCCAAGTGTAAGCCCCGAAAGAATATATCTTTTTACCATGTCGTATCGTTGGGCTCCAAAGCTCTGTCCAACTAAAACCGATGTTCCTTGGGCAAGGGATGCAGGAATACGAAACGCAACAATCGAACATTGTAGGGCGATATGGTGAGCTGCCAGAGCGTTTGCTCCAATTTGACCAGCAAAAAGACCAGCAACAGCAAAGAGTCCTGCTTCCATTCCATAAGCGATCCCAATGGGAAATCCCATATGTAAGACATTCCTAATGGCTTTGCGTAAGCGCGTTGTGGAGAGCTGAACTAACCAAAATCGAAAATATTTGAATTTCTGATTGCGAAAAATATCAAATGCCAAAAAGCTACACATACACAGGGCAACGCATGAGGTTGCAATACCGACACCTCTTACACCTAAGGGCGGCATGAACCAGCCCCCACTCATTAGCCAATAGCTGAGGGGTAAATTCAGCACCGTTCCAAGGACACTCACTTTGAGAATTGATAAACGGTGACCAATACCAATAGACAGCCCCCTAAACACTCTTAGTAATAATAAAGGAAGTACAGACCATACAGCAACAGACATATACGCATAAGCATTTACGATCATGTCATCGCTTTGCCCCAAAAATTTAAGAATGTGGGGGCTCATAGCAACTATGAGTAAAACCAAACAAAATAGAATGACAGAGATAAAAATTCCAGCTTGGACAATCGTATTGATATCGTCATTTTTCTTTGCGCCATAGGCGATGGAGACGAGGTTGCTGACACCAGCGACCAAACCAAGAAAAACTATTGTCATAAAATGCAGCATACTTGTTCCAAGTCCTGCACCAGCCAATGTTTCCACACCCAACAAGCTAAATAAAAAGGTGTCTGTGAACACCATGGAAATATACGCCAGTTCAGATAGTGCGAGCGGTGCAGAAAATAGGGCAACTTTTTTTATATCTTTGAGTATCATATACGATATTCCTGTGAATAAATAAGTATGATCAATATATTGCAACTTATGTCTCATAATTTACCCAACAATAGGGGATACAAACAAGATACATCTATACCAAAGCATTGATACACTTGATTTTTTCTCGACCAAGTGCGGTGGAAATGGTTTTAATTTGGGGAGAGAAAAACCTAATCCAGCCCGATGGTTTTCGAGCTAACTTAATACAGTTTGAACTTTATAGGTGTATAAATGTTTACCGATCCATTTCAGTTACAGCAAGCTGCCCTAACTTCATCTGTTTACACTCAAGTCCAGTGTCGAATGTTCCGGCAGTTAATGGAGTCATTGCTCTATGAGGGGTTGATTTCTCTTGAATGCAAATCTTCCCCCCATTGTTTGACGTATATATTTGAGGGCAAAACCTTGAACGGTTCCCCTGTTCGTTATCATGCTGAAGGAAATATTTACTTTAGTTTTAGTCGCATCAAGTTATGTGAAAAGAACATCAAAAAATACGACCATAACGGAGAAGAGCTCCCGCTTTCTATAATAGATTTTATTGATGAAATCTCCGACCAATTAAAAACAGAACCATTTTATATTCAGCGGTGCAAAAATGAGTTAGAGCGTACACTTGTTAACGATGTCGTCGCCCAGTTTGCGTGGCAAAAACAAGACGCAGTCCTGCGCGATCAGTCTTATGACACTATCGAAACGAGCCTTTCACACGCTCACCCTTATCACCCATGCTATAAATCACGGATTGGCTTTACCATAGAAGACAATTTAGCTTTTGCGCCAGAATTCAGTCACCCTATTTATCCTATAGTGTTAGCTGTACACAAGGATATTAGCGAAATATCCTATTCATCCCATATTAATTTGAATGATTTTTATGACGGTGAAATACCCTCCTCAGCAATGGAGGCGCTGAGGGGTCAATGCGGCAGATTCGGCTATAGCCCTGAAAATTATTTTTTCATCCCTGTTCACCCTTGGCAGTGGCAGAATATCATTGCATCTCACTATTCTCAAGAAATGCGTATGGGCCTGCTGATTTATCTGGGGGAAATGCAAGATAAGTATTTTGCACAACAATCAATTCGCACGTTGGTCAATGGGTCTCATCCTGAAAAATACAATGTCAAGTGCGCAATGAGCATTCAAAACACGTCTTCTTCACGCATTCTTTCCCCTCATACGGTTAAAAATGCATCGATTGTGAGTGATTGGCTTATGGACATTTACAAAAGTGATCCTTACCTTAGTGAAGACATCGCCCTCGTCCTGTTGCCAGAAGTTGCTGGTGTGACCGTCAGTCGACCTCATTGGGGTGGAGAAGATATTAAATATGGTGCATTGTCGTGTATTTGGCGTCAAAGCTTGCACTCATATTTAGCCTCAAATGAAGACGCACTTCCCTTTAGCGCAATAAGTGTTCTTGACAGAGATAGTCGACCAATTATTTATCAATGGATCGAGAAGTATCCCATTACAGAGTGGGTGACGGCCCTTTTAAAAGTCACAACTGTGCCCCTTCTTCACCTGCTCTTTCGTCACGGTGTCGGCCTAGAAGCGCACGGTCAGAATGTTATTTTGATTCATGAAGATGGGTTCCCCAAAAGACTGGCGCTTAAGGACTTTCACGATGGTGTCCGCTTCGTCTCGTCCATGTTAGAGGATGAAAAGAAGAAACCCAAACTCCATGATGTCCCTTCACACCACCTTAATATCAATCGTAATTCCTATATTGAGGTTGCGCATCCTGAACATATGCGCGACTTTTTATTAGACGCATTATATTTTATAAATTTATCAGAGATAGCGATCTTCCTCGCAACGTATTATCAGTTCTCTGAGCAAGAGTTTTGGGCAATTGCGCGTCAAGTTATTCTGGACTATCAAAGTGAAAATAAGGATTTGGCTGACCGTTTCACACAATTAGATATATTTATAGCTTCAATTGAAGTGGAACAGCTTACCAAACGACGGCTTTTTCCAGATGATGGCGCTGGAACCCATAGTGTGCCCAATCCTTTAGCGACGCATCCCTAATTTTTATTAGGAGGCCTGACGCTGCAGGTATGACAATTCCTTCCCCATATTTTGAAAGTACGCTTTTATTTTAGTGTCTATTAACTCACTAAGACAGATACGGATTAAGTTATGCGGGTAGGCATCCTTATAGAAGGCTCCAATATCGCATATCATTATATTCTTGTTTTCTAATATTTTAAAATCACGGGCACTAAGCTGGAAGGGCAGTTCTATCAATTTTGAAAATCCATACTGCTCTCCAATAACCCGCGTACTTTTCGGGAAGAATTTGACTACGATATCTTGGAATATTTGATTATTACGCGCTATTTTTTGTTGGATTAAAATGTTGTGGTCATGGCTGAAACCTTTTCTTAGAAACTCTCTTGCTAATTGTTGGTTGAGCATAGAGACGAAATATGACCGTTCAATAAGTTTTCTGGTGATTGCGGCTGTATATTTCCCATTGGCACACCACCCGATAGAAAGTGAGGACGCAACGGTCCGATTAAAGGAGCCAAGATAGATAACGCTGTCCTTTGACTGTGCTAAGGACGCCAGTGCGGGCGGTCGTTTCTCAGCAGGCACCATATCGGCGAAAGCATCATCTTCAACAATGACAACCCCATAATGTTCTGCCATGCGGATAATTTTTCGTCTCTTCAAGAGTGGCATTATTTGAGAGAGGGGTACCTGAAGTGTCGGGTTTAAATATAAAACCTTTACCGCCTTGTTGCGCATGGCCCGTTCGAGATATTCTAAATTAATACCATTATTGATGTGTGTTTCTATGGAGTGTATCTCCAATTCTAGCCGCTTGACAGCATTTAACACTGCGTGATGGGTGGGGTTCTCAAGTAAGATGACGTCTCCCTTATCACAAACTGAACCGAGGATAGCTTCAAGGGATGTCGTGTCCCCTTGCGTGACAACGATGTCGTCGGTATGCATATTGATACCGCGGTCAAACATGACTCCAACAAGCCTCTGACGCAGTTCATTAAGTCCTGCTATGGGAGGCGGTAATGTCAACTTTCGAGGTTCAAGCTTCCCAATATTACGTATACACTTTTGAAGGAATGGCCCAGCATCAAGGCTTCGCCCTGGGTATGATAAATTAAACGCAGCCATTTCTGACCTTTGAGATAAAAGATAAAGCTTCATCGTTCTGCTAAGTAAACTATCCTGAAAACCCTGATTTTCATCCCTTTCGCTCATGTTTTCAGAAAAATAGAAGCACTTACTTCCATTTGAATAAATTAATCCCTTGCTTCGCATTTCTTTTATGGCTCTTTGCACTGTGGAAATGCTCAGGTTAAACGAGGATGCGATCGTTCGGATACTCGGCATCTGGGAGTGGGGTGAAACCCGCCCTAAATTGAATTGTGTTTCAAACCACCTAATAATTTTTTCATATTTATACTCAGCATTTAAATACATTTTTAGCTCATTAAATTAAAGTAAAGTGAAATTTAATTTGAAAAAAATAGACAGATTGGTGAAACCATGAATAGATTATTTTTTAATCAATAAATAAATCATAAATGGTGCGCCAATCGCTGCGGTGATCACGCCACAGGGAATTTCATAAGGTGTAAACAGTATGCGCCCAGCTATATCTGACACTTGGACGATGAGACCACCAATGAGGGTGCACACGGGGAGTAAGATCTTATGATTTGACCCCACAATTTTGCGCCCAATATGTGGGGACATCAAGCCGACAAACCCAATAGCCCCGGCGGTGGCGACGCACGCTGAGGCTATCCATACACTTAACAGGATCAACATAAGTCCGTCCCATTCAAACGCACTCCCCAGTCCCTTTGCAATATCGCGCCCCAGCTCGGTGACGTCAAGTAACCTAAATAGTGATATTGTAATGGGTATGGTAAGCAGGAGCCAAATAAACAGAGGCGTAAACTCTTCCCAGCTGCGGGCGTAAATACTGCCAGAAATCCATATTGTCGCCTGACTTACCAAATGTATTTCGCCGAAAACCAAAGTCATGGATACTAATGCGCCACAGAAGGTACCAACTCCAATACCAACCAGGATCAATCTGATTGGAGATGAAGATCCTCGCCAACCGAATATATAAGTGACAGTAACTGCGAGCATGCCCCCAATAAATGCAACGACAGGTAAGAGAGTAATTGGTAAAGAGGGAAATGTGACAATCATCAGAACTGCTGCCAAGCTTGCGCCCGAATTAACACCAAGTGTTCCGCTTGATGCGAGGGCATTGCGTGTGATGGACTGAATAATCGCACCGGAGATCGCCAATCCGCAGCCAACCAAAAATGCAATCAATGCTCGTGGGAGGCGGAGTGTCAGCAAAATAAAATGGTTCGTATCATTTGATGGGTTGAGGAGGGTGTCTATTATCTCAAAGAATGAAATTCCATATTCCCCAACGCTCATTTGGACAATTAGGGCACTTAGATTTAACAAGACTAATGAGATGATCACCAGAGTCATGAATCGACGATGGCGACCGATGTGTTCAGAACCTTTCCTTTCAGGGATCTCGATCAGAAGACTTGACTGGTTTGTCATAGTTTATGCACCCGACTTTTAGCTAAATAGATAAAAAATGGTACGCCAACGATTGCTGTCATGACCCCAACAGGGACTTCTTGCATGTCGAAAATAAAACGCGAGGCTATATCAGCTGATAAGAGCAGTATTGAGCCCATAATTGCAGAGAATGGTAAAAGTAAGCGACAATCACTTCCAATCATGCTCCGCGCCATGTGAGGGACAGCCAGTCCTATAAAAGCGATGGGGCCTGCGATGGCAACCGAACTGCCAGCGAGAATAATCACCGTCAAGAGAGCCAAGGACTTGGCAAAAAATACTCTTTGTCCCAGACCAACCGCAACATCTTTCCCCATACTTAGAAGGTTTAACGATGTCCCCATTCCAAGGGCAAGGATAAGACCAACAGCCATATAGGGCATAAGTTCTTGAAAATGTTGTAAATCCCGTCCCACGATAGAGCCAGCCAACCAAATCCGCATTTCATCAAGTGTACGTTCATGTAAAATCATAATCGTATGTATTAATGATTCACATAAAGTCGTAAGCGCGACTCCAGCAAGTGTTAACTTTAACGGTGTTGCCCCGTCCCGACCAGCAGAACCAATTGTAAATACAATAGATGCGGTAATAGCCGCGCCTAAAAATGCAAGCCACGTGAACCCTTCAATACTTTGAACGCCAAGCACAAAACTACCAAAAGTTACAAACAGGGCAGCACCATAGTTGATACCAAGTATCTCAGGGGCTGCAAGTGGGTTGCGGGTTATCACCTGCATAATTACACCAGAAACAGCCAAGCATGCCCCAACAGCCATGGCGATGACAGCTCGGGGAACACGGGTGTCAATTATGATAAAGTGATCACGAGACTCATTAAATGCAAAAAATGCATCATAAACTACGCTTAGCTCTATTGATGTAATACCATAAGAAATGCTTGCAAGCATAAGCCCTGCAATGGAAAATAACCCGAACACTATCAATGTAGTGCATTTAATAAACTGCCTAGTGGGCTGTAATTTTTCAATTTCATCCATATGGAAAATTTAGACGTATTAAACTTTTAAACTAAAAAAAGGGGGAAGCTGACATTGACAACTATTATTAATCTCATTAGATTATACTTTATACATTATTAATAGAGATTTATGAAGTTAAATTTTATTATTTATTTTGATGGCCTGAACCAAAGGGTTTCATTAAAACAACAGATAGGTGCTTATAATGATAAAACTTATTACTAAGTTGGGCAGTGTATTAGTTAAAGCCTCTGCTATGGTTACTTTAATGTGTGTTACAACCATTGCTTATTCCTTAGAAATAAAACATGCGATGGGGACAACCACCCTTTCCAAAACTCCAAGTCGTGTTATTGTCCTTGATAATGGTGCGTTTGATAATCTCCTTGCTTTGGGTGTTAAACCTATTGGTGCAACCGCCATATTCCTAGACAAGCCTTTCATGGAGTACCTTGGGTCACAGGTTAACGGTGTTAAAAAAGTTGGTACTATTGACCAACCAAACCTTGAGGCAATAACAGCTCAAAAACCAGATTTGATTATTGGAGCAAAAGACCTGCATGAAGCAATTTATAGTAAGTTGTCGCAAATTGCACCGACAGTTTTTACCGAAACGTTCTTTGAAGATTTAGAAGGCCGCTTAACCCTTCATGCTTTGGCCGTAGGGAAAAGCGAAAAAGCTAAAAGCGTGATTGCAGACTATGAATCTAAGGTCTCCAAATTTAAGGCGCTCAATCTTAATAAAGAAGTTTCTGTTTTGAGAGGACGCTCAAGCCATGTCACAATTTATCTAGCTAAATCTTGGAGCGGTAGCTTAGTTGAAGAAGTTGGTCTGCAACGCCCAGCATCACAACGGGATACATCCAAGTGGTCTCTTAAAGTTACCGAAGAGCAAGTGGCAGATATCGATGGTGATGCTATTTTATGGTTCAGTCGTACTGATGAAAACTACCTTACAAAGAACATGCAATCCAGTCGTCTGTGGAACACATTAAACGCTGTTAAGAATAATCACGTTTATCGCTTGGATGCAGGTGCGTGGTTGAGCGGTATGGGTATTCAGTCTCGAAACCATATGCTTGATGATGTCACACGTATTTTCTCTAAATAGGGTGCTCATTTGTAAGTAGTCTTCTTTTTAAAAAATACCAGTCAGTTGCAAATCGATAATGATTAACATTGACTGGTCTTCTTTTACTAGATTATCCATAATACGGTAATTGTGCGTTAGAAAAGGTCTTGTGATGCTGAATACTTTAACCGATGAACAACATAAACTTACAGGGGTAGATTTAACGGTTGGTTATGACAAGAATATGGTGCTTCATAACCTCAGTGTGACTATTCCAAATCGAGCCTTCACGGTTATCATCGGACCAAATGGTTGCGGGAAGTCAACCCTGCTGCGCACGTTGAGTCGACTTAACAAACCCGCGCGCGGCCAAGTAATCCTTAACGGTAAGGATATTAAAAAGTATCGCACTAAAGAGGTTGCGCGTGATTTGGGCCTTCTCCCACAATCAGCCATTACACCTGAAGGGATTACGGTTGCGGATTTAGTTGGTCGTGGACGTTATCCGCACCAACAGTTATTTAATCGCAATAGTGCCCAGAATGCAGAAGTAATTCAAAGTGCCATGCGGGCGGCTTCCCTAACAGACTTAGCCCACATTCCGGTTGATTCCTTATCCGGCGGACAAAGACAAAGAGCATGGGTTGCAATGGTTCTGGCGCAACAGACACCTCTATTGCTGTTGGATGAGCCAACGACTTTTTTAGATATTTCCCATCAGATCGAATTACTTGAGTTGTTCAAGATGCTCATTATCCAAAGGGAACGCACCATTGTGGCGGTGCTTCATGATCTCAATCATGCGAGTCGCTATGCGGATCATCTCATTGTGATGAAAAACGGTGAAATTATTGAAAAAGGGTCACCTCAAGAGATTATTACACCTTCCCTTGTTGAAAAGGTTTTCGGTATGAAGTGCGTGACCTTCCCAGATCCCGTGAGTAACACGCCGATGGTGGTCCCTCTTGGATCCTAAATAACCTCCTTAAGGTTACATTTTCACGCCAAGAGCGCGCCCCTTGATTTAGCCAGTCTTGACACTCATGTATGTCCTGATAAGGCTTTTAAGCTATCACGTAATAAGGTGTTCTATGCTGAGGGTATTGCATAAAAATGTGAATTAATCATAGCTTCCTTGATCAGGTCTGTTACTCTAAAGCCTTTACCAAAAGTGTGTCGCGGTTTTAGTAGATGATTTTTTTAGGAGTTAGATAATATGAGCAAATCAGCATTACCCATTACAGCAAATGATATCTTTGATGCCGCTGTCCGCATTAAAGGGGCAGTAAATCGCACACCTACTAATTATTCTCAGATTCTGTCAGGTATTACTGGCGCCGATGTTTACCTGAAATTTGAGATTTTTCAGTTTACAGCAGCCTATAAGGAGCGCGGCGCCCTTAACCGTCTGCTGCAACTATCTAAGGATGTTAAAGGGGTGATAGCGGTTTCTGCAGGTAACCACGCCCAAGGTATTAGTTATCATGCGCGGCGTTTGGGGATAGGTGTCACAATTGTGATGCCAGAAGGCACGCCCTTTAATAAGGTTAAGAGTACGGAACAGCTTGGCGCGCGTGTGGTGTTGTATGGTGCAAACTTTGAAGAATCAACGGGTCATGCCTATAAAATTTCGGAAGCAGAAGGGTTGAAGTTTATCCATCCCTTTGATGATGTCAGGGTGATGGCGGGTCAAGGGACCGTTGGTTTGGAAATGCTCGAGGATGTCCCCGACCTTGATACGTTGATCGTCCCCGTTGGGGGGGGAGGCCTGATCTCTGGAATTGCAACAATTGCCAAGCATATCAACCCTAACATTCGTATTGTGGGCGTCCAAACTGAGGCTTTTCCTGCTATGAAAGAAAGCGTTGATGGTCTTTCCTTGGCAGGTGATAACATCAGTATTGCCGAGGGTATTGCCGTTAATAAGCCTGGAGTGAAAACCCTTCAAGTGGTCAAAGCCTTGGTTGATGAAATTATCACTGTTGCCGAGCGCAGTGTTGAAGAGGCCATTGTGAAGATTATGGAAATAGAGAAAGTAGTTGTTGAAGGGGCTGGTGCCATTTGTTGCGGGGCTTTGTTGCAGCACTCCCATATGTTTAAAGACAGGAAAGTTGGTATTGTACTGACGGGGGGAAATATTGACAGTCGTCTGCTTGCCTCTGTTATTATGCGCGGGATGGCGCGGGATGGTCGTCTAGGGCGTTTGCGTATTACCATGATGGATCAGCCTGGCGCTCTGGCGAAGGTCACAGAAGTTGTGGCGATGGTTGGTGCTAATGTCATTGAAATGCGCCACCAACGGGAATTTGGAGCCATATCTCTTAAGCAAACTGAAATGGAATTGGTGATAGAGGCTAAGGATAAGGAACACGCTATGCGTCTTGTTTGTGAGCTTGAAAGTGCCGGTTTCAAAGTTGATTATGCTAAAACTGTCTAACGGCGCCATCGACCGAAAAAAAGCTGTTTAAGCCCTACTATACCTAGTGTTTGAGCCCCTCCCCCTCAGATATATTCTTAAAAGACTTCGGGGAGTTCGCTCCACTGGGTTGTGTAGCGTTTTGAGCGGTGGTCGCATCGCATGTGCCACCTGCGATGTATCCCTTGGGCGGCATGGAAAATAGTCTGGGACCCCATTGACTGATTAATGCTATCGATTACTCCCATTAAATGATCCGTGCGTGCGGGGGTATCATTTATGAATAAATTATCCTGTTTGATCTCTTGGGGGACGAGGTCTAAGAGCATGATGCCGCACTTTTGATATTGGTATCCTGTCCGGTATAGGGACGTGAGCAGCTTTTTTGCGTGGTGAATGATAAATGCGGTATCTGATGTGGGGTGGACAAACCCAAGCGTCTGCCCATTTTGATATTGGGGGTGGGTCTGTCTGAATGGGTTGGTTCTGAGAAAAACATAAATGCCCTGGGCTTTGCTCTGTTGTTGGCGCAGCTTTTCACAGGCGCGTGCGGCGTAATTGGCGAGCGCTTCTTCGATTTGCTCCCGCTTTGTCAGGAGTGTGCCGAATGATTTGGAGCACATAATATTTTTCTTTGATGTGGCACTCTCAAGGTCAATGCACGAGACACCACGTAGTTCATAGACAATCCTCTCCCCAACGACACTGAAGCGTTTGCGGATGAACTTTGCCTCAGCATCTCGGAGCTGGGCGGCGGTTGTTATTCCTACGGCCCTTAGTTTTTTGCCCCATTTATGTGAGACTCCCCATAATTCTTCCACAGGGAGCGTGTCCATAATCTGCCGTTGCAAATCGGTGTCACGCATATCAAAGACGCCTATGCTGGTTTGTTTTTTAGCGACGTGGTTGGCGATTTTGGCGAGCGTCTTCGTGGGGGCGATCCCAAAAGAGGTAGGAATTCCCGTCCATTGATGAATCTTCGCGCGCATATTCACAGCCATCGATACCACGTCACTGCTTTTGACATCATCTAGCCGCAAGAATGCTTCGTCAATCGAGTAGACTTCCATATGGGGGACAAACATGTGGAGGGAGTCCATAACGCGGTGGGACATGTCGCCATAGAACTGATAATTAGATGAAAAAACCTTTACGTTATTGTTTTTCATCATCCTTTTTTCTTGGTGGTACGGCGCGCCCATGGGGATGCCCAGGCGTTTTGCTTCGTTTGAGCGGGCAATAATGCAGCCGTCATTATTGGAGAGTACCACGACAGGTCGGTGCTGGAGTGCGGGATTAAAGACCCGCTCGCATGAGACATAAAAGTTATTACAATCAACAAGGGCAAAGGTTTTTGTCATCTGATTTCACTCTCTACCCTTAATCTAGGGCCACTTAGACCTTATGTAAGACATTGGTGACCACGCCCCAAATGACGACTTCATTTTCTTCATCGAGTTTAATGGGGTCAAAATCATCATTCTCAGGCATAAGACAGACCTCTTTGTTCTTTTTATAGAGACGCTTCACGGTCAGGTACCCATCCACGGCAGCAATGACAATTTTGCCATGTTTTGCTTCTAGGCTCCGGTCCACCACCAGAATATCACCAGAATGAATTCCAGCCTTGATCATTGAATCCCCCATTGCTTTGACAAAAAAGGTGGCAGTTGGGTGCTTGATTAAGTGTTGGTTTAAGTCTAGCTTCCCCTCGATATAGTCGTCAGCAGGGGAAGGAAACCCAGCCTGTACCGCGCATGCATAGAGTGGTAATTGATAACAATGAGACTCCACGAACTTTAAGACGTTCCCCACCATGCTTTCAGGTATCCTGATCGGTTTTGTTGCTTCCTTAAATTTGCCTTGCCCCTTTGGCCGTCCAGCCCCAAGGCGCGCCCCTCCACGTGGCATCTATGAATCTCCTATATGTCCTAATATAATATATTATAGAATAGTGAACGATATTCAAAAGTCAAGGGGCGTGGTATTGCCTCTCGGGGAGTATGATCAAGGAGTAACATTTTTTTACTTAGGATTATGGATAAAGTTTAGTCCTTAACCCGTTATATTATAAAAAAAATTTAGCACTTACCAATGTAAGGCGCGGTGGGATCATGTAGATTTGTGACCTTATCTTATAGGGGTATAGCGTGGTTTTATAATCAAAAAGAGGCAAATGTGGTGTTTTTGAGGAATTTTATGGGGGAATTGGTCCATTAAGTCCAGTTTTGCAAAAAAAATAATGGTTAGATATGTCATATTTATGCTTTATAAAAAAAGCATGGGTCCAAAAGAGGTTCTTGTAATCCTTTTTTGTTTTTTTGTGCTTTCCCCCTCTTCATGTTATGTACAGAGTCGCGTTTAGCCCTGTTTCTTAATGGAAAATCATAGTATATTTATCTGTTAATTTATTTACTGTATGTAAGATATTTATCAGGGGTACGATGGTTTTGTGTCAGAATTACTATTCTCGCGCGATTGGATTGGCGTTTTTTATTATTCCATTTTTTGTTGGCTCTTTATTCGTGCGGATTGGTGACATTCAAGTCTATTATCAGATAGAAAAAGATGTTCTAGGTTTTTGTCTTTTGGGATACCCAGTGGGTCTGCAGTTAGCGCTTTTTTCGATTCAGAGAACTGTAGGGATATTTTCTTTTAGACAAATTATGATTCTTGCGATCTTTGCTTTTGCGGGGGCGATGATGGCCATTAGCTTCGGTAACAGTCCGTTTTTTTTATGTGCAAGCTTTTTCCTTGTGGGTCTGTTCATGGGGATTATGAAGGTGGTTCTGAACTTGGAGGCCGAGAATTTCAGTCGCACATTTAATCGCTGTATTATGGCAAGATCCCATTCCTTTGGGTCATTAGGGTTGTTTATTACGACAATTTTTGGAGCATTGTTTGTCTATTGGCACGTCTCTTTCTTCTATCATTTCATGATAACGGGTGTGATATCAGTAATCGCGGTCGTTGTGGTTTTTCAGCGGTATTCTTTACTTTCTTCAAAGGACTCTGCACAGGCGGGCAAGGGATTTTTTGTCAAACCAACCCGAGCAATTATGTTACTTTTTGGCGTCTGTATGTCCTCTGTTTTGGTAGAGATGACGGTTATTGACTGGTCGGTAATTTTTATGCGTGATATTTTCGACATGCCACCATTCATTAATATACTGAGTTTTAGTATGATGGCATTATGTCAGTTTTTTATCAGGTACTATTCCCACCATTTTGTTGATTTGTTAGGCGTTATGGGGTCGATCATTACGTCTTTATTTGTCTTGTCTTTGGGCGTGTTGATAGTGGTGATATCTAATTCTTGGGCTGTTGCGATTATAGGGTGTGGACTGGTCGGCATTGGATCGTCTGTTATTTTCCCAATGGTGATGGTTCTCGCGTCACAACTGAAAGAACGTGCTGCGGTCTTGAGTTTAATTTCCTTGAATCAGGTTATCTTCACAAGTGTTCTGTGTGCTCCAGCTATCTTGGGGATGATTGCAGAAAATATTGGCATTCGTTACATTTTTTCGCTATCTTTTCCTTTTTTAGCGGTTAGTTTTTGGTGCTTCTTTATTTTTAATTTTAACAAGCGATATCGACCCACCTAGAGATGTATTTTTTTCACGTTACACAAGTATGGTGATTAATGTTAGGTACGGGTAAAAATATTAAGAAGAGGCGTACCAGTTTCTTTATATGATGAGTTATGAACAGATCCTTTTTTAAAATGCATGGTTTAGGCAATGACTTTGTGATTATAGACTGTCGGTCTACGCCGTGCCTTTTGGAGCCTACCGAGATTGCCTTTTTGGCGGATCGTAAAAAAGGTATAGGCTTTGACCAGTTAATTTTGCTTCACCAGAGCTCTTTAGCAGATGTGCGTATAGAAATATATAATGCTGACGGGTCATGTGTTGGCGCTTGCGGAAACGCAACCCGATGCGTTGCTTCTTTATTACTGAAAGAAACGGATACTCCGCGGGTCTCTATTGAGGCTGATGGCAGGACTTTATACGCGCAAGCTGCAGACAATGGGATCGCCGTTAATATGGGGGCGCCCGTGCTCGACTGGCAGGATATTCCCATGTCTTCTCCAGTTGATACGTTGCATGTGCCTGTTGCTGTTGCGGAGCTGTCCTCAGCCGTTGCGTTGAGTATGGGCAACCCACATTTGGTTCTTTTTGGGGATAGCTTTACCCACGGGGATATTGCGTCCATAGGCTCGCGGTTGGAGGTCTCGCCTTTATTTCCTGAACGGACAAATGTTGAATTTGTCTCCGTTATTAATCGCCATACCTTGCATATGCGTGTGTGGGAGCGTGGTGTGGGAATTACGCTTGCGTGCGGAACAGGGGCGTGTGCTTCGGTGGTGGCGGCGGTTCGGCGTGGCCTTGTAGAGCGTGAGACCAAGGTGATTTTAGACGGGGGTGAGTTGGATATTAATTGGGTGGCGTCCTCTAATGATGTTTGGATGACAGGGGCTGCGGTTCTCAGTTATCATGGAACAGTCAACCTTGACAGTTATCGGAGCGCGTCCCATGGCTGAAAGTCTTGAACAACCACGCGTGATTACTTTTGGGTGTCGCCTTAATATTTATGAGTCAAATATTATTAAAGAGCATGCGGTCAATGCGGGTGAGACCAATGTTATTTATGTTAATACATGTGCGGTGACCTCTGAAGCGGAGCGTCAGTCGAAACAAGCCATTCGTAAGGCGCACCGAGAGTCTCCGAACAGTCTTATTGTGGTGACGGGGTGTAGCGCGCAACTTAATCCTGATCAATATGCTAAAATGGAGGGTGTTTCTGCGGTTCTGGGGAATAAAGAGAAGCTTGAGTTCTCTTCCTATGGCCGTGACCCAAAACCCCTTGTTCGTGTTAATGATATATCTATGGTCAAGGAGACGGCGGGCCACTTGGTTGTTGGCATGGATGATCATGCTCGGGCTTTTGTTGAAGTGCAAAACGGGTGTGACCATAGGTGTACATTTTGTATTATTCCCTATGCGCGGGGAGCGTCACGCAGTGTCGCTATTGGGGCTATTGCTCATCAGTTGGAGGTTTTGGTTGCCAATGGCTATAATGAGGTCGTGCTCACGGGGGTGGATTTGACCAGTTATGGGGGCGACTTGCCAGGAAAGCCAACCTTAGGGCAGATGATTCGCCGAGTTCTTGCTCGGGTGCCGACCTTAAAACGCTTGCGCCTCAGCAGTATCGACCCTGCGGAAATTGATGATGATTTATGGACGCTGTTTGACAAAGAGCCTCGCTTGATGCCTCATATCCATATGAGTATGCAATCAGGGGACGATATGATTCTTAAACGCATGAAGCGTCGTCATTTACGTCAGGATATTTTTAACTTTGTCCAAAGAGTCCGCAGTATTAGGCCTGAAGTGACCTTGGGCGCTGATATTATCGCAGGGTTCCCAACCGAGAGTGATGCGCAATTTGAGAATACTCTTTCAATAATAGACGAGTGCGATATTGCCTATTGCCACGTTTTCCCATATAGCGTACGTGAAGGAACGCCCGCAGCGCGTATCCCCCAGGATCGACATGTTCCAGTTGCGGAACGAAAACGGCGTGCTCGGCTTTTGCGGGCGGCAGGAGCGCGCAGACTCAACGCGTTATATGAACGTATGATTGGGCAAACAGTCTCTACCATAGCGGAGCGGAGCGGTGTGGTGCGGGCACCAAATTTTGTTCCTATTTCGGTGGATAATATGGAGATTAAACCAGGTCAAATTCATTCGGTATGCATTAATGGCCGTTCTGACAAGGGCAATTTAATAGGGAATCTGGTATGACCGGTGAAGACGATACACCGACCAATCAGGGCCGTTGGCTCAATCGCATGAAGTCCGCCCTTTCTGGGACGTCTAAGAAACTGGGCGGAGGCCTGTTAAACTTATCTTTTAAAAAGATAGACGCGTCGGTCTTAGAAGAGTTAGAGGATTTACTTATCGCCAGTGACGTGGGGATTGATATGGCTGCTGAGGTTGTGGGCATCTTACGCAAAAAGAAGCTAAAATCCCATGAGACAGGTGATATTAAATCGGTATTGTTAGAAGAAATTGTCCGTATTTTAACCCCCGTTGCCGTTCCTCTTGATGTCAACTCTGGCCATCATCCCCATGTGATTTTAGTGGTGGGGGTCAATGGTGCTGGGAAAACCACAACAATTGGTAAGTTAGCGGCGCAGATGACAGCCCAAGGCAAGAAGGTTATTTTAGTTGCGGGTGATACGTTTCGCGCTGCAGCCATAGAACAGTTACAGGTGTGGGGTCAACGGACACAGAGCCATGTGATCGCCAAGGCACAAGGGGCAGACAGTGCCAGCCTCGCCTTTGAAGGCTGTCAGAAAGCTCGCTCTGATGGCGCGGATGTGGTCATTATTGATACGGCAGGTCGTCTGCATAATAAGTCGGACTTAATGCACGAATTGGTGAAGATTATTAAGGTTATCCGTAAGTTTGACCCAGAATCCCCCCATGATACGATTCTTGTTCTCGATGCAACCACGGGGCAGAATACCATGAGTCAAGTTGAAAAATTTCAAGATGTCGCCGATGTTTCAGGCTTGGTGATGACGAAGTTAGACGGGACTGCCCGCGGTGGTATTTTGATACAGGTTGCTCAAAAATATAGTGATATACCAATCCATGCCATTGGTCTGGGGGAGGGGGCGGATGACTTGCGTCCCTTTAATCCCCTAGAGTTTAGTAAGGCGATTTTAGGTATTGAGAGTGATAAAGACATATAAAACATACCAAGATATGTTTTCGAAAAGGAATGATACATGATGACGGATAAGGCAGCTGCGAAACATTCGTGGAAAAAAATGGCCCTTGAAATGGGGCCTGTCCTTTTATTTTTTCTTTTAAACAATAAGTTTGACCTAATGGTTGCCACAGCTGGGTTTATGGTTGCCTCCATAGTGAGTTTGGTTTTATCCAAAGTCATATTTAAAAAAATAGCGGTGATGCCATTAGTTGGCGGGTTTCTTGTTCTGATATTTGGGGGCTTGACCCTGCTCTTGGACAATGAGATTTTTATTAAGATCAAACCGACAGTGATAAACTTATTCTTCGGTATTGTTTTGTTGGTTGCTCAGCTTGTCTTTAAACGGCCATTAATCAAGCTGGTGATGGCTGAGGTGGCCTCTTTTACCGACCAAGGGTGGCGAACCTTATCTTTGATGTGGGGCTTTTACTTCTTGTTTTTAGCAACTGTGAATGAAGTTGTGTGGCGTAATTTTGATACGGATACATGGGTTGCTTTTAAGACTTTTGGTATTCTCCCTGTGACCATCTTATTTACGATTATGCTGTTGCCAGTCATGAAAAAGCATATGATCTCCACGACATAATAATATTTTTTGAGATTTAATCAGCCCCTCCCTCCTTTGGGGGGGGAGCGTTAATTTCCTTAATTTTTCGGGTTAGATTTTCAATGAATGGTGCATCCTGTGGCGCTATTTCTATGACTTTTCCCCAGACATCAGCGGCCTTGTCCTTTTCCTGGTTTTGCAAGTGCCACCACCCAAGATAGTAAAGGGACGTGGTATCTTGGGGATTGACTTCTAGGGCGCGTTTAATCAGGTCATACGCTTTTTTGTCAACAATGCCAGCGTTTTTTTTGAGTGCCACTTGAACCAGTAGAGAATATGCCTCAGGCGTGTTGGGAAAGGCGAGAAGGGTTTCCTTGAGGATGCGTTCAGCTTTGCCTAAAAGCTCAGGGTCGAGGATATAGGCACGGGCCAGCATGAGCTTTACTTGAGGGTTGTCAGGGTTTTGTGCCGCGTTTGCCTCCAGTCTTTCGATTATCTTCATGGCAACTTGTTGACTTTGCTGTACCCTTTTTTGGATATTTTCATGTTGAATTAGAAGAACTGGCATCTGCGGTGACCCCTGAAGCCAATAGAGCCCAATGGATCCAAGAAAAATCAGGGCTATAATTGTACTTGGCCATAAAAGTGAAGTTTTAGGTTGGTGAGGCAGACTCTCAAGGGCCTTAAAGTCTTGGTGGGTTTGCTGTGTGAGCTCTGTAACGGCGTCTTCTGTTGCCGATTGATTTAATATTCCGTGGCGCTGATCTTTTTCAATAAGCCGTTTTTTTTCCAAAAAACTTTGCATGAGACTCTCTTCGCTCTCATGGGAGGAGATAAGACGGGTCGGCCGAATGATGGGCAAGGTAAATGCGATAGAGAAGACTGTTGTCAGGCCAATTATTAAAATCCATATCATTGGGGTTTATGTGTCTCATTTTGATGGGTATCAGCCCTTTGGAGAAGAGCTGTCAGGTCTTGATTATCACCATCTCTAGTCTCTAAAGGTTCAGGGGCGTCCGAGAGGTTTTTATTGCGCGTAAGCGTCTTGAAAACAAACAATAGGCCAACGCCTCCCAAGAGCAGAGGCATAACCCAAAGGAGGGTTGTTTGAGGCGTTATGGGCGGCTCCATCAGGATCCAGTCGCCATAGCGCGTGGTCATAAATTCAAGTATGTCATCATTGGAAGCGCCCTCGGTGATTTTTTGTCTAACAATGTGGCGTAAATCAACTGCTAGGGGGGCGTTAGAGTCATCAATGGATTGGTTTTGGCAGACAACGCATCGTAATTTTTGAAAGAGATCCCGCGCCCTTTGTTCATCTTGTGCTGATGGAAGAGCGTGATCGGTTCCAAAGGCAAAAACTCCAGAGGGTATCCCCATAACAATCACAATCACCATCATGAATGTTAAAGGCCTGCTCATGGGCTTTGCTCTTGGTTAAGAACTTGAATTTTTGGTAAAAATATTTGTTCAACATCCAGCTCGGAAATAGGGCCAATGTGTTTGTAGGCCATGATACCGTTTTTATCGACAATAAGGGTTTCAGGAACATTATATACCCCTAAATCAATGCTTACCTTGCGACTTTTGTCAACACCTATACGGTCATATGGATTGCCGTTGAGTGCTAGAAAGTTGAGGGCATTTTTGTTATTGTCACGGATATTGATGCCGTATAAGGCGATGTCAGCCTGCTCTTTGAGCGCGCTTAATTGAGGATGCTCCGCCTTGCACGAGACGCACCAGCTGGCCCAAATATTGATAAGCGTGACTTTACCCTTAAAGTGCTCTGAGGTGAGGGCCCTTGGGGTACCGTCCAGACCGGCCATCTCAAATTGCGGGAGGGGCTTGCCAATCAAAGGTGAGGGGAGGTCGTCGGACGTATGATAGAGGCTGATGGTCAGCACAGTAAAAATCAATAAAGCAAGGACGATTGGCCCGATAATAAGAATATCTTGGAATCTTTTGTTTTTTTTGAACATGAACTTTTTTAAACTCATTCTCACGTAATGTTCTCTAGGGTGGAAGCTGGGTCTTGTGGTCGTCTCCGTGGGAGTCCCAAGCGCATACGTCTATCATATAATGAGAACAGCCCTCCTGCTACCATAATTAATCCTCCCCACCATAATAATGACATCAGGGGCTTTATTTGTACTCTAAGACCAATTGTTTGGCTTTCCAGCTCAAGGTCGCCAACAGCAATATGGATGTGTCCATTCCATAGCCGTTCTATGATCGCCTCCGTCGTGCTTACATCCGACGGGTGGTAGTGGCGTATAGAAGGCGTGACGTGCTTTGACCATTTATCTACGCCCTCTATGGTCACGTGGGCTTTGAGTTCTTTAAAGTTAGCACCCTCCACCGTCTCAAGGTCTGTTATTGTAAAAGTGAATTCGCCCAAGTTTATTCTTTGGTTGAGAGTAACCTTGCCTACATAGGATAACTGCCCTCCTTCAGATGCGGCAATGCCAATAATCATGATGCCAACACCCATATGAGCCAGGATCACGCCCCATGCTCCTGAAGGCAAATGGATTGAACGTCTAAGGGCTTGTTTTATATTATTCTTCTTAAATCGTACTCTTTTGCTCCAGTCAAGAAAGCTGCCTAAAACAATGAGGACCCCAATTGAGATGCCGAGGGAGGAAAGGATTCTATGGATGCCAAATATGCCAAGAAGGCTTATAAAGCAGAGCCCCGCAAACAGTATAGACGTCACAAATGGTTCTTGGATATTTTCCCATTTTCCCGATTTCCATGGGAGCGTCATTGCTATGACCAACAGACACGCCAGCGGTGCAAGGAGCGGTAAGACCGTTTTATTAAAGTATGGGGCGCCTACGGTGATCTTAGCCCCCGTTGTTATCTCTAATAACAGGGGATAAAGGGTGCCAATAAGCACCACCCCTGCGGCAGCCACTAAAAAAGCATTATTGACAACCAAGAGGCTTTCTCGACTTAGGGGTGCTAATTTTGTTGGGGAATGGAGGGTGTGTGCTCGGGTCATGTATAAAATTAAGGCGCCGCCTGTCATGGCGATAAGATATACCAGAATATAGATTCCTCGGTCAGGGTTTAAGGCAAAGGAGTGAACGCTGGTTAAAATCCCAGATCGTACAAGAAATGTGCCTAACAAACTGAGGGAGAATGTAAGAATAGCAAGCAAGACCGTCCAAATTTTTAGAGCGTTGCGCTTTTGCACGACGATGACCGAATGTAAGAGCGCTGTGCCAGTGAACCATGGGAGTAAAGAGGCGTTCTCTACTGGGTCCCAGAACCACCATCCTCCCCAACCAAGCTCGTAATAGGCCCAGAGGGCACCAATCATAATGCCTACTGATAAGAAGATCCACGAGACGAGGACCCAAGGGCGAACCCATCGCGCCCACTCGTGTCCGACTTTCCCCTGCCACAAGGCGGCCACAGCAAAACTAAAGGCCACCGAAAACCCCACATAGCCAATATACAGTAATGGAGGATGAAAAGCTAAACCGAGATCTTGCAGTAGTGGGTTAAGTCCTTGTCCATTAAGGGGTATTGGAAATACTCGCAGAAAAGGATTCGAGGTGAAAAGTGTGAAGGAGATAAAGCCAATTGTAATGCCCGCATGGACGATCAGGGTACGGGTGAGAAAATTTAATGGCAGTTTTCTTCCTTGAAATGCAACGGCTGCCCCAAATGTCGTGAGAATCAGTCCCCACAGGATTAACGACCCCTCATGACTGGCCCATGTACCTGATATCTTATATAAAAGCGGTTTTGATGTATGGCTATTCTCAGCCACGTTGACCACTGAAAAGTCAGAGAGGATAAAGCATCCCATTAGAGCAAAAAAGCAGGTAAACATTAAAATTGATTGTAAATAGGCGCCAGTTTGTGCGGTGAGCATCATGGCGGTATTTCTCCGTATCAGTCCACACAGGGCAACAATGACCTGAGCAATCGCGATCACCAGAGTAATAATTAATGATATGTGTCCTATTTCTCCAAGCATTTTAATGGTTTTGTTTGTCGTGAATATTTATGGTGTCACCTATAGCTGATATTTAGGTGCGCGGCGCTTTAGGAGGTGCTTTTAATTCTTTTGGCTTATAGTTTTCATCATGTTTTGCCATGACTCTCAAGGCTTTAAAGACTTTGTCTTCAGTAAAGTATCCTTCTGAGACGATTGCTTGTCCTTCTTTAAATAAATCTGGGAGCAGACCAATATAAGTAACCTTGATTGTATCACACTCATCATTTACCAAGAAGGTGGTTTCGTTGCCCTCCTTCCGGCTGATGGAACCCTTAACAACAAAGCCTCCTAAGCGGATAATTATATTGCGGTTTCCTAAGGGGTGGTCTTGCAGTTCGCAGGGCGTCTTAAAGAACATAATGTTATCTTGAAGCGCGGACAGAATCAATGTTACCCCAAGGATCGCAACCCCAAGCAGACCTACCAGCCATAATAATCTTTTATGTTTTTCTTTAAGCTCATATCTAAACACAATAGACTACTGTTGTTTATCTAAATTGTCATAATCTAGTTTCTTTTCAATAGTCTTCAGTTGTTTCAGGGACGTTATTGTTAAAATACCTATAAGGATCAGGGCAACCGCGTAACTCGGCCATATATAAATACCGTACCCACCCATAGAAAAAAAATTAACTAAGGTATTCATGAAGATGCCCTCGTAATGGTTGCTGGCTTAGGTTGGGTTTCTTGAGTGCCATATTGGGCGAATGATGCCTCTTTAATAGCAAGTTTTCTGACTGCCAGCTCCATGCGTGTCCGTTTTAACGTCAGCCAAAAGGCGAAGAGGGTTATCCCAATAGCATTAATAAGGAGCGGCCATAATTGACTGCTATGAACGGTTGGTCCATCCAGTCGCATGATTGATGCAGGTTGGTGCATGGTGCGCCACCAATCGACCGAAAACTTGATGATAGGCAGGTTGATAATACCTATGAACCCAAGAATTGATGCGAATGTGCCGGCCTTGGTTTGGTTTTCAAAGGCTTGCCACAGGGCAATATATCCTAAATACAAAAAGAATAAGATTAAAAAGCTTGTTATTCGTGCGTCCCAAACCCACCAGGTGCCCCACATGGGCTTTCCCCATAAACTGCCTGAAACCAGAGTAATGAGCGTGAAAACGGCGCCGATTGGTGCAATTGCCTTTCCCCATAGTTCGGCCATTGTATGGCGCCATATGAGAGAAATAGCACTTGCAACGGCGAGGGAGGCATACAGCATCAGTCCCAACCATGAGGCCGGAACATGGACATACATAATGCGGATTGTGTCCCCTTGTTGGTAATCCTGTGGGACAAACAAAAGCCCCCAGGTTGTCCCTATCAGTAAGAGGACTAAGCTTGAATAGCCTAACCAAGGTTCACATTTTTTTGATAATGAGACGAAGCGTGCGGGATTTGCGAAAAAATTATACATCTGAGTATTTTTGGTATAAAAATAAATCCTAGATAGCCTATTTAAACACAATATTATCACTGTGGGGCTGGTTTGAATTAGGTTTTTATTTGTCAATTAAGTACGATTATTACTCCCTTATATTTAGAACATTTTCTGCTAAATATCAAGTATAATAACCATGTGCATGGGGGATAGTTACCGTCAGGTATTCGATTTTTGACTGTCGTAACAGCTTTGTCCGAAAGTTTCCCGATCCTCTGCTTTTAGGGGGAGGGATTATCCCTGCTGGATGAATGGTGGGCACGACTGGGATCGAACCAGTGACCCCTTCGATGTCAACGAAGTGCTCTCCCGCTGAGCTACGCGCCCCTAATCATCCGTTTTTCAATTATGTCTTTACATAGTAATATGTAAAAATTCAAGTCAAAAAACAATTATTCTTGTATTATGTTTAAACTGTTTTTTCTCAGATACAAGCATATTTTATTATTAAAATGGAATTTTTGTCTTTTTATGTTGAGCGTCTCCCTAAAGGTGTGCTTATTACGCCTATGTGTCCTTTAGCTTACTTATTATTTATATGAGGGTTTTTTTATGAAGTGTCTGTGCCGCGTGTTTTTGTTTTTTATGATATATTCTGCTCACGCCTACGGCCAATCGTGGACAGAAAAACAAACGCAGGCTCTTCAGAAAATATCTGATTACTTTACTGAAATAGATACCTTTTCTGCGGGTTTTAGCCAAATTTCTGATGATAACAGTATTGAGGCGGGTACCATGTACTTTGATCGTCCAGACCGTGCTCTTTTTGAATATGACCATGGCCTTTTCTCAATTATCGTCAATAATAAATGGTTTATCCTTTGGGATAAGGAGATTGATTTTGTTGATCGTATTCCGCTCTCAAGTGTGCCTTTATCCTTTTTATTTGAGGAAAATGTCCGCTTTACGGGTGATAACCTAAGCGTTAATATCACGGGCGTTGAGGTTGAGGCCGGTGTGATTGTTGTATCTTTCCAAGACCCCCTACAGCCCCAGTCTGGCACTGTTTCCCTTTATTTTGAGGAAAACCCCCTTATTTTCAGGCAGTGGAAGGTTGTGGATCCTTCAGGCCGAACGGTTGTTGTCCTTATGTCTGATGTAAAAAAAGGAATTACCTTGGAGAGCAATCTTTTCAAAGTCCCTGATGATATGTAAGGTTTAAGGTCTTTTTTTTGTTTTTTTTGGAGATGTGATGAGCGATCAAGATAATGATTTTGACTCGGCGCAGAAGATTCGCCTGGCGGGCTGTCGGTGCTTTTATTAAAGTTTTAAAGAATATCCCATGGTTTCGGCGTATTGGGCATCCCTTGTCCCAAGAGGAGCGTGCCGCTGCTACCCTATGCGCTAAGTCCCTTGGTTTTACAGCTGAGCCCGTTGAGTTGACCAGTTGGAGTGAAGCGGCTGATATCGCCCACGCCCTTTATTCACAAAGTTCTTGGTCGGAAGAAGAAGAAAATATATCCAATGATATTGCTCAGTCGGTCTTAAAAATTTTTAATTTAGACCAGGTACAGGTTATGACGACTCAAGTTCAAGCAGAAGCCACCCCGCTTATTGTTGAGCGAGTTGGGAGTAATGCATCAATGTGGGGCTTTGATGATGATCAGGCGATTAATGCTGCCGTTGGTGCGTCTGTTAAGTGCTGTTGCAGTGTTATGCACCTTATGTCATCTGAATATGCTGGAAATGACCTTGAAAAGCACTATTTGGGCGTTAAATTTAAATTATTTGAGTTAGGGCGCTGGCCTTTAGGTGTTTTAGGACATACCTTTTATATTTTTTAAAAATTTAAAGACCCAATTAAAGCTTGCTAACAGGTTGTTATTTTTTTTATGATTAACTTGACTTTTGTTTTTTTTTAAAGCATCACTATGGAAATTATAATATAAGAAGCATATTTAATTCTATATAATTCTTTTATTAAGTGTCCTTAAGTTTTTTAGATTTAAGTTTCTGCTTATATTTTTTATACTCTTCATCCTTATGTCAGGTTAACACTTAGTTTAACTTTTTTGTTAACTAATATGACTTGAGCTTTTAAGGTCATTCTTCTTCTTATCTTTTGGTTAGTGTTATTTATATTTAATTCAGCCATTTAGTCTTAATTTATTTCCCGCACTAACTTCAATTTCCAATCCCGTTAGAACTTGGTTTAAGCAAGCAGCTTCAATAGATAATTAAGTCGAATTGTACCTTTCTTTTATCTCTAAGATTGTATTTATGAATCTCAAAAACCTCAAAACGAAATCTCCTACCGAACTTCTTGCTGAAGCCGAAGATCTTGGTATTGAAAATACAAACATGCTGCGTAAGCAAGAACTTATGTTTGCTATTTTGAAACAACTTGCTGAAAAAGGTCAAGATATCACTGGCGAAGGGGTGCTAGAAGTTTTAAATGACGGGTTCGGCTTCTTACGGGCTCCAGAGTCTAACTATTTGGCTGGGCCAGATGATATTTATGTCTCACCAAGTCAGATTAGAAGATTTGGTTTGCGCACAGGTAATACTGTCAATGGCCTTGTCCGCGCCCCTAAGGATGGAGAACGTTACTTTGCGCTCTTAAAGGTCAATGAAATTAATTTTGAAGACCCTGAGAAAATTCACCAAAAAATCAATTTTGATAACTTGACGCCTTTATATCCAGAAGAAAAGCTTAAGTTAGAATTAGAGGTTCCTCTTAAGACCAGTTGTACCCGTATGATAGAGCTGATCGCTCCCCTTGGTAAGGGCCAACGGGCGCTGATCGTTGCTCCCCCTCGCACAGGGAAAACCGTTTTAGTTCAACACATTGCCCATGCTATTACCACTAATAATCCTGAGGTTTACTTAATCGTTTTGCTGATTGATGAGCGTCCTGAGGAGGTTACTGATATGATGAGTAGCGTTCAGGGTGAGGTTGTCAGTTCTACCTTCGATGAACCAGCCAATCGTCATATTCAGGTAGCTGAGATGGTTATTGAAAAGGCAAAACGTTTGGTTGAGCACAAGCGTGATGTGGTGATTCTTCTTGATTCTGTTACCCGTCTTGCACGGGCATATAATACGGTTATCCCAAGTTCGGGTAAGGTTCTTACGGGGGGGATTGATGCCAATGCCCTGCAACGGCCTAAGCGTTTCTTTGGTGCGGCGAGAAATGTTAAAGAGGGTGGTTCGCTGACAATTATTGCAACGGCATTGATTGATACTGGTTCTCGTATGGATGAGGTTATTTTTGAAGAGTTTAAAGGGACGGGCAACTCTGAAATCGTTCTTGATCGTAAACTCAGCGAAAAACGCATCTTTCCTGCAATTGATATTGCAAAATCTGGGACCCGTAAGGAAGAGTTGTTGGTTGATCCGCGGGTCTTGAGTAAAATGTGGGTTTTGCGGCGTATTTTGCAACCAATGGGCACAACAGAGTCCATGGAGTTCTTACAAGACAAGTTACGTCTTACCAAGAGTAATAATTCCTTCTTTGATGACATGAACTCCTAATCTTAATTGATTTATCTTAAATCTTAAGGTGACGCTATTCTCTCTTTCAGGCTGCCTGTGTCCCTTTTTACTTTATGGAATTAGCAGGTTTGAACCCGTGCTTTTCCTTTGCTCAAGGTCTTTATGGGCTTGAGCTGCTGCTTCGAGGGGGTAGGTTCGGTTTGTTGCTATTTTAATATGGCCATTGGCAATCATGGAAAATACTCGTTTAGCCGATTCTTGATTTTCAGAATATTCACTACAATAATTCTTCAACGATGGCCGAGTTAGGAAAAGGCCCCCCAGGCTGTTTAATCGCTTGATATCGATTGCTCCAGGATCCCCAGATGTATTGCCAAAGCTGACCAATAAGCCGCGCTTTTTTAATGAGTGAAGGGAGTCTTCTAGGGTATCCTTGCCAACACTATCATATACCACGTCTACCCCGTTGCCACTGGTAAATTCTTGGACCTTTTCACGAATATTGTCGGTACGAGAATTGATAATATGGTCGCACCCTATGTTTTTAGCGATTTCTGCTTTTTCCTCTGATCCGACTGTTCCAATAATTGTTGCCCCAATATACTTGCACCATTGCACCGCGATTTGGCCGACACCTCCTGCAACTGCATGAAAAAGAATGGTATCTTTGGTTGATAATGGGTATGTCCTGTTTAAGAGATACTCCACTGTTTGTCCTTTTAAGAGGGCAGAGGCGGCGGTTTTAAGGTCGATTGAATCAGGTACTTTCACCGCTTTATGGGCAGGGAAGTTGATTTCTGATGCATAACTGCCGATTTTCCCATGGGAAAAGGCGACGCGATCCCCTACACGAAACTCTGTGACATCCGCGCCAACTTCTGCTACAATCCCTGCACCCTCAACGCCGAGGCTTGAAGGCAAGCTGGAGACAGGGTAGAGCCCTGATCGGAAGTAGGTATCGATATAATTTATTCCCGAAGCAACAATATTTATTTTGATTTCCCCTGTATTAATAGGACCTATGTCTGTATCACTAAGTTTTAGGACATCGGGTGATCCTGTTTCTGTGAAGATTATCTGTTTTGTCATTGTGTTTCTTTCAGTTAGGTTAGTGAGTTGTCAATATACTGTTTACCGTCTTCTTATGTTATAAACTTTAGTTGTGTATAAATTTATGTCAATCCCAGAGAAAACTATTTTCGCCAGTGCGACCGCTCCAGGAAGGAGTGGTGTCGCTGTTGTGCGGGTATCTGGGATTAAAACCAAGGCTATTGTTGAGGGTCTTACGGACAAACCACTGCCTCAGCCCAGAATGGCGACCCTGCGTGTTTTGAAAGAGAGGGGCTCTGGTCAAATGATCGACCGTGCCCTTGTTTTGTGGTTTCCTGGGTCTGCCAGCTTTACTGGCGAAGATTGCGCAGAGTTTCATGTTCACGGTGGGCGCGCGATTTTGTCCGCCTTGTATCAAGCGCTCCAGGCTTTTGAGGGTGTCTCTATTGCTGAACCTGGGGAGTTTACCCGTCGTGCTGTTGAGAATGGCAAAATGGATTTAACCGCTGCTGAGGGGCTGATTGACTTAATTAATGCTGAAACTGAATCCCAACGCAAGTTAGCTTTTCGTCAGATGGAGGGGGAACTTGGTGCCCTCTATGAGTCTTGGCGTGCAAAGCTTATTAATGCCCAAGCGTTAATTGAGGCAGAGATTGATTTCTCAGATGAGGGCGATGTCGAGTCTGGTGTATCCAGTAGGGCTCGCCAGACGCTTTTAACCCTTAATGCAGACCTGAGTTCCCATTTAGATGACGCTCGTCGCGGTGAGCGCCTTCGTGATGGGGTTCGTGCCGTGATCTTTGGCCCGCCCAATGCTGGAAAGTCCACCTTATTTAACCATCTCGCCCAACGAAATGTGGCGATTGTATCGGATATCCCCGGGACTACACGGGATATATTAGAAGTCTATTTGGATATTGCGGGCTACCCTTTGATTATTGCCGATACGGCAGGGATTCATAATACTGATCACATAATCGAAGGTGAGGGGGTAAAACGTGCTGAGCAACGGGTTGCGGATTCTGATATCTCTCTTGTCGTTCTCGATGGGTCTGCCCCTTATCAGCCCCATATTGTGTCCGGTTTATTAGAAAAAGCTGATATCGTGATTTTAAATAAATCTGACCTTGGTGTTCATCCAAGTTTTACCGAGGGGCATGGTTTTGTTAAGGAATTCTTTACCATATCAGCTTCGTCTGGTGCGGGTGTCGATCGGGTCATTGAGTGTCTTTCCCAACTTATTTATGGTATGTTTAACGTTGGTGATGATATTGTTTTAACTCGTGAACGCCATAGAGTTTATTTAGAGCAGGCGCGCCAGGGGTTGTCTGAGGCCATTACGGCCATGGATTGTGGCCGTGAACTTGCACTGGTTGCTGAGAGTATCCGCCATGCGGTCCAGCAAATTGGGGCGATTACAGGGCGCGTTGATGTTGAAGATATGTTAGATGTTGTTTTCCGTGATTTTTGTATTGGTAAATGATATAAAATAAGTTTTACAATGTTTCATGTGGAACATTGTAATTTTGGTTTATGTGAATCTTTTTTAAAATGGATAAAGAGGGTGTTAAGAAATACTTTTGATGTAATTGTTGTTGGCGGCGGCCATGCGGGTTGTGAGGCAGCAACGGCCGCGGCGCGTTTGGGCGCGAAGACAGCCCTTGTTACCCACAAAATCCAGAGCATTGGACAAATGTCGTGCAATCCTGCCATTGGGGGTTTAGGCAAGGGGCATATTGTCAAAGAAGTAGATGCCCTAGATGGTGTTATGGGGCGGGTGACGGACAAGGCTTGTATTCAGTTTCGTATGCTTAATTCCAGTAAAGGTCCAGCTGTCCAAGGGCCCCGTGCTCAGACAGACCGTCGACTTTATCAAGATGCCATGCAAAAGTGTATTCAAGAGACTGAGAATTTAACAGTTATTGAAGAGTCCGTTGACAACCTTATTCTTAAAGACGGTACCTGTTATGGTATTATCACTGATAAGGGGGCGTCCATCCATTCCACATCCGTAGTTCTAACGACGGGTACCTTTCTTGGGGGGCGTCTTTTATGCGGGCTTGAACGAAAATCAGGTGGACGCATAGGGGATGGGGCTGCCCACGCATTGAGTCAAACCCTTCGCGAAATCGGTTTTCGTCTTGGGCGCCTAAAGACCGGAACCCCAGCTAGGTTAGATACAAACACTATTGATTGGTCTAAGTTATCTCTTCAGGAAGCGGATGACAAACTTGTTCCGTTTAGTTTTCTCACCTCTAAGATTACAGTTCCTCAAGTTGCATGTGGGATTACTTATACTAATAAAGATACCCATAAAATTATTAATGATAATATCCACCTATCTCCGGTTTATGCGGGCTTGATTGAGGGCGTAGGGCCACGGTACTGCCCGTCTATTGAAGATAAAGTAAAAAGATTCAGTAATCGTGATGCCCACCAAATTTTCCTAGAGCCTGAAGGAATCGACAGCAATCTTGTCTATCCAAATGGTGTGTCAACAGCCTTGCCTCCAGAGATTCAAGAACAGTTTATGAAAACCATTTCTGGATTAGAGCATGTGAAGATTGTTCAACATGGGTATGCTATTGAATATGATTATATTGACCCTCGCGAGCTCTTTCCGACCCTTGGGACAAAGCGCATATCCCAGCTCTATTTTGCCGGACAAATTAATGGGACGACCGGCTACGAAGAAGCTGCGGGTCAAGGTTTAGTTGCGGGGGTGAATGCCGCCCTTGTTGCTCTTAAACGGCCGGAGGAATTTGTCCTCAATCGTAGTCAAAGTTATATTGGTGTTATGATTGATGATCTCGTCACGCGCGGGGTACAAGAACCATATCGCATGTTTACCAGTAGGGCTGAGTATCGACTTCTGCTCAGAGCCGATAATGCTGATCGCAGGTTAACTGATCTTGGTATTAAAATTGGGGTTGTTGGTGCGCGCCGTGCAGAGCTTTGGTCTAAGAAGAAAACAGCCCTAGAGGCGGCCTATCAGCGCGCACACATGCTCACTCTCACGCCCCAGCAAGCCTTAAAACACGGCATTTCCATAAGTTTTGACGGTAAGCGCCGTAATCTTATGGAGTTGTTTAACTTCCCTAATATAACAATTAGTATTTTAAAAGAAATCTGGCCCGAAATTAATTCATGGACTGAAGATATTTGTCAACAAATTGAAATAGACGGGAAGTACTCTGGATATATGCGTCGCATTGAACAAGATATTCGTAACTTCGAAAAAAATGAGAATCGGAAGATACCCCCTGATTTAGATTACGGTAAAATCCCAGGTCTTCGTGAAGAGGTTGTTCAAGTGTTGTCAGAGTTTAAGCCGTACACCCTTGGTCAAGCATCTCGTTTATCAGGAATTACACCTGCGGCAATTGTTGCTATTTTAAGTTATTTGAAGTTTAATAGAGTAGCGTAACAACGTGCTGATGACTTTTGATAAATTTATAAATACCCTGAAAGAGCAGGGCGTCGATGTTTCATGTGAAACATGTGAGAAGTTAGAAGCTTACGGGACAACCCTGGTCAAGTGGCAAAGTTATATGAATCTTGTCAGTCGTCATACGATAGAGAATATGTGGCAACAACACTTTCTTGATTCTATACAATTGGTACTATATAGTCCTAAACAGGTAAGACTGCATGTAGATCTGGGCAGTGGAGCCGGTTTTCCAGGACTGGTTATGAGTATTCTGGGAGTAGCTGAGAAGACTTTACTGATTGAGTCTAATAAACGTAAATCGGCTTTTCTGCGTGAGATTATTCGCGTAACCGATGCAAATGCTGAGGTTGTTTGTGAAAGAATAGAGAGCTATGGAGACAAGATCTCTGATGTCGGCCTTATAACTGCACGGGCACTCGCGAGTTTAGATAAACTTTTTGAACTCGCAACGCCCTTAGGTGACAAAACGACAACGTACTTGTTTTTAAAGGGTCAAAACGTAAAAGATGAATTGGCTCAGGTTCATAGAGGCTGGGAATTCAAGTACAAAAGCTATCAAGGTATCGCCGATGATCGTACTATAATTTTAAGGGTAAACGATGTCATTAAAAAATCTGCTAACGCCGTTTAAGTATAAAGAAGACAATAGCACCAGGATAATTGCATTTGCAAATCAAAAAGGGGGCGTTGGGAAAACCACAACGACCATAAACCTTGCGACTGCCATTGCGGCTTACGGCAAGTCTGTCCTGGTTGTTGACCTAGACCCTCAAAGTAACGCATCCACGAGTGTTGGTATTGTTAAAGGTGAAAGTGACTGCACCGTCTATGATTTTATTTTTGGTGAAGCACAGGGAGCGGATGTGATCACAAAGACATTGGTGCGCGGATTTGATATTATTCCTTCATCTCCCCACCTGGCTGGGGCTGAGCTAGAGCTTGTGGACCAAGAAAAGCGGGAATACAAGCTAAAGGAAGCACTTGATCCCTTACGGGAAAAATATGATTATGTATTAATTGATTGCCCCCCCGCCTTAGGGTTATTGACAATCAATGCCTTACGGTGGCTGATTCTGTTTTGATACCTTTACAATGTGAGTATCTCGCTCTTGAAGGGCTTAGCCAGTTATTGTTTAATATTCAAAAAATAAAACAACACTTTAATCCAAGCCTACAATTACATGGGGTCGTCCTGACCATGTATGATAAAAGAAATCGACTCAGTCGCCAAGTGGCTGATGATGTCGGTTATTATTTGGGGGGCTTTCTTTATGAGACAATTATACCAAGAAATGTAAAGGTGTCAGAAGCACCAAGCCATGGCAAACCTGTGTTAATTTATGATGTGGAGTGTACCGGTTCAAAGGCCTATTTAAGACTGGCCGGTGAATTGTTAAGGCGTGAAGGCGTGAAGAAACTTGCGTAGTACTATTGTATATAGTAAATCATCAAGGCGAGTTTGAGGAGATTATTATGGTGGAACAGAAAACAAACCGACAAGCCAGACGTGCTCTTGGAAGGGGCCTGGGCGCAATTTTTCAGGAAACAATGGTTGATAACAATAGGCCGAAACCAGCGGTGTTTTCTGAAAACAAGCAAGAAGCCCAGGGTAACACCCCAAAGGGTGAAGGCGAGAAATCCTTCATAAAGTTCGTTGACGTCAACAGACTTGAGCCAGGCCAATTACAACCTCGGAGGATCTTCAATAAAGAGCTTATTGATGAGCTGGCAGAGAGTGTTCGCAATAAAGGCGTACTAGAACCATTAATTGTCCGTGCTGTAGACGGAAGCGAAAACTATGAAATTATTGCTGGTGAGCGACGGTGGCGAGCATCAATAGTGGCAGAGCTAGAACAGGTTCCAGTGATCATAAAAGAGTTAAGCGATGTTGAGGCACTGGAAATTTCTCTGGTCGAAAATATCCAGCGGGAAAACCTCACCCATTTAGAGGAAGCGTGGGCCTATCAACAGTTGATCCAAGAGTTTTCTTATACGCAAGAAAACCTAGGGAAAACATTAGGGAAAAGCCGAAGCCATATCACAAATATTATTCGTTTACTGAAGTTACCTGAGAGTGTTCAGCAAATGATGAATGAAAACCTGCTGTCATACGGTCATGCGCGCGCCATAATAGCATTAGAAAATCCTGAGGACATTGCCAAAATTATCATTGATAAGGGGTTAAATGTTCGCCAAACAGAAAAATTAGTAGCAGATATGGCAAAGTCACAGGATAAAGAGGCCGTCGCTCCGAAGGCATCAAAGCGTGTGGCTCACCAGAGTTCTGAAATTCAACACTTAGAAGAAGCAGTTGAGGACTCCATCGGCCTGAGTGTTTCCATTAAATATATGAATGATGGTACAGGCTTTGTGAAAATCCAGTATGAAAATATCGAGCAGTTAGACGATGTTTGCCGGAAATTACAGGCATAGGGAGGCATCCTTAATGCCCGCCAAGATTTCTTCATTAAACTGCTCCGGTTTCAAGTGATCTATGGCGTATTGTTTCCAGATGCCATCATTGATGAAAATATCAAAAAGGTCAGGATCAATATGTTGGTCCTTTTTCATAAAGTTCATGATTTTAAGAGCTTCATCAACAGTTTTCCCTTTTTTATAGGGACGATCTGATGCAGTTAACGCTTCATAAATATCGGCAATAGCAAGGATACGGGCAGGAATAGACATCTCATCCCGTGTAAGTTTTTTCGGATAGCCAGTTCCAATAATGGTTTCATGGTGTCCGCAGGCATATTCGATAACATTTTTCAAATGATTGGGAAACGGAAGGTTGTCCAGCATAAAAAGGGTTTGGATAACATGATCATTAATTTTAAAGCGTTCCTCAGGTGACAGCGTGCCGCGCGAGATCGAGAGATTATAAATTTCACCATAATTATATAAATTAGGCGGAATATCCATTTTAATGACATGGTTGGTATTTTTACTAAAGGGATCTATATCCCGTCCCTTCCTTGGAATAATAAACTTTTGTTTATCAGCGAGTATATGTTCGGTCGTCGGCAAGCTCTCTTCAGGGCCCAGTGACTCCATATGTTGTGCCTCAAGGGAGGCAAGTCCAAGCCGATCACTTAAGTGACGTGTCCAGGTTTGCTTGCTAATTGAATGAATTCTATCGATTTTTTCTTGGGAGAGGAACTCATCACCGATATTACAATTGGCGATAAATTGAAAGTCTTCCTTGATTTTTTTGACCCGTTGCGCATGTTGTTGGGCAAGGATTTCCGGACCGCCGCCGCTATTAAGGCCTTGTAGTCGTTGAATTTCTGAGTCACGAATTAAAACTTCAAATCGCATACGAATTTCATGAATACGATTATAAATGGTTTCAAGTTTTGTGGCTTTATCCACCACATGCTCAGGGGTAGTAATTTTACCACAATCGTGTAACCAACAGGCTATCTCGAAGCTTTTCCATTCATCGTCAGAAAGGGAAAAGTCCTTAACATAAGGGTGGTCCGAAGCAGAGACAGCGGAGGCGAGGTCAAGGGCTATGAGCGGAACGCGGGTGCAGTGGCCACCTGTATATAATGACTTAGTATCAATAGCACCTGCAATCAGCCTAAAAAAGCCGTCAAAGAGGGCCTCTTGTTCCTTGAGTAAGTAGTGGTTATCAAGGGCCACCGCCGCCTGGCTGGCGAGGGAGGAGATAATCTGGACAACATCATCAGAAAAGGGAATAGTATCATTGGTGATATGGCATTTGGCATTAATAAGCTGAAGGGCACCAATAACCTGATTATCTTGAAGGCAGAGGGGTATTGTAATAAAAGAGCGTGAGTGATAGCCCATTTTTTTATCAAACGCATAGGTGCCAGAAAAGTCGAATAAAGCCGTGTCATAGGCGTTATCAATGACGACAGTCTCATTTTTAAGGACGGCATTGGTGACGATATTTTTATAGTTGGGTTCCCTTGTACCTGGAGCATATAAATTTACAGGAGGAATATTTATGGGATTATTTGATGTACCGCCGAGGTAAATGTTGAGGCTTTTGGTTCTGACAGTTTGAAAATGGAGCTGGGTACGGTCTTTAGAGAGCGTGTAAAGTGTGCCCGCGTCTGCATGGGCGAGGTCTATTGCTTCAAACAGTATGGATTCCATCAACTTGTCATGGTTGCGTTCATGGGAGAGGGAAATACCAATATTGATAAGTTTTTCAAGTCGGAGGTTGTTTTCTGAGTCTTCTGAAACAGTATCTTGTGACAAACTTTTCTTTTCAAAGCGTACAAGAAGGTGCTGCAAGGCATCCGTTAATTCTTTTTTGGTTGCCGTCTTAGAAGAATCAAGCAGATGTTTTGTATGTTCAATAAGACTATCGTCAGACGTAGAAAGCAGTTTAAAGCTCCAATAGGTTAGGGTGGAGAGAAATTAACAAATAAAACAGAAAAATAAAGATTAGTAGAAGTTCGTTTAACTCTATAATATTATAACAAAAGGGGAAAGATAAACATTTTAGTTAAAGAAAGAAAAATGAGCGTTGATTGAAATTAAAGATATGGTGATTAGGCGCAATGAGCGTGTGCTTGTCTGTGGAATTAATTTGGTCATAAACCCTGGTCAGGTGGTACGCCTAGAAGGTGAAAATGGGATCGGAAAATCAACATTTTTAAAGTCATTATTTGGGTTATATCAGAACTGGACAGGTACGCTTTCATGGCAGGGGCGCCAGACCCGTGGACTTTTGGATGTGGCTCGTACCCATTTAGTAACAGAAAAACAAAGTATTAAATTGGCATTGACTGTAAAAGAGAACTTGCTCCAGTGGGTTTCAAAAGGCACAGAGGCAAAGGTTAAAGCAGCATTAGATAAGTTCGGTATAGGCCATTTATTAAATGTACAGAGCCAGTATTTATCAGCAGGACAAAAGCGGAGTGTGGTTTTGGCGCGGCTTTTAATGAGTGAAGCGGATATATGGCTTCTAGATGAGCCGAATATTTTCCTTGATACCCAAAGGTGCGAGGTGTTGGATTCCCATATAGAAAGTTTTACTAAAAGGGGAGGGGTAGCATTGATCGTTACCCATAAAGGTATGGGAGTCAAAGACGTTATTACCTTAAACTTTCATCAATAAATCAGATTAAGAGCAAAATACGTGTTACATTTACTTAAACGAGAGACACACCTAGCCTGGGCTGAAGGGTTAAGTAGTATAAGGTCCATCTTGTTTTTTATTGTAATTAGTGGGGTGTTACCCATCGCAATAAGCGTGATGCCAGAGATTCTAAGAAGCATCGCAGGTGGCATGATGTGGATATTGGTGTTACTCTCTGCCTTATTATCAATTGAAAGAATGTTTCAAGCAGATATTGAGGACGGAACGTTAACGGCCCTGCTTGGGTATATCAGCGGAAGCTCCATAACACGTCGACTGTGGTCGATCGTAACCGCTAAATGTTGCGTACTTTGGGCCGTAACCTGTTTGCCAATCGTAATAATTATCCCTCTAGTTGGGCAATGGTATCAATTAGAAATGACAGAGTTAATGGTTGCAAGTGGGGCCTTGCTAATTGGAACGCCAGGGGTGGTGGCAATCGGCGCCGTGGGAGCCGCTTTACTTGCGGGGGTGCCGCGCAGTGGGGCACTTCTTATTATTATCACGGTTCCTTTTTATATCCCAGTGTTGATATTCGGCTCCTCAATAATTCAAGCCTCCGTCTTAGGGGTGGATTATTGGCCTTTGGTCAAGATCCTTGGAGGGTTAAGTTTACTCTATACAAGTTTAGGGTCGATTGTGACCACCCTAACGCTGCGGATTCATTTAGAATAATGTGATAAACCTGAGTAGGGGATCCCTCTTTGAGGGGGACAGAGCCCCCAGCAGATCAGTTAACGATCGGGCGCGAACTTCGGAGGGTCTCAATATTAGTTTTTTGAGCTTGGAACGTCTTTAATTGGGTTTTATTAAGAACATAAGAGACGGCAAGTTTGACCGTTTGTGGATTAACGTGGCGCCCATTTTTAATTATTTCATAGTGCAAATGGGGGCCAGTTGACCTTCCAGAGCTGCCGACATAAGCAATAACACTCCCTTGCTTAACGCGAGAATTTCTTTTCAAACTTTTAGCAAAAGAGTTCAGGTGTGCGTATGCCGTCTTAAATTCTGAATTATGACGAATACGAATATATAAACCATAGGAACCGTTGCGACCGATTGATTCAATAACGCCATTACCTGCAGCATAAACGGGAGTTCCACGGGGGGCGGCAAAATCAACGCCTTTATGTTTTTTGGTATACCCTAAGATGGGGTGACGACGATTCCCGAAAGGGCTGCTCAGACGGGTACTGTTGGTCGGTGTCCGCATAAGAGAACGGGAAGCACTTTGTCCTTTTTCATCAAAATACCCAGAGCCACCCATAAGAGTGGGCTCTTCAAAATAATATAAAACGCTTTTTTTATTACTTAGAGTGAGCTCACAATATAAAATCTTGTTAGATTTAATAATCTCTCCTTCGGAATTTGTCTGAGCTTCATACAAAATCTCAAAGGTATCATTTGGATGAATGTCCCGCTGAAAGTCAACTTCATGACTTTTGATAATAATAAAATCATTAATAATATTATATGGGATATTAACCGCAAGCGCAGACTCAACAAGGCTGTTTGTAATGGTGTTAGATTGACGTTTCACCACCGTATTAAGCTCTATATTAGTGCGAGCAGATGAATAGTCCCCAAGATCACTTTGTGAGACTATAATTTCATAGGAGGGGTCTGGACTAAAAGTTAAAGAAAGAAGGGTCTTATTTGCTGACTTTTCAAGGGGCGCGTCAGCGTCTTCAGGCTTAAAAATAAGGCTGAGAACATTACCTGGCTTAAATTTTTTGGGGTCAAAAAGCGATGATGTGGCTTTAATGATCAGGTGAGCCTCTGAGGAGGATATGCCTGCAGCGCGCAATATGTTGATTAAGGTATCGCCCTGACCAATGACGATCGTTTGGGGAAGTGGCTTCAAAGCTTCTTTAGGAGCGACAGGTTCGGGCGCCAGTGGGGCGGTTATGGGCGTCTCTATGGATGCCTGTTCTAGTAAAACATTAAGGGCTTTTGAAAAGGTGAAATAAACATACAGTCCCACAAAAAAAAGAAGAATCAGTGCGAAAATAAAAGTAACGCCAAGTTTTTTTTGAATATTTGATTTGTTGGGATTTTCGGTGGGATAAGATGAAAAGCTCAAAGAATTTGCCTAAAAAAGGGATTAAAAATTAGCGAATAAACAGAAAAAAATATATTTTAATATTTCACTCGTAGGTGTCAATAAGGATAAAAATAAATTATAGGTACACAAAGCAAGCAAGAAGTTTAACTTTTGATATAAAATAGCGGTAATCGTAAAAAAATCAAGAAATATACATGTTAGGGTAGGCAAGGGATTCCGCCTCATGCTTAAGGGGGAAACAATATCTTTATTTCTAAAATAACCTTGATTAATTTTATATGACTAATATCATTGATATATCCGTTAAAGAAAGGTTTTATGCGCAGTGTTTTTAGGAAAAATATACAGATATGTTAAGAAAAAAATGGATCTTATTCTTCCAATAATCCTTTTAGGATTTTTTCTTTACAACCAAAGTATACAACCTGTGTTACTTCGGGACTTTAGTTATAAAGTTTTTGATATGTATCAAAAGATAAAACCCCGTAAATTTGATATCTCAAAATCTATGGTACGGATTTTGGATATAGATGAAGAATCACTCGGGAAAGTAGGTCAGTGGCCATGGCCACGGGTAGATATTGCAAAAATCGTTTATAATCTGTCCATTAAGGGCGCCGCTGTTATCGCTTTTGATGTGGTTTTTTCTGAACCTGACCAATCGTCCTTAGAGCAAGTTATTAAAAGAATGCCTCAGGAAAGTGCCAATGAAATTTATAATAGGTTTGTCAAAGGGAAACCGACCAATGATGAACTTTTGGCCGAGTATATCCGTTTAAGTGAACGGGTGGTGACAGGATATTCATTTTTATCAGAAAATCAGATGGGCAATGGCGACCCTGTGCTCAAGCGCGGGTTAGGCTATAGTGGGGATAAACCCCATAGGTTTTTGAGAGATTTTAAACGTGCCGTGGTCAACTTGCCGATATTCGACGAGAGTGCTGTAGGATCGGGGAGCTTTTCTGTTGAACCTGATAGTGATGGTATTATTCGGCGCATTCCCTTGCTCTTTTCGTATAATGGTAAAATTTATCCCTCTTTAGCAGCAGAGACCTTACGGGTAGCTCAGGGGGGAAAAGGCAGTATTCGTGTCCGCTCCTCGGGGGCAAGCAGTATGGTTGACTTTAAGAAGGGTCAAAGGGGTATTTCCACTGTGCGTATTGGTCGGTTGAGTGTACCAACGGACAAGAAAGGCCATATTCTCTTGTTTGATGCAGGAATGCAGAAAGAGTTATATCTTCCCGCGTGGAAGGCGATTGATGGCAGTATTGAAGAAAAGGATGTTGCAGGGAAGATTATTTTTGTGGGGACGTCTGCTGCGGGATTAAAAGATATTCGAGCAACAGCATTGTCTCCTCTGGTGGCGGGGGTAGAGATCCACGCGCAAATTGTTGATCAGATGGTTACTCAAACGTTCCTTAAAAGACCGGTATGGTCATCTGGTTTAGAGTTAATATTTATTTTCGTTCTTGGTTTAACGATTATTATCCTTAACCATTATGTGCGCGCCATTTACTCAGCAGCCTTATGTATTGTATCAATCGCCTTTGGCATTGGGGTAAGTTGGTATTTTTATGATAAATATGGACTGTTATTTGATGCCGTCTATCCATCTATGACCATATTATTCACGTGGATCTCGGGAACGATTATTTTATACATCCGAGTTGAGAACGAGCGGGCGGAGGTGCGGGGAGCATTTAGTCGTTACCTTAGTCCCGATCTTGTGGAGAGTTTGGCTAAAAGCCCTGAAAAACTTCAACTTGGGGGAGAGATGCGGGAACTTACATTGCTATTTTGCGATATTCGTGGGTTCACGCCAATTTCAGAACAATTTGATCCCCAGGGTCTGACCCGCTTTATTAATAGATTTTTGACGCCAATGACCGAAATTATTATGGAGCACAATGGGACAATTGATAAATATATGGGCGATTGTATTATGGCATTCTGGAATGCGCCTGTGCATGTCCAGAACCATCAGAGGTTCGCGGTGGATTCAGCCTTAAAAATGATTACGCGTTTGCGTTCTCACAACCAGCTATTAGAGGAGGAGGCAGAGCAAGAGGGTAGAAAATTTATCCCCATACGAGTAGGAATTGGCCTGAATACAGGGAGCTGCTGTGTTGGGAACATGGGGTCTAATCAACGGTTTGACTATTCTGTATTGGGAGACACGGTGAACTTGGCCTCGCGGTTAGAGGGGCAATCAAAGAGTTATGGTATCACAATTGTCATTGGAGAGAGTACCTATGCCAGCGTTTCAGACTATGCCTGCCTTGATCTGGATAAAATTATTGTTAAAGGAAAAATGGTTCCTGTACAAATTTATACGGTTTTAGGGGACTCGGAGATGGCGAATACGCCCGAGTTTCAAGGGCGGCAAGAACAGCACAATCTAATGATTATGGCCTATAGGTCCCAAAACTGGGGGGAGGCCGTACGTATTTGCACCCAATTACAAGCAGACCACGATGATACAGCATTGTTATATCAGATGTACCATGAACGAATTAAGGACTTCCAAATCAACTCCCCTGGGGAGGCGTGGGATGGCGTCTATACAGCCACCTCGAAATAGGTCAAGAACCAGAGGTTTTAAGAAGTTTCAGGCGGTGTTTTTGGACGCGCTTATAGGTGTTGACCAGGGAGGTAAGGCGGCGCTTTTCTTGCTGTATAAGTTTTAACAAGGCACTATTTTCTCGTTTGAGCTTCTGCCAGTCGGTGTAAACGCGTTTGCGGTAGGGCGTGGCGATTGATGACGTTGATGAGTGATAAAAAGCAACAGCACGGCTCCAACTGCCATTTTTATTTTTTAACTTTAAGAGCAGGCGTGCAGCGTACTCAGCGTTTGTTTTGGGAGTGAAACCATCCTCCCACGAGTGAAAAGCCTGTGGGTGGTAAAATAAATTAATTTGAAAGCATCCGATATCAATATTAGTGATGTGTTGATTTTTCAGCCCTTTAACATGGGCAATTGCGTCCTCACGCGCGAGGAAGTGTGCGCCATGTTCGCCAGACCTAACGGTCCAAGGCCAAGGAAAGTTTTTTTTTAAATCGTTGTGCCACTTGCCGGACTCGGTCATGCCAATGGCCACTAATAAGAGCTGCGGAATTTTATATTTTTTTTCTGCAGCCCGTGCGGCGTGGGTGCATACTTGGTGCAGGGGTTTGGGGTCATGGGAGTGGAATTGAGGAGAAGGAACTGCATGCGCACAAGGGATCAGAAAAGCGGCGAAAATAAGGGTGGAGACGGGGCAAAGAGCGAGGAAGTGTAAGAGAATCCGCACGGAGTGATGACCATAGTGAGGGGTGACTAAAAAGAAACTAAGGTAAAATTTAACATGTTTTATCACATAAATAAGATGTTTTTCATGTATTTTGGTATTTGGTATGAGAGTTTAGCATAAATAATTCTTTTTAAAGAAGATGGAGAAGATATATGGCTGAATATGGGGGGAGGCTGGTAAGTATTGAGCTTTGGCTGGTTATTGCCCTTGGTATGGCGACCGTGGCGTGGAGTTTTGGTCGTCACAGGGTGGGGGGTGCCCTCACCTTAAGCGTCTTTATTTTTATGTGTCTTGGCGGCATTTTTCCTATTGGGGATGTGGTGCTCAAACCCTTAGAAAAAACCTACCCCGCTTTCCCCGCCTTGGAGAGTGTAGATGGGGTGATTGTTTTAGGGGGAAGTGAAGAGTCAAGTGTGAGTGAATATTGGGGTCATGGACAATTTAATGGGGCAGGAGAACGGTTAACCGCAGCACTTTTGTTATTACATAAGCACCCTGAGGCCAAAGTCATTGTCTCTGGTAAATGTGGAGGGCGAAGGTGCGCCCCCAAGGATTCATATACAGAGGCCATGATTGCGAGCCAATTTCTTGAACAACACGGTATTAGCCCCGCGCGTCATAGGCGTGAGGTGCACGCAACCAATACGCGAGAAAATGCACAGAGGGTGACCGAGAAGTTTAAACCCCAAAAGGGGGAGACGTGGGTGCTCGTGACCAGTGCATATCATATGCCCCGTGCCCTTAAAAGGTTTCAGCAAGCTGGGTGGACGGGTCTTGTGCCTTATCCCGTAGACTATAGAACTGCAGGTTTTTATGATCACATTGGCTGGAACCTCTTGGGGAACTTGCATAAGGTAAACCTTGCTCTTAAAGAGTATTTATGGAGGGTGATAAATTTTATAGCCTAATGGCGTGGTGGGAAGAATTTTGGCAATCTTTAGTGTAGACGAAGGCCCTATTTCTAAGTATTTTGATTTAGAAATAGATTATTTTACAATCAGGTAAGAATGTTTAGAATAATAAAGCTTAAGTTTTTAGTATACCATAAATTTTCAGATGAATGCGTATGATCAGGTGCGTGGTTTTAACTGAAGGGTGGCTTTAAGTTTTTATGGGTGCTTTTTTAACTTAACTTAACAGTATGAGAGTTGGATAAAAAATGAAAATAGGAGTTTTACGAGAAACGGCAGAGGGTGAGAGACGTGTTGCGATGACACCTCATTCTGCCCAGTATCTTCAGAAATTAGGGCATGAGTGTATTATTGAAACAAATGCGGGTAAGGCAGCTGGGTTTAATGATGATGCTTACAGGCAAGCAGGTGTTAGCATTGTTAAGACTGCAAAAACCTTATGGAAAAAGGCCCATGTTGTAATTAAGGTACAGCCCGCACCTGTGGATTATTTAGAGCTTGGGCGTAAAGGGCAAACATTAATTAACTTCTTTGACTCTGGCGCCAATGAAGAAGGTTTTGAGAAGGCGAAAGACCTTGGGCTTAATGTGATTGCCATGGAAATGGTGCCTCGTGTTTCTCGTGCCCAGAAAATGGATGTTTTATCCTCCATGGCGAATATCGCTGGTTACCGTGCTGTAATTGAAGCAACCCATAATTTTAGTCGTTTTTTAACAGGACAGATCACGGCCGCAGGTAAAGTTGACCCGGCAAAAGTCTTGGTCATTGGCGCGGGTGTTGCGGGGCTGGCTGCTATTGGAACTGCCAAGTCCCTTGGTGCTATTGTCTATGCTTTTGATGTGCGCGCTGAAGTTGCGGAGCAAATTGAGTCAATGGGCGCTGAATTTTTGATGCTGGACTTTGAAGAAGATGCCTCTGGAAGTCATGGATATGCTGCCCCAAGCAGCCCCGAGTTCCTCGAAAAGCAGCTCGAATGCTTCCGCAAGTATGCTCCTGAGGTGGATATTGTTATCACAACCGCACAAATTCCCCATAAAACCGCTCCTCAATTATGGTTAAAAGATATGGTTGAGTCCATGAAGGCGGGGTCGGTTATTGTTGACTTGGCGGCTGAGCGTGGCGGTAATTGTGAGGTGACCGTAAAGGATAAGGCCATCGTCACAAAGAATGGCGTGACAGTTCTTGGATATACGGACTATCCAAGCCGTATGGCAACGCAATCTTCAGTGCTTTATGCCAACAACATTCGGCATATGATTGATGACTTGACTCCAGAAAAGGACGGGAAGATTGTCCACAATATGGAAGATGATGTTATTCGGGGGGCAACGGTTGTCTATGGTGGGGAGATTACCTTTCCTCCTCCGCCTCCGAAAGTACAGGCCATCGCCAAACAAGAAGTGAAGAAAACGCCACAGAAATCCAAAGCAGACCTTGATGCTGAACTGATTCTGGCTGAACGAAAGCGCGGTAAGAATCAAATCCTTATGTTGATTCTCGGTGGTCTGTTTATAGGGTTTATGGGGAAATATGCTCCAGCAAGTTTTATGCAGCACTTTATTGTTTTTGTTCTCGCATGTTTTATTGGGTTTCAGGTTATTTGGAATGTCAGTCATTCCCTCCATACGCCTTTAATGTCGGTGACGAATGCCATCAGTGGTATCGTGATTATCGGGGCGTTATTACAGGTAAATTCAGAGAGTATGGTTGTCTGGGCCTTATCATCATTTTCAATATTAATTGCAACGATAAATATAGTTGGCGGTTTTGTGGTGACAAGACGCATGCTTGCAATGTTTCAAAGAAGTTAGGGAGAAAAAGTAGATGCTGAGTGCTGGACTTTTGGGTGCATCGTATGTGGTAGCAAGTGTGCTCTTTATATTATCTTTGGGGGGCTTAAAAGGCCAAGAAAGCGCCAAAAGGTCTGTTTGGTATGGAATTGTTGGAATGGCCATTGCGGTTATTGGGACAATTTTAGGGCCCCAAGTTGTGGTTGAGGTCGTGCTTATCATCGCTATCGTTATTGGGGCTGTTTTGGGTTATTTTATCGCAAAACGTGTGGAGATGACTCAAATGCCAGAGTTGGTGGCGGCTTTACACTCTACCGTTGGTTTGGTCGCCATGTTTATTGGGATCAATTCAGACCTTAACCCCCCTGCGGGGTTTGCGGGTGCGGAGCTGGTTATCCATGAGATAGAAGTATTCTTGGGAGTATTTATCGGTGCCATTACCTTTACAGGCTCGGTCGTTGCGTACGGCAAGCTCTCTGGAAAAATAACGAGCAAGGCCTTAATGCTGCCCTATCGCCATCTGTTGAATTTATTCATGATCGTTGCCAGTATCCTGTTGATGTTGATGTATATTCAAAGTGCAGGGGCCTGGACTTTATATCTCATGGCGGCTATTGCCTTGGTTTTGGGCGTTCACTTGATCATGGCCATCGGTGGGGCGGATATGCCTGTGGTGGTGTCCATGTTAAATAGCTACTCTGGATGGGCTGCGGCGGCCACTGGGTTCCTGTTGGGTAATGACCTGTTGATTGTCACAGGTGCCCTTGTCGGGTCGTCTGGTGCAATTTTATCTTACATAATGTGTAAGGGGATGAATCGATCGTTTATTAGCGTCATTCTTGGGGGATTTGGGAGCAAGAGTTCCGAAGATGTTCAGGTTGATGGTGAAATGGTGCCAATTCGAAGCGCAGATGTGGTCGATCTTTTGGAAGCTGCCCAGAATATTATTGTGGTTCCAGGGTACGGCATGGCGGTTGCTCAGGCGCAAAGCTCGGTATCAGAGCTAACAAAGCGTCTTCAGAAAAAGGGAAAGACTGTCCGTTTTGGGATTCACCCTGTTGCGGGGCGTCTCCCAGGTCACATGAATGTGTTACTTGCTGAGGCTAAGGTGCCCTATGATATTGTTTTGGAAATGGATGAAATTAACGATGACTTCCCTAAAACGGACGTGGTTTTGATTATCGGTTCAAATGATATTGTCAATCCTGCGGCCATTGAAGACCCTCAAAGTCAGATTGCGGGGATGCCCGTCCTTGAGGTGTGGAATGCTCAACATGTGATCGTTTTAAAGCGGGGCCAAGGTGCCGGTTACTCTGGGGCTGTTAATACCCTTTTCTATCGGGAGAACACGCGTATGTATTATGGGGATGCGAAACAGTCTATTGATGAATTGTTGCAGAGTATTGTTTAGTCACTCCTCTATTTCTCATAAACATTGAGTATTTTTATGGCAGTCTATCATGTGGGGAGAGATGAAATCTTACCTTGAGCTTTTGGAGCATATTTTAGACCATGGAACAGACGCGATGGACCGGACTGGAACGGGAACACGGTCTGTTTTTGGGTCACAGCTTAGGTTTAATCTGGCATCTGGTTTTCCAGCTATCACCACGAAGCGTTTATATTTTCGGGGCGTGGTGGGGGAGCTGTTATGGTTTCTAGCTGGAGATACAAATGTAAAGTATTTACAGGATAATAAAATCCATATTTGGGATGAGTGGGCGAACCAAAACGGGGATCTCGGTCCAGTATATGGGGCCATGTGGCGGGCGTGGCCGTGCCATGATAGGGGCGGGGTTGATCAGCTTTCTAATGTGGTTGAGCAGATTAAACAGAATCCAAATTCCCGTCGACTGGTGGTCTCTAGTTGGAATCCAGCACTGCTCCCAGATACCGCCCTATCAACGGAAAAGAATATCGCCCAAGGGAAACAGGCCTTGCCGCCTTGCCATGTCCTTTTTCAGTTCTATGTGGCTCAAGGGCGTTTATCGTGCCAGTTATACCAACGTTCCTGTGATGTATTTCTAGGTTTACCTTTTAATTTGGCCAGCTATGCGCTTTTGGTGCATATTATTGCGGCTGAAGTGGGGTTAGAGGTTGGGGATTTTATATGGACGGGGGGGGATGTCCACTTGTATAGTAACCACCTTGACCAAGCTCGGGAGCAGCTTACGCGCGCGCCACGGGCACTTCCCGTCTTAGATTTTGTTAAAAAACCAAGTATTTACGACTACGAAATTGAAGACTTCTCTCTCAAGGGGTACGCGCCTCATCCCACCATTAAAGCTGAGATTTCTGTCTGATGAATTTAACATTTGATATGATTGTCGCCGTTGCTAAAAATGGTGTTATCGGCCATAAGGGCAAAATGCCTTGGCATATTCCAGAGGATTTGCAGCATTTTAAACGGGTGACTATGGGGCATCCGGTGATTATGGGGCGGAAAACTTGGGATTCTTTGGTTTATAAGCCCCTTAAAGGTCGTTGGAATATTGTCTGGACAAAAAATAGGTCATGGCATGAGGATGGTGCTATGGTCTTTACTCAGATTGAGGATATGATCGCCCACTTCAAGCATAACGTACGTGAGGATACAACTGCGTTTGTTATTGGGGGCAGCGACCTGTACCGTTTGTTTCTTCCTTGGGCGCGTTATATATGGATTACCCGTATAGAGAGTGCGCCAGACGGGGATACATACTTTGATTTACCTGTGGAGAAACACTTTACGTTGGTAGATAAGCACCCTCCTTGTTTGTCCGTCAGCGGGCTTGAATATACTATTGAGAAATGGTACCGCAAAGGGGAAGCCTAAACGATATCATATGGTGTTCTCATAGGGTATGAAACTTATTAACTAATTACCAGTAATAGATAGGAACATATGTATTATGAACCATGCACTTAGAGAAATTGCGCTCTCGAGCAAATTGTGGCCAGCCCAAGAGGCCGCACGTTTAGTAAAATTGTTCGAGAAAAACCCGCCAGCTAAAGGGTACGTTTTATTTGAAACCGGCTATGGACCTTCAGGTATCCCTCATATTGGAACGTTTGGTGAGGTTGCGCGTACCACAATGATCTATAATGCCTTTAAGGTAATGTGTGATATTCCCGCCCGTTTAATTTGTTTTTCTGATGACTATGATGGGTTGCGGAGTGTTCCAGAGAATATCCTTCATCGGGAGGAAGTCGCCAAGCACCTTCAGAAACCTTTAACAAGTGTGCCTGATCCCTTTGGAACCCACAGCAGTTATGGGGAACATAATAACGCCTTGTTGCGTGGGTTTTTAGATCGGTTCAATTTTGAGTATACGTTTTATTCGGCAACAGAGTTTTATCGCTCAGGTCAATTTGATGAAGTTTTGTTGCGCACCCTCCATCACTACGATGAGATAATGGGTATTATGTTGAAAAGTTTAGGGGAGGAACGGCGCCAAACATATTCAATTTTCTTGCCGATCCATCCGCGAACAGGAAAAATCATCTATGTCCCCATGAAGTCAATCGACCCTGGGGCAGGGACGGTAACTTTTGATGATGAAGACGGTGATGAGTATACAGTTCCCGTGACTGGTGGGCATGTTAAGTTGCAATGGAAGCCAGACTTCGGGGCGCGGTGGGCGGCTTTGCAAGTTGATTTTGAGATGTATGGTAAAGACCATTATGCCAATACGGCAATTTATGACGGCATTTGTAAGGTTTTAGGCCAAAAGCCCCCTCAGCACTATATCTATGAATTGTTCTTAGATGAAAATGGTGAGAAAATTTCCAAGTCAAAAGGTAATGGAATCTCGATAGATCAATGGTTGAAATATGCCACTGCGGAGTCCTTATCCTATTATATGTTCCAGAAACCTAAAACGGCTAAACGTCTTCATTTTGATGTTATCCCTAAGGCGGTGGAGGAGTACCACCAGCAATTGCGCGCCTATGAAACTCAGGATGACGCTGCGCGGTTTAATAACCCAGTCTGGCACATTCACAAAGGCAATGTGCCGAAGTCGACCATGGATATTTCTTTTACCATGTTGCTTAATTTAGCGTTGACGGTGGGGGCTGAAAACGCTGATCAGTTAATGGCGTATATTAAGCAGTATGTCCCTGATACAACGCCAGAGAAATCTCCTGACCTTTATACCGCCGTTCAGTTTGCCGTACAATACTACAAAGACTATGTTAAGGATAGCAAAGTGTACCGCCTGGCCACTCCCTCTGAACGTGAGGCTCTTTTAGAGCTACGTTCCTTGCTTGCTGGATATGAGGGTGAGGTTGAGGGTGAGGCTCTACAGTCCTTAGTCTTTGCTGTGGGCCGCGAACGTTTTGATCCTTTGCGTGATTGGTTTAAAGCCCTTTACCAAGTGCTCCTCGCCCAAGACCAAGGACCTCGTTTTGGGAGTTTTATCGCTCTTTTTGGTGTCCAAAATACCATAGAGTTAATTGATAAAGCCCTCGCTGGTGCTCTGGTAAAGAAAGAAGGGGACAGCATTTAATTCAGTGAAAGGGGGGGCACTATAGGAAGCCCACAATCTCTCTCGTCTTCGCTAAGATTGGGGTGGCAATGGCCCCTGCTCTCTCAGCCCCATCTTGTAACACCTTGTCGATGAAGGAAGTATCAGCGAGCAAGTGCTGCATTTCCACACGAATATGGCCCAGAGTTTCGATTGTTATCTCTACAAGGTGGGTTTTGAACTGTTGAAAGTTGGTGCCCGCCAAGGAGGGAAGCGCCTCTTCAAGTGTTGTGTTGTGAAGGGCGGCATAGATATTAAGCAGGTTTTTGGCGTCAGGCCTGTCCGCCAGTTCTAAAGAGGTTGCTGGAATGGGCAGGGCGTCAGTTTTTGCCCTACGGATCTTTAAGGCGATTTTATCGGCATCATCCATTAGGCAAATACGACTATAGTCGCTGGGGTCAGACTTTGACATTTTTTGGGTACCATCCCGCAGACTCATGACACGGGTTGCAGCGCCGATAATAAGGGGCTCGGGAGTGGGGAAAAAGTCAATATTAAAATCGTTGTTAAACTTAATGGCAATATCCCGCGTTAATTCTAGGTGTTGTTTTTGGTCTTCACCAACGGGGACAAGGGTGCCATGGTATGCAAGAATATCCGCAGCCATCAAATTGGGATAAATATAGAGGCCTACGGAAGCATTTTCCCTGTTCTTGCCTGCCTTATCCTTAAACTGGGTCATACGATTGAGCCACCCGATACGGGCGATGCAGTTAAAAATCCATGCAAGTTCAGCATGTTGGGGCACACGAGATTGATTAAAAATAATGCTGGTTTTTGGATCGAGACCGCTGGCAAGATATGCGGCGGTAATCACACGTGTTGCGTGGCGAAGCTCTTGGGGGTTCTGCCATACGGTGATGGCATGCATATCGACGATACAGTACATACATTGATAGTTTTTTTGTAGCGCGATAAAGTTACGTAAGGCACCAAGATAGTTACCAAGGTGCAAATCGCCAGAAGGCTGCATACCTGAAAACACGCGGGGAGGAAAGTGAGCTTGGGCTTTATCGTAAGCCATAATTAAAGAGCCTTTATAAATGAATAGGGTGAATAAATATGAGTATATATTACTTATGAGAGTGGACTTCGCATAAGCAATAATTTTTTCAGTTTAGAGTAGTTAAGTGCACCTGTAACCAAACTAAAGCCAGCAAAACTTATAAAACCAATAGTAATCAGGCTCAATAAAGAAAGAAATTGATTAATAAAGTTTTTATCGATTGGGGATGGATAAAAGTACATGACGCCATAGAGCAGGCAGGTCATTAAACAAGCTGAAACCACCTGCATCAAGAGGCGTTTCAAGAGGGCGGGTGTTGGTTTTAAATGGGATCGCTTGAAGAGAATAAAGGCCATAATAACGAAACTGACCCATGCGGAGATGGCAGTGGCTAAGGCTAATCCAATATGACCGAGAGGTTTCATCAAAATAAGACTGAGGGTGATATTAAGCACAGTCGTGCCCATAATAATTTTTGTCGGCGTTATGGTGTCCTGGCGTGCAAAAAAACCGGGGCCTAATACTTTGATTCCAATATATGCAGGAATCCCAAGGGTATAGGTTGAAAGGGCATAGGAGCAGGCAATAATGTCATCGAGGGTAAATAAATTGTACCCAAATAGGATTGAGATTATCGGTTGACTTAAGGATATAATGCCAAATGTCGCAGGAATTGCGAGAATAAAGGACAGCTCTATTGCCTGATTTTGGGTATGCAGGGAAGAGGTAATATTATTTTTCGAGATATGACGGGTTATGACGGGTAAGAGGGCCGTACTTACGGAGACACCGACAACGCCAAGGGGAAGTTGGCTTACTCGTTCAGCAAAGTATAACCAAGAGACGGCGCCATTATCCAGTTGTGAGGCCAGAATGGTATCAATCAAGGTATTAATCTGGGTTGTGCCAACCGCAAGGAGCGTTGGTCCTAAAAGAATCAAAAGCCGGCGCATTTCTGCATTAAAACTTGGCCAAGAAGGCTTTGGGAAAACTTTAAAGTGTATACCTGCAATGACCACGCACATCAGCTGAAAAAAACCAGCGATGGGGATGCTCCAGCCAAAATTATATGCACTGATCAGGGGCGTATCATCTGGTGTATGGGAGATGTAGAAAAATAAAATAAAACATAAATTAAACACCAGAGGTGCCATGGTACCAATAGTGAATTTACCGACTGTATTCAGGAGGGATGAATAAAAAACAAACAGGGTAAACGTACCAAAATATGGAAACGTAATATAAACAAGGTTGATGGTAAGTGCTATCTTTTCGGGATCACTTTTGAAGCCTGGTGTAAAGAAACCAACGATTTGGTCGATAAATATCATGAATATGGCGGTAAAGACGATTAAAAACACAAGCAGGTTCATATGTGTGTGCCGCGCGAAGAGAGTGGCAGCGTGGGCGCCTTTATTTTCTTTATTATGAATATACATGGGGATAAAGGCGTTCTTGAGGCCTTCCCCTGAGAGAAATCGTCCAAAAAAGAGTGGAATTTTAAAGGCGATAATAAGGGCGTCAGATATACTTCCCGCGCCAAGAGTAGATGCAATGAGAGTATCGCGAACATATCCAGCTATACGGCTAAGAAAGGTCATGAAACTCATGATAAGTGCAGGTCTGATGAGGGACATATAATATTTTTTTAGGAGTTCTATGGCTGCGTGCTCAAGAGCCGTCACCAGCAAAAAGTTAAGGTAATGACCCCATATGGTGAGGACTTTCTAATTCATTAAAATAATTTTATAATATACTTTTAACCCTAAATAAAGGGCGAATAGGAGAAATCTTGAGGGGTATATCTTTATTTAAGGGGGGATATATGGGTCAGGCGCATTGAGTTTTGTCTGTTGGCGCTCCACTGATTAAACTCTACCTCTGCTGATTCAAGGGCGTGACTTAATGGGCTTTGCTGAAATTCTGGACGTTCTCTGCATTTGGTAAACAGGGGGGTGCTCAGCAGGGCACTCCCAAGGGTGACAGTCATATCAAGGACACTTTGCAAATTATAGTGACCAAGGGGTGTGGCGTTTTTTTCGTTCCAATCAATGATGCCGCCCTCAAGGGTTTTTCGGCGCCCCTTGGTAAAGAATTCAATGAAACAATTAGGTGAAATTCCTTGAAAAGGCTCACAAATAACTGCATTACTTTGGGCGTCTTCTGGTTTATTCTCGATGATGAGAGCGCCGCCGAAGAGCTCTTTCGCTTTAGATTTGGGATATGGTTCGATATAAACTACCCTTTTAATGCCTGCGCCGATAATATGGCTGGCGCACATATGGCAGGGAAAAGTTGTTGTATAAAGGGTCGTGTTTTTGACGGGAATAGAGCGACGCGCGGCATCTAATATGGCGTTCATCTCGGCATGGACTGCACGACTAAATTCTAGAATTGAGGAAACCTGTTCACCTTTAAACATGGGGATTGGTGTATTCTTTGCCGCACTCAGCAGGTCATCACAGCTCATATCAGCAAACTCTTTAGCTAACCATTTGCTTGATTTAAGATCTTCAAGAATTTCTTTTAGAAGGTCATTTTTACTCAAGGTGTTGGCGTCATTACCCTGTTTGAAATCACGGCTGTCATTTTTGTCATTTTCCCAATAAATGCCGCCCCCTGCTTTGGGCACTTCATTGCACCCCGTGGCAAGAATATCACCATCATCATTGACAATAACCGCTCCGACTTGGCGGCTAAGGTCCGCCGACTTGAGGGATGCTGCCCGAGAGTAAAACATAGCAAACTCATCCTTACTCGGCGTGCGGTAAGGGCTTTGAAAGATAATGTCGAGGGCACGATTGACGGAATTGCGGACTTTTTCTGGGGGATCCTCATTAATAAAAATATCCCCCTGTGAAAAGGTGTGCCGTATATTTTGGCCTAACGGATTGTCTTTGGTGTGCTCATCGCGATCAATAAGATTTTTTGCTTTCGCGGTCAGATCAGCCAGGTCAAGGTTATTACTCATATCCTTAATCCGTTTTATGAGTCTATTTTGACGGATATGCCGGACTTGATAAATGCTTAGTGAAATAAAGTGATCTTGGTAAATGGTTTTCAATAAGCGTATTTCGTCAGGGTGCTTCAGCGAGTTAATAATATACGCCTTACGGGTTTTGGAAGGGCTGTTACTGCTTTGATCCTTAATATGTTCAAGGCGAATGCGTAAGGCGGCAAGGGTTGCCATAGCGGCCCCATCTTCCAGCGTGCCACGTAATTTATCGCCCGCACTCATGAACGCATTAATACGTTCATCCTCTGGAATATCTTGGGGGTGGGAAAAATCAAAAATATCCGTCAACATTTCGCTAAGACGTATTTGGGTGGTCTCATAGTTAAAGCGGCGCAGGCTTATTGTTAATTCATCAATGATAGCGGCTAAGTCGGTGCCCACTGGTCCTATGAGTCCAATGACAAGGTGAGGTTCAATCTGGTGGTTCTGGGCCATAGTGTTTTCGTGTCCACTCTTTAAATTTGCACCCTATCTTAGGGTGAAGGTGTATGTAGTATACTAGATATTTCTTCTTCTTTACAATATGTTAAGAGCGGTGTAATTTTATCCATAAGGGTCGTGTTGTTGGGGGAAGTCGTCGGGTTTTACCAGATTAACTTTTGTTTCGATAAAAAAACAATAATCTATTCGGGCGGTAAAATTGTTTTGATACAGAATAAAAACCAGCTATAGGCGGGGAAATACATTTTTAAACCGAAACAATCTTAGTATTATCACCTTAAAAGCGGCTAATTTCGTTTCGATTAGAAATCAAACTCTAAAAAAACGTTTCATTTAAAAAATAACTTTTATGGGTCGTCTTGGTCTTTGGCGCGAATGCTTAGAGAAACCAGTGTGCGCCCATGGCCCTTGTTCGCCAGGGCTATTAGGAAAATGACGAAGAGAAAAGGGTGCGTATTTCTGACTCTATGGCGACATTGCCGTTGATGATTCGATGGATACACTCGGTAACAGGCATAGAAATACCATAGCTTTTTGCACGTTTAACAATTGTTGCAACTGTGTGTTTGCCTTCAACCAACTGGTGATGAGGATCCACATGTTTGCCAAGGGCATATCCATAGGAGAAGTTGCGCGAATGGGTACTGCGACATGTAAGGATGGTATCTCCAATCCCTGCGAGGCCAAATACTGTTTCGGTATTGCCCCCGATTTTAGTGACAAGATTCCGTGTTTCTGCAATACCACGGCATAACAGGGCTGCTTGGGCATTATCGCCTAAGTTTAAACCTGTTGTTATTCCTGCCGCGATCGCAAAAACGTTCTTAATGGCGCCACATGTGGCCACACCTAAGGGGTCATCACTTGGATGGACGCATAGGGTACTCCCTGTAAAGAGGTCTTTGATAGAGTTCGCTGCACGATGGGATGTGGAGGCGGCGATAATTTCTGTATGTTTACCTGAAACCACTTCATCAGCAAAACTTGGTCCTGAAAGGATGACGGATGGGTTATTCAGGTCTTTCATGGAACAAAATTCTGGAATCAAGTGTTCTGAATCTTTAATAAACCCCTTTGATGTCCAGATAATTGGAACATTGGAGTCAATAATGTCCTTAAACTGGTCAATTTTTTCTTCAATTGTCCCAGTCGGTAGGGCATAGATAATATAGTCTGCCGTCTTCAGGGCAGCCACAAGATCCGTAGAGACAGCATTAGGTTTGGGGATTTTCATATCCAGATGGGGCGAATATCCGTTAGCAAGGTGGTTTGCATGATCTTGGGTCTTGACCCATATTGTGACCTGGTGACCGACGGACAGTAAACAGGAAGCAAGGGCGCACCCCCAAGAACCTCCCCCTGTAACTGTGATTTTGGAAGAATTTTTATTCGTCATTTAAAGTGATTTTCTTTCTACCATTCATTGAGTTATAGAGCATAGTGTATTGAAAATAACTATGGGTTTACAATATGAAAATTTTTATTAAAATTAAGTAATGTTATAATTAATAAGTGTATTTCTATAATTTGTAAACAATGTATATGGTTTCTTTCCTAGGGCGATGGGTGGTGTTTCTTTTTGGCACCCTTTTGCTAAGTAGTTTTATCGGGTTTATTATTGCAAGTGTTCCCTCAGCATGCTCTGGGGATGATTGCCAATGGCAGCCCAGCCAGGCGGCGATAAGTGATGACCGTATTCATGGTGCTGATGGGCAAACTCAGTCTGATGGGGGTATGGGGTCTTTTTGGCGCGACTATGCTGAATGGATTGGTCTTGCCCCTTCCAGTAATGCTGAGTATCAAGGCTTACTTCAGGGGAGTCTTGGGTATAGCTCCCTAAAACAAGTATCGGTAAACGACATTTTACATAAGAGTTTTTTGCTTTATTTACTCGCAAAAATTATAATGATCGTGGTTTTGACCTACGGGGTTTCCTTTCCTTTATCTGCGTTATTTGTGGTGTTCTCTCACTTTACCAAGGAATATGCCTCGGTGGTTATCGGGTTATTCTTACTGGCTGTTTTAAATGGTTCCCTTGTTTTGGGGGTTATGTATGTGGGGAAATATTTGGTGACCGCCTCTCCCGTATCGCTCGGGGGGGGGTGGCAAGGTCTGTCCTTCAGTCAAGACAGTTTGCTTGTGGTTGCCATAGTCTCGTGGCTGCCCCAACTTTTGATCAGCAGTGCGTTTATTATTTATATGACGTGGCGTACATATAAGATATGGATGCAAGAGATGGACAAAGTTTATATTACAACTGCCTTTATAAGGGGGTTAAGCTCGCTTACCTTGTTAATTAAGTACCCGTTCCGAACTATTATTTTAAGGTCGGTAAAAGAATTTGGTGGCATTATACCTCAAATTATCTCTTGTATTATTGTTATGGCGTTGATTTTGCCTGTAACGTGGGGGGATCAAATATTTATTGATGCCATATATGGTCGTGACTATCAGCTTTTAGGCGCACTCTTGTTCTTAATTGTCATACTGACGGTGATGATTAAATTTTTTTTCGAACTTTTGAGCCTGATTGTTGGTTATGTTATTCAAGGCTTCTCTGAAAGAGATGTACGCGTATGAATGAATATTTCTTCCATAAAAATAAAACCGCGATCCTTAGTAAACCTGAAGCACCGCTCCAGCACTGGGTTTCTGGTCATGTGATGAGTTATCAGGATAGTTCAGGCGTACTTCCGGAGGATCATCATCAGGAATCTGCAGCCTTGGGGTCATCGGTGCGGGAGAGGTTCAAGAAAAATCGCCTCTTAAGGGGGGCGTTCTATTTTTTGTTACTTTTTCTTTTTAGTTTAATTATTGTGGAATTTTTGGCACCCTACGGTCAAGATATGCCAAATCAGGAGCTTAAGTCCGCTTCGCCCCAGTTTATAAACCTATTCCATGAGGGTGAGTTTTACGGACCTTTTGTTTACGGGTATCGTCAGAGTCCAGATGGCAAGGGTTTCGTTTTCGACAAAAACAATATTCAGTCTATTAATTTGTTTTGTTCGGGCACGCCCTATAGTTTGTGGGGTCTGTTTCAGATGCGCTTACACCTCATGTGCGGATCAGGGGGACAATTGCATATACTGGGAACGGATAATCAGGGCACAGATGTGTTAAGTACGCTGCTTTACCGAGCGCGGACGTCTTTGTTAGTCTCGATTGGGGCAGTTGGGGTAAGCCTCCTCATAAGTTTGTTCATGGGTCTTGTTTTTATCATCGGCGGGCGTGGTGTGGTCTTGGGACTGCACAACATACTGCAGCTGATTCCAGGTATTTTGTTTTTGGTCGGTTTTTCTATGGTATTCGTGGTTCATGAATCTTCATTTATGGGGTACGGCGTGTTAGCGTTTATCTTGGGGCTTTACGGATATATGTACATGGGGCCTCGGGTGATAGAGTATGTAAATACCGTTATAAATTCCCGTTTTGTTTATTCGGCCCGTTTAATGGGGGCGTCCCCGCTGAGAATTTTTGGTGCCTACCTTTTGCCGAATATATATAAGAGTACTCTGCGGTGTAGCTTATTGTTGTTTCCGATAATTTTATTTGCGGATATGCTGGTCAGTTTCTTAGGGAGTGGGATGCCAGATGATGCTCTTACGTGGGGCATCAGTTTACGGGGGGCTGCAAATTTAGATATAATGCAGCAGGCGCCTTGGGTGTTATTCCCACTGATTCCATTATTCTGCGTGATGATTTCCGTATGGTATATCGGGCAGAAGCTTGATGGAGAGAGGTAACCTCATAAGCGGTTTATCTTTTCACCGTCAGGCGAATTAAGCACCGCCGACAGAGCACAACTGCAGGCATTCCCGTACTTTTACATTGTATTTCAGTGTGTTCGAGGAGTTTGAGAGCAGAGATGAGCTTCTCTAAACTCCAAAGGCGCATATGGATTTTGAACGCGTCACGTCTTTTAAAGAATATGGGCGGGCTTAGTTTGTTGAGGACATCATTAATATTCGGCGTCTCTTGCATATAGCCCGTTGCTAGACGGAGATTCTGGAAATGGCGTACGTGCGCCCGCAGAATTTGAATCGGTGTTTCACCATTAGCGAGGGAGATATCTAAGGCCCTCTCAAGGTCTTCGCAGTTCTTAGATGCCGTCGCATAAACCACATCTTCCAAGACATTTGCGGCAGAATTGGTGCCAATTGCCTCTTGAACATCCTCAAGGGTGAGGGGAGTTTTTTCCAGTTTGCTGGGAGCGATTCCCTGCCCCCCCATATAGAGAATTACTTTATTCAGCTGGGATAAGGTGACCCGTCGGTCATTCCCTAAATTAGTAATGAGATAGAGTTTTGCATCGTGGGATGGCTGGAGACCAGCAGCATTAAGGGTAGTGGTAATAATGTTATTTAGGGTTTTGGGGTCATCCGCATAGCAGGGCAGAGCTGCGGCGTGGGGGTTTTTTTCTGCCAGCCTCCGCAGGGAACTCGATTTAGGGAGGTCACCAGCTTCAAGAATAATCATAGTGTCGGACTTCATCGAATTGAGAGATTCAGTCAGCGGTTTGGTCAGACTATCAGTGGCATCATTAATTTTTATCAGACGTCGTCCGCCCGTTAGCGAGATGCTGTTTGCTTCATCTGGGAGCAGGGCGGGGTCTGCGGTGATTTTTTTACTGGTAAGAGTGGTTGTGCGAAATGGGTCATTAATATCTTCAACCACGGTTTGAGCCAACGTGCGGGCGTGCTCGCGTATCAGTCCATGGTCAGGCCCATAAACCACCACAGCCCAGATATTCTCTGGCGGGGATTTAAGGAACTGAGGTATTTCTCTGGGTGTCAGTTTAACCATGATGGACTCTATTACAGTTGTGATAAGCAGACGCCCCCCATGGCCTTATGAATAGGGATCAGCGGGGAGGACTATATCACAATATTGAGCAACTTATCAGGGACATAGATTATTTTACGTATCTGTTTGTCGCTTATAAATCGTTGGATATTTTGGTCTTCTTGGGCGAGCGCCAGGATATCATCTTGCCCAACCCCAGCAGCAACCGTAAGGCGGGCGCGGACTTTGCCTTGCACTTGAATCACAACGACAACGTTTTTGTTCACAAGCAACGCGAGGTCTGCCTTAGGCCATGGAGTGACCACGAGGTGGGTTTTAAATCCGAGCTGCGCCCATAGTTCTTCAGTAATATGGGGGAGTATTGGATTGGCAAGGCGTAACAGCGTCTCAATGGCAAAACGGAAGATACTCTGGTCATCCTCCCCCTTGGGCGTAAAGCTATAGGCGGTGTTCAGCAGTTCATAGATACTGGCGACAGCTTTATTAAAGTGCATGTGGGTGAGGTGGGAAGTGACGGCATCGATACACTTATGAGCGTGAACAAGCAGGGCATGTCCTTGGTCTGAGAGTGCCTGTGGCAAAGTCTCCCTATGGGAAGGCAGGGACTCAAGAGCTCCCATAACCAGACGCCATAACCGATTGGTAAACCGCCACGCCCCATCAATTCCTTGCTCCGACCACTCAAAATCCCGTTCAGGTGGATTATCCGAGACAGACATCCAGCGTACAGCATCCGCGCCATAGCGTTGGACAATTTTATCAGGGTCAACGATATTACACTTTGACTTAGACATTTTTTCAATACGGTGAGGAAAGGCGGGTTCGCCCGTTTCAATAATTGACCATGCGTTATTATTGAACTCCACTTGCTCAGGGTATAACCATTGATTGTTAGCATCTTTAAAGGTTCGGTGAGTGACCATACCTTGGGTCATAAGGTGATGGAAGGGTTCGTGGACGTGGACGTAGTCTTCATTCTTTAACTGATTGGTGAAGAACCTGCTGTATAAAAGGTGCAGAATCGCGTGTTCAACGCCTCCTATATATTGATCCACGGGAAGCCAGTATTTGGCGGCATCGCGATCTATACCATCAGGGTGGTGCGGCGCGGTGAATCGAATAAAGTACCAGCTTGACTCAATAAATGTGTCGAATGTGTCCGTCTCCCGTTGGGCGGGCTGTTGACATTGCGGGCAGGGGACATGCTTCCAAGTCGGGTGATGATCGAGGGGGTTGCCAGGCTGGTCAAAACTGACATCAAGGGGCAGTACCACAGGTAAATCTTCACGAGGAACAGGAACAACGCCACAGGCATCGCAATAGATTATGGGGATTGGGCAGCCCCAGTACCGTTGACGACTCACGCCCCAGTCGCGCAATCTGTATGTGGTTTTGATTTGACCGGTTTTAAGGGCGATCAGTTTATCAATAACAGCTTTTTTGGCCGCGGTTACGCTGAGACCATTCAGGAAGCTGCTGTTAAATATCACCGCGTTGTGGGTGTTTGTATAGGGCTCCGTATCTGTTGAGAACCCATCATCCGCATCTATGGGCCGAACAACAGGAATAACTGGAAGGGTGTACTTGTGGGCAAAGTCAAAGTCCCTTTGGTCATGGGCAGGACAGCCAAAAACAGCACCAGTTCCGTAGTGCATCAGCACAAAGTTGGCAATATAAATGGGTATTTTTTTGCTAGGATCGAGGGGGTGAATGGCATTTAGGCCGGTATAGAGCCCCTTCTTTTCAGCGGTCTCGATAGTTTCTTCGTTAATACTTTCGTGATTGATTTTCGTGACAAATGCGGCAATATCCTCATTATTTTGTGCCAATTGAACAGCAATGGGGTGATCTGCGGCAATGGCACAAAAAGTGGCTCCAAAAAGTGTATCTGGACGGGTAGAGAAAATATCCAGAGTTTCTGGAAAGTCTTCTATAGCAAAGGAAATTTGATAACCGGTATTTTTACCAATCCAGTTCCGTTGCATGGTCCGCACTTTATCGGGCCAGTTCTTCATGGTGTCTTTTTCAAGCTCATCAAGCAGATGGGGGGCATCTTGGGAGGTTTTAAGGAACCATTGATTAAGTTTACGCCGCTCAACGGGTGCTCCTGAACGCCATCCTTTGCCATCAATAACCTGTTCATTTGCGAGGACGGTATTGTCAACTGGATCCCAATTTACCCAGTTTTCCTTACGGTACGCCATACCTGACTTAAGAAAATCAAGAAAAAACGCTTGTTCATGCTTATAATATGAAGGGTCACAGCTGGTGATTTCCCGAGACCAGTCAAAGCTAAAACCCATCCTTACTAATTCCCGCTTCATTGCGTGAATGTTGTGTTTGGTCCATTCAGCTGGGTGGACTTTGTTTTGGATCGCGGCATTTTCTGCGGGCATGCCAAAGGCATCCCATCCCATGGGGTGAAGGACATTATACCCTAAAGAGCGTTTAAAACGGGCAACGATGTCCCCTTGGGTGTAATTACGAATATGTCCAATATGCACACGCCCACTAGGGTAGGGGAACATTTCAAGAACATAATATTTCTCACGGGATGTATCTTCACGGGTAGTGAAGTACTGATTTTGTGTCCAAATTTCTTGCCATTTTAGTTCGAGATCACATGGAGAATAAGCGCTATCATTCATGCGTGTATGTAAATCCTTGTGTATTAAGTTCCATTGAATTTAAAACCTGACTGCCATTAATTTTGAGTTTTTTGTAAATCTAAAGCATGGGTGAAGATAGTGTCTTCTAAGTTTCGAATAGTTTCGAGGTCCGTGTTCAATTGGCGCCATGGGGCATTCATATTTTCACGGGTTTGGTGGAAGATTTGTATTTTTAGGGCGTCTGAACTGAGTTGCTCATGGAGGACATAAACTGTAGTCTTAAAACGCTCGTTAGGGGTACCATTCGGTGAGTGCCAATCTGTGATAATCGTTCCACTGTAAGCGTCAACCGATATCAACGGCATGAAGGAGATAATATCAAGCGCCGCACGCCATAAAAATGGGTTAACGCCAATGCCGACGAAAACAGTATGTTTTTCTTGAATAATGTTTTTTGATCCCTTTGCCGCCTGTTCCTCTGAGGAATCTGAGCCAAAGAGGTGTTTTGTAAGTCCGCCTTCACCAAAAATTGATTCTCTTTTTGGTTCTTCTCTCGGGACTGCGGTATTTTGACAGCTTTGAAATGTAAAAACGAGGAGAAGAATTGACATGGGTTTTAAAAAGCGCTTAACCTGCGCTTTAAATTTATTAATCATAATAAATGCTCTAACTTTCATGTAATTTAAGATGAAAAACGAATTGTGCCGAAAATTTGAAAATTTGTACCCTTAGAGTATATAAAATGTTTATCGGTGAAAAGCAAAAGATGATTGTTTATTTATTTTAGAGCTTCAAAACACCTCTGTCATTCCATTAAGAAATTATCAATATCGCTATAACTAAGGGACAAAGTTATAAACCCCTAGGAGCTAATTTAATGTTATGTTGAGGCACTTAAAACTCTGAATGTTTGATCGTAAGACTCTCAAAGTTTTAAGACTGTGATCTTTGAGGTGACCCTGTTAGGTGTTGCTAAAATATCACACTGTGGAAAAAAATGTCGAATGTCTTTCTTTACTAGTTGACCAGGGGAATGCAGCAAGAATATGATGAGTTTAGTTAGGAATTAAATTGTTTTGATACAATATTTAATTTAATGTAAACATTTTTAATGTAATTTTTTAAAAATCTATGCAAGGAAAGAATTTTAAAATGAAAAAAATACTTATGAGCACAACGGCGATTGCTTTAATTGCTGCCTCAAGTGCTGCATCAGCTGGAGATGGCCTGAAACTTGGTGTCACTGGTTCAATTAAATCTGGTTTAGTCTTTTTCAGCAAGGAAAAGACTGGCGATAACGAGGGTGTAGTGACCGAAACTGGTGACAGCTATGGACTTAAAACAAAATTCGCTCTTGATTTTGCTGGAACAGAAACCTTTGATAACGGTGTCATTTTAGGCGCAAAAATATCATTTAATACCAAAACTGCTGACGCTACGTACAGCAAAGTATATTTAACGGTAGGATATGAGTCTATCGGAAGCCTCCACTTCGGAAGTGGCGTTTCCTCTATTGGAGATACTTTTGACTACACGGTAGGTTCAGTTTCACCGTATGCAATTGCACCAGCATTTGACGCAACCAAATACTCCGTTCCAGAATTACAATATGGTTTATCTGTTGATGCTAAATACAAGCCCGTTTCTGCATCTTTCGTCTCTGCCAGCTTCATGGGTCTATCTGGTGGGTTTAGTTTCCACCAACCAACAACCCTAAGTGGATCCACAAGCGTTGTCAGTGATGAATTCAAAGAGAAAATCCTCAAAGTTGATAGTGTTGGTACTAGTGCTAATGTAGCTGCTGTGATACCCGAAGGCTTTGACGATGTGGAAATAGCCTATGCTTCGGCTATAAACGGCACTCAGGATAATAGCGCTGCAACTGTTCCTGGTGCATTTACATATAATGATCAAGCCAGTACTGTAGCTAATGGGTTTTTTGATGCCACCTCGGGTGGGAAAGGAGCTTTTGATAACGCTGCTACATTTGGTACTGTAATTTACCGTAAAGACCTTCACAAGGCCGTTGAAGTGCCTGTAGACCCAACATACGTGGTTGAAGGCGCTGCAGGTATATCTTACTCCTACGCTGACATTAGTCTGAATGTGGGTGGTGGATATTCCCAAAAAGGGTACAAAGCGGTCGCCGCTGATGAACTGTTTGGTATAGATTCAACACATAACAATGGCGTGACTAGTGATCAAAAAGTTGCATTTAACAAAGCATTAGCTAAAGCAGTTGCAAAATACTTAGTCGCAAAAACTTCTGATACTTTGTTATTCGTCAATGGGAATGTTGAGTACCAAGGCATTGTTTTGGGCGGAGGATTCTCCCAACTGGATACTAAGTCTGGCTTCGTAACTGACGATAGTGCAGAGTTTGATGACGATGGTGATGGAAGTAATGCCGAAGTAGCAGTTAGTGACGAAGTAGCTTCACGCACTCGTAACTTTGAATTGGGTGCCAAGTACACCTTGAACGCACTCTCGTTCTCAGTTGCTTACGCTCAGAAAAATGTTTCCAGAACTAATACCGTGTATGAAAAAACTGTAGTTACAACTTCAGGTTCTTTGGATGCTGTAACATATCAAAAAGCGGGTGGTAAATCTCAAACACGTACTTACGGAGTTTCAGGTGCATACAAAATCGTTGAAGGCTTAGATGTTGGTGTTGACTTTAACTTCTATAACGGAACTTCTAGTTTGGCTACCAAAAAAGATACTAGCGTTTCTGGTTGGTATGGTTCACTTTCTACCAAAGTTTCCTTCTAATTTAGAAGGGTAAGCTTTCTAGGGGTTTTGCAAGAAAGTCGCGCTATGTGACGCAAATATTTGCCTAGAAGTTGTAGAATACAAGATACTTATAAGGGGGGGGAATTCTCCCCCTTATTTTTTTGTCTTTAAAAGGGTAAAGTTAATCTTCAAGGTGGTCTTTTCAGGAAAAATAGAGATATACAAGTGGCATGAAAGCTATAATACTTCCCTTAAGTTTAATCCATATTTTGCTTTTAGTCCCTTGTTTAAGCTTTGCCGCACGTACCAATTTATCTGGTTATATTTGGGGCGGGAGTGCCCTTGATTTATCTGCCCCCACCCTGTGGCAGGACGTTGGGCTTTCCTTTGATGCCGAGATGGATGTGGCGCGTGATGTCACCGCAAAGCTTGGTGTTGATCTGTCCTCTTTAAAGCGCCCATTAAAAGCCACCATAGGGATACACCATAGCACATATGGCGTATTTCAGTTGGGGCATCACGGGATTTATCCTTTGATAAAGTCTGTATCTTTGGGGCAATTTGATGCCTTTGATCGTGAATTTATGCCCCTTTGGTGTGCGTCTGCCCAGCAGGTTTCAAAAGATACTTTTTATCAACCATGTGCACATGATCCTGCCTATAGCGCCCAAAAGATGACTGAAGGGGTATGGAATTTTTCTTATTTTACGCCAAGAATATTTGGTCTTAAAGCAGGGTATGCATTTGGAGTGCCTCGAAGGGAAGTGGGTGTCCCTACCCATACACCACAACCTGAAGGTGTCGTGAGTGTTGGTCTCAATATGATGCAACCCCTATATCGTTTTGGTATCAATACAAAAGGAGGCCTGATAAAGATTGCAGGTGCATATCAACAAATATCCCTGAAAACACCCACCTATTCCATTTTGGGGGAGACGCCTGAAAATCGCGGAAATTATATTTTTAACGATCATGTTCATGTCACGTTTGGGGGGGCGTGGCTCCGCCTTAATCAATGGCAAGGGGGGGTGGCTTACCAACGGCAAACCATGGGGAAGGGAGCGCCAGAGATAACCAATTATGGGTTTGGCAGTGCTTACAAAATCGGGAAATGGATGTGGGGTATACGCAGTATGTATACGGTGGTCACGCCGCCCGATAACGCAGATGTCATGGACTCAGTGCAATCTCTTAAAGGGGCTGATCTTATCTATGATTTGGCGGGGCAACCTATAGGTGTGCCTGAAACATATGGTGAGGCAAAAGAGTATGTTGTTTCTCTGATAGAACGATTCCCTACACATCAAGTCAATACCTATGATAAAAAGCACGTGGTCAAGACGATTAGATTAACTGCCAGTTATACGCCTAACCCTCACGTTAAGCTGGCGGCTGGTATCACGTATGGTATGGTTACTGTGCAGGATAATGTACCGAAGACGGGGTTAAGGTTTATACTTGGTGTGGGAGTCTTCTTTTAAAGGTAAAGTTTTTCCATAGGTCAATAGCAGCAATTCCATCAAATGCCTTAGCCAGAGTACCAGCGTTGGCGGGCGTAATTCCCCCTAGAGCGATGGTGGTATACTTTCCCATAAGGTGCCTTTTAAGGTACAAGGCGCGCAGGGGGCCAATATGGCGGGAGCTGTCGGCATGGGACGTGGTGGTATCAATGGGGCTGAGAAAGCACAGGGGATTGTGTCGTTGACGAGGACGGGTCGTGGACTGAGAAAGCGTTTCAGTTAAAAGGTGCCAGTTAAAACTATAGAGCGGGTGTTTTTGTAGGTGCACCTGTGGGGATTCATGGGTAATATGCCATCCTAGTTGTCCATATAATCGTGGAAATCCTGTATGGGTGTGCCACCACGAGAGACGGACAAGATATCCGATAATTTTATGTCCCAAGACGGCGCGGTGGGCAATTTTGATCTGGTGGGCTTCTTGAGCAGGATCTGACGCACGAATCACTAAACCCATAGGCGCGCGCGAGGGGAGAGAGGCTAAGACTGAAGTGGGGTCAGGCAATTTTACTGGGTCAGTCATCAACCAGAAACGCGGTACGCGCTGAGATGGCGTAGTATTTTTTACTTTATATTTTTGGTGGATTTGTTTTATAGTTGTCATGGTACGAGCACGTTTATATAAACTATGATGAGGGTTTTAATGGTTATAAATGTTCAAGAAAATTTTCATAACGTCAAGACAAAGATTCTTAAGTCTGAGGAATCTGTCGGCCGAGAAGGGACAGTCTCCCTTGTTGTTGTGACCAAAAACTTTGATAAAGATACGGTACGCTGTGTTTTAGGTCAAGGCCATCGGGTCTTTGGGGAAAACCGTGTGCAGGAAGCTCAAAACAAATGGCACGCTTTAAAGTCGGAATACCAGGCCGTGGAGCTGCATATGATCGGGCCCTTACAAACGAACAAAGTCAAGGATGCGGTTGCGCTGTTTGATGTGATTCAAACGGTTGACCGTGAAAAGTTGGCAAAAAGTCTCGCAAACGAAATGAAAAAACAAGGAAAATCCTTAGATGTTTATGTGCAAGTTAACACGGGGAAGGAAGAGCAAAAAACAGGTATCGCCCCTGAGCAGACAAGGGAGTTTGTCGCTACCTGTCAAAGTCTGGGACTTAATGTGGTGGGGTTAATGTGTATTCCTCCTATTGAAGGGGAGCCGGCGGTACATTTTGGTTTTCTGCGCACCCTTGCTGGGGAGTGCGGCGTTAGAAATCTCAGTATGGGCATGTCCAGTGACTATGAGATTGCAGTGTCTATGGGCGCTACACATGTGCGCGTAGGCTCAGCTATTTTCGGAGCCCGATCCCTTTAAATGTAACGGGCATTACCCAACCAAAGCCGCGGGCCCAGGCCTTATGCAACTGATCTTAAGACGCTTTTTGGTAGTGTTGGCAATACTCAGTAACAGGGCAGTACCCGCACTCAGGGACGCGGGCTTTACAAATATAGCGACCATGAAGAATAAGCCAGGTATGCACATGATTGACTTGGGGCAGGGGCAAAGCCTTTAGGACTTTTTTTTCCAAGAGCCTCTCAACGGCAATTGGCGTCTTCCCCTTCGCAAGTCCAGTTCTGTTACACACGCGAAACAAGTGAGTGTCTACCGCAATTGTGGGCTGGTTGAAAGCAATATTCAAAACGACATTGGCTGTTTTTTGACCAACCCCTGCCAGCTTGACCAGTGCGTCCCTTTCTTGGGGGACTTCATGGTTATGGTCGGTGATAAGTTGTTCAGCCATTTTAATAATATTTTTGGCTTTACAGTTATAAAGGCCAATATTTTTAATGTATCCCTTGAGGTTTTCTTCACCAAGGCGCAGCATTTTCTCAGGGGTATCAGCAATGGGAAAGAGGTCTTTAGTGGCTTTATTGACGCTTATATCGGTGGCTTGTGCCGATAAGGTTACGGCCACAAGGAGTGTATAGGGGTTGGTATAATTAAGCTCCCCCTTAGGTTCAGGGTTCAGCTGTTTTAAAGTATCAAAGAACTCTCTAACTCTCTGCTTTTGCATATTAAGTGCTCTCACTTACCCTGGCCCTAAGGACACAGAAATTATGGTCTTATATGGTTAACCCAAGAACATGGGACATATCGTAAAGCCCAGAGGGAGTCTTAACGGCCCACAGGGCAGCTTGAATCGCTCCAAGGGAAAAAATATTACGGTTCTGGGCTTTGTGGGACAGCTCTATGCGCTCAGTGAGGCCAGCAAACATAACCGTATGGTCACCAATGACATCTCCTCCTCGAATGGTAGAGAACCCAATACTACCCTGAGCGCGTGCCCCAGTTTGACCATGACGGGTGAAGGTACTGTTGGATTTAATATCAATACCGCGCCCTTGGGCCGCTGCTTTACCAAGGTCAAGTGCCGTGCCACTGGGGGCATCTTTCTTCTGATTATGATGCATCTCAACAATTTCAATGTCAAACTCATTCCCAAGGGTCGAGGCAACTTTTGTTGTTAGGTGTTTCAATAAAGTGACGCCAACGGAAAAGTTAGACGCCCAAACTATAGTATTGGTGCGCGCCGCTTGGTGAATAGACTGGGTTTGGAGGTCATCAAGACCCGTTGTGCCGATGATATGGGCAACTCCAAAACGTGCCGCAATGGGCGCTATGTGCGCCGTTGATGACGGGGTGGTAAAGTCAATAACCGCATCGGCATTACGAATATCGTCAATGCAATCGCTGACCTCGACTTTGGTTGTCTCAAGTCCAAGGTAACTGCCGACATCTTCCCCAATATAAGAACTGTCTGGGGGGGCGATGGCACTGACCAGATGAGCGTTGGGGTGGGATAAAATCGAAGAAACTAACATGCGTCCCATACGACCCTTAGGACCGATAAGTGCAATATTACAGGGTTTGGTTTGTAACAAGTTTATATTCTCCATATCTTTATTCAGTATCTTACATAGGCTGGGGGTGTCATAAATTTAGACACAAAACTATAAAACTATTTCTGCTTTATCATTATTGTTAAGCAGTCTTGGAGAGGATGTTTGGAGCCGCTGATAGTATTGATACATTGGCTGAAGATCACCTGATCATCCTTGTTGGTAATCACATACAGACGTAGATAACTCTCTCGATAGTGCAGAAACTTTACATGAAGGTCAATACGTTCAAATTTAGGATTGCCTAAGACTGTTCTTACCTCAGATAAAGTGGAATTTAATAAGGACCCTGGGGTTTTAATCCAGGGGTGAATCTTTGGGGGCGGAGGGGCGCTTTTTAGAGGAGGCTTCGGTGGTGGACTCGGTGTCGGTATGTGAGCAGGGTCACCTTTAAGGGAAGGGACAGGGTCCAGAACAGGGGTTTTTATTATAACTTCTTCTGGAGCTCCATCTTGAGTTTTTTTTAAACAACCAGAAGTAATCCCCATAACCATTAAACAAATAAAGATCTTATGGAGGGTAGTTTTTATTAAATTGTTAGGCATTAATTATGTATTTTGTTTTTCTGGGTTGATGGAACCTTGAATGGTTGCACCTGGTTCTACTTCTAATTCGTTATAGACGATTGTGCCTTCAATTTTTGCATTTTTATGTACAACAAGACGTTGTCTGACAATAAGGTTACCATAGAATGTGCCTGAAATTGAGGCGAGTTCAACAGTTGCATCCCCTTTAAGGGTTCCCGTACTTGTAATGTCAAGTTTAACGCAGTTATGCAAATTTGCTTCCACCAGCCCTTCAACAACCAGGGTTTGGCAGGAACTGACTTTGCCACTAAGAAATATGTTGCGTCCAACTGTTAAGGTATTTTCTTTGGTTGGGCTTAGATTATATCCGCGGTTAGAAGGAGAAATATCTATAGGTCGGCGCGTAATCTCAAAGCTGTAATTTGACAGTTCATGATTAGGTGCCGCGTAACTGCTTGATTTCTCTTTAGCAGGTTTCGGTAGCACTGTGGTAATTGGGGGCTCAGTCATTGCGTTCACTCACTAATATGATTAAAAAAGATCCGATATTCTATTCTATAAAAAATTCTGTTTCTTTCAATACATATATCGCTTTATTTATTTCTCTTAATCTAAACCTTATTAATTAGTAAATTGTGATGGAACTGCCTGTTGGGGGATCAAACGCGCGCAAATGCTCGCTATTTTGTCGATACTTGAATAATTTAAAATTTTTTTAACCCTATAGGATATTTTACTTTTAGTAATTAATAGATACAATAAAAAATATAGATAAAGAAGTTTACTTATTGCAGGAGCAGATAAAAATAATGCCTGATTTAGATCTTGTGTGTATTGGAAATGCCTTAGTTGATGTTTCTTGGTGTGTTTCAGATGAATTTCTTGTTAATAAAAGTATCGTTAAAGGCGGAATGACCTTAATTAATGATCGTCGCGCTGATCAGTTATTCGAAGAAATGGGGAAAGAGAAGGTCGTTGCATCGGGCGGAAGCGCTGCAAATACTGCTTTTGGCTTTAAGTCTTTTGGAGGAGACGCGGGCTATATTGGATGCGTAAATGATGACACTCTTGGACATTGTTTTATTGAAGAATTACAGTCGATAGGGATCCATTATACCGTTGCCCCTTTTCATGATGGCCCTAAAACTGGCAGGTGTCTGGTTTATATCACGCCAGACTCCCAGCGCTCCATGTGTACATTTTTGGGGGCATCGGCGTGTCTGAGGTCTGAATTGCTTGACCAGGATATTATTCGTCAATCTAAAATAATCCTACTAGAAGGGTACTTGTTTGATGCGGAGTCCGCGCGGGAGGCGTATTATACGTCTGCGGCAGTCGCCCATGCTGCACACCGCAAAGTTGCCCTTAATTTATCTGATAGCCATTGTGTTGCCCGTCACAGGAGTGACTTTATTCAACTTGTTCGCAAAGGGGTTGATATCCTGTTTGCTAATGAAAGCGAAATCATCGAGCTATATAATGTCAGTACATTTGATGAGGCGGTAGACTTGGTGCGCTATGATTGTGATATTGCGTGTTTGACGCGGGGAAGTCAGGGAAGCGTTATTATTAGTAATCATAAAATGCATGAAATTGCCCCAGCTGTTGTCGATAACGTCATTGATAGTACCGGTGCGGGTGATCAATATGCTGCTGGTGTTTTGTATGGTTTCACCCATGGATATAGTGTAGAGGATTCTGGGCGTTTAGGCAGTCTTGCTGCCGCTGAGGTGATTACGCATTTTGGTCCACGGGCGCAAGTATCGCTTTCAGATATATTAAATCAGCTATGATTGACGGTGTGTGCGCTTGTACGTACTGTTAATATGGCTAATTTATGACTTAATAGGTCAATAAGGGAGTAGAGTAAAAGGGAAATAATATGGCAAAAGTTCTTCGGGTTCAGAACTTAACGATCCAACAGGAAATAAATGATAAGAGCGTTACTGTTGTTGATAATGTATCTTTTCGTATCCCTAAAGCTAAAACGGTTGTGTTTGTTGGTGAGAGTCACTCAGGCAAGTCCTTAATACCACAAGCAATTCTTGGGCTATTACCCCAGGATTATAAGATAACCTCTGGAGAAATTCTTTTCTTAGACCCTGAAAGTGAAGGGCATTTTGCTGATTTAGTTAAATTCAGAAAAGATGGTTTAGATTTTCAAGCAATTCGTAGCGGGCGTATTTCTATGGTCTGCACAGATGTTCTCAGCAGTCTGTATCCCTTCAGTACCGTGGGCGATCAGATTAAAGAAATACTGTTGACCCATGGCAGGCTTGGTGATCGTATGGATGCTGTGGTCAGCCAAGTGCCAAAGATGGATAATAAGAGCGCTCGGAATGTTGTTTTGCAGGTGTTACATTTGGTTGGGTTTGAGCACCCGCAGGAAGTGTACGTTTCCTTTCCGTCTCGTTTATCTTTTGAGGAATGCTATCGGGTCATGCTGGCAATAGGGTTGGTGTGCCGCCCAGCATTATTAATTATTGACCAGTTGAGCAGCGCTCTGACATCGTTGGAGAAGGTCAATATTCTGCACTTGATTAAGGATTTACAGTCTCAATTGCAAATGTCGGTCTTATTTGTGACGTCTGATGTGGGTTTAGCTGTTGCAATGGGTGATGAGGTCATTGTCATGAAGGGGGGGCAAATCATCGAATATGGATTATGCAAGGATATTTTTACGGATCCGCAACATCCCTATTTAAAAACATTGTGTAATTCTGTTCCTGCTATTTCGCCACAAAAAACCCTTAGGCTAGGTCCGATTCGCCTTGTGCAAGAGGATATTGATGGGGTTATTGCCGATGACAGCCCCGGGTCTGATTTAGGTCAACCGCATGTACTTGTGCAGTTCGATCATGTCACTTCAACACCCACGCCCTCTTTTGCGTTCAGCTTAAACCATGATGTTTATCCGCCAGACCACCATACAGCTATTTATAATACCAGCTTAGATATTCTGTCCAGAGGGTGTTTTGGCATTGTGCACGATGATAAAAAGCGTTCTTCGCTTATTATCAAGTTAATTCTTGGAGAGGTGGCCCCGACCAGTGGTAAGATTCTCGTTAATCTTGAGGGCGAGATGAAGAATATACAGAGTTTAAGTCGTCCTCAAATTAAAAAGTATCGTCAATCCGTAAGGGTGATTTTCAAGGACTTTCATAAGGATTTAAACCCCTCAATGACCCTAAGGGATATTCTTTATGAGCCCGTGCACATACATGGGCTTAAAATGTCTAAGCAGCAGGAGTCCTTAAAACGTATCAATACTTTATTACACTTTGTTGGATTAAATAGCGTCAACCTTGAGGGTAAGCCAGAGGCTTTGACGCCAGGTCAAAAATTGCGGATCTGTTTGGTTCGTGCACTTGTTATCCCCCCACGTCTTTTAATTTTTGATGATCCTGTAGAGTGTTTAGATGTTTCAGATCATTTACATATATTATTGATTATCAAAGACTTACAGCAAAGAATGAAACTAACAGTTTTATTTATCAGTGATGATTTAGCGCTCCTTAATTACCTGGTTGATCGGGTGAGCATCACGTATAAAGGACACGTGCTTGAGGAAGCTAATAAGGCGGATATTTTTCAGGATCCGTTTCATCCCTATACCAAAGCTTTGATGCAGTCTGTCCTCTCTCCACGAGAGTTTGCCGCGCGTGATCTTAGGTTATTGAAGAGTGAAACGAGTGCAGATTCTTCGAGGTGGGAGCGACCGTTTAATTTTGTTCCAGGCCAACAGCTCACCCCACGTCAGGTTAAGGGTGATCACTACGTCTTTATCAATTCTCAGAGTGCTAAGCCTACGGATGATCAAGCACCAACCACAGAGGAGAAGGCGTGCCTAAAGACGGAGTATACAGATCATAAGGTGCGAGTGTGACAGAGCCTGCATGCTGGGTCACGAGGAACGCTTATTGTCCGAGAAGAGCCCTTCAGGGCATCAAAAAGAACTAATCGTCCTGCAAGACTGTCACCAATATTGAGAATTTCTTTTATAACTTCAATGCCCTGCCATGCACCCATCACGCCGGGGATGGCCCCAAGAACTCCAGCAGTCGCGCAGGTTGGGGCGAACGTGTCTTGTTCAGGAGGTTCAGGGAAAAAGCATCTATAGCAAGGAAGCTTTTGATCCGTATGGGGTTTGTAGACCGCCAATTGTCCCACCATACGAATTGCTGCAGCTTGTACCAAGGTTCTCTGTGCGTGATAGGTGGCATCATGAATTATGAAGCGTGTCTCAAAATTATCAGTGCAATCAGCAATTATGTCATAGTCAGTAATTAACTGGGCGGCGTTCTCGTGGGTGAAGCGTGCCGTATGTTGCATGATCTGTACGTCCGCATTTAAGGCGTGGGTAAAGGCGGCAGCGCTTGTGGTTTTTAGGTGGTCAATGGTTTCAACTGAATATATAACTTGACGTTGGAGGTTGCTTAACTCCACCCGTCCATCATCCACAATCCCAAGTGTGCCAACCCCAGCAGCTGCTAGGTATTGAATTAGGGGCGACCCAAGGCCCCCAGCACCAACAATAAGAACGCGGGCGTTTAGGAGTGCCTTTTGACCACGTGCACCAATCTCAGAAAGGACAAAATGTCGGGCGTAACGTGACATTTGGTCTTTATTAAATGTCATTATAGTCCTTCAAACAGGGGGGTTGATAAATATCTCTCAGCAAAACTTGGAAGAATGATAACAATCTTTTTGTCAGCCATTTCTTGTCTTTGCGCGATTTCAATGGCGGCTGCAACGGCGGCACCTGAACTAATACCGCACGGGATTCCCTCTATTTTTGCCATTTGGCGCGCGGATTCAAAGGCGGTTTCGTTTCCAATCGTGAGCACTTCATTGACCAGGGACATATCCAGATTATGGGGAATAAAGCCAGGTCCAATACCATCAATTTTATGTGGTCCAATATGGGAGCCAGATAAGACTGCACTGTCTTCAGGCTCAACCGCGACAATATAAAAATTAGGGTTTCTTTCTTTCAGGACGCTGCCAATACCCGAAAGGGTGCCGCCTGTACCTGTTCCAATAACCAGAGCATCCACATCCCCTTGGGTGTCATTCCAAATTTCTTCAGCCGTTGTCTGGCGGTGAATTTCAGGATTTGCAGGGTTGGAAAACTGTTCAAGGGTGAAGGAATTGGGGATTTTTTTTAGGAGTTTGCGTGTGTGCTCAAGGGCGCCCGTCATGCCGTCTTCACTTTTGGTAAGCTCGATGTCTGCTCCGAGAAGTTTAAGCATCTTCCAGCGTTCTTGAGACATGGTTTCAGGCATGACAATAATCAGCCGGTACCCCCGCGCCGCCGCAACGAACGCCAGTGCAATCCCCGTATTACCTGATGATGGCTCAATTAAAGTGGTTATCTCAGGTGTGATATGTCCGGCTTTTTCTGCAGCATCAATCATGGCCACGCCAATACGATCCTTAACGCTTGACATGGGGTTGAGGAACTCTAGTTTTGCGTAAAGGTGCGCTGAAACCCCCATGAGTTTTGATAAACGTTTAATGTGCACCATTGGAGTGTTCCCAATTGTATCGGTAATACTATCATAAATATGACCATGACCTCTTTTGTGCATCTTGGGGGTATCCTGCTCTATATTCTCTAAAAATTTCTAATAAGAGGGTTATTTCTGTGATAATAGGGGCAAACAGTATTTAAATACAATATGTAACAATGGGTGAAAGCGAGTTTTTAATACCTTTAGTGCATGCTACATTATATAAATCATCAACTGTTGTTTGATCAAGGTGTTTTATAATACTCTCACGCATATCAACCCAGAAAGGAAAAATCACCCCCTTACTTAAGGGAGAAGAAAACATTTCTTGGGCCAACTTATCATCTTGATCACTAGTATAAATTACGCGCGTGATTTCGCCAACTGTGATTTTACGACGTTCACGCGCAAGGCGGTACCCCCCGCGCGGGCCCCTAACGCCTTTTAGAATTTTGGCGCGTACGAGGGATTGGAGTACTTGCTCAAGGTACCGTTCGGGAATATTGTGTCGTTGGGCGATATCTTTGCTTTGGACTGGGTGCGTTCCCGAATTACAGGCAATATCCACAACCGTCTCCAAAGAGCATAATAGTTTTTTTGAGAGTTTCAGCATTGCTTTAGATTTCTGTATTATCTCCAGTAGAACCGAATCCACCAGTACCCCTAATGGTCTCTTGCAGGTCGGTTACGTGTTGCCACTGTATTTGCACAACGGGCGCAATAATCATTTGTGCGATACGATCGCCATGGTGAATTTTGTGCGGCGTATCGGAGAGGTTGATGAGAATAACTTTTATCTCACCTCGATAGTCCGCATCTATTGTCCCTGGAGTGTTTAGAATAGTTATCCCTTGTTTTAGCGCAAGCCCAGAGCGTGGTCGGATTTGAGCTTCGTACCCGTGGGGAAGTGCCATGGCAAAACCGGTCGGAATGAGGGCTCTCTCAAAAGGAGCAAGGACAATATCTTCCTCAAGGGCAGCATATAAATCCATACCCGCGCTATGGGGTGTTTGATAGGACGGTAAGGGAAGACGGTTGCCATGAGGTAAAGGTTTAAAGTCTAATTTAATTTCTGTCATCAAAGTATTGTATCCTTTATTTATACTCATGAAAAAAAAGTATTTATACGCTGCGTCAGGGTGGTGGCGATGGCGAGTTTACTTTGTTGGGGCCAAGGCTCCACCAGCTCTTGCGTTATAAAATGAACGGTATTGTAACCACTTCCAAAAACGGGCGTCCACTCGTGAATTTGATTGGCTATAATCCAGTCACACCCCTTATTTTTTAATTTATCTTGGGCATTTGAGATGAGATTCTCAGTTTCAGCACAAAACCCAATGACCAGCTGAGGACGTAAAGTTTCATGATGGGAAATATGCGATAATATATCTATATTTTGTATATAATTAATTGAGAGGCTCTCGCGGGTTTTTTTCTTGATTTTCTGTCCAGAGGAATCTATAGGGCGCCAATCAGAAACCGCAGCAACACTGATAAATACATCCGCAGGCAACGCCGACGTGACAGCCGTATACATATCTTGGGCAGTCTTTACGTTAATGGTTGTCACCTCAAAAGGGGGAGGAATTTCCACGGGTCCAGTCACAAGTGTGACGGTGGCGCCAGCCCTATGAAGAGCGTTTGCTATGGCATGACCTTGTTTGCCCGAGCTGTAATTGCTGATGAACCGTATGGGATCGATAGGTTCAACCGTTGGGCCACTGGTGATCACAATGTGTTTATCTTGCAGGTGAAGGTATGGGGCGGTTTGTGCTAAACTGAATTTGATTGCAGGGATAATGTCGGCCACTTCTGCCATACGGCCGGTACCGTATTCCCCGCAGGCCATGGATCCTTTGTCTGGTCCAATAAAATGCACACCATCCTTGCGTAGGGTTGCGATATTTCTTTGGGTTGCGGGGTGTTCCCACATGCGGACGTTCATTGATGGCGCAACAAGAATTGGCGTATCAGTTGCCAGTAAAAGGGTTGAGGCAAGGTCATCCGCAACACCATGGGCCATTTTTGATAAGATATCAGCGCTTGCAGGTGCCACAACCGTAAGGTCGGCAATTCGGCTTAGGCGAATATGGCTCATTTCACTTTCACGGGTCAGGTCAAACAGGGTGCTGTGGACGGGGGCCTCAGCCAAGGCGCTCACACTTAAGGGCGTAATAAAATTCTTTGCAGCCTCCGTCATTACAGGAATTACGTGAATATCTGATTCCTTCAGTCTGCGAATAAGCTCAAGAGTTTTATAGGCTGCAATCGCACCTGAAACAATTAAGAGTACTGTCTTATTTTTTACCATGTGACACTTGATCAATAAATTTTTATTTAAAAAATATGTTCATTACCGAAACGTTATATTTTAATTGCAGAGTGGAGAGCAACGATCCCACCAGTTTTTTTGGTGACATATGCTGAGGTGAATCCTGCCTCTTGAATAAGGCGTAGGTAGGTTACAGCATCAGGAAATGTGCGTATGCTCTCGGCAAGATATTGATAGGAGAGCCGATCCTTGGCCACAAGAGCACCAAGGCGCGGTAAGACATTGAAGGAATATGTATCATAGACCCGTGATAACAGGGGGGATTTAACATTACTGAACTCAAGACAAATAAACTTTCCTCCAGGTTTAAGCACGCGATGTGCCTCAGCCAGTACATTGTTAATATTCGTCATGTTGCGAACCCCAAATGCACAGCACCACGCGTCAAAACTTTGGTCGGGAAAAGGCAGGCTTTCAGCATTGCCGACAACCCACTCTATATTTTTGATCATCCCTTGGTCAATGGCGCGATTTCTTCCAACTTTGATCATTTCTTGGTTAATATCGCATATGGTGATATGTGATTGATGGTTGGCTCTTTGGGCAATACGGAATGCAATATCCCCCGTTCCCCCTGCGACATCAAGGATTTTTCGGTGTTTACTTGGGGAGAGCATGCTGACCATTGTCTGTTTCCATAGGCGGTGAAGTCCTAAGCTCATTAGGTCATTCATAATATCATAGTTATGGGCAACACTATTAAATACGTGGCGTACAAGAGTTTCTTTTTCTGATTCGGGGACGGCTTTAAAGCCAAATTGTGTTGTTTTTGTAGCGTCAGGAAGCATCATGTGTTCGCACTGTGTAAAAAAAATAGGATATCGTGTAATTGCTCATAATTATAGACATAAAGGTGCTTAAAATGCTAGTCATTCCTTATGTAAATAGGTAAGATTTTTCAAGAATATACGTGTGTTATCCTTTGAAACTACATGATAATCATTATTTTTTATTTATAAAACTGTGAGGCTAAAGCCAAGAGTAATGCCAGAACTGCCAGAAGTTGAAACCGTGTGTCGTGGGCTGGCCCCCTATATCACGGGTGTTAAAATTCAGAATGTCCAAATGCGTCGGCCAGATTTAAGGGTGCCGTTTCCAAATGATTTTATGGGGCGTCTTGCCGGTGCGCAGGTGGTTGCCGTTGAGCGCCGGGCGAAATATATATTATGGCACTTAGATCATGGGGAGACTTTGATTATTCACCTCGGTATGTCTGGACGCATTCAGATAGACCCGAACGGGCATCATACTATTGGTAAACATGATCATGTTAGTTTTTACTTTACGGAGGCGGCATCAGGCTTAGCGGTGCATTATATAGATCCTCGGCGTTTTGGGTTGATGGCTATGTGTGAGCGTACCAAAATAACCGAGCACAGACTATTCGCTGGGCTGGGGCCAGAGCCATTTGGCGACCAGTGGTCACCTGCCTATTTATATGCAGCGTTGCAAAAAAAGCAAAGCTCCATTAAGGCGGCTCTTTTAAATCAAAAAATTGTCAGTGGTGTTGGGAATATTTACGCCTGTGAGGTTTTGTATCGCGCGGGTATTGATCCTTGGGTTATGGCTGGTAGCATTGATTTTAAGGGCTGTGAATGCCTCGTTCAACAGGTGAGGGAGGTCCTCAGTGAGGCCATCAAGAGCGGAGGGTCGAGTTTACGTGACTATGCACAACCTTCTGGCGCCTTGGGCTATTTTCAACATAAGTTTATGGTTTATAATCGGGAGGGAGTGCCTTGTGTAAAGGCTACATGTGACGGTGTTATTGAGCGAAAAGTTCAGGCCAATCGAAGTACATTTTATTGTCCAGTATGCCAACCAAAGCGTCATAAAACTCCTTAATTTGAGATTAAAAAGTCAGGAAAAAAGGGCATGGTAAATCGTGGATATAGGGTTAAACACTGGACAAAAGTCATAGGGGTGGAGTGGGGAAATTGATGGATTGGGATGAGTGGAAACTGCGCCCTAATGCCCCAGAGGTAGGGCTGGTTTTATGTGCATTAGAGGATATTCCTGATCGGCAGGCAAAAGGGTTTGAATTTGGCGAGACGCCGGAAGTATTCCGTATGTTTGTGGTGAGGGATTACCGTAATGCATACGGATATATTAACGAGTGTCCTCATATCTGTACCCCCCTAGAATGCTATGAGGATGAATTTATCGATATGAGTAATTCCTTTATTATCTGTTCTTCCCACGGCGCGTTGTTTCAATTTGAGGATGGCTTATGCATTATGGGCCCGTGCGTAAATCAGTCCCTGTACCCTGTTCCCATTCGTCTTGAGGAGGGCAACGTTATTATTGGATCCTCCTGAAGACGGGCCCCTTGGGGCGATTAGGTGAGTGGGTATAAAGGCATCTTGTTACTCAGGAGGTTGACTTTCTTGGACAATCATATCAATCGCTTGCTCAAGGGAAAGAATCTTTTGCCCTTTTTCCCCTAACCGTCGCAAAGAAATGGTGTTTTCTTCCCGTTCCCGCTGACCAACAGCTAAAATAAGCTGTGTTTTCGCAAGGGAGTGTTCGCGTACTTTATAGTTGATTTTTTCATTTCGGGTATCAAGAGAGACCCGCAAGTCTTTTTGTTCCAGTAAGCGGTGGACTTTTTGGGCATACTCCGTGGACTCATCGGTAATAGTACAGATTACAGCTTGTTGCGGGGCGAGCCAGAGGGGGAGTTTTCCTGCATGGTTTTCAATCATAATGCCAATGAAGCGTTCAAATGAACCTAGTGTGGCGCGGTGCAGAATAATGGGGGTATGTTTTTTGCTGTCTGATCCAATGTAGGATGCATTGAGGCGTTCCGGTAAAATAAAGTCAACTTGCAGCGTGCCGCACTGCCAGTCTCTGCCGATAGAGTCTGTGAGCACGAACTCAAGTTTTGGGCCATAAAACGCCCCTTCTCCAGGGTTAAGTTCAAACTCGTATCCTGCGGCAATCGTTGCGGTGCGTAAGGCGTGCTCAGCGCGATCCCATGTTTCATCTGTGCCAGTACGGACCTTAGGACGGTCAGAGAACTTAATTTTAAACTTATCAAAGCCCAAACTTTGATAGACATTGAACAGAAAAGCGATAAATTCTTTTGTTTCAGATTCGATTTGTTCTTCGGTACAGAAAATATGACCATCGTCTTGGACAAAGCCGCGTACCCGCATCAGACCGTGTAAGGCGCCAGAAGGCTCGTAACGGGTGCACGCGCCAAACTCGGCAATCCGTAAGGGTAATTCCCGATAGGATTTTAGTTTTTTATTAAAAATTTGAACGTGACAAGGGCAATTCATGGGTTTAAGGGCGTTAATCGCTTTTTCCCGGGCGTGTTCTTCATCAACCTCGACAATGAACATGTTTTCTTGATACTTTTCCCAATGGCCTGAGGCTTCCCAAAGTTTACGGTCAACGATTTGCGGAGTATTAACTTCTAAATATCCAGCTTTACGTTGTTTACGGCGCAGATATGTTTGTAGGGCGGTGTAGATGGACCAACCGTTGGCGTGCCAAAAGACCTGTCCACGGGCTTCTTCTTGGAAGTGAAACAGGTCCATTTCCTTTCCAAGACGTCTGTGATCACGTTTTTCTGCCTCTTCGATCATATTAAGGTAGGCTTTGAGTTCCTTTTTATCCCTCCAAGATGTGGCGTAGATTCTTTGTAACATTTCATTTTTACTATCTCCACGCCAATAGGCGCCAGCAATTTTGAGTAATTTAAAGGCGGTTGGAGCTTTGCCCGTTGACGGCGCGTGCGGTCCACGACATAGGTCGAGCCATGTCCCTTGTCGGTAGATGGTTAAGGGTTCGTGAGCGGGAATATCTTTAATAATTTCAACTTTGTAGTTTTCACCTATTTTAGTGAAATAGGCAATCGCCTCATCCCGTGACCACTCTTCGCGGGTAATGTCAAGATTTTGCTGAATAATTTCCTGCATGCGCTTTTCAATAGCAGGAAAGTCCTCTTCGGATAAAATATGATCCCTTGAGAAGTCATAATAGAATCCATCTTTAATTGTCGGACCAATGGTAACTTTTATTTTTGGAAACAATTCTTGCACGGCTTGGGCCATAATATGGGCGGTGTCGTGACGCACCAGGTCGAGTTCCACGCCTGTTTCTTGTTTGAGGGTAATGATTTCTATGGAACAGTCCCTCTCAACAACATGGGTAAGATCGTAAAGAACACCGTTTACTTTTATTGCTAGAGCAGCTTTTTCCAGGTGGGTGCTAATATCTCTCGCAATGTCTGTTCCAGATGTTTTTTGTTCATAAGATCTGATGGAACCATCAGGTAACGTGACCGCAACCATAAAAATTTACCTTTCAAGGTTAAGCTAGATTTTTGTGTCATAGGAGGACGTGCGCGCAATAAGCATCTTTAAAGTCCCTTCACAACATGTGAGACATCGCGTCAAACATTCAATTTCATTAACCTTAATAGAATTTTCTTGTTATTATCAATAGTTTTTTCTACAATTTTAGGTAAATATAGTTTGTGAGAGAGCGAGAGAGCATCATTGCTAATTTTCTTTACCTTATGGGGTGACCACAACATTTTATTTTCATGGGTGTTGAAGGATAAGTCTGGAGCGGTCTCGCATAAGGGGTAATATGCTTAGGGTGTTTTATCGGATTTTTTTTAATGATAGTTATAGATAGTTTTTATGTTTATTGATCGACCTAATGGCCATCGTATTGCGTGCCAAATTATAGAGGGGCAAGAACCCGGAGTTGTCTTTTTACCTGGTTTTAAGTCTAGTATGGAGGGGAAAAAAGCCCTTACCTTAGCGGATGCGTGTGTCAAAGAAGGGCGCCGCTTTGCGGCTTTAGACTATTTGGGCCATGGTAAGAGTTCGGGAGAGTTTTCCCAAGGGACGATCAGTATTTGGAAAGAGGATACGGTGGCATTGCTTGATGTGGTGCAGGGACGCAACATCCTCGTTGGCAGCAGCATGGGCGGGTGGATGATGTTGCTGGCGTCGTTGCGTCGCCCTGAGCTGGTTGCTGGATTAGTTGGCATTGCGTCAGCCCCTGATTTTACAAAACATGTATGGGAGTTAGCCCCTGAAGAAGTGCGTAAGACCATTCTAGCCCAAGGGTATTGGGATGAGCCCTCATCTGATGGTGAGGAGCCAACCCGTTTTACCAAGGAGCTGATTGACGATGGACTGGAGAATATATTGCTAGAAAAAGAGTGCCTTCCTATTGAGTGTCCCATTCATTTAATTCATGGGATGCAGGATAAGGATATTTCGTGGCGGTCTTCCCTTAAGATTCAAGAGAAAGTCACAAGTGAGGATGCGGTCATAACCTTAATTAAGAACGGCGACCATAGCCTAAGCAGTCCAGCCCACCTCGCGGTTATCCTAGATGTGGTCTTTAAAATGTTGCAAAAGCTCTCTTAGGCCAGAGCGGTACGTGGGGTACTTTAGGGTGACCCCAAGTTTCTTTTTAATTTTCAGGTTAGAGACTCGTTTATTTTCAGTATAAAAGCTCTGTGCCATAGGACTGAGGATGGCTTCATCAAAGGGAACTTCTTGAGGGGGGGGGGACTTTAGCAGTTCTGCGGCATAGGCTATCACATCCTGAGGGGGGGCTGGCTCATCATCTGCAAGGTTGAAAATCGGCCCCGCATGGGGCATCTTGATGCCCGCAATTACAATTTGTGCAATATCTTCCACATGAATACGATTAAAGACCTGATTGGGTTTAATCACAGACTGGGCGCGCCCTGATAGAATGCGAACAAGAGCATTGCGTTCAGGCCCATAGATTCCTGAGAGCCGAAATATTTGGCATGGCACTTGTTGGGCGTGGGCAAAGGCTAACCATTGATTTTCAGCTTTAATGCGCCAAAGGCTCCGTTGGTTTTTCGTGAGAGTCTCGGACTCTTCAGTCACCCATGCACCGTTATGATTTCCATAGACGCCAATCGTTGAAAGGTACCCAATCCATTTGAGATTAGGGAGCGCGCGCATTTGGTCCCGTAACAACTGCAGAATCGGATCTCCATTGACATTGGGGGGGGCAGAAACAATAATATGGGATATTTTTTGGGTTATGACCGTCTCTAGGGACAAAATATCAATACCATTTTCTATTCGTGGAGCGGTGCGCGAAGACCCTGTTACGGTCCAGTCTTGAGACAAGAGTGCTGCTGTAATGGCTTTTGCGCAGTATCCGTAACCAAGAGCTGTGAGGTGGTGCATCATGGCCTCATGAATTAATGTTGAATGAGATAAAGTGGTTTATGTTTTATATTATCAGTCTGTTTTTATTATGTATACACGTGGCGTTCCCCGCGTGGAGTGTGGTTGATTATAGTTATTGCGTAAGTGTCGTGAAGGAGGATCCTGACCAAGGATATGAAGTGGCACAAGAGTGGATAAGCCAGGGCGGCGGCATCCCCGCGCAGCATTGTTCAGTCCTTGCCCTAGAGGCGCTTGAGCTTTATGACGCCAGTTTGGAGGGGCTGCAAAAGATTGTACAGAACCTGCCCGCTGAAGATGCGGCGTGGAGAGAACATGTCTTAAATCACATGGTAAAGATTCAAATGATTGCTGGATATCAAGAGGCGGCCATAGGTACATTAAGTGCAATTATTGACCTTAATCCTGATGACGGAGAGGTCTATATTGATCGTGCAGCCTTACTGATCCGCTTTGAGCAGTATCAACAGGCTTTAAATGACCTTGATCACGTGATTGAGATGCTCCCTTTTCGCGCGTTTTCCTATGTGATGCGGAGTAAAGTCCATCGTATGCTGGGGAGTGTTAATAAGGCGCGTGTCGATGCACTATACGCAATTCGCATTGACCAAGACCTGTTAGAGGCATGGTATGAATTGGCTGAAACTGAACAAAAGGCAGGCCATCTAGACCTTGCGCGTCAATATTGGCGCAATATTATGGAAAAGTCACCCGAGAGTCCCATTGCCCAAGATGCGGAGCAAAGAATTGCCTCAACCCAAGAAGAGGCAAGCGACCTTACACCCTGAGCTGGCAGCAGATTAGCGTTGCAGAATATCGGTAATTTCTTTTATTTGTGTGCGTGCCCGTAACAGGTAAAACCCTATGGCCGTCAAGTGACTGGGAAGAATCAGACTATCAGGTGAGGCGTTAATGATTAAAATTGGATTTAACTGTGAGGCATTTTGTAGGGAGGTTAATGCTTGAGCCCAAACGGCTTTAAGCCCCCGACTCTCAATAACTGTTTTAAAGTCTTTCTCAAGGCCGAGCATAATCATAGCGTAGGCATAGAGGGTTCCCTTGGCATTAAAAAAGTTATCGTCACTTTTGGCGTCAAGAAAAAAGAATGTTCTGTCATCAATGCCTTTGTTCAGAACAGCGCTTACACTTCCTAAATCTGCGCTCATCCGTTCCAAGGTCTGCTGGAGGCTGTCAGCACGAATATCAAAAATTGCTTGTTTTTTCGAAAGGTTAATATTGTAATCTTCTAGGGATTTTGCAGATAATAGGTAGTTTTTATCCGCAGAAGCGCTGGCGACAATACTCCACTTATTGCCGTCATACTTAATAGCCCCTTGGGCTTTGATGAGGTTGTTATCTGCTTGACTTGACCCGCGTGATCGGCCGATTTGATCTGTAAGCTCAACAACAAAACGAGATATTGCCGAAACAATACCCTTTTGATAATTTGGCATGTTATCAATATAGTAACTGGGCATAAACGGCAGGGCATTTGCGACCCAGCTATGGGTTGAGACTTCACGCCTGATAAGCGCAGTAATTATATCAACTGTATAGCTGCCCCCTTCTGTGGGTGTTTCTGGACGAAATGTCAGGGAGTCATCAATCTTATAAACTAATGCGATGCCGATAACTAAATATAGGAAAACCCCAGGAATCACCATCAAGAGGGGGGTGAAGAAATGGGTGCGTTTATATAAATTTAAAGAAAAAATACGACGAAACCATGAAAGACTTTTGACGGCTGCGCCATCGTTCATAGTGTTCGGGGAGGTGTTTAGTTCAACTTCAGCGTTTTCAGTAATTTGATGGCGTGCTTTGGCAATACGTTTCAGAAACGAACTTTTTTTCATAACAACATAATTCTAATGTTAAAAAACAGGGATATTCATTATAATATACATTTTACAAAATTTAAGATGTATACGTCATAGAGTCTAACGAGTATTCATGATTTTTGTAATTTATGCAAGAAGTCTGCGTTGGGTATTCAAGGATTTAAGAAGACTTTAATGGTGGAGGAGTAAATGGTGGAGGAGTGGATCTTACACCCAAGAAATTATAGAAGGATATTGACATTTTTTATAGGATTTCTTATCAGAGATTATCTTAGTAGGTTTGTATAAGGTGTCGAGACATCATAGGCGTTAATGTGTGAGGTGTTTAGAGCTTTAGGTGAGCTTTAAACCTTGGACATTAATTGGTTTATGTAGTGTTATTATTTTGTGTTGTTAATAGTGATTAAAGGTAATTTTTTATGACTAATACTAAATCAGTAGAGACATTTGAGTTTCAAGCTGAAGTTTCTCGTTTATTAAAAATGATGGTGCACTCTGTTTATTCAGAAACAGAAGTTTTTTTACGTGAATTGGTTTCAAATGCAGCGGATGCATGTGATCGGCGCCGGTACGAGGCGCAACTGAAATCTGGTGTCCTTGGAGATGATGAGCAATTAAGCATCTCGGTTAAAGCGGATCGAAAAGCGAAAACTCTTATTATCTCAGATAATGGGATCGGGATGTCACGTGCGGATCTGGTTGATAGCTTGGGCACAATTGCGCGTTCAGGTACGGCCAAGTTTATGGAAAGCATGAAAGATTCCGATGACGCTAAAGTCTCTGCCCCTGATTTGATCGGTCAGTTTGGTATTGGGTTTTATTCGGTATTTATTGTTTCAGATCGGGTTGAGGTCATTAGTAAGAAGGCTGGCGAGTCTGAGGCCTATATTTGGAGTAGCGACGGGACAGGTTCATTTGAAGTCTCTACAAGTGAACGCGCGTCTGTTGGAACTGACGTTATTCTTTACTTACGGGATGAAATGGCTGATGAGTATACCGAAACAATGCGCCTCTCTCATATTATCAAAACCTATTCCGACCATGTGCCCATTCCCGTGATGGTGCAGGATATATCTGAAGAAGATGCCCCAAAAGAAGGGGAAGAGCCTGCTGAGGATTCTTCAAATAAAGAGCCAAAACAAGCAAACGCTGCTCAAGCTCTTTGGGTTCGACCTAAGGGGGAAATAACCAAAGAAGAGCATCAAGAGTTTTATCGACATGTCTCCCGTAATTTTGATGAGCCGTGGATGGTTATGCATCAGAAAGCGGAAGGTACCTTGGTTTATACCCTTTTGATGTATATTCCAAGTTCTGCCCCTTTCGATCTTTATGATAGTTCACGCCTCTCACGGCTTAAACTCTATGTGAAACGGGTATTTATTACGCAAGAGAGCGACGGCCTTACGCCCTCCTATTTGCGGTTCTTATGTGGGGTGGTTGATTGTGAAGACTTGCCGCTGAATATCAGTCGTGAGATGTTACAAAACAACCCTGTTGTTCAAAAATTACAACAAAACATCACAAGGAAGACCTTGTCTGAGCTTAAGAAGAAGGCCGCCAACGCTCCAGAAGAATATGCGAATTTCTGGAAGATCTTTGGGGCAGTGCTCAAGGAAGGGTTAAGTCAGGACTACGATAATCAACCTGAGCTCTTAGAACTTCTGAGGGTGCGGACAACCGAGTCTCAAGAGCTGCTCTCTCTCGAACAGTTAAAAGAGCGGATGAAAGAAGGACAAAAGGCTCTGTACTATATTGTTGGTGAAAACGAGGATGTGATTGCGAACAGTCCCCACTTGGAAGGATTTAAGGCACGCGGCATTGATATTATGTTGCTTAATGACTCCGTTGATAGTTTCTGGACAACAGCTATTTCTAAGTACAATGATATCGAGCTTAAGTCGGTAACCTATGGTGCGTCGGATCTGAACGATGTGCCGCTAGAAGGAGAACAAGGCGAGGCTGCAGAAGAAGAGAGCCAAGAGCAAAAAGATAACATTGAGGCGTTGATTGGCTATTTAAAGACCACCTTAGGGGAGTCTGTGGAAGATGTGGTGGTCTCTACCCGTCTAACCCAATCGCCTGTGTGTTTGATTGCTGCTGAGGGGGCAACGGACGCACACCTAGAACGCTTCATGAAAAAATATCGTCAAATGGACTTTAATGCTAAGCGTATTCTGGAAATTAATGGCAAACACGTGGTTATTAAAGCATTGGCCACCAAGGTTCAAGCGGGCGACAATATTGAAGATGCTGCATTCTTGTTATTTGAACAGGCGCGCATTTCAGAAGGCGAAGCCCCTAAAGATGCCGCAGTTTTTGCCCAAAGATTCTGGGCGGTCATGAGTCTGGCGTACTCGTAAGAGAGGAAATTTAGGTTTTGAAAAGCATATGTGTGCTGGGTACCAGGTATTCAGCACCATATGTTGTTATTAAAGACGGGGCCGCGCGTCTGTAATTGGGTCGGGCGTTTCAAGATAAATTCAAAATTTTACGAATTGTTTAGTGTATTCTTGTAAATAGTATTGCTATCTCTGAAGAGTTAGTTATTATTTAAGTAATAAGTGTTTCATAAATAGTGTAAAGCATATAATTTTTTATAATTTACTGAATACGTCAATAACAGGTGCAGGGCTATTGCTTATGTATATGTTGTTGGGGCATTTCATTTGAAATATAAAAAAACCGGACTAAATTATAAAATTTAGTCCGGATAGTTAAATTAGGGAGGCTTTACATCATAATATGATATAAAAGATGTGTAGTGGAAATAGAGTAAGGGGAGAAAGTTTCCACTACACATATCAAGATACGATCTCGAATAAGAATAACATTCAAAACGAAATCAACTCATATATATAAATATAAGTATCTAGGTGCTATTTGTCTATAGTTATTGCTGGATGGCACCATTGCTTTTTTTGCAATTCGTGCTAAATTTTTTATAAAGATTACTACAATATTATGCATTTTTTCTTTTATAAATAAGATGTTAAAGAAATAAATTAAGAATAAATTCTAATAAAAATAAACTTTCAATACCAAAAAAAAATCTTGCACCGCACAGTAAAAAACCCCTTTTTTTGTGCAATGCATGAAAAATTAACTAATAAAATCTAAATTCCCCCATTTCTTTCAGTCAAAATTTACGCCTTTTTGCCCATGTGCGCCCCTTTGAGGCATGGCAGGGGCTTAATTTGTAATTTTGACCGGCAGATCCTGTGCCAGCTCTGTAACATAATCAATAAAAACTCGTATTCTTTGGAATTGGCGGAGGTCTTGTGGGTAGACAAGGTAGAGGTCACCGATTGCTTGTTTCTCATCAGGGAGGACGATTCTAATATCTGGGTCCATGGCAGCGAAGAAATCTGGTAACGAGGCGATTCCAAACCCTGACGCCACTGATTTCATCATTGCGGGGACACTATTAACCCTGAGCTGGGCAATACGGTGGGGGCGGTTTTTCTCTAATCCAACGCTAAGGAGCCAGTTCATATTCGGAAATGGGGAAGATGTTTCGTCATCATAGGCGATAAGTCGATGATTATCGAGGTCATGGACGGATTGAGGGTAACCATATTTGTCTAGGTAATCTTTTGAGGCAAAGGTATGGCTTGCCACCGAGACAAGGTGCTTCTGGATGAGGTTCCCATGTGTCGGGCGCTTGAAACGAATGGAAATATGGGCTTCTCGGGCAGAGAGATTGACCTCGTCTTCTGTCAGCAGAAGTCGGACCCTAATATCGGGATAGGTTTCGATAAACTTTGTAAGGTGTTGCGCCAACCACATGGATCCCAAGCCCACCGATAGAGAAACAGTTAAATCACCTGCAGGGTCCTGTTGCATATCATTAAGAAGACTCTCCGTTGAGGAAAGCTGGTCAATGATTTTGTTGACCGTTGTAAAGAGAACTTCCCCATGTTCGGTCAAGGTAAGTCCGCGGGCATGGCGGATAAAAAGTTCCATTGAAAGGTCGGCCTCAAGATTGGAAATTTGACGGCTTAAGGGGCTTTGACTGATCCCAAGAAAGTGTGCGGCCTTTGAGAGACTTCCAGAACATGCGACTGCGTGAAAAACCCTTAAACGATCCCAATTCATGTGCTTAAGAGCGTTAGACATGGTTATATGTGAGGGTTTTGAATACATAAATATTAAATTTTCTTACTATGAAGATATTTTGCGAGTCAGTTTTTGTAAGTGTAGCAAATAATAGTCTATTTAGCGTTATATATGTATAAGAATTCAGTAGAATTCGTCTATTCTTAAGCAGAGAGCAATTTTTCGCACTCCAAGGCTGCAATACACCCCGATCCTGCCGCTGTAATCGCTTGCCTATATATATGGTCCTGAACGTCTCCGGCGGCAAATACCCCGGGTATATTCGTCGCTGTGGTGATGCCCTTGGTGAGAATATAGCCGTTATCATCCATATCTATCTGGCCTTGAAAAAGTTTGGTGGCAGGTGTGTGGCCAATCGCGATAAAGAGTCCAGCGCAGGGAATTTCTGATAATTCCTGAGTATGTGTATCTTTTATTTGAACCTTGGCAACGCTGTTTGTGGTGGGGTCCCCAAGAATCTCATTAATCTCTTTATTCCAGATAACGGTAATTTTTTCATGCTTAAAAAGGCGGTTTTGTAATACTTTTTCTGCACGGAGTGCGTCACGGCGGTGGATAAGGGTTACTTTTGAACAGATATTGGCAAGGTATAAGGCTTCTTCAACGGCGGTATTGCCGCCGCCGACAACCACAACTTCCCGACCACGGTAAAAGAAACCGTCGCATGTTGCGCAGGCTGAGACCCCTCGGGATTGAAATTTCTTCTCGGAATCGATGCCTAACCATTTGGCTGTTGCACCAGTGCAGATGATAAGTGTCTCCGCCGTGTAGTGGGTGCCAGAATCCCCAATACAGAGAAAAGGACGACGGTTGAGGTCAACGGATATCACCATATCCGTATGGAGGGTTGTTCCCGCGCGTTGGGCTTGTTGGGACATTTCTTCCATAAGCCAAGGGCCTTGGATCGGATCCGCAAAGCCTGGATAGTTCTCTACATCAGTAGTGATGGTTAATTGGCCGCCCGGTTGTTGGCCGTGTATCAGGTGCGGCTCCAGACCGGCTCGTGCAGCATAAATTGCAGCAGTGTTGCCTGCAGGTCCAGACCCAAGAATAAGGACTTTTGAATGGTGAGATGTGCCCATGCCGCTCTCCTTTGCGTGCCAGAGAAAATTTAGTATTTGATATGATCAAAAGATAATTAATGGGTTCCTTATATCAAATGTTTTGCCTGATTGTATAGTCTTGTTTTTAAAGGGCACGGTTTATAAATTAGAAAAATTCATGGTGAACACCTTAGGTTTTGTTAAGGGATGAGGCGCGAGCATACCTGTCTTGACCATGATTATATATGGCCGCCCCGTTTGATGGAAGCATTGTGCGCCTCGCTCCTACAGATTGCAATATTATATAATTATTCCAATTGGTTATAGGGTTCTATAGGGCAATATCTCAGGTCTGTATGTTAAAATTACGTGATAAGTTAGTTGTGTTCGTGTATTATAAAATAATAGCCTTAAAATAATTTGTAATCAATTATGGAGAGTGATTAGGGGTTTTATTGCATGGAAATATCTTCAGGTCTTGATTTAAAAAATCAACAGTCGCTCACGATGACACAACAACTGCAGCAGGCTATAAAGTTGTTGCAAATGTCAAGCGGTGAATTAAGCGAATTTATTAATAAAGAGCTTGATGCCAACCCGTTGTTGGAGGTGCAAAGAGATTCTGATGAGTTCTATGGGGAGGAGGGGCTTTCTGCCCCTGACCAGTTGCATGAACATCAATTAGGCGGGTCTGGGGATGTTTCAGAGAGTTACCCTATGATGCATGGGGTACGTGATGCGGGGTACGCTCAGTCTCGTTCATCTGATACGCGCAATAATCAGGATTTTTTAGACTACCACGTCACCTCAAAGCAAACTTTATCTGAATACTTATATTCTCAGCAAAATTTAATTGTTCACGACCAACCTGATCGGATCATTAGTCAATGTCTTATTGATGCCGTCGACCAAAACGGTTACTTAAGCACGGAAATTCACGAGATTGCGGAACAATTAAGTATCCCTGTGGGCAGGGTAGAGGATGTTTTAAAAAGATTACAACTGATTGAGCCTGCAGGATTGTTTGGCCGTAATGTAAAAGAATGTTTAACCTTGCAGCTTGTAGATCAAGGATGCGATGATTCTCGCCTCATTACCTTATTAGACTTTTTACCCGATATTGCCGGAGGTGATTTCCAAAAAATCGCTAAGGCAACCGGCTATCATGTACGCGATGTTAAAAACTTGGTGCGGGAAATACGTAAATTAAATCCCAAGCCTGGACTTATGTTTAGTACGGGTGAAAATCCAGTATTGATCCCGGATGTGATCGTGCGCCAAGATGCTCGGGGTCACTTGATCGTCGAATTAAATCCTGCATCCCTCCCGAGAGTCCTCGTTAATAACGAATATAGAAGAGTGATTAATTACTCTACAAATAGTAAAGAAAAGAAAAACCTGGCGGCGATGGTTCAGTCTGCAAAATGGTTGGTTAAGGCGTTAAATCAACGTGCCACGACCATCCTCAATGTTGCAACTGAGATTGTGAAGCAGCAAGAAAACTTTTTCAATCATGGAATTGGTTTTTTAAAGCCCTTAACGCTACAGGATATTGCAACGCCTTTGAGTATTCACGAGAGTACCGTGAGCAGAGTGACGACCAATAAATATATGGACACATCTTATGGTATCTTTGAGCTAAAATTCTTTTTTACCAGCGGTATTTCCGATTCATCAGGAGAGCTGATCCATTCTGCCGAGACTGTGCGTCAACGCATTAAAGACCTTATTGGTAATGAGGACCTGAAGAATATTCTCTCTGATGACAAGTTGGTACAGATTTTACATAAAGATGGCATTCGTGTTGCACGGCGAACAGTTGCAAAATATCGTGAGCATATGAACATTAGTTCAAGCATTCAGCGCCGCAAAGAGAAGCGCTTGATGAGATTATATGCAGCTGACAGTTCATGACCCCCACCTCTCAGTAAAATTAATAAAAAAATTGAGATTTATGCTTTAATTTTATAAGGAGCACAGTATGAAAATAATAGTCCAAGGAAAACAAGTAAACGTTGGAAGTGCGTTGTCTGATTATGTCCATGAGAATGTTCAACGAGTGATAGCTAAATATTTTGAAACAGCAATTGATGCTACTGTTTTGTTTTACAAGGATTCTCACTTATTTTGTTGTGACATTAATGTCCGCGCAGGGCAGGATATTACGATGCGTAGTCACGGTGAAGATACTGAGCCATATAAGAGTTTTGATTCGGCCTGTGATAAGGTTGAAAAACGGGCACGAAGAAATAAACGGCGGTTGAAAAATTACCGTTCCCATGGCAAAAATTGGAATGATCAGGCCTTAGTCGCCCAGACTTTTGTGATCGACGCGAGCCAGGAACAAGAAAAAGAAGATGTAAGCAGTAATTTAGTTATTGCAGAGTCACCCACAAATGTTTTATTCCTATCTCCTAGTGAAGCCGTGATGAGGTTAGATTTGTCTAATGAAAATGCTCTGTTATTTAAAAACAGAGCCCATGGTGGCTTCAATGTAGTGTATCGTCGTCAAGATGGTAATATCGGCTGGATAGATCCGTCTATTTAGGTGTACCATCTTCGATTAATATAATAGTATTCAAGTTTCGTCTTAATACGTATCATAAACCTAAGTTTATAGAACACACGAACTAATGTATCATTGTTTGTGTGTGAGGCTGTTTTATATGGAAATATCTGATTTTATATCAGTTGATAATATTACGTTTTTGCGTGATATTTCGAGTAAGAAGAGACTTTTAGAGACTGTTTCAGCACTTTTATCTGAGAAAACAAATTTAGATAAACGTGTGATTTTTGATGTTCTCATGGATCGTGAGCGGTTGGGATCAACTGCCCTTGGGGATGGTATTGCGATCCCTCACGGTAAGTTCTCAGAGTTAGAAGAAATGGTTGTACAGGTCATTTTTTTAGATCAAGGAATTGACTTTGATGCCGCTGATGGTCAAGAAGTTAATTTTTTTATATATATTCTAGTACCGAATGATGGTAATGTAGACTACTTAAAATACCTAGGAAAAATTTCCGAGTTTTTAAGTTTAAAAGAAAAAGTAGCTATCGTTCGTGAAATTAATGATTCTGAGGACATTATCAGGTTATTTACCGAGTAATAAGCTTTTCTGCGGAAAGTTTTTTTACCAAAATGAGGTGTGATTTAAAGTATGGTTTCCCAAGTTAATCAGAGTGATACAACTAAAAAAAAGCCTTGTGAGAAGCCAACACGCGAAGAAGCTGAGCAAGCTGTTAGGACTTTAATCCTGTGGGCTGGTGATAATCCTGATCGAGAGGGGTTAGAAAATACCCCTTCTCGTGTTGCTGAGTCCTATAAAGAACTCTTTGTTGGGTATGAGCAGGATAGTAAAAGTCTTCTTTTTTCCCGTACCTTTAAAGAATATAACGCCTATGAGGACTGTGTTTTACTCAAAGATATTGATTTCTCAAGTTTTTGTGAGCACCATATGCTGCCTATTGTCGGCAAAGTGCACGTTGCCTATATGCCTGATGGGTGTATTATTGGGATAAGTAAATTAGTGCGGTTGGTCGAGGTATATGCGCGCCGCCTTCAAGTTCAAGAAGGGATGACCGCGCAAATTGCTGATGATCTCGAGCAGCATTTAAAGCCCAAGGGGCTCGCGGTTTTAATTGACGCTGAGCATTACTGTATGCGGATACGTGGCGTGAATAAAAGTGTCAAAATGAATACCAAAACACTACGTGGGTGTTTCAAAGAGGCACGCCTTGAGAGCTACTTCTTAAATGCAGTCAATTCCTAATCTCTAAATTAAGAGATGACTTAAATTAAGAGATGACTATGGGGAAATAAAAAAAATGAAAGGCATTAACATGAACAGTTAACGCCTTGCTTATATTCGAGACAAGTAATTAATTCGTCGTCAATGGTGCCATAATCATAATTATTTGTTTTCCTTCTATATTTGGCATCACTTCTACTTTTGCTAAGTCTGCTAATGTATTGCGAATATCTTCGAGGACTTTAAAGCCAAAGTCTTGATACGACATTTCTCTACCTCTAAAACGAAGAGTAATTTTAACCTTATCTCCATTTTCTAGAAACTTCTTTGCAGCTTTGAGTTTGATTTCAAGGTCGTGATTATCAATATTTGGCCGAATCTTGATCTCTTTTACTTCAACTGTTTTTTGTTTCTTACGAGATTCAGAAAGACGCTTTTGTTCCTCATATTTCCACTTACCGTGGTCAAGTATTTTACAAACGGGAGGGGATGAGTTTGGTGAAACTTCGATTAAATCTAATCCAACACCCTCAGCCATAAGAATGGCTTCCGTCGTTTTTGTTATTCCTATCATGAGGCCCTTATCATCAATAAGTCGTACTTCTTTGGCCTCAATATCACGGTTGACGCGCGGTCCAGATTTTTTTAGCGCGTTATCATTCCTTTGACGTATTATATGGTTCTCCTTTGGTTGTTTATAATCGCGTTATTATTAATAAATATATCATATGATGATAACAATGTACCTTTTAATAATAAAGATTTATTTAAAGTTGATATCATATTGTAGACATCTTTAATTATAGTATTAATTAGATAATATATAAAAAGCTTTTTTTATTATTTTGGGCTGATTTTTCTAAAAGTCGAGAGAAAAATTGAGTTTATTGTTAAAATATGGTATAAAATTTTTGATTTTTTCGCGGTCTCGTAGTTCAGTAGGATAGAACGTTGGATTCCTAATCCAAAGGTCGGAGGTTCAAATCCTCCCGGGACCACCATTGCTCCCCTAGAAAAGCAAACTCTTAATCTCCATCTGCGTACCTCTAAGGAAAGAGGCAGTGTCCATTGCTTTCTTTCCTGGTTTCTGGACAGTTTTAATTTCAACGCAGCCTTCTCTGCAGGCAATAATCAAAGGGGTATGACTCAAAACCGTGCCAGGGGGGGCGTGATGATCTTGGTCAACGTACGGGTTTAGCTCAAGAATTCTAAGGCGGATAGGGGCGTTTTGGGGCCCAATGTGGGTGAAGGCACCAGGCCATGGGGTAAAGGCACGCAGGTGGGCGTCAATTTCAAGGGCGGATTTAGTCCAGTCAATTTGGCCATCTTCTTTTGAAATTTTCTGGGCGTAGGTAACCCCTGCTGAGGGTTGCGGTTGGCCGTGTAGGTGACCTAAGTTAAGGCCTGTAAGGACATCCTCTATGCCTTGCGCCCCGATGTGTGCCAAACGGTCTTGAAGTGTTTGCGTGGTGTCATGGGGGGAAATTAGCGTGGGTTCCATTTTTAAAACATGGCCGGTATCAAGGCCATTATCCATTTGCATGAAGCTGATACCTGTTTGCTGATCGTTGGCCTGAATCGCCCGTTGAATCGGTGCAGCCCCGCGCCACCGCGGCAGCAGGGAGGCGTGGATATTAATACAGCCCAGACGAGGAGCTTGGAGCACGCGCGGGGGCAAGATATGCCCATAGGCCACGACAACAGCACAGTCTATTTTATGGGTCGTGCATAGGTTTTCAAATTCCGCTTGTGCCTCTTCGGACCTTAAGGTCTGGGGGGTAAAAACTGGAATATTCAATGATGCGGCATAGCTATGGACTGGGCACATGGATGTCTGCAAACCGCGGCCTGATTTTTTCTGGGGTTGGCTATAGACGGCAACCACATGGATGGCGGAGGAATGTATTGCCTTAAGGGTTGGGACAGAGAATGCCGGTGAACCAAAAAATATAATCCGTAAGGTATTGGTGTTCTGTAACGCGCGAGGCACTTCCATTGATTAACCCTTATATTGATTTAATTTATCTTGGCGGGTAGATTTGACAACTTTGCGGATAATCATATTCTTTTTCAATTGAGAGAGATAGTTGATAAATAAAACTCCATTTAAGTGGTCAACTTCATGCTGGATGCACGTGGCGAGCATACCTTCACATAGAATATCTTGGGGGTTTCCATGGAAATCCAAGAAACGCACTCGGCACCATGCAGGCCGCCTAATGTTGGCGTATTGCTGGGGAATACTTAAACATCCTTCATTGTAGTCATTCATTTCGCCTGAGGTTTCATAAATCTCTGGATTGATGAAGTAGTGAACATCATTTTGTTTTTGATCATTCACTAGGTCAATGACGATTACGCGGAGCAGGACCCCAATTTGGACGGCAGCTAGGCCAATACCATTGGCAGCATACATTGTCTCGACCATGTCTTTCATCAAGCTTCTTATTGAGTCGTCAATCTTAGAGACAGGTTGAGAAATTTTATTTAGACGTGCATCAGGCACTATTAATATTGAGCGTACTGTCATTTTGGTTTTCTAATTAGTTGATTACTGCACTTGTAATATATAGTTTTTTTCAGCTTTTTATAGTGCATTTTACCTAATTTATTGTGCCTATTTGTGTGGGTGTCAAGACCTAGAGGTCATCTATCTCTTGAAGGTGTGGGCTCTTTCAGGGGCGTGTTATTAAAGGGCGTTTCTGTTTTTTAATACAATATCAAGACTATTTTAACTAAAAATTATCAAAATGCCCCTCATGATGCCGAAAAACGAAGTAAAAGCGTTATTAAAGCAATTTTTCTTATGATCAAGACTAGAAAATCAGACGAAACAACATAAATAAAGAATATGGAACCTATAGTCTGTTATTAACCAGAAATAAATAATTATGCTGTAACGCGTTGGCGCTGAATTTTTTTTAGGAATGCTTTCATGTCAGAAGTGTCATTAAATAAGATACCACAAGACGATCTACTTACATTTGAAGAATGGCAGAAAAAAGTAGTAGATTACAATATTAATGTGAAGACCTTATTAGCGACTGATTATACAAATCACTTTAATGAGGTGGTAATGATGATTGAAATGTTGCCGGATATGGTGGATATGATTGAGGACTGTAACTTATGGACTCCAAAAACATATGAGCAGCATTTTGTCGATGTCGATTTTCCCAACTATGAAATCGTAATAGAGGCCTATCAGCACATTAAAAAGACTCTAAAAGTGAGTTTTGAACAAACTATCAGTCAAATCAATCATGTGACCCTTACAGGTATTGGCGAAATAGATAAGCGCATTATTGAGGGAGATGACGAGCTTATTAGGCATCAGTGTAAGGTTGTGCACGAGACCTTACAAAAGCTTATGGTCGTCCTCAATGGGCTTATTCATGGAAGCAATACCACCATGGATCAGTCAGAAATAGATAATTTGATTGCGGGCTTCTAAGGTATATATTCGGGTGTGTGGTCGGCGTTGGTCCCCGTTAAAAGGGGTCACTTAGTCGGTTTCATGAAAATAGCCGTAAATTTGCCGAGAAATCTCTTTTGATATACCGCTTATGGCTTCTAAATCGGCAATACTGGCATTTTGGATTGCTTTGACATCCCCAAAAGCATGAAGCAGTATTTTTTTACGCTTCGGTCCAATACTTGGAATATCATCAATGGCGGAGGACTTGATGGCCTTGGAGCGTTTTGCACGATGCGCTCCAATAGCAAAGCGATGGGCTTCATCACGTAACCGTTGTAAATAATACAAAGCAGGCGTATCTGGTGCAAGAGAGAAGGTCTCTTTGTCTATTTGGTGGAACTTCTCTCTGCCTGCATTGCGATCGGGGCCCTTGGAGATGGCAACCACTGGAACATCAGTAATTTCCAGTTCCTTCAAAGCTTGCCATACCGTTGACAATTGACCGCGTCCGCCATCAATGAGCACCAGGTCGGGCCATTTGTCATAGGTACGGTCTTTCTTTAACAAGCGTCCAAAGCGCCGAATGATCATCTGTTTCATCATCCCATAGTCATCCCCTTGAGTGACCGAGTCTTTGGGGAAATTAAATTTGCGATATTCGCTCTTGATAAAGCCGTCGACACCCGCGACAATCATTGCGCCAATTGCGTGCTGGCCCTGAATATGACTATTATCATAGACCTCTATTCTCTCTATGGACTTTTCTATGGTGAACAGGTCGCGAAGCGCCGAGAGAAGGTGAGATTCAGACGCGATTTTTAAGGCATGTTCGCGCAAAGAGTGCCGTGCATTATGGGCAGACCTTGTTATAAATGCTCGCAGTTCCCCCCGTTGCGGAGAACTCAGGTTGACTTTGTGGTCCTTGGTGCGGAGGTTTAAGGCATTTTCTATGAGTTTAATCTCGGGAATCTTATAATTTATTATTACTTTCTCTGGTGGAGGGTGCTTGGCATAGAATTGTCCGATAAATGCCGAGAGCACCTCTTCAATGGTGTGATTGTTGGTGTGTTTCGGGAAGAAGTTACTTTGCCCCAAGTTTTGGTTGTGGCGATAAAAGATGACCTGAATACAGATCATATCATTTTCTTGAACCGCAATGAGGACATCGACACTTTTGAAACCGTTAACATGAATATCCTGTTTGGCGAGAATAAATGATAAGGCGTGAATACGATCTCGAATACTCCCAGCTTTCTCATATTTCTGTTCTTGGGATGCGGCGAGCATTTCATCAGCTAATTCTTGTTTAATGTTTTGGTTGTTGCCATTGAGAAATGTACCTGCTTGGTGGGCGATGGTTTGATACTCTTCCTTATTAATGTAGTTAACGCAGGGCGCGAGGCACCTTTTAATTTGATATTCAAGACACGGACGCTTACGCGATGAAAAGGTGGCGTCTGAACAGGTGCGTAAGGGAAAAGCCCTTTGCAGGGTTTTAAGGGCTGTATGCACGGCGGCGGTGGAGGAAAAAGGGCCGTAATAGGATCCAGAGCGAGACTGGGAGCCCCGATGTTTAACGAGTTGCGGCCACTTTGTATCTTGGGTGAGGAGAATATATGGGAAAGATTTATCATCTTTCAGCAAAATATTAAAAGGAGGCTTGAGCTGCTTGATTAAATTACTTTCTAAGAGTAACGCTTCTGCTTCCGTATGGGTATTAATGGTAGAGATGTTCCGGACGAGGGAAACCATCCGAGCAATTCTATAGGAGAGATTATCCACCTTTGTGTAACTGGCCACACGCTTTTTAAGTGACTTCGCCTTGCCCACATATAACACGTTTTTCTCAGTGTCCAGCATTTGGTAAACGCCAGGCGTAAGGGGCAAAGATTTAATATAATCTTTTATATAATCAATACCGTATTTTTTCGTTTGTGGACTGTGATCCGTACTCTGTTCACTTTTGTCCATAAACCTGAAGTTCCTTTATTTCTTGGCTATTATAAGAGTTTTTTTATATTATATTATGTTTTTCTGCAATTAGATAGATATTCACGAAACTTGTGGATAACTTTGTTGATAACTCAAGGATAGACCCTCAAAATCCTTATATAATAGGAATCAGAACGTGATTGCATAAAAACTATACAGTAAAATTTTTCATTTCCTAACTATTTGATATAATTAGACTTTTTCAAGTCAAGCCCTTATTTCCCTTTGCGTAGAATTTTTTCGTCAATTAATAATTTGATAAAGTTTTCACGTATATGTAAATGTTGATAAGTTATTGACTATGCAGCTTTATAAAGTATTTAGTGGGTATATTTAGTCCCCATTATAGACTTTTGAGTATTGTGCAACAACACCAACTTTTTCGATGTTTTCTAGGGCGTAAGGTTTCGCGACATTCACCCGTGCCCGATGGACGATATCATAGGTAAGCAGTTCTTTGGCGATACGATTTGCGAGTGTTTCGATAATCAAAATGTGTCCAGAATTTGCGACACGGTCAATAACAGTCTTGATATTCTCATAGTTGAAGGTATGCAAAATGTCGTCGTGGTCAGAGAGGAGCCCAATTTCAGCTTCTACAGAAATGACAAGCCGTTGGGTCTGTGACTTTTCATTATCGTAAACACCAATGTAGCTGTCTATTTTATAATCATTGAGATATAAAAGGTGACTTGATTTTATCTGAGGCGGTTCTTTCATAGAGTCTCTATTAAGGTCTTGAGATATATGTTTTGAATATTTTGAATTTAGAACGGGTTTATGAAGAGATCTACGGGGAGGCTTTGTTTTCTGGGGCGCGAGTCGATTCATTGGGTTTTGTGCGCCATTCGAGGTGTTCTCCCCCATCCAATGTCATCAAGTGCCCTGTCATCGATGTGGTGTTGAGGATAAAGCAAACAGCCTGATAAATTTCCGCCAGAGAGGTACTATGTTTTAAGGGAATTGTCGAGCATTTCCTGTCAAACTCTTCTTGCGATTGGTGCTTATTTGCTAGAACAGGGCCAAGACCAATGGCATTCACGCGGATACGGGGGGCAAACCATTGCGCTGCTGTTTGGGTTGCCGTCCATAGGGCAGATTTAGAAATTGTATAACTCGTGAAATAGGGATCAAGATGCTTGACACACTGATCAATCATATTAACAACAACCGATTCATCGCCTTTTGCTTGGGCTGCAAAACTCTGGATCAGAAGGGCAGGCGCCTTAAGGTTGATGCGCATTTGCCTATCCCATTGTTCAGTAGATAATGTTTCCCACGTATCATACTCAAAAACTGCTGCATTGTTGATTAAGACATCAAGGGGTTGACCAATTTTCTGGACAGCGCGGGGTATTAAATTCGACACAGTGCTTTCATCGCTCAGATCCCCTTGGATGGCAACGGCCCTACCTCCAGACTTTTCAATGGCCTGAACTGTTGCGTTTGCCGCATTTTCTGAGGTGTAGTAGTGGACAACAACTGTCCAGCCATTACGACCAAAATCTTCTGCCAGATAATGGCCAATCCTTTTGGCGGCACCTGTAATGATGACGGCTTTATTTTTTGGGGTCATAGGGGAGCGTAATTCTTAAATTCACTAAACAACATGTCACTTTATAACATAAAAGGTAATATAAAGGCTATATAGTGCTAAAAATAAAATGCCGGTTGGCCATTTAATATCACGTTTAAAGATAATAAAGGGCAGTATGGTCAGTGTCGTCCCAAGGACGATCCAAGCATCAAAGCTGGTAATAAAACTGTCGATGGGGATTGGGTTGATGATGGATGTGATGCCTAAAATAAGCAAGATATTCATGATATTAGAGCCAATAATATTACCTAAGGCCACATCGGTTTCTTTTTTAAGGGCAGCCATGATGGATATCAAAATCTCTGGAATACTCGTTCCCAGTGCAATAACAGTGATGCCAATAATGAATTCACTAATACCTAAGTGTTGCGCCAACTCTTTGGTACCTGATATGAGGGATTCGGCACCAATAGATAATCCAATACTTGAGAAAATAATTTTAAGGATATTCTTAGCAATAAAATGCTTAGAAAGTTGGGCGCCATTTTTTGGAGGGATAGGCGTAATGTCTGCGTCTAGGAGCTTTTGTTTCGTTCTAAGATAAAGCAAATATAAGTAACTGACCATGAAACCTAATAGGATGTATCCTTCTAACATGGTGATGATGTTATCCCATATCGTGAATATAAATAAGCTTGTTGTTACAAGAAGAAATATGCCGTTAAATTTTAGCAGGTTATTTTGCGCTGAAATTGGATAGATAAGTGCTGGAATACTGAGGGCTAACCAGACATTCGCAATATTCGACCCAATAATATTTCCCATAATCAGATTAGGTGAGTCGTGGATAGCGGCGATTATACAGGTGACAAGTTCAGGAGCTGATGTTCCAACGGAAACAAGTGTAAGGCCAATAATAAGTGGAGATATTCCAAAATAATTTGCGAGACTAATTGATGCATTAATAAGAATATCTGCGCTTATAATAAGCAGCACGAGCCCAAAAATAATAAAAACATACATCATAACCACCCCCTGTGTTTGATTATATATTAATTATGGTCAATATAACCGTGCTATATCTTGTAAACTCTAACACTACTAATGTCTATATTTTTCTATATTTAGTATTTCGACAGTTTTGATCACAGGTACATATTGACATTTACATAGCAAAGCAAGGGTGTATTATTTGGAGCGATAACGGTATTGTACCGCAGAGAATTAATTTAGGCTATGGAAGGGAAGTATAGGGAATGGTCAGACCTCTTTTGTCCTTGCAAGAGGGCAGTATCCGTTTTGGAGATAAACCTTTGTTGCAAGATGTGACGCTGCACCTTTCCCCAGGGCAAAAAGCTTGTTTGGTGGGACGGAATGGATCAGGTAAGTCTACCTTGATGAAGGTGATTGCGGAGTATGTTCCCGTGGATTCTGGTCGGGTGTGGATGCAGCCTGGTGTCCGTGTGGCGTATTTATCCCAAGAGCCAGACTTGACGGGCTGTGACACTATTTTAGACTTTGTCTGTCAAGGGGCAGTACGGGGGCACCCTTTAGAGAGGTATGTGGCTGAGGCTGAAATCACAGCCCTAGGTTTAGAACCACACCGCCCCTTAGGGGAGCTTTCAGGCGGGGAGCTGCGGCGTGCGGCTCTCGCCCGATTATTTGGTTCCGAAGCTGATATTGTTTTGCTGGACGAGCCCACCAACCACCTTGATATTGATGCCATTGAATATGTTGAGAGGTGGCTCAAGGGTTTTCGTGGTGCTGCCTTGTTGATTAACCATGACCGGGTATTTTTGAAAGAGGTGACCAATGCTATTTATTGGTTAGATAGGGCGCACCTGCGATTTAATAATAGGGGGTTTTCGGACTTGGAACGGTGGCAGGAAGAGGTGTGGACCCAAGAGGCGGAACAACAACATAAATTAAAGAAACTCATTGCCGCTGAGACCCGCTGGTCCATAGAGGGAATCTCAGCACGGAGAAAGCGGAATCAAGGGCGCTTGAAGCGCCTTCATGATATGCGAGATGAAAGAGAAGGCTATCAGAATAAGCAAGGGACTGTACGTGTAAATTTAGAAGACAGTCGCACGTCTGGTAAGCTGGTGAGTCGGCTTGAAAATGTCTCAATGTGTTTTGATGACAAGGTGATTATGCAACCCTTCAGTACCACTCTGCTGCGGGGAGACAGACTGGGCATTATTGGGCCGAATGGTGTGGGAAAATCTACGCTTCTTAAAATTATTACTGGGGAGATGGCGCCAGACTCTGGAGAGGTACGTCTTGGAACCAAGCTCGATACGGTTTATGTGGACCAAGGGCGCAGCAGTCTGGATCCAGAAAAGACCCTTTGGCAAACTTTGTGTCCCACAGGAGGGGATCACGTGCGCGTCGGAAGCCGTGACCGTCATGTGGTAGATTATTTAAAGGATTTTCTGTTTGATGACAATCAAGCACATAGTCCGGTTAAATCCTTAAGTGGTGGGGAGTGGCGTCGGCTGGTGTTAGCCCAAGCATTTGCCCGTCCCAGTAATTTATTGATTTTAGATGAGCCAACCAATGATCTCGATATAGAAACCCTTGATCTTTTACAAGAAATTGTTGCTGATTATCACGGTACATTAATTTTGGTGACCCATGATCGCGACTTTATCGACCGTCTTGTCACCAGCGTTATCTTGATGCCTGGTGATGGTCAGCTCTATGAGTACACTGGGGGATATACGGATGCGATGCGGAAACATAACCAGAGTAATGGGCATAAACAGGCAAAAAACTTGGGGCCAGCAAAAGCCAAAGCCCGCGCCAAACACTTCAAGCACCCGCTCAAAAATGGAGGGGATCACCCTCCTGCTAATAAGAAGTTCACTTTTAAGGACAAGCAAGAGTTAGATGCCTTACCTGCGCTTATTGCCAAATTAGAAAAAGATATTGTTACGCTGCAAACAACCCTTGCTGATCCGCTTCTTTTTAAGAATGACTTGCCGAAAGCTCAAAAATTTTTAGCTGCTCTTTCCAAGCTGCAGAAACAGAAACTGACCGCGGAAGACCGTTGGCTTGACATGGAGGAGCGTAAAAGCGCGGATGACGAATAGCCCCCCCTATAATATTAGGCGAAGCCTATATGGAGCTTTCAATGACGTCCCAGAGAGTTTTCTCCACCTTAAGATCGTCAAAGCGATTTATCTCTTGAATCCCCGTAGGACTTGTGACGTTGATTTCAGTTAAGTACTCCCCAATTACGTCAATGCCGGCAAAGATCAGACCGTTATCCTTAAGGGTGGGGCCGATGGCAGCGCATATGGCCTTATCGTGCTCCGTAAGGTCACATTTTTCCGCAACGCCCCCAACGTGCATATTTGCCCGCACTTCCTGAGCGGGAGGAATACGATTAATCGCCCCGACTGGGGATCCATCAATCAGAATAATACGCTTATCACCGTTACGGATTTCTGGGAGGTATTTTTGCGTAATTAAGGGCTCACGACTTGTTGAGAAAAATAACTCTAGGAGTGTACTGAGGTTTTCGTTTTCTGGCGTAATATGAAAAACGCCCACGCCTCCATTTCCATAGAGAGGTTTAATAATAATGTCCTGGTACTGTGCACGAAAGAGGTGAATTTCTTTTGGGCTGCGTGAAATGAGTGTTGGCGGCGTAATTTGGCCAAAGTGCGTGGAAAAAATTTTCTCAGGGAAGTTGCGTACTGCTGTGGGATTATTAACAATAAGGACATCTGATTGCACCATTTCCAAGAGATAGGTGGTGGTTAGGTAGTGCATATCAAAGGGGGGATCTTGACGGAGGAGAACAACATCAAAATCTTTAATATTTAAGCACGCCTCTTGATGGAAAGTCACATGATTGTTTTCTTCATAGCGAAGGGATATCTTTTTCCCGTTGGCTTTGACGGTGCCATTGTCTAAAAAGAGGTCGTCGGGGGTATATGTCCAAAGGCTATGCCCACGCTCTTGGGCTTCAAGAGCCATAATAAAGGTACTATCTGCAAAAATATTAATGGACTGAATAGGATCCATTTGTACGGCAACACGAAGGGTCATAAATTTTTTCTTTTTGACTTGAGAAGGCAGTGTCTTAAGACTTAATTATTGATACGTACAAGGGAAATAACACGTTTGACATATTTGATTGAGCGTGCAATTGAGAGGGCAGCATCTAATTCCTCTTGATTTAGTGCGATTCCCATTAAGTATACGACACCGTTAATGGTATGACACGTGTAATTTATGCTTTTTATTCTTTTATCAAATAAAAACTTTGACTTAAGCTGGGTTGTGACCCAAGTGTCATGAATAAAGTCATAGAGTTTATTTTTTGGATAGACTTGCAGTTCATTAGTGACCGATTCAATATTATCGACTGTCCATGCAAGGCGCGTTGCTGTGCTTTTATCTTTCTCTGAAAAGACAACACCGGTCATAAAAACGTGACCCTCGATTGTTGTCAGGTTAATTCTTTGGAAAAGATCTCGGTCATTCTGCAAAAATGCATTATTGATCCTGATGTTAATATTCATATCGTCAATTGTTGATCCAATGGAGCGTTCTTGAAAAAAAACTAAGGATCCACCGGCGGCAGTCGCGCCGACGACAGCCATTCCACACCCTGAGAGTAAGGGCATGAGAATAAGGACGACGACAAATCTTGTGCTTAGAATAAACTTAGGAATATAAGATGACATAATGGCGCCCTTTAAAGTATGGAGTATTGTGTTTATTTTAAAATGATAGATTTATATTAAACGGTTTGGTGTCTTTAAGATATATATGAAAAGTTACATATAAACATATGGTTAGTTGTAAAGTGCATTTTTAATATGTTGCCATTTAATGGGCAATATACTGAGGTTTTTTACGATAATGATGATATCAAATCGCATCGAGATATCAAGATGTCTATAATGTTTTCTCATATAATCGGCAGCACCGTTTATGAGACGTTTTTGTTTATGAGGGGTAATACTATAAAGACCCTGATCTATGGATGTGCGGTACTTAACTTCAATAAAAACAAGGGTATCTCCCCGTTGTGCGATGATATCTAATTCTCCAAAGGGGCTTTGCCAGTTACGCTGTTTGATGGTGTACCCCTTGAGACGGAGGAGGAGGGCCGCAAAAGTCTCTGCGTATTTTCCTGCTTTCTGAGACTTGAGTTTTTTTAGATAAAGGGACGTCATTTCAGTTATGAAGAACTTTTTGGGGGTGCATTCTTTAATGTGAGTGCCCGATGATACACACTTTGTTTCTTCCAGTTACTTGCTGCGGCCACAATTTGCGCGACTGTTTTTATGTGAGCGCCTTTGGCAAAGGTTTCTTGGACCATCTGGTCAACTTCTTGTTCTGTCCAAATATCCGTTGTCTCTTTCGGGGGCGCGATGATCAGGATAACCTCACCGCGTGGCGCGCCAGCATCGGCGTAGTGGGTGGCGAGCTCATCAAGGGATCCACGACGGACTTCTTCAAATTTTTTGGTGAGTTCTCGGCACATGGATGCCAAGCGTGCGCCGCCAAATACCGTTGCCATATCTGTTAAAGATGCGGGAAGTCGGTGGACACTTTCCATAAAAATGAGGGTGGTTTTAAGGGTTTTCAGCTCAGATAAAAATGACGTGCGCGCAATAGATTTGGACGGAGGAAAACCAGCATAGAGAAACCTATCTGTCGGTAACCCTGATAAGGTTAATGCGGCGATTGGGGAACAGGCTCCAGGGAGTGTGGTCACGGAAATATTATGTGTTATACATTCAGTAATGAGTTTATAGCCTGGGTCGCTAATCAGAGGCGTACCGGCATCGGTGACGAGAACAATGATTTTCTCTTCTTTTAAATGTTTGATAATTTTTTTTCGGGTACTAGAGTCACTGTGGTCATGATAGGCCATCAGCTGACAGGTCAAGCCATACATGGTGAAAAGCTTTTGTGTGACTCTGGTATCCTCGCAGAGGATCATATGGGCATTGACGATGGTGCTGAGCGCACGGAGCGTAATATCACTAGCATTGCCAATGGGTGTTGCTGTAAGGTATAGACCAGGTTCTGGTTTGCGTGTTAATTGTACGCCCATTTGAAGAACGTCATGCAATTTAGTTTTCCAAGCAGAGTCTTCAGAGTTCTGGGCGGGGTATGGCGAGGAATTTTTTAGGGTCATTCAGGGTAATGTATCAAGATTTTTGTTGGAAGCTTAATAAAGGAAGTGTGCTTGTACTTATTGGACTCATTGTCTCTTCTTGTCAGGCACCGATAACGCAAGAGCCAGTGATGACTAACGATATCACGGCTGTTGTTGAACCACAAGATGAGACTGTCGTCCTTGAGCAGGTGGTGGTCTCTGATCCGCCAGTGGTCTCCTATGATCCTCCTATTATTACCCCTGAAAAGACGCCGAAGACAAACGTCCTGCCTCCAAAGCTTCCTACCCTTAAGCAGGCCAAGTCCGCAGATCAGGAAGCAAGCGACGATACAACAATGGTCATCACTTCCGTTCCAAAGAAAGTGCGTTTGCGTACCCGTCAAACACTTCTTAAACAAGAAAAGAATACCTCTCTTTTAGTGAAAGAAAGAGATTTGGTTAAGGTTGGGTTATTGTTGCCCATGTCCGGCACCTATCAGAGGTTAGGGGCAGCACTCTTTCAGGCAGCGGAATTATCCCTATTTCATCGGGTTAGTACGGTTGAGTTGTTGCTCTATGATACCAAAGGGACGCCAGAGGGGGCCGCTGTCGCGTGTCGTAATGCCTTGGCCAATGGTGCCCAGGTGCTCTTAGGTCCGGTGTTCTCGAAAAATGTTGAGGCCGTTGCTCCCATAGCGCGGTTGGCAGATATAACGGTGTTATCTTTCACAAACGACCGGCGCGTCGCGGGTGGCGGTGTGTTTATTCTTGGGCTTACCCCAGAAGAACAGGTGGAGAGGGTAATTTCATATGCACGGCGTCAGGGGCTGGAAAGTATGGCGGCGTTAGTGCCAGATAGTTCCTATGGCAATAAGGTCTTGAATGCTGTTAACCTTTCAGGTGAAAAGTATGGAATACAACTGCAAAGTATTGTCCAGTACTCCCCTGATGCCAAGGCCTTGGACAGTCATATGCAAGAGGCTGTCCAGAATGTTGCGCGCTATGCTGACCGTCAGAAAATATGGCGCGAGGTTGTTGCCGAAGTAAAGAAGAAAATTGAGCAAGACCCTACAAATGAGGCGTTAAACGAACAGCTTGAGGCTCTCAAGAAGGTCAATACGGTGACCAAGGTCGAGTATCAAATATTGGTCGTGGCAGAATTTGGGGAGCGTTTACGTGAGGTTTCGGCGCTGCTGCCGTATTATGATGTCTATCCTGGAGATGTTCAATTGATTAACACTGGGTGGGTGGAGCCTCATTTAGGTCTTGAGCCTGGGTTAGATGGCGCGTGGTTTGCGGGGCCGAGCTTGTCACCAGGGGAATTTTTTCGTCAAAGTTATGAGGCAGCCTACGACGCCCCACCCCTCAACATTGCGATGCTGATGTATGATGCTGTTGCCTTAGTGGCCGCGTTATCATCCCTGGAGAATGTTAATTTTAATAGGGAGACGTTGACCAGTGAAAATGGATTTCTAGGCAGTCAGGGGTTGTTCCGCCTGTTGCCAAGTGGCGTGGCCCAACACTCCCTTTCAGTTTTTAAGTTGTCCCGTAAAAGGTTAGTGGAGCTTGATGCCTCAGAAAATAATTTTAGCAACGTTCCGTGATCCAGTAGTCTTAAAAAGTGGGGAGTTTTCCTAATTTCAGGAGGTATGTTCAATTTGATAGGTCGTCAAGAAAAAAGTATCTTAAATATTGACCCTAGCGATAATTAATTGACTCATATCTGTTTTTAAGTATTATAATATTTTTTATTAAAATACACTCGGTATAGTGACTATACTCTTCCTTCTTTTGTTGTTAAAAAAATATTAAAGTGCATTGTTAATGCTGAATTTGCCCAATATTTTAACTTTATCTCGAATTTTTCTTATACCAGTTGTGGTCGGTTTTTTTTATTGGGAGATTCCCTATAATATTTTATTGGCATTAAGTATCTTTCTTCTTGCCAGTCTAACGGACTTTCTTGACGGGTATTTTGCACGACGCTTTAATGAAGTATCAAATCTTGGTCGTTTCCTTGATCCTATTGCCGATAAAGTTCTGGTGGCGGTGATTATTTTCATTTTAACTGAAAGATCAATTATTTATGGGCTGCATATCATCCCAGCTCTTATTATTTTGTCCCGTGAAATTATTGTTAGTGGACTCCACGGGCACTTTTCTAAACTTTCTGAAGTTGCGCCTTCTTTTTATCTGCCAAAAATAAAGACAGGTGTGCAGATCACTGCATTATCTTTCTTGTTACTCTCTCAGGAACAGTACAGTCCTGCTTTCACAATTGATCTGGGCTTATTTTTATTTTGGTTCTCTAGTTTGCTTACCTTGGTGACAGGATACGATTATCTGCGCGCAGGTCTCGCATCCTTTGCAAAAATGGACTAGGAAGAATAACCTTCTTAAAAAGTGTTGACTCTTTATCAACCCGTGATGGTGAAATCCCCAATACTATTGGGAATTTACCAGCCGGTGGTAGTCATTTTTAAGGGTTGTTGTTATGTTGCCAATCTCAAAATCTTGATTGTCTACACGTGAGACAGGGAGAATTTCCGCTGCTGTTCCCGTGACAAAAACTTCATTAGCTGTGGTCAGTTCTTGTGGCGTTATGTGGCGTTCATGGACGTCAATGCCTCGTTTTTGGGCGAGCTCTATAATTGTTTGACGGGTAATACCATTAAGGAAGCAATCAGGCAGAGGGGTGTGGAGCGCGCCATCAATGACAATAAACACATTCGTAGAGGTGGTATCTGCAATCAAACCGCGATAGTCAAGAATAAGGGCATCATTGAAGCCAGCATCGTTTGCTTCCCTCATACTCAAAGATGACAATATGTAAATACCAGACCCTTTGGCGTGAAAAGGAGAAGATTCAGGTGGAGGGCGGCGCCACTGGGATGTTAACAGCTGGATACTATCAGTTCCGTTTTCGGTCACAAGGGGAGAGGACCATTCCCATGTGGCGATAGCAACGTGGACTGAGCATCCTTTACATCCTACCGATATTTCTTCTGAGCCTCTAAAGGCTATGGGTCGAATGTAGCCGTTGGTAATATTATTACGTTTAATGATCGTGTTGGAAGCATCTATGAGCATCTGTTTCGAGTAAGTTATAGGCATATTTAAGGTATCTGCACCATTAAATAGGCGGTCAATGTGTTCTTTTAACTTGAAAATCACACCACTATAAGCGCGGATACCTTCAAAAACTGCACTTGCATAGTGCAAGCCGTGGTTAAGAACATGTACTTTGGCGTCTGCCCATTGGACATATTCATTATTATACCAAATGATACCTTCACGATTGTCAAAAGATAGAGGAGGATTCATACTAAAACTCTTTTCATACTTAATATTATAGGATTTCAAGATCACCGTAATTTAACTAATTATTTATTTTTTAATATATATTAATTCAAATGGTGATCTTTTACTTGCAGTCTTTGTACCAAGAAAACTAACTATAGTAAATAATCTATAAAAATCACATAGATTTTTTAGATTATTCAGAAGGCATTAAAACCAATCAAGGCATTAAAACCAACGAAAGGTCTTGAATATATCTATATTTAATGTCTATAAAGGGAACGAAGGCTCTATGATGTGTGTTTTAGAGATTATAAAGTTTCTATATGGGGTGATTGATGATGGATAAATATATATCAGTTCCTAATCCTCTTTTTTTACGAAATGAAGAGCTTATTGTTGGGCTGGATCTTCTTTTTTATGCCTACAAGTCCCTAATTAAACATACAAAACCAATTCTTGATCAGTACGGGTATGGCCAGGCCCATTATCGGGTCCTTTATTTAATTGGTCGTTTTCCTGAAATTAATATCAATGAACTTTTGGATATTCTAGAAATTACCAAACAATCCCTTGGGCGACTCATGCGGCAATTGTTACAGGATGGGTTTATAGAACAAGTCGTTGGCAAGGATGATCGTCGGCAACGTCATAATAAATTATCACCCGCGGGTCATACCCTTTTGGATTCTTTGTTGGTTCCTCAACAGGAGTGTGTTGCTCAAGTATATCAGGAGGTTGGCGCGCGTGCTGTAGATGGGTATCGCGGTGTTCTGACAGGGCTGCTTGATAAAAAATTCAATAAATATTTGAACAAAGTCATATAGGTACTTAATTTATTACAAAATAGGTTAATATATATTAGTTTTTTCTCGTTAGTCTTTTTTTATATTGATCATTTCTAGTTTTCATGACTAAATAAATCTGGAGCATTTATTATTAACGAGCCAATAATTAATGGTGGTGTTAATAGGCTTATCTGGCGGATGGTTTTTTATGAAAACAAAATACTTTATAAACTTTGATGAATTAATAAATGTAAAAAAGAAGATTGAATTCAAAACAATATTGTGGGCGGTCTGGGCAGTTACAGAAGCAATCCTTTTGTATAGCTGCATCGTCTATCATTTTTATCTTGGTCAGTCATTATTTCTGGTTTACGAGTCGTTGTTTGTAATGATTGGATTGTTGCCAGCTCTTTTTTTATTTCAATATAATAAGTTTCATTATAGTTCTTCATGGTACTTGCTGACCTTACAACAGGTTTGTATTTTTGTGTCGTGGAAAATAGGTCCTTTTAATGAATTACTGATGCTGTTTAATTTACTGGTCGTTTTTTGTTCAGTACTGTGTCGTAATTATAAAGTCATGATCGTCATCTCAGGTCTGTTTGTCCTTAATATTCTGGTGATTAATATCTTTGAAGGCCTGAACTTTGTGACGTTTAACTATGATCAAAAAACGTTTTACTCTTTCCTTGTCATCCATATTTTCTTTTATTGTATCTCATATTTTGTCTATAAATTCCAAAAGGATTTAGCTGGCGTGGTTGCGCGCGTACAGAAAAAAAAGACCAATGTGGAAGAACAAGAGCAAGAAATTCAGCGTTTAATTTTGTATGATACTCTAACGGGGTTGCCTAACCATGTTTTTGCGAGCGACCACTGTAATTATAAAATAAACCAAGCTAAGCGTAGCAAAACTCTTGTGGGCGTACTCGTCATTGACATTGATGACTTTGCATTCATTAAGAATAATTATGATAAAAAAAAGAGTGACATGCTTTTGGTGACCATTGCGCAACGCCTTAAATATGAGGTGCAAGGGGATGGCGTCGTCTGTCGTTTTTCTTTTGATGAATTTGTCATTGTCAGCGGTGATCACATTGATAAAAATACAGTTACCTTGCTTGCCCACAAGGTGATAAGGATTTTTGCTGACGGCATTGAGATGAAGAATGTCAAATACTTTTTAAGCTGTTCAATTGGCATTGCTTTACATACCCAAGATGGTGATAATTTCAGCAATCTGTATCAAAATGCCCATGTTGCCATGAGAAAGGTGAAGAACTCAGGTAAAAACGGCTTTAAATTCTTTGGACAGAAAATAGATCAAGAAGATGCGCGACTCTCAATTTTGCTTACAGATGCTAAGAGTGCGCTGGAAAATAATCAATTGGAATTATACTATCAGCCACAAATTGATTTAACGACGGGTCGCTTAGCAGGCGTAGAGGCGTTATTACGGTGGAACCACCCAAAAATCGGTTTTGTTGTCCCTTCAGAGTTTATATTCTTATTTGAAAAAAGTGGGTTAATTCATTCGATTGGTGACTGGGTTTTAGAGCGAGTATATCAGCAAATTATGGAGTGGCGCTTAACGGCTATTGCCCCCATGAAAATGTCGATTAATGTGTCCCCTTTACAAATGTTGAAAGAAGATTTTGTCTCTAAAGTTGTGACCACATTTAAAGACCTTCGGTGCTCTGACTTGTCCATATGCATTGAACTTACCGAGTCCTTTGCCATGCAGAATACCAAAAAACTATGTGATGATATTGATATTCTTAATAGGAATAATATTGAGGTGAGTATTGATGATTTTGGTGCGGGATACTCTAATCTTGGGTACTTGACTCACTTTAATATGAGTATTTTAAAAATTGATAGAAGTTTTATCCAGAACATCGAAACAAATCAACGGCAACAAATTGTTGTTGAATCTATCATAAAGATGGCCCACTCTTTAGGTGTAAGCGTGACTGCGGAGGGTATTGAGACCGACCTTTCAAGAAGCATTTTAACGAATATGGGGTGTGACTATGGTCAGGGGTATTTCTGGAGTCCCCCTTTAAATACAAATGATTTTATTGGATATATGTGTCTTAATCATGATTGCCAATAATAAAAATATAATATATTAAGTAATACAAGAGTATCATCCTAGAAACATATACTATTTTTTGCATTAAATATTTTAATAAATAATATTGTTTTGCTTAGGTTTCTGAATTAAAATTAACTCCTTATTAAATTTTTTTTATATGTTGATGGTTTTTGATGTTTTTTTTAGTGCTTTTTTTAGTAAAGAATTATTTTAATAGATTCGTTATTATTATTATTGCATTACTTATATTTCCACATAATGTTTATGCTCTTTCTTTAAAGGAAGCAATTACACATTCTATCAGTACGCATCCCTCCGTATTAGCTTTAAATAAACAGTATGAAAGTGAGGTTTTGGAAACAAAAGTCATTGCGTCTAATCTCAATTTTAAAGTGCAAATGGTCAACGCCGCATCCGCGACCCATAAGCAGCAACAAGATACTGATCCAGGCACGAAAAATTCAGGGAATATTACCCGAAGTGAATCTGACAATTTTTCTAATAAGTTATCTTTAAATATTTCCAAAACAATATGGGATGGAGGGCAAACGGGCTATCGCGTTAGTAGTGCTGAGGCGACTGCACAAAGCACTTTGTATCAGCGTAATGCCAAACGATTAAGTTTGGCAAATAATGTGGCGATGATTTATCTAAGCATGTATTTTTATAGCCAAATATTAGAGATGGATGCCGATATTTTGCAAGATGTCCAGTCCTATAAAGCACAGATTGTCGAGCTTGTGGAAAGTGGACAGGGTGCCCCGTCTACTATTAATAATGCCCATGCCTATTTAAACAGCTTGAAAACTCTTAATTACGGCAACCAGGTTGCCTTTGATAAGTATGAGGTACAATTTATTGAGTTGGTGGGGCTGGATCCTGGTAATTTGCGACTTCCAGAACTGCCAACCTTTTTGGCCGACAAGGCCTTGAATGACCTCATGTTAATGGCGAAACAAGCCCACCCTTCCTTAAAGGTGGTGGCTGAGACGTTGCGTTCGCGGCGAATGCTGATGAAGTCTGTTGTTCCTATCTATACGCCGATCATCTCTTTTAGGGCTGCGGTTGAAAAATATAATGATATTGAGGCGGATAATCAGGTTACTATAAGTAAATATAATAATGACATATCGTTTTTGGGGGAAATTTCTGCAACAATTAATTTGTATGATGGGGGTACGACAAGACTAACCAATCGGAAGGCCCATCGTCTTGTAGAGCAGAGTGCCTACATGCAGGAGGAAACTTTAAGAACCATAGAAAAAGATGTGCGCACCTATTTCATTGATTCCAAGGTTAACGCTGCCCTGCTTGAGATTAATGAGCAGGATGTGGAAATAAAAAAGAGATCCTTTTTAGATGTCAAGACGAGTCGAGAAAATGGTGGTTTGTCTATTCTTGATGAATTGGTTGCGTGCATTGACCTGTATCAGGTAAACAGCACCCTGTTGAGGGGTAAATTAAAAGTATTTTTAGATGAGTATGGTTTGCTCAATATTACAGGCCAATTGTTCCGTTACTTGGAGATATAAAGTGTTTCGCGTCTTTAGGTGAATATCCAATCCTTAAAATTTTAAAATATAAAAGGATGCGTCTTTATTGCTCCTTACCTTGCAGAGTGTACAGCTTATGACAGAAGATAGCTCCCCGAATAATGGTCGTAATGCTCCCCGTGGTGGGGGTGGTCGACCTCAGGGCTCGTTCTTAGGCGGCGCGCGGTATAGTAAAGAAGTCACTGGATCTGATACTCTCCTAGACTGTTTAGTATTTTTATCGCGGTACTATGAAAATGCCCGAACGGCAGAAGTTTTTCAGGCGTACTTGCCTGACTTTGCCGGTCAGATGACTGTGAGCCAATTTGTCCGTGGTGCGGTTCGGGCAAACCTTACGGCGCGCGTTGTCAAGAGGCCTGTTTCTCAATTATTAGAGAGTAAGCTTTATCCAGTGGTCGTTATCCGTAATGATGATACGGCCTTAGTTCTGGTTAAAGCGTCAAAAGAAGAGGGTGGCCGTGTGGTGGTCATGGACCCTAAAGAGAGCGGGGCGCTCAAAGAAGTGCCGTTAGAAGAAGTTAAAGAAAAATATTCGGGATATATGATCCTGGTACGCCCGTCCATGAGGGTGAAAATGTCCGTTGATGTTTCTGATGCGCCTAAGTTTTCAATTGGTCAATTGATCAAGCGTAACAAATGGGTTTATCTGCAAATTCTGATGACAGCTGTTTTAACTAATTTCTTTCATTTGGTGTTGCCGCTGTTTGTGATTCTAGTTTATGACAGGGTCTTGCCCAATGATGCGGAGGAAACATTATGGGCGTTGGCAATTGGGTGTATCTGTATTTATGGATTTGAATTCATCATCCGGTCCCTCCGTGCATATTTTACGGGTATTGCAGGGTCTGAGATTGATTCGTTTGTGAACAAAATGGTGTTCAACCGTCTGCTTGATGTGAAGTTATCAGGGTTCTCGGAACAAGTCGGCGTCACGATGAATACGGTTAATGATGTCAGCCATTTGCGGGAGATGTTGACATCAATAGCCCTGGTTCTCCTTGTTGATATTCCCTTTATAATCCTATTTGTGTTGATTATTTGCTTGTATGCGCCTTTGATAGGCTTTTTTCTCTTGTTTGCTATTCTTAGCTTGCTCGTTATTCGAATTTCTATTCAAATGCCCTTACTGCAAAATACGAAGGCTTTAGCTCATATTAATGAGATAAAAAACGGCATTTTAATCGAGTCCATAAGCTCATTGGATATTATTAAGCAAGTAGGTATTCAGGGGCGGCTCCGACGCCGTTGGGAAAACACGATTCTTGATAGCAATGCCCTGAAGAGAAAAACCCAAGGATTAACAAACCTTGCGATGAATATTATGGCGGTATTGATTAACGTTACCACCGTCGGCATTGTGGTGATTGGTGTGCTGTCTGTCTATGAAGGTGAGCTTACTGGTGGGCTCCTCATTGCATCTGTCATGCTCACAGGCAGAGCGTTTGCCCCCCTTAACCAAGTTATGCAGATGGTTGGAAAATTAAACAGTGCTCTTTCTTCCTTATCAAACTTAAGAAACCTAATGAAGTACGAGACTGAACACCCTGATGATAAAGAGTTTTTTTCTAAGAAACATATTTTAGGTGGACTAGAGTTTAAGAATGTCTCACTTTCTTATGGTGATAGAAATAAGTCTCACGAGGTTTTGTCAGATGTGAGTTTTTCCATCAATCCACAAGAGCGCGTGGGGATTATTGGCCGTATGGGGGCCGGCAAGTCGTCTTTAATTAAGTTAGTAACTGGTCTTTACCAACCAACAAAAGGATCCATATTGGTTGATGGTGTTGATATGCACCAGATTGATCCCATTGATTTGCGCTCTTCGATGGGGTGTTCCCCTCAGGATCCAGTTTTATTTACTGGATCAATACGGGATAATATTAGTGCCGGACAGCCGTGGGTAGCAGAAGAGACAATTATTGAGGCCGCGACAATTGCAGGTGTTAATGATTTTATCCAACAAGATGCCCATGGATATGAGCGCTTAGTGACCCATCGAGGAAGTAATTTGTCATTTGGTCAGAGACAGGCGATTGCCTTGGCGCGCGCCCTTGTGATTGATCCTAAAATTTTGATTCTTGATGAGCCTTCTGCGGCAATGGATGTGATGAGTGAGGCCTTACTGATAGAAAGGCTACTTCAGGTCCTGATTGGGCGGACATTTATCCTTGTGACCCATAAGTTTAGCCTCTTAAAACTGGTTGACCGTCTAATTGTGGTCGATAAGGGCAGGATTGTTGAGGATGGGGCACGGGACAGAGTTATGAAGTCAATAATGACCAATAACAAAGGGTCAGAATAAAGAAAGACGTGGAGACGGAATGGCGACACCAACCGAAGACTTAGATTTTATGGGAGATATTGAGGTTCTTGCCAATCGGGGTGGGCACTTCAAAGTCAGCATATTATTATTGGTATTTCTGTTATTTTTTGCGGGGTTAATTTGGTGGGGGAGTTGGGCAAGAATTGATATCGTCACCCGTGGGTATGGGCGCGTTATTACATCCCAGCAAATGCAAACGGTACAGAATCTTGAGGGTGGTATTATCTCTGAAATTTATGTTAAGGCTGGAGATGTGGTGGAAAAAGGTCAGCCCCTTATACAAATTGATAAGACGTCTCTGATCGCAAGTTTTAATGAACTTGAACTAAGCCGTATCTATTATTACATCGAAGCAAAACGCCTTAAGTCTGAAATTTCTGGAACCCAGCTCGTTTACTCAGAGGAAATCAAGCAAAAGTATCCTGACTTAGTGGCGGATCAGATGGCCTTAAATCTCGTGCGCCTCCAAGACATAGAAGGGCAGCTCAATATTGCCCGTCAGAAAGAATTGCAGTTCAAATATCACGAAAAAGAGCTACAGGTCTTGGTGCAGAAATTTCGCAAGATGCGGAGTTTGGTTATTGAAGAAATTGATATCGTGCAACCGAATGTCGATAAGGGATTGACGCCAAGAATAGAAGTCTTGCGGTTAAATCAAAAATTAGTTGCTTTAGACAAGGAGCTGGCTGAAATTGAGCTGAAACTGCCACGCACAAAATCTTCTATTAATGAGTACGGGCTAGTCATTAAGAATAAGAAGCATAAGTTTCAGTCGGAGGCGCAAGCAAAACTTAATAATATATTAGTGGGCATGAAGAAAGTGGAGGAGCAGCTTGTTGCTGATCAAGACCGTGTCAAACGGACCCAAGTGCTGGCGTCAGTCAAAGGGGTGATTAATCAGCTTTATGTTTTCACTAAAGGCGGCGTTGCCTCGCCAGGTATGATCTTAATGGAAATTGTTCCTATGGATGATACCCTGCTGATTCAAGCGCAAATACGGCCACAAGATATTGCATTTCTTCGTCCTGGGCAAGAGGCGCGGGTGAGGCTGACGGCCTATAACTTTTTCCGTTATGGCGCGTTAAATGGAACTGTTGAGTCAATATCCGCTGATACGGTGATTAATCAAGAGGGCTTCCAAGTCTATGAAATATTGGTTGAGACAGGTAAATTAAAGCTGGAAACGGAAAACAGTTTGATAGATATTATCCCTGGCATGGTTGCAGAGGTTGATGTGATCACAGGTGAGCGCTCAGTCCTAGAGTATATTATTGTCCCGTTGGAGAACATGAAACGGAAGGCGTTTCGGAGTCCTTAAAATGCCTCTGAAATCAGGGGCGTCCATAAGATTAAGTTACAGAAAAGAAGTGAGTACTTTTTCTATTTCTTCAAATGACGACGCGCGACTGAAGTGGGTTATATAGTGTCCGTTCGGTCCCATAAGGTAAGAAAATCCGGTGTGATCCACGGTATAGAGTTCAGGGGCGTCAGCTCTTTCGACTTTTTTATAATAAACTTTAAAATTTTTTGTTATTTCCGCAATATTCTCTTTAGCGCCTGTCAGGCCAATGAACGCCGGATGGAAGGCGCTAATATAAGAGCGCATCACTTCTTGCGTGTCACGCTCAGGGTCAACTGATACAAATATAAAGTTAACCTTGTCGATTAATTGCGGATGTTCGTTGACCATATCCGCATATAACATGAGTTGAGTTGGGCAGATATCTGGACAGGAAATGAATCCAAAAAAATAAAGGGATACGCGCCCGAGGAAATCTTGTTCAGTTACTGTTTTTCCAGTCTGATCTATAGCGGTAAAGGGCCCCCCAATATTGACGCTTGCATCCTCTTGCCACATATTTAATTTTACGGGTATTATGTACTTGGTAATTAACAAGGTTGCTGTTGCGGCAAGCAACATAAGACTGATAGAAGATATGATTAATATTCGAAGGGAGCTTTTTGAGACTTTAAACATGTCAGGGAGTTTGGGATGAAATTTCAAAAGAATTTGAGAGTATATTTACACACACTTTTGGTAAAATCAAGAGTATGAATCGGGATAATATGCGCAGAGCAAGCCAACGAGCCGCGTGCCATGGGAGCACTTTTTTAGTGAGAAGAGGGGGTAAATTATGACCAATGCAGCTGTTATGATGAGTTTAACCTCTGTCGTGGTTATTTCCCTAGAGAGTGGGCCTCACGTCCTATTAAACAAGGCGCCCCCCCAGTCCGCAGCTGCACTCGCGCTGCCAGAATGCCCGTTTTTAGCTGATCAGTACCGGACTATGGAGGGGTGCTTACGCACTAAAATGCATCAGTTAACCGGTCTTAAGTTGGGCTATGTGGAGCAATTGTACACATTCGGTGACAAGGCGCGCGCCCACCAAAAAAGTAAAGAGGATAAAGCGGATATCACTGTTGGGTACGTGGCATTAACTCGTGTGTCCCTGGAGAGAGTTCTTTCTGATTTTCAGTGGGTTGACTGGTATGATTTATTTCCATGGGAAGACTGGCGTTATGGGCGCCCAAGTATTATTGATTGGCATATTCTGCCTAAATTAGATGCCTGGGTGGAGGATGGAGAAACGATCCAAGAGAGGAAAGTCCGTCAAGAAAGGGTTTTCTTGTGCTTTGGACGTCATGAAGAAAACGGTAAAATCTCTCAAGAGTCCCAGTGGGATAATGAAAGGGTCTTAGAGCGGTATGAACTGTTATTCTCTGCGAACTTGGTTCCCGAATCTCAGCTTCACCATGGCATTCTTTCCAACGATTCCCTTGTGGTCTTGGGAAACCCCTTATACATGGATCATCGGCGTATTCTTGCTACGTCAATGAGTCGTATTCGTGCAAAGATCAAATATCGCCCCGTTGTTTTTGAGTTAATGCCAGAATACTTTACGCTTCTGCACTTACAAAAAGTTGTAGAAAGCCTTGCAGGTATTCCTATTCATAAACAAAACTTTCGCCGATTGGTCGAGGCCCAAGGGCTGGTACAACGGACACATCAGTATCAACAAGAGCAAAAGGGAAGACCTGCAGAGTTGTTTAAGTTTCGTTCAATGGTGGTGTTAGAGCGTCCCGCCCCAGGGGTGCGTTCGGGCTATCGAACGACCCTGTCACATTGATATGTCCATGGCAATTTAAAATGAGGTGCACCCTATGGAATCTCTCCTAAATTTTACCGGCGAGATTATTTATGTTGATTTCTCATTAATATAGAGTATAAAATGTAAACTAAATGACCGTGATAATTATAAATCACTGCATTTTTTTGTTTTATTATATTATACTCATTCAGAGCATATGGGGATTTAATGGCACTTCGTTCTTCATTTCGTGAAATGCATTCGCGTACTCTTCCGCTTTATGATAAAGTGAGGGGAGTTGTCGATGAGTATGATTGGAATACGTACGTTCCTGAGATTGATGAGATTTTGCGCCTCAAGCGGGAGCGAAATGCAGTTATTCTTGCTCATAATTATATGACGCCGGAAATTTTCCACACCATAGCAGATATTACTGGAGACTCTCTTGCCCTTGCCCGAGAGGCGGTGAATGTTGATGCTGAGATTATCGTAATGTGCGGCGTACACTTTATGGCGGAAACAGCAAAGTTAATGAACCCGAATAAGACGGTGTTAATTCCAGATTTAGATGCAGGCTGTTCCCTTGCTGAATCCATCACGGGGGAGGATGTGCGTTTACTGCGGAAAGCCCACCCAAATCTTCCAGTAATAACCTATGTCAATACATCTGTGGAGGTGAAGGCTGAGACAGATATTTGTTGTACGTCCTCTAATGTTGCCAAGATTGTCCGTTCTTTTAATATGGATGAAGTGATTCTGATTCCAGATAAATACTTAGCGAAAAATGTTGAGAATGAAACTGGCGTCAAAGCAATCACATGGGATGGTCGGTGTGAAGTGCATGAGCAATTCACCCCAGAGAATATCAAAAATATCCGTGAAGAATATGATGACGTGACTATTATTGCCCACCCTGAGTGTCCACCTGATGTTGTGGCGGAGTGTGACTTTACGGGATCGACAGCCGGCATGTCCAATTATGTTTCGACCAACAAGCCTAAACGCGTTGCCCTAATTACAGAGTGTTCCATGAGCGATAATATTGCTGCGGATAATATGGATGTGGAATTTATTCGTCCCTGTAATTTGTGCCCCCATATGAAACAAATTACTTTGTTTAAGATTAAACAGTCTTTAGAGACCCTAAATCATGAGATATTGATTCCTGAAGATATTGCGGTTCGTGCCCGTGGGGCGGTTGAGCGAATGGTTGCTTTTAGTTGATTTATGTCTGCAAGCTTAAAAAAAGCACCGTCTTAAGGTGAGTATACACAGCAGGATGTGACTTTATGAGAATGCCAACTTCATTAGATTTTGATGTGATTATTATTGGAAGTGGTATTGCAGGTTTATCAACCGCTCTTGCTGTTGCTCCCCTTAAGGTTGCTCTTGTGACCTTTTCTGATCTTGGCGAGTCAAGTTCTTCCATTTACGCAAAGGGCGGTATAGCGGCGTGTGTTTCTCAATCAGATACGCCCAAGATGCATGCGGAGGATACGATCGCTGTCGGCGGCGGATTAACTGATAGGGATGTTGTAACCTTTATTACCCAGAACGGTGTTGAAAGTATTGGCTGGCTTGAGTCTCAGGGTGTAGAGTTTGACCGTGGTGCTGGCGGTGGCTTTACGATTGGTCAGGAGGCAGCCCATCAATGCCCAAGAATCTTACATATTAATGGCGATCAGACAGGATATTATTTGATTGGGAAACTGGCACAGGCGACCCAGCGCGCGGAACACGTGACAGTGATTGATCATGGGGTGGTTCAGCATATAGTCCGTGATCAGCATGGGCAGATAACAGGTGTCGCTGGATTTTGCCATGGCCAAGAATTTGCCCTAAGAGCGCCTCATGTTGTGATGGCTACGGGCGGTGTGGGAGGACTCTTTCAGTATACCACCAATCCCATCTCCTCCATAGGAAGTGGCCAGGTTCTTGCGGCGCGAGTTGGGGCGCGTTTGATTGATATGGAATTTGTGCAATTTCACCCCACGGCCCTTCATGTACAGACAGATCCTCTGCCATTAATGACCGAGGCGTTGCGGGGGGCGGGAGCAAAACTGGTGGGGTCAGATGAGGTGCCGTTTATGGAGCAGTTCCATCCTCAAAAAGAGCTTGCGCCGCGTGATGTGGTTGCAGGTATTTTATGGCAAAGGCAACAAGAAGGCCAGCAGACATATTTAGACTGTCGTCATTTTTCTGAAGAATGTTGGCGGGTATCATTTCCCTTCGCCTTAAGAACATGCAGAGAAAATAAGATTGATCCTGAAAACGCTTTGATTCCTATTATGCCTGCTGCTCACTATCATATGGGAGGGATTGAGACGGATACCTATGGGCAAACGAATATCCCAGGTCTCTGGGCCATAGGCGAATGTGCGTCAACGGGTTTTCATGGGGCGAATCGCTTGGCATCTAATTCATTATTAGAGGCGGTTGTTATGGCCAGAAGTTGTGCAGCTAAAATAAAGTCTCAGATTATCCCTGTACCCGTTTGTGATCACCAGCCCTATACCCTCTCTCCCGCGTCCTCGCCTGATGGAGCTGATGCTTCGTTCTGGGTATGGTTACGTCAGACCATGTGGACGGGCATGGGGATTAAAAGGGATAAAATAGGTCTTGAAGAGATGTTGCGTGCTCTTGATAGAGTATCTTGTCAATTAACATGCCATAGTGTTCAGCAAACAAATGCCTTAATTCTAGCGCGTATTATGGTCACCTCCGCCCTCACACGGTGTGAGAGTCGCGGTGCGCACCAACGTATTGATTTCACTGAACAGAAAACTGGGTTTTTACGACGCATCGTCACCCATATCAGTGAGACTTCTTTGACAATTCATCATGAGTGGAAAGGTATAGAGTCAGAGCTCTATAATATAAGTATTGTATGAAAAGTATGGTTTCATTACCTAAAGTTTCGGTGTATTCAATTGTGAATACCGCCTTGTTTGAAGATTTAGGCTGTTTTGGTGATCGGACATCAGATGTGACCTTACCCGTTACAAAACAGATAGAGGCGCATATTATTTCACGCACATCCGGCGTATTTTGCGGTGTTGACTTTGTTTTAGAGGTGTTTTCACAAATATCACCAGATCTAAGCGTCTTGTTTAACGTGCAGGATGGGGATGAATTGAAGCAAGGCACAGTGATTGCGAAAGTGTCTGGGGCGGCGCGGCAGATATTTTCTGGCGAACGTCTGGCTTTAAATTTTGCAGGTCACCTGTCTGGTATTGCCAGTATGACTGCCCAGATGGTTGCGGCCATAGAGGGAACAAAAGCTAAGGTCGCAGCGACACGTAAAACCTTACCAGGGTTGCGACTGGCACAGAAATATGCGGTGACCTGTGGCGGGGGCAGTCCCCATCGTTATGGTCTTGGGGATGGTATCTTAATAAAAGATAATCATATTGCTGTAGTTGGTAATATTCAAGACGCGGTGATGTCTGCTTTAGAGGCGCGCACTCATTTTGAATCGCTTATTGTTGAGGTTGATACCTTGAGTCAGTTAGATCAGATCATTGAGTTTCCTCTGCAGGGCGTTCTGCTAGATAATATGTCGTTACAGGATCTGGCACAGGCTGTAAACCGAGTTAATGGGAAATTTACCGTGGAGGTCTCAGGGGGCATTACTTTAGATAATATACGCGATGTTGCACAGACTGGTGTAGATATTATTAGTTGTGGATGGTTAACGCATACGGTGCGTAACTTAGACTTGGGTTTAGATATTATCTTTTAATTGTTGATGATACTCGGAATAATGTTAAAAAAATTTTTGTCAGTGCATTAAAGGGAAGACTCACCTTCCGTTATTTTATCTTTCATATGGGGCCACCCCTCATAAATATTTATGTTCTCAAGGTCATTGAGCTTAGTGGCCATAATGCGTTTTGTAAGGTCTGCCTCGCGGGCAAAGCAGGCGTTAATATGGTCCATGATAGTACCTAAAACGTTGATAATCTCTGACGCGGGGAGGGGGGTGAACTGGCCGTTGTTTTTCCACATAATAACAAGGTCACTCTTCTCTAACGCTTGGGTTTTATACTGATTAAGAACGGCCACGCTGTGGCGATCCGTTGCAAAAATTTTGCCGCCAATTTCAATGCCAGAGCTCTCTTGCTCATACCTAAAGCTTGCAAGTGTGGTTAAAAGATGCTCTTGATACAACTCTAAGCGTTGCCGTTCTTCTTCTTGGCGCCCATCCAGCTCTTCACTGCTTAAGTCTTCAGCACCAAAAATATCAACCACATACTGACCATCAGAACTCTCCTCAAGGACGCGTTCCTTAAAAACTAACTTTTGTTGCGTTAGGTCAATACTTTCAGGAGCCCGACTTTTATAAGGGATTCCTTCTTTTTCGTGTGTGCTGAATGGCCCGATATAGATGCCATTTTCTTCTAAACAAAACATTATTCGCCTCCAGCCCAGTCAATAAGGGGCATCTGAAGATTACAAATAATAACAACGCAACCGTCGGCACCGTCTCTACCATACGAATGTCCATTATCATGACCGCCACCACCGCCACCGCCAGGCCAGCCACCTTCAGTCCCAAGGTAACAATTTTGAAAAGTCTTGCCGCTTATACTGGTAGTACCGCTCTTAGTGCAATCGTCTGCGTTTATTTCTTTGCTATATTCTTTATAGTACCTCAAAGGCATAATGCGGGCCCCACCCCCGCCACCAGCTTGGTGGTCACGAGAACCTTGTCCACCAGTACCACCTGGATGAGGTCCGCTGGACTGAGAGACTCTATCCGAACTCCCCCCAGAGCCACCATATTTTCCTTGAGCGAGAAGGTATCTTGCATAGCCTCTAGCCTGATCACCCTTACCGCCCGCGCCACCAAAACCACCAGCACCACCACCGCCACCGCCGCCATTGTAAGCAGCACCACCAGCGCCACCAGCGCCGCCACCGCTTTGCGAGAGCCCACTTGCAGAAAAACTCCCACCGCTCATGGGACCCGAACTAAAGGGCCGACCGCCTGTGCCGCCACCAGCAGTTAAACTCGATCCCCCATAAGCAACAGATGAGGATTCTCCACTATTTCCATCACTACCAAAACTCAAACCACCACAACCCCCTACGCCAACGTTTAAACTTAGGCGCTCTCCAAAAAAAACAGGAATTTGATGCGCCCAGACCAGCGCGCCGCCACCGCCGCCACCACCGCCGCCACCGCCGCCACCGCCGCCATCGCCATCAATGCCAGCAGCACTTCCTCCACCGCCACCAACAGCAATGACCGATATTTTTGAGACACCTCCAGGAACTACAAAATTATGTGAACCAGATTGAGGAAAAATAGATAAAATAATATCCCTATTAGATAATGTTTGCACAACACCTTTCGAGAGTTTTTCAAAGGTGATTGCCCCATCAGGGATTTTATCAGTCGTTACAGCATTGGCCGCAATGTGTTCTGAGGTTATGGTGCCGGCCACATGATTTTCAGCCGCACCTAGCGCTGCTTCAGCCGCACTTAGCGCGGTTAGAGCTTGAGTTTTTGCGGTATCAACCGCAGATTTTGCAGTTTCAATAATTTGTTGCGCCGTATCAATAGCCCCCTTTGTCGTATCAATTTGACTTTTTGCCTCATCAACCGCAGCCTTAGCGGTATCAACTTCACCCCTCATGGTATCAACCGCAGTCTTAGCGGTATCAACTTCACTCTTTGCGGTATCAACCTCACTTTTTGCAGTATTAACGTCACTTTTTGCGGTATCTATCGCAGTCTTAGCGGTATCCACGGCACTTTTGGCGTTATCTACCGCAGTCTTTGCGGTATCAACGGCACTTTTGGCGTTAAGAACATCAGACTTATCAGCCTGAACTTCATTCTTCATAGTTTCAACCGCATCTTTAGCGGCCTCAACCACCCCTTTTATTTTTTTATTAGTTTGAATAAATTGGTCCGTAGCTTGTTTTTCTTTGCGAAGTTCATTGAGATACTCTTGAGGTTTGGTCGCGTCATCTGAAAAAGGAACAAGAATGGCTCGATTGATTTTTTCATCCAGTTGTTGACTTATGAGTGCTTGTTGATCAAGAGCTTTTTCAAAAGCTGTAGGAAAAAAAGTTCCATTATTTGGAAAGTAGGCCTCTTGCTTAATCGGAATTTCTCGGTAAATAACCACCTTATTATTAAGAGGGAGAGCGGCGCTATTAGAAGCAGTATCTAAAGGATATTTAACAGTACCGCCGGTGTTAGTAAGAGTAACTTTATAATTATTAGAATTAATTTCTGTTTGTATTTCTTGGGAGTCGATAATAAAGACTTTAATTTCAGATATACAGTTTGCCAGGAAGTCAAAATTAAAAATTGTATTCCCATTCGCGATTAGTATAACTTTGTTTTTTACTTTTGTTACGGTCATGTTTTTTCACTCTAAGATATATCTGTGCTGTGTTAGTTTTTATTTCACTCTAGGGGGCGATTATATACTCAGATATAGATCTGAAGAGGTCGTAGATCGGGTGTTAGTTATTTCAAAACATTGAAAATATTGATTAAAGATGCCAAACTTTTGAGGAGGTGACAGGGTGAATCCCATGTGGCGCAACCACCTACAACTTTTATGATTTTTAGCATATATATAATTTCTTAAAATAGGGACATGAGTTAGCCATTTTTCAATGTAAGTTTTACCCAAGCGTCGCCACTGGTATGGTGAAATATATTCAAGGTCGATACTCCCCAGTAACCAAGGGATACCAATATTTCCTTGATTATTCAGTACCATACCAAAGAGTGCCGTAAGGCAGTTGTTTCGGTAAAGCGCATAACTTTCGAAACTTACTTTGACTGCAAATTTGAGGGCTTTAAGGGGGGAGTGTCCTGAAGTGTACCAGATTTCTTCTCTATCACTATTCCTAATTCTTTTGTATATATTTGAAATATGGTGGGGTTCTGCTGGAACAATTATAATGTGGTGTGGCATTGTTTTATGAGCTATTTTTTATTTCAGGAATGATTGCGAGGATGGTTAATGGCACTGCTTCGTCTTGACTTAATACAAGTCCTCCCTCAATACCCCATTGGGGTGGAATGTTTAAATCTATAATCTTTGTGGGCGTCTCAATAGGCGGGGAGTTACCTTTAAAAGGCTTGTATGATTTTAGGGCCGTTTGTTGCTGTTTATTTGGTCCAGCACAGACCTGGTCACAGTTAAGGAGGAAAATGCGAATGCGCGGAATTTGCCGTTGACGCGTAAGGTTATTCGAGATATTGCCTTCAAACGCCAAAGGGATAAGGCAAGATGAATAGGGCAATCCTATATTTAAACTGGTGACGGGGTGGGTTGTGGTCAGATAATTCCCCTCAATCTTATAGTGTCCATTAGTATTGGAGTTACCATTCATAATAACTTTAAATTTCGTTCCAGAAAGATAATCAATATTGGTAAATTTATTTCTTTCTTCTCCAGTGTACTTCATATGGCAATCAAGGAAGACGCCATCAGATTTCTTTTGAAAAGAACGACTTTCAAATTTTTCAATAAAGTATTTAGGTTGGGAATCAATTTGGCGTTCAACCACGAAATAAACCGCATCTTCTTGACCTTCTTTAATCGAGGTGACCGCCAAGAATTTGCCTTCAGTTGAATGTTGGTGCCACGCGTAAACTTTGTGTTCCTGTAAATAGGTCAGCCCCAAAAGTATGCCGTCATCACGCACACACCATATAATAGAATGAGGGTCGCGCGCGTATGTCCAATCAACAATTTTATAGCCCTCAAATAGGTGGGTAGACAACAACGTCAGGTCGATAATGATATAGTTATCCCCTTGTTCAGAATGGCTCAGCTCATAAATACGTGAGCCACCATTACAAATATAAATGACTGAGTTTCCAATAATAATAGGAGGAATGTTGGCGGCACCATGTCCATACTTATATTGTTGAATACGCAAAGATGTCGGCGTTATGGGTCCGTAGTCCGTTGAGGTGGTTTTCCAAATCCCCGCACTTGTCAGAATGATCAGATCTTTTAAACTGACCAAGTGTTCAATGGCATTGACCTGACGTGAGGCAATTGTGAAGGTAATTGAGTCATCATCTTGTGATGGCATAGACACGTTCATATTATGATAACTTCCCGAGCGTGACATCCAGACAGTTTGTGGAGACGTGGTGCTTGATGCAAAAATTAAGCGTTGTTCATGGAATGTTATTGTTGAGGGGTTGTTATTATTTTCGAAGGGGTTACGCAGTTGGGGCGGGGCATGGGTGGTATCGGGCATGATGCCATCATCTATGAAACTGAGGTTTTTTTCATCAGTCGTGTAGCCGATAAACCCAAAAATGCCATTTTTGTTCTTATATACCGCGTAAAGATCCGCATTTTCCACGGATGCCCATTCAATTTTTTGGTTGAGACTTTGATGTATGACCTCTGAGGGAAGGCTTTCATAAAACCCATTATTTGAGAGGGCAGTTATTTTGTATTGTTCTTTTGAAGAGGAGGAAGAGTTGTTTGTGTTGATGGTTGGTGGGGTGATATTGGAAGTAAATTTTATGATATTCAATTGCCACGTTGATGTGGTTCTTGAGAGAATATGTGGTTGGATCCCGGGATGGACCAAGTATAAAACGTCGGCAGACTGGATATATTTTATCTGATGGATATCTTCCGCGCTATAGGGCGTATCAAGCCCTTTGTGCTTAGAGGAATTGCTGCGGTCATAGTTGACTTTACCTTCCAGATTATAAATAAAAATTTCTTTATCTGAAAATTGAAGAACGTACGTTTGTTGGTCTGAAAATGAAAATGGTATTAAACGGACTTTAGGAGTCACGTTAGTATTCACTTGTATATTAGAGGCAGAAATTTCACACACAAATTTGGTGCCAGGACGATTGGACACACCACCATGAACATGAACAAACATATTATTAATTTCTTTCGCACCATTTTGAAATTGAATTAAGTCCATGCGTGCTACAAGGCTGGGCGCCAGTTCCCCAGATGTAAAGTTTGATTGTATATTAACCATTTTTAGGATTGCCTTATACTTATCCAGTCTACGTTATGAATTTTGTTGTTTTCTCCTTCACGGGAGTCGATGATCTGCGCGTTTAATAGGGCATCTATATAATTTGCCGTAGCCAGTTTAAGAGTGGTATGGCATCCAGTAATTGACGGGCAAATATCAGCCGCTAACCGCCATGTTAATGCGGAGATAAAGGCGGGTCTAAATAAAGAAACATCTGTGACTCTGCCGGTGTAGCTTAGGAGGGCGTTGGGTTGGTTGCTCAGGATATTATCTCCAGTTACTTCAAACTCCGTAAGAGGTAAAAGGCGATCTTTGGGCGTGACCGTGAGGGCAATAAGGCAGTCTGAGGGCATGAGGTACTTATAGTTCCATCCATAACTTGACTGCTCTAAAAGAGTGAGAGGGAACTTCTTCATGGCAAAATTCCACGGATGGGTTTGTAGGATACAGTCTCGGGCATTATCATAGAACAGGCAGCATGTCTCAGCTTCCATACTATTTTCAGACAAATTTCCAATTGTTGTATTGGACCCAAGATGGTTCAGAGCAATGTTAAAAATATGGATTAAAGATGTCATAGGGGGATTCCGTAGTAGCAAATGTTGGGGTCACTAGGGGTGCTAACTGGTTAGCACCCCCACCGCTTGCAGTGGCTTGGTGAATTTGGTTGTAATATGTTCCATGGGCGGGAAGGCTTTCCTTATCAGAACAAATCAAGTTTTTTGCGAAAGCTATTAGCCCGTTGTAGTGTTGATAGAAATTTACCCTGAAACGGCCTACTCTCAGTCACAGGCATGCTATACATTTGATAGAGTGACTTGTGCTCAAGCTCTTGCGCCCGACGTTCATATTCCTGGGCCTTTTTTTGGGCGCGTTCTTGTTCTTCAAGGGCACGCAATTTATTCTGGTGTTGAATACTTTTTTGGATGTTTAAAGCAGAACCAGAATTAATATCAATGCCGTTTGCGGCGAATAGTGCCCGTTGCTGTCCAATTAAAGCAGTATTTTCTTTATATGCCTTATTGTTTTTTTCTTGAGTTTGTTTGTGAATATCTCGTACCATTTTCTGCGCAAGAAGCTGTTGTGTTCTAATTTGCGCTTTTTCGTATTCATTTTTTTGCTTTAGAAGAGCATTCTTTTGGTTTTGATCAGCAACATTTGTGCCCAGTTCTAACATTGTTGCTGTACCGATGAGTGCTGCAGAAATACTACACATAAATGTATTCTTTCTTACAAGAGTTTGAAGCGAATTAACTGCGTACCATTTGATTTACTGAATATGGATCGTCATAGTTTGTTGCAAGGTGCACGTCAATTTTCCCTTGAGTAATTCCGATCTCAGTAGTTTTCGTAACGGTAAGAAAAATATACCGCTTTGTACCTAAGGGTATTCTGTTGAGTCGAAAGACGTACCCAGTTTTCAACTTTTGGACGCCAATTGGGGCAGTTTGAATCAATATTTCATGGCCGGACTCATTTGCTGATTTATCTGATGAATCTGATGAATCTGATAGCTGAATCGTGATTGAGAGAGCATTATCATCAGGTTTAAAATCTTGCGTGACGATGATGTGGAGGAAAACCTCTGAAAAATGTTTGAATGTGTTGGTATCAAGTATCACGGGACTATTGACATTATTTTTTTCAAGAAGGGTCTGTTTTTTATGGAGTATCATTGTTTGATCTTATGGTTATGAGGTGGTTGGGTGACGTTACGCGTTCAGGGCGACTAATTTTGTTTCCTCTGTTGTAATTGCATTACACGCATATACAGGCATTCCATGAATTTTTAAAATGTTATGACTGTCAAGGTATTCATCATACCTGAGGTAAGTGCTCTTATTTGACATGGCTTCAAGTTCTAAGAGGTTGAGCACTTGTTCATTTAAATACCATGTTAAACGACGACGTTTGCTGGAAGGGATGAGGTTTTTGGCTTTTATGGTAAGTTCTTGAAGTTTGGTACCATCGGAGAGTGCTCCGCCTTCTTCTATGTTAATATTGGCAATACGAACAACGCACCGCCAGTCTCGGACGCACAGACCAGCTTTCCATTTAAAAAGATCACCGGTTGCCCGGTAAGGCCGACTATTGCTATCTAGGGCGTCATAAACGCCTAAGTCTTCATGTTGCATACCAGCAGAGGTTCCCTTGGGAAAAATGCCATGAACCGTATCTTCACCCCACACAACACCCCATATAGATGTAAAGTTACTCTTTTCGGCTTTTGTGTCTGCATCAATCACGTTTGGGATATTGCTATGAGAATAACGTGGACTTAATCCCATAAAGTTATTTGGATAAGTTCTGGTGTCTCCATAGAAAAGGGTTTTAATAAACTCGTTGTTCATCCCTTCAATGTGGGCGCGCGCCTCCATAAGGCGGAAGTTTTCAATATGGCTATTCAGTTCAATAAGATCAGTATCAATTTCAGACCGTGCCTCGAGCATACCGCAGCTATCTGTCACCTTACTGATTTGTGAATGTGTCGCGTCGACTCCCTCATAGAGATTGCGCCATGTTGGAACGGGGAGTGCGATACGGATGGTCGTTGTATGACCATTGGTTTCATTACCTTCTAACCACTTAATATGGGATAATATTTCATTTTCTTGTTGCATGAGTTCAACAATAGGTGAATCTTTTTTATGATTGTTTTGTTCAGCCCACTGTTTCAGTGTAAATGCGCCTTGCATTAGGGTGTTCCTTTAAAAAATATACGAATAAGAGTAAAAAACATGGAGATCGTTATTTAGGCCATAGACGTTCAGACAAGCTTTTTTCTTTATAGTTGTTGGCATCCAGAGGCTGTGAGATCAGGTTATCTTCTTCAAGCATTTGCCCAACGCGGGCAAAAAAACGTAAGAATTCAGGGTTGTTGCCTAAATTTAAATAGTCCAGCATATTCATTAGGCTGGGGGTACCGAATGCATCAATGGCCATGCGCGCCCGTTTAAGGGTTCTTTTTTGGGATGCGCCTCCAAGTTCGGGGTCGGCATCAAGTTGTGATGTCCATTCCTTGTGGGTATCTTCCCATGTATGATTGAGCAGGTCTTGGGACCGTTGTTGTTGTTTAATATAAAGTTCAATCATTTTTTGGGCTTGTCGTTGAGTTAAGTTCAACGCCTGAGCAACGGCACAAAATTCGTCCATCAGCTCTTTATCTTGTATCTCCATATCTTCGGGTATGATAAAATTTTCGTATGTCTCTGGTGCATCAGATGGATCAACAAGGCTTTGAATATTATCATTGAAGTGTTTTCTCCACCATGAAGTGTGTTCTTTAGATTGCTCTGGGCTCTGTTTTTCTGTCATTGGTTTGACCTTGGTTAGGAGGAGACGCCTCATAAGGGACACGCCTGTTTAATGTTAATAATATCTAAGGATATACTTTTACCGTCTTCTCTGGCACATGCCTCTGCTGTGGCTGTTCCCTGGGGCGTTAAACTATAGGAGTTTCGCTTACCCCCTCTGTCTGAGGGAGGCTTTGGGCTTGGTCTTCTTTAATGTGCATGTCAGACTTGATGATATTCGCAGGAATACCTAAGCGTTCAGCATACAGTCGTAAGGCTTTCGGTCCATCAATCAGGTGAATAAGTTCTGGCATGATGGGAAGAAACGAATTTAGAACCGTTATGAAGCGCTCTAAGAGATTGAGGCTTTGAGATTGTTGTGCCCGATCGAGCATGCTTGTGTATGAAACATGGACGTTCTGATTGGCGATAACTGCTGGGGCCTCTGGGAGCATTCCTGAGCGCTCAAGAAGATGAAATGTACGATCTACAAGCGGCGTCAAGAGTTCTCCATGCAGGCGTTCCAGAACGGGCCCAAGCATTAAGAGTTTTTCTTCTCGACGGGCGTCAATCTCATAGGCCGTAATCTGTGACCTTTCCATCTCATTGAGCATAAGAAAAAGATCCGCATAAAAGGTTTTATTAATTCGGCCTTGCGTTTCTTTAATATCGAGTGTCAGTTCATGGAGCCGAGGGTCAACTCGGTATGCCGGCTGGAATCCCGATTGACCGTTTTGCATATCAATATACGTGATCCCCCCTGGAAGGACAGAGGCGTTTCGCCCCTTCATATGGGCGGGGGCAATCATGGGCGGGTTAACCATCTTGTCAATACCCTGGGCCTTGCGTAACTGCTCATGCTGTAATTGTTTGACATCTGGCAGGGCATCCATGCCAGGACTGCGCCCATAAATATCTGCGCCAATCAGTGACCAGCGCGGAACGACAACTGGAAACTCAGTGTATCCTGAGTGCCTGAGGAGGGTGTCTGGTGAGGAATTCTTCTCAAAATATATGGACCGATAAGGTAAACGGGATGATGCAAGGCTGTGAGGAAGTGTATTGGGGTTAGGCTCAATAATATGGACAATATCCACCCACGCATCAAGTTTCTGATTTTCCAGCATTTTTTTAGACTTATGGCTCAAGGATTCTCGCCCAAATGCCGTGACCATCTGGGCAATAGTCATTGAAAACTCGCGACAGAGGGTATCAACGTTTTGTTGGTCGTCTTGGGCAATAAAGTACTCTCCCGCTGTCAAGGTGCGGCAACGGAGTATACTTTTGGGATCAGCTTGAATGATCATCGCACCCGTTCCAAAAACCGTGAGTTCTTCATAGAGGGTTTGTAAGTGGGTATACAGGTTGGAATGGGCAAAGGTATCACGCATAATTGCTTCAACTTCATAGAGCCAGTTACTGACAGCCTTATTTTCTAAGAGTGTTGGATTTTTCGTTGTCAGGTGAAACCATTGGCGTGCGGGGCTGGTAATCCCTGCCATCATTCCACTTGCAAGGGTTCTGGCGGCGATCGTTGCAGTATTATCAATAATTTTTTCGTTACGTACTTTCCCTTTGTGAATGTCGTTGTGTAAAAAACGTCCGTTGCGTGGAAGAATGTACGTGCTTAGTTCTTTCCAATGTTGAAGGTAGCTTGCGCGCTCTTTTCGTAATGCCTCAAGTCGTTTTTCTGCATGCTGCCGCATGGTTGTCTTGAATGGTTCATTGTTAAATGTATTGATGATAACCTCCTGTTTTTATTAATTATAATTGTATTAGGAAAAATAAATGCAGGTTGTTTTATCCGGTGGCGGCGCAGAGTTTGTGCAAGGCTTTTTCAATAATTGGTACATGACTTTGATCTTGAGAAGATTTGGCTTCGTTTAATAAGTCTTTAAGGTAGGTCATTTCAGCATCTTTTTTGTTTGGCGTATCACGGGATGTAAAGTTAATATATGGAGTGATTTTTGTATCCATTTGCTTAAATGCATCTGCGCTGCTGCGCGCTGCACCAAGCATTGCCCCTCTTAGGAGACCTTGTTCCATTTGATGGGTATATTCAGAGGCGGTTTCATGGTCTTCTCCCGCGGCTTTTGCTGCAATATAGATCATTTGTGACACTTCAACGGCCGAGGTTATCGTGCCCATGGGGCTATTGCTGGTACACCGTCCAAGGTCTCGGCTTTCGTGGATAAGGGCCTTTATTTTTTTGCGGTGCTCATTCAGCTTTTGGATGGTAACCATTTTTTCAACCCAAGATGAGAGCTCTGGAGTGGGTGTCTCGTTTTGGGGAATCGCCATCAACTGGTTTTGAGAAAAACTCTTTAGAGTTCCGGTGATTTGGTCATAAATATCTGTGTTTGCGTTATAAGAAGTCTTGTCGTGAGGTTTGGATTCTGGCATAGGCGGGAGGATATGACGCCGGCTGCTTTGACTCGCTTGAAGACCTTTTAAGACTTTAATATTGGTAGGCATAACCCTATAACCTCTTGCTGGTTATTGTGAAAGAGTAGACATTTTTTGTGTAAATGTGCTTTGGATGAAGCATGGAGCCCAAGAAAGAGTTAGCCGAGAGCAAGGGAAAAGAAATCTTTCGGTTCTCATCTTGGGCTTCCATGGAAGAAGCCATCCTTTTATCCGTGTGTGTGGCGGGATATGTATGTAAAATTTTGGCTTCTTCAATGCGAATTAATGTTTTATTCGCCTAAGAGGGTTTTATAAGTAATTTTATTAGGTTCCTTAAAACCTGAATTAGATGTTTTAATTGTACTTGATCGACCGAGCCGTCTTTTGACGTGTTCTTTCTGATGCCTGTACCTGTTTCTTAGATCAAGACTTTCTTGCTTTATTGCATTTTTCGTTACGTCTTGTTGTGAAGGTCTTTCCACTATAATCACTTTGGGGGGCGATATAGTTTGTGAAGGTTGTCTAAAGAACTTTCCCATAGCTATGCAATTTCCTTGGTTTTATGATCTTCTGGTGCAAGTGTAATGCGAATGAATGAGCCTAGATTCTCACCTTTATAGTGTAAAAATAATTTGCGAAAATATTCATCGTTTCGTACGTCGTCAAAACCACCGGTTGACGCACCATAAAAATAGCGAGCATCAAGGTCTTGCGCCGTGTTTAATGCGGCTTTCAGGAGGGCTCTTCCAACACCTTTATTGCGTTCATTGGGGTGGACAAAGAAAAGAAATATGTGCGCCATTTTTTCTACGGTATAGTAGCGCTGGATATCAAAGCAAATAAACCCATTGACTTTTTCTGAGCTATTTTCAGATATAAAAGCAAAATGTTGAGAGCTCATAATAATATCAGACATTAACCTTTCAGCGCGGTTAATATCAAAAGTTAAATTATTTAAATTGCTTTCTTCGAAAAACTTACGCCCTAGACGGCATAAGAAAGTGATATCTGCCATTTTCGCGGGCCTAATCATAGGCATGAGAAACTCCCCCAGTATAGAAAAGAATAGCCTGTGACAAGCTATCCTATAGATTTAGATTTATAATTGATTACGTATTTAACGTCGTCTTATCACTATGTAATAAAAAAATGGGTATCTTAAAAAATATATTCACACTATGAAGTGCGTTTCTTAAGATACCCATTAAGAATGTATCCGTTTTATTTTTTTCTTCTTATTAGATACGTTGACGCCTTAGTGGCAGGAGCCTTTTACTAGTATTAAATTTAATCTATAATAACAGACCCCGAGAGTCAAGATAAATTTAATATTTATTCACTTTATGTTCTATTTTAATTCATTCTTTGTTGTTTTTTCTTCTTTAACCTTTTTGCGCAGAAGGGCTCTTTCTAATTGTTCGGTAATGTCCTTTCCTGGTTCTGATTGGGCAATGGCTTTTGATGAACTTTTTTTGGATATAAGTTTGTCGATGAGCCATTTTCGAGTTTCAATACGTATTTTCGACCTTTGGATAGTTTCTTGTGACGTCTTATCATCTTCTGGCGGGGGCATGCCATCTGCTATGACAAGAATTTGGTCGATAAATGCATTTGTGCTCTGCTCTCGCGCTTCATTAAGTTTTTGTGCAAAGTCTGGATTCTGAACTATCCATAAATATATTACTTCCTGTGATGGCATATCATCAGCGGTACATTGTTCAGCAATACTTTGGCCTGCCGCAACCCCTTGAAGAATTTTATTTGCGAGACGCGTGGTGTATTTTATTGCTTTTTTTTTCTTATGTTTTCTCTTTTGTTGTAAGGGTAATTTGGTGTTTTGAGAATTTTTCATATATTTATTTATGTAATTAAAAGTATTCTCCAACTACAAGCGATTATTAAAAAATAAGAAGAAATATTAACATATATTAATGAAAAAGTCAATGTAGTATCCCTGTCCCGTTAACTGATGAACGGGTCATACTCTTCATTTAAAAGGGTGTGTGTATCTTGGTGACTAAATTGTGCTGCGGTCTCAGGTCGTGAGAATGTCAGCGCTAATGCATCGGCCTGGTCAAGGGGAGGTGCCCCACGCCGTCTCATATTATCTTTTGATTCGAGGAGGAGTCTGTTGTGGGAGTCGTAAAAGTAATGGGGCGTGGTCAGGGCTTCTTTAAGTTCATCATTATCGGGTAGGCAGCCTATTTTAAGCCATTGTCTCATATTATCCCACATTTCCGCTCGTTGATTAGCATAGCGGTTGCTATTGTAGGCGCGGTTCGCAAAATTAATTTCTGTAGGGGTGCACTTTAATTCCCTCAGACGGTCTATAACGCCTCCACCCACGCCGCCGCCGTCGATATAAACATAGTCGGGATTAAAACTGGTAATGATCCCATGAACACGGCTCGCAATTGTCATGGTATCGGTTTTATTGATTTTAATAAATGGCGAAAGGGAACGGGTATCAAGACCGCATCTGTACGCGATAACCGTTGAATCGTTGCCATAACGGGCAATATCTACGCCGATAATTAACGGTTCTCTCTGGGAAGGCACGGGATGGTTTGGGGTCATTGGTCGGGAGATGGCATCCTCTATCAGCAGGCGACTGATGAATTGTTGGTTGGAGGATTGGGGAAACTCCCCCTTAACCCGCACTGAAATGAAGTCCGAGTTCTCTCCATAGTCCTGCACCCATTGTTCCACTTGGTTATTGTTGACCATTTGCGTGGTGCGGGAGTCTATTTTCCAGTGTTGCCAGCGGTGACTAAATTTATTAAAACAGTCATAAAAACGACCGGTATTGCGTGTGGGATTACCAAAAACACACCAGATGGCGGACTCGGTCGTCATTGCCCCCTCACATACATCCCAAATATTATTGGGAATCGCGCTGGCTTCATCGAAAATGACAAGTACATGGCGTGCGTGGAGTCCTGCAAACGCCTCTGGCCTTTGTTCAGACCATGGAATTGCCGCAACAAACCACGTATCTTTATAGCTGTTGTGGTAAAACCTTGTTTTGGTCCAGGTAAACCAGTTGCGATTAATTAACCTTTTATGCCAAACTGCAAGCTCACGCCATGACTTTGTATTCAATTGGTTGGCTGTATTGGCGGTGATAATTCCTGAAAGATGCGGGCGCGTGCTCATTGCCCATAAAATAATCCATGCAGCGCATGTGCCCTTGCCAATACCGTGACCACTCGAAACAGCAATCTTAATCGGATCCGTTAAGTTCTGCGTACCCTCACCAATTGCGTTAAGTATATTCCGTTGCCAGATATCTGGGCCATTCCAATTGGACAATTCTCCGTGCCCCCAATCAAAGGCAAATTCTACGAACCCCACGGGATCATAGACATACTCAAGGATATTTTTTAATAAGGTGGCGTTATGCGTATCAGTTATCATAATATTATCGAGCTCTTAGGAGGGTTTGAGGGATTTATTATAGTGATTTGACAGCAAGTTTAACGCCCCTTTCAGGTGGGTGCTTGCTTTACCTTTTCGCCAGCCCAACTGTTGATCTAAATGAGAAAGCGGTACATCGTTGCAACAAAATTGCATCAAAATGTATTTACATATTTTTTCTGGGATTTCGTTGAGGGCTTGATTGAATGCGTCCTGTGCGTCAAGTTTGGCATCAGAGAGAGTGTATTGCTTATTTGGCATCGATTTTTTTAAAATATTTGAAATATCTATTGCACGTAATGAGTGTATTTGCGCCCTTTCAAAGTCATTTGTGAATGTGAGTGCTGCTTGAGCTTGATCGTAACTAATCGTTTGTCTGTGGTACATGCGCATTAAGATGGAACATTTACCCTTATGAGACAGACTTATCCTACTTACAGGCTTGGTTTGTGGTGTTTTTTTTATTTTATTCATTATGACAGGTCCATATTTTTTTTTAAGAATTAGTGATTTTTTTATTGATCAAAAGTCGAATAAAAATAAAACATAATACGAATATATTTGTTAATATAGGGGATGTCATAATCTTAAATCAATAAAAATTAATTTTTTTCCTCTATTGATTATTTTTCGGATAATTATTAACCTATTGATTTAATTAGATTAAATTTAAAAATTAAATATTTTAGACGCTGTTATATTGAATATACACTTTTAAATAGTATACTTTTATCAATAAATGTTATTGTGTACATACTAATTGCATATTAATCTATTAAGAAAGCCTATTAATTTAAAACATAAATCGAACAAAAAAAATACAATACTATAACAATGGAAAAACAATGTATAGTCAGAAGATAAATAGTAATTTTGATGCCCTGACTCCAAGTGAGTATGAGGTTATGAGCACGATAGATGCGTATTTAGAAAAGCATAATTTGTTACCAAATGTTAAAGATATTCAGTTAGCGTTGGAATACAAATACAAGTCATCTGTCTATTTATTAGTGAGACGATTAAAGGCTAAGGGGTGGCTGAAGTATTCTATGAATAAAGGGGTACGACATTTGCGTCTTAAAAGATCGTCTGAGAATAAGAGGAATAAAAGGATGTTAGAAAAAGTCAGAGAGAACGCTAATTTAGAGACAGAAGCTAATTTTAATCTGGTTCCTGAGCTGGCCTGTCAGAACTGTTCATCACGAGAAATGATTATAAGAGTATGCCTTTTGCAAGTTCTTAATCATTTTGACGAAGTTCATTTGATAGAGGATGTCAAGGAATTCTCAACCCATGCGCGAAAAGTTATGTTAGGGAAGGGTATCTTAGCGTAACCAGACCGGGCTTTAAATATTTTTTATCTTATACCAAGGTCTGATATTAATATACGGTGTCATCCTGAATTTAAAGGGTATTTGATAAACAATAAAACTACGTGTTACATGAAAACACACGTAGCGCCCTGTATCAAGATGGTTACCATATGACAAAAGGGTCTTGTTGGTTGCGCAACAATGAGACCCTCTTGTTAGGTTTAAAAGTCTGTGAATTAGGTGAGAGAAAGGTCTAGTTGATAGGCGTAAAGGCCACAGATTTCTCTTGAAGAAGGTCTGTTAATTCCCCACTCAGGTACATCTCGCGGATAATGTCGCAGCCACCAATAAGTTCACCTTTAACGTACAGCTGGGGCACGGTTGGCCAATTGCTATATTCCTTAATCGCACTCCGCATTTCTGGGTCTTCGAGAATATTCACATCTTGGTATTGAACACCTAGGTGCTGTAAAATTTGTGCAACTTGTGCAGAGAAACCACATTGGGGGGCAGACGCATATCCTTTCATAAAGAGAACGACATCATTTTCCGATATCACTTTACGGATATTTGTAAAGATTTGTGTTTCTGTCATGGATTATCAATTCCTATCTGTGTAATGCGATTTTATTATCAAAAAAAGTATTCAACTTACTCATATATAATAAAATGGATATAAACTATAGATGGTGACTTTCAGTAAAAGTTCCTTATTTTTCCTGTGCGCCCTGCATCAGAGAGTGGCGCCGCAGTCTAGGCGCAATACTCTCCCTTTATAGACCGAGTTACCCTTTAGTTTCAGGGGCGCTGGTCTGAAGAGCCAGTGCATGGAGGTCGTTGCCAACGTAACCTTTAAGAGCATCGTAGACCATTTGGTGCTGTTTGATCCGAGGAAGTCCAGTAAATTGTGAGGCAATCACTCGTGCCGTATAGTGGTCACCGTCACCCGCCATATCTTCGATAAAGATTTCAGCCCCTGGTAAAGCCTGTTTGAGTAAACGCTCAATTTCCTGTTGAGACATAGGCATATTAAATAATCTTTCTATTATTAAGTGAATAACGTGTCATTTTCTATCAATAAACTTTTAATTATAAATAAATACGCAGCATCTTACAATAGTAAGTGTCAAATGGAGTGCTCTATGCTGGTAAGTGTCATATGAAGAAATTGTCATTATTGGTGTTAAAGACGAAAGAATCAAAATTAAATACGAAACGATTTCTTAATATTCCTGTGGAGGGTTTTTGCACCCAGCATAAAAAATAGTATAAATTTTGAATCAAGCCAAAATATATAAAAACCTATCCATAGATTCCACAGAACTTAAATATCCTCAGTACTATAAAAGTGATTTAGGGTAAAGGCAATAATGAGAACAAATATAATTTAAGCGGCAGCTGCTTCAGATGACTTGGAAAGAATTTCTTTTAGCTTGTTAATCGCCCGATCTGGTTCGATTGCCTCAACGACCGCCAGTTCCCGGGCGAGGCGCTCAAGAGCAGTTTCATAGAGAATTCTTTCAGAATAAGACTGTTCGCGTTGATCCACATTACGGTGCAAGTCACGGACAACCTCAGCAATAGAAATAGGGTCACCAGAGTTGATTTTTGTTTCATACTCATGGGCACGGCGGCTCCACATAATCCGTTTAATACGCGCGCGTCCTTCGAGAATTTTGAATACATTTTTCATTTCAACTTTACTCGATAGTTTACGCATGCCCAGTTGGTAGGCACGAGAAATTGGCACACGTAACATCATTTTATCTTGGGTAAAATTGATGACGTAAAAGGTAATTTTCATATCTGCGATATTCTGGTCTTCAATATCTGTTATTTGGCCAACACCATGATGTGGATAGACGATAAAGTCTCCAGTTTCAAATGTTAAGTCCATTTTGGTCATAAGGTTTCCTTCCTAGGTTTTTATTATATCAAAGTACATTTGATGTATTTTTCTGCCGAAAACCCTAATAAAGACTAGCAATATCTATATTCTTAATATAAGAATACCAAATAAGTATATTATGTACATTATAGTACTTGGTATGAAAACTAACTCTGTAGTGATTTTTTAAAAAATTGGTGAGTAATTTTAAGGATCGACTATAATAGTGTGTAAAAATTCATATTCTTTTATCTATAAAAGATACAACTCTCATTTTTAACACAAATTGATTGAAAAGTCAGTGTTTATTTGTGTGTTATGGGGTGTTTTTTTTAAAGATCCTAAAGCGGGCTTTTGCCAGCTGATGATAGGCTAAAGAGTGCGGGGCTGTTTAGGACGATTCCTGATTGGTTGTGCCAGGCTTTTCACTCAAGAGATTTAACTTATTTTTTTGTTCTGCCCAATGGTCGGCATCCTCTGGCGGTGTTCCCTTGATAGTAATATTAGGCCAGACCTCGGCATATTGACGATTTAGCACGACCAAACTTTCTAATCCTGGTTCTGTATCGGGAAGAATCGCCTCCGCTGGGCACTCAGGTTCGCATACGCCACAATCAATACACTCGTCAGGATGGATCACAAGAAAGTTCTCTCCCTCATAGAAGCAGTCCACAGGGCATACTTCAACGCAGTCCATATATTTACATTTAATACATCCATCAGTGACAACATAGGTCATAAGTTCTTACGCTCCACGTTTGTACATCTCCTTAATTATTATAATCTTGTATATAAGAAAACTCTTAGCTTTTAAATATGATTATATTTATTGAGAATTCTAAATCTTTTTGCGACGCCCATATATAGTGATTATGTGAATATCCTTAAAATGGGTGTAAATTAAGCATAAGCAAGGATGACGGCGTGTGTGTCAATATTTCGAAGTCCTGTACAAGAGAAAATATCCTTTCCCACAATGTGAAGGGAGTTGGTGATATGGTTTATTTCAATTTGAGTTTCATCAGTGATGCAAAAGGGTTATCAGGGTCAATAGATGGTAATTTCTTTTCGACTGGTTTTTTCTTATTGACCTTTTGGGAGGTATGTGCAGCAGCCTTTTTGTAATTCTTTTTGGTTTTATGGGGCGAATTATTGGAGGGCGCTATTTTTTTGGGTTTGCGTTGGGGCTTGTAGGTAAATTTATACTGGATGACTTTATCTGTTTCGGTATCCGTCTCAATTTCTTCGCAGGTATATCCTATACTCTCGAGGGCAAGCGGGAGTTCGTCCCGTTTACACCCAACAGTTGCGGCCATTTCAGGGGGGGCAATAAAGGCGCCGTCTTTGGTTAACTTATAGGCTTCAAATGCCAAGCGTTCTAGGATGTCGACTCGGATAGCGCGCACCCCGCATACACGATAACCTGCAGCGTGATAGAGCTGATCTTGCACGTTTTCCTCTTTGGGAAAAGACATAAGACCGCTTGGGGGCAAGTAGGATGACGTGTTGGTCAGCTCATGGAACAAGCACCATAAAATAAACCGAAGACGTGCCGATGCAGGCTTGAGTATTTCAGATATAAATATGGTTTTAAAGGCAAGGTGGACCCCTAATTTTTTAAGCTCTTGTTGATCTTCTAGGGAGAGGGACTTGTTGATATGACCAATGGTATTGCGGGAGACGACCCCAAGATTCTGGATAATATGCTGCACCACCTCCTTGACCATGCCGTCCGTATCAGCACGTTCAATCTTGACTAATGGTGTCAGCTTCAAGCAAATTTCATTACGAATCCACGTTGAGAGCTGAGTTTTAATACGGTCTTGCTGGTCTGGTGAAATAAAACAACTGTCATACACCTGAACATCGGGGTGCATAATATGGTCCCCTTTGGTGAGGGAAGCAATAATTCCCCCATTCCAAGAAACTTTTCCACAATCAGTTAAAAGTATTTGAGAGTGCTGAGAGTCTTCAAATTCATTTATTTGTGTGTCAATAATCTCGGTAATTGATTTAGACTTGATGAGTGTCGTCATAGGTATATTTTCTAAATGTGAAAGGTGCTTCAATGTTATTTTATCGTGTAAACTGATCTAAACTAAGTAATTTTACTATATTTTTGACTTTTAAGGTACGGTTAATACGTCTTTATCTAGAGTATAGTCATAAAGTGCGTCATGATTAAAGGTGCCGATGGGGGCATTGATTTTTTTCATTGACGGTAAATCATATGAGAATACGTTTAGTTTATAGGTTTTATACATGAACTTTCTTGAGTTGTGGAGGGGAAGTGAGTGAGCAAAGGTGTCGCCTGTACCCAATAATCAGGATATATCTTTTTAAGCTCTACCTGAGCCCTATCCGCATCTGGAGCATCTTTGAAGAGTCCAAAAACGGTTCCGCCACTTCCCGACATACGCGCAAGGGCACAGTTTTGTCTTTCTATCATATCTTTTTTCAGGGTTTTAATTTCAGGAAGCAGCTCAAATGCATGGGGTTCAAGATGGTTAGACCGATGTGTAAGCGCCTTAATAAAATTTGACGATGACGTAAAATCCTGTTCCGTCAAGGGGTCTTGCGTACAGTGCTTTGGGGGACTGGTGCTGCGCATTCTTCCAAAAATATCTTTGGTATAGACGGGGTAGGAAGGTGTTGCCAGCACCACAAAGAGCGGTGGCAGAGTCGGAACATGGTCTAGAGTGTCACCGGCACCACTTACAGCAAGGGCTGTTTTTTCTGGAACAAAAGCAGAAACGTCAGAACCGAGCATCTTGGCAATTTCATACATATTCAGCTGACGTGTCTCAGGCCAAATCTCGGTGAGAAGGCGGAGAACTGTTGCGGCATTGCTTGATCCGCCCCCAAGGCCGGCAGCAATCGGCAGGCGTTTCGTCAAGGATACATGGAGGTTAGGGGGACGGTTAAGCATGTGAGCAACTATCTTTATCGTTTTAATTATAATATTATTATTGATAAAACTGAGCTGGTCTTTCTTATGGTATCCCGTGACATTTAAACCTAATTCAGGTGCTTCGTGCAGGGAAATCTGATCACCAAGACAGGTAAAAGCAAACAGACTATCCAAGAGGTGCAGGCCATCTTGACGAACGCCATTAACATGCAGGTAAAGGTTGATTTTAGCAGGCGCTATTGAGGTAAAGATTGACGTCAACATTGAGGTTCTAATTCTTTAAGCCGTACTTGAGTTTATGAATAATGGAAGTGCGCATGTCCTGGTCAATATCCAAGTTGAGAATATTTTTCCATTGATAGTAGGCTTCTCGAGTACGTCCAAGGCGCCATAATGTATCCCCCAAGTGATCTTTGGTGACGACACTTTTGGGATTTAGGTTGTTTGCTTTTTTAAGATAAAACAGGGCTTGATCAAAGTCTTCACGCATATAATAATTCCAGCCCACCGAGTCAACAATTTCGTATGAATTTGGCGAGGCCTCATAGGCCCGCTCAAGAAGTGTTAAGGCTTCATCAAGGTTTTTGGGCATGATCGTCCAGATATATCCAAGATGGTTGAGTAAAGACAGACTATCTTCCTTGAGGCTGAGGGCTTTTATTGCATCCTGTTCAGCATTTTCAAGTTGATTAAGAGAGATGTAATTTATACTCCGTAAGTAGTAGAAAGCCCATAACATCTCATCTTCTTCAGATATACTCAAAATTGTTTTATTAATGACCTCAATAGTTTTTTTATAGTCTCTGTTCGTATTATAAGCAAAACTGAGTTGTTTTAATATCGCGGGATAGCTCTGAGATTCTTCGTATACTTTTGCGAGGATTTTCTCTGCTTCATCCCCCTGTTTCATCAAGGATAAAGCTTTTGCCTTGGTCAGCATCGCCATATAATATTCTGGAGCGAAGCTTGGGATTTTCTGTGAATAGTAAATGGCCTCTCTAAGGTGGTTTTGGTTGTAGAGAGTATCGGTAAGGGCGAGCAAAATTTCGTAAGACTCTGGTGATATATAATGCGCCCAGTGCAAGAGGCTAACCATCAATGAAGATAAGTTAGTGTAGTTAGACATCACACTGAGGGAAAAGTCTAAGAAAAAGATGGAAACTCCATATTGAGCATCAAAAAGGGGAGTGGTGGTTTGTCCTGCGGTGAGAGCCGATTTATGTCGGGCAATAATTCCATCATTATCGTAGGGGAGGGCTTTGTTCAATAAGGTAAAAGCTTCTTCTTTATTGTCTAAACGATAGAAGTGATCTGCGAAGGGACGGGCAAAATATTTTGGGAGCGTGACGGGCGTTTCTAAAGATGTAAAACTGAGGCCTTCAACAATATTTTGGGATTTAAAGTATATATCCATCAAAGTTTTGTTTTTTAAGGCAAGGTTTTTAAAATCTTTTAAGTGATCAAGCTCGTGGATTTTTAAGTGGGCAGAGGTGATATCATTTAAGCCCGCGTATGCCCATGCTTGAATCAGGGGGCGTAAAACCGTGGCAAAAGGGTAGGCGTCTATATTGTCCATATACGCAATTGCCCCATGATAATCCTTGGCCTTAAATGCTAAAAGCGCTTGGGCAAAGGAGGCAATAGGGTTTTTCGGAAACTTTTGTAATATGACCGGCACAAGTTGTGCAGTTTGATCCATTTGCCCCGTTTCCATAAGGGTATTTAATGATTTTATCGCAATACCGTGATCGTATTCTGCCCCATGAGAAATGAACCTCATGCCATATTTAGCAATATTTGCCGGATCATTTTGGAGGGTGGCATAGTGTAATAATAAAAAACTACTTTCAGCATTTTTGGTGTCAGGCATTTCTGGATATGGAGATGTCACCACTGGCAGCGTGGTATTCGAGCAACTTACCAACAACAGTGCGGAGCAACATATTATGAGAAACGTAGAAAGAATGCGATTTAAAAACATTTGACTATTTTAGCGATGGTTTATTGAAAATATGCAACGTCAAGTTTGGGGTAATGGTCATTATAATTCAAGATAGGATCCCAGTTTTATCTAGGAAACCTTTATAATTAAAGGTATTCATAAAGTAAATCGTGTATGCAATCAAGTGTGACGTTGTTCTGTCATCCCACAAGTAGTCGTTCACAGGTTCTGTCAGTTAGGCGTAATAATTTATATTCATGAAAAATCTATCTTAGGTGCTTACTTGAGTCAACTTCAGGGACGTATGGTGGGTGTGGCCCAAGAGTGACGCGTGAAGCGCAAGGTACGCTTTAAGTCTTACATATTAGGATAATTGGGACCACTTCCCCCTTCTGGTGGGATCCAAATAATATTTTGCTTTGGATCTTTGATGTCACAGGTTTTACAATGGATGCAATTTTGTGCATTTATTTGCAATTGGGGCACATCTTCAGTATGCACTATTTCATATACTCCCGCAGGACAGTAGCGTTGTTCAGGTGCGTCATAGAGTTTTAGATTATGTTGAATAGGGATGATATTATCTTTTAATTGCAAATGGATGGGTTGGTCTTCCTCATGGTATGTATTGGTGAGGAACACGGAAGAGAGACGGTCGAATGTAATTTTTCCATCGGGTTTTGGATAGGTAATGGGGTCAAATTTAGACTTACTCTTGAGACTTTCGTGATCAGGGGCATGGTGGTGAAGTGTCCAAGGGGCATTCCCGCGAAATAACACCTGATCAATACCAGACAATATACTCCCAAGGATAAGGCCTTTCGACATCATAGGTTTAAAGTTACGCGCTTTATATAATTCTTTATATATCCAGCTTTTGCGGAATACCTCTTCATATTCGGTCAGGTCAGGCTTAAAATATTCGGGGTCAGTCAAGGCTTTAAAGGCAACCTCAGCCGCGAGCATACCCGATTTCATTGCCGTATGACTCCCTTTAATCTTAGGGACGTTCAATGTGCCGGCATCGCATCCTAAGAGGAAACCTCCAGGAAATGTCATTTTAGGAAGCGCTTGAGTCCCGCCCGCATTAATCGCCCGTGCGCCATAGGAAATGCGTTTGCCCCCTTCAAACAGATATTTAATTGCAGGATGGGTTTTGAGTCTTTGAAACTCGTCAAAAGGGCTCATATATGGATTTTTATAGTTTAAGCCGACCACGTAACCAATGCTTACTTGACAATTATCAGTGTGATAAATGAAGGATCCTCCATAGGTTGCATTGTCGAGGGGCCATCCCGCAGTGTGCATAACAGTACCTAGACGGTGGTTTTTGGGATCTATTTCCCATAATTCTTTAAAACCTATGCCAAACACACTTGGGTCTTTGTTCTTTTTCAGGTCATATTTTTTAACAACTTGTTTGCCAAGGTGCCCGTGGCACCCTTCGGTCAGGAAGGTATACTTCGCAAATATATCCATACCTGGGGTATAGTTAGAGCCTTGAGCCCCATCCCGCGTGATCCCCATATCGCCAATAGCCACACCCGCCACGTGATTATCTTCTGTATACAGGAGGTGGGAGGCCGCAAAGCCTGGAAAGATTTCTACGCCCATATCTTCTGCGTGTTGTGCCAGCCAACGACACAAGTTGCCAAGACTGATAATATAATTACCGTTATTTTTCATTACGTTAGGCAAAAGGGCATGGGGAACGGGAAAAGACTTATCTTTAAAGAGATACTTAAAAAAGTCTTGGGTGACGGCCGTGTTTAATGGTGCCCCTTTTTCTTTCCAATCGGGAATCAGCTCATTCAGGGCGCGGGGTTCGAAAACCGCTCCTGAAATAATATGTGCCCCTACTTCAGAGCCCTTCTCTACGATAATAACAGAAAGTTCGGTTTCATTTTCTTGAGCCAGCTGCATAAGTCGTATTGCCGTGCTGAGTCCCGCGGGTCCGGCACCAACTATAACTGCGTCAACTCTGATACTCTCTCGTTCCATATTCTCCTCACTAATCTTAATTATAGTGTATTAAATTATGCATAATAAGTATATATCTGATAATTTCTTGTAATAAATATTGTGAGCTGACGCGCTTTAAAATTTATTCAAATAAGGTATGATCAAATTTTCATGTATGTGCAGACAATTAAAGAGAGGTGCATGGTGACGTCCCGAGATTTATTTGCTGCCTTAGAATTCTTACTTACCTCAGGGGCGGATGCTTTGGTTGAGTCGGCACCTATAGATCGTTTTGCCTTGTCGGCTTTAAAGTCGGTAGAAAGTGCAGCGCATAGCACGTCTGCGCAAAAAATTAGGGCCGTTCCTGCCAAGCCTAAGGTAAAAGAAAGTCATAAGCCAAAGGATGAGCATGTATTATGGTATGAACGCGCGGTTAAGATAGCCCAAGAGGTTACTGACGTGAAGCACCTCGCCAGCGCCATGCATGACTTTAAAGGCTGTACTTTAAGAGATAGCACGCAGAATATGGTGTTTGCAGACGGACCAGATACGGCGCGCCTGATGTTTATCGGGGATGGGGCGACTCCGGAGGATCAACGGGCGGGCGTCCCTCTTGCCCATGAGGTTGGTCGGTTTTTTGATTGTATTCTTGCCTCTGTTGGCCTCACCCGTTCACAGGTTTATGTGACCAATATTATCCCTTGGGAGCTGATAGAACCTCAGACGTTGAATCAACATGCCTTTGCCATAATGATGCCCTTCATGCAACGGCATATAGAATTGGTGAATCCTGATCTAATTGTGCCCCTTGGAGGGGTAGCAACACGGACTTTATTGCAAAAGGAATTGAATATCCATCAAGCTTGTGGTAAAACGGTAAGCTTAAAAACTTTAACAGAAACATATCAGGCGATACCGTTGTATCATCCTGCCTACATGCTCCGTGTTCCAGAGGTTAAAAGGTCGTTTTGGAAGAGTCTGCTTGGAATTACAAATTTTTTAAGAAAAAAAATTAAGTGATAAAATTTTATTTATCTGATCTCAAAGTATGATAAAAACTGTTTGATGAGTGAAAGTCAAATTAATATTTTTATGAAAAGTTGTTTTTTTAAGAGAAGTCTCGTGATTTTTCACGTGCTTTTTGGTGTTTTGTTCTCTAGTCATGCCCTTGCATTTCACCCAAGCGTATTTGTTGATTCATTTGATCAGCGCATATATAAAATGCTGACCCTTAATAGGTTGTCTCAGATTGATCGCGCTTTGTATGGCGAAATATTTCAGGAGCAGGATAAGGGCAATTTTGCACATGCGGATCGTCTGATTAAAAAAATTAATAACCGTGAGCTGATGGGATACGTTAAGTATCAACGGTATATGCATCCGACAGCTTATCGCAGCTCTTACAAAGAATTACATTATTGGATGTTGGAGTATGCCGATCATTTTGGTGCGGATAAAATATTTGCTCTTGCTCAGAAACGTCGTGTTAAAGGGTGGAATCCTACTCCTGTTTCGCAAGTAAATACCCATTGGTTTGCGGTCACCCCTGATGAGCCAGGCGTCCACGTCTTCCCCCCTCGCAATGCTAAGGGCAAGAACATATGGCGGCAAGTATTGCAGTTGGTCGGTCGCGGTGGGCCAAGCGCTGCAGAGAAAATATTACGCCAGGAACGTTCGGTGTCGGTTTTGGGAAAGGATCGGTGGGCCTATCTAGCGTGGCGGGTTTCCCGTTCTCATTTGGTATGTAAAAATACTGAAGAAGCCTATGTTCTCGCCCGTGATGCGGGAAAGTATGCCGCCAAGCGAATTCCTTTACTTGACTGGACAGCGGGGCTTGGTGCATGGAAACTTGGACGATATGAGGAGTCTTTATTTTATTTTGAGAGGCTCGCAAATTCTGAAACTGCCAATTCTACGGATCGAGCTGCAGGTGCTTTTTGGGCCGCGCGTGGTCACTTAATGTATGGACATCCAGATCAAGTTATTACCTACTCTCAAATTTCGGCACAAGAGCCCACATCTTTTTACAGTATGATCGCTAGGTCAATGCTGGGACTTGAAATTGACACCCTTGAACAGGTTCAAAGCACTGTGCCTTTTGAGACGGTTCGCGAGGTATGGCAAACCAACCGTATTCGTCGCGCTCAGGCTGCTTCCGAAGTTGGGCTTGGTCAAATTGCGTCAAAAGAGTTCCTTGCAGCCTATAACGAGATGAATGATGAGGAACGGGACGGACTGATCAGTCTGCTGCCCTATATAGATGCTGCGGAGTTCGCCTATAAACTATCATTTAGTGTCAAGCATAAGAATATTCTCGGATATCGCAACTTTCGCTATCCTCTTCCTAAGTGGGAGCCTGAAAATGGATTTACATTAGACCGCGCTCTCTTGTTTGCCTTTATTCATCAGGAGAGTCAGTTTAAACCCCATGCGAAAAGTGGCGCCGGCGCTGTCGGTTTAATGCAGGTTCTTCCCAGTACAGCCAGTTTTATTACTGGCAATAAAAGCTTACGTTCACAAAAGAAACATTTACTTCTTAACCCCGCTATGAATATGGATTTAGGGCAAAAGTATGTCGAACATCTCATGGAAATAGACCATATTGGCAGCGACTTGTTTCATATTATGATTGCCTATAATTCAGGACCAGGTAATTTACAAGCGTGGCAAAGAAATAGGGTGCTCGATACCAGTGACCCGCTTTTATATATCGAGTCTATTCCCCATATGGAGACGCGAGGATTCGTCAAATCTGTCTTATCCCACTTATGGCTCTATCGTTTGAGGATGGGGCAGGAATTACCATCACTTGAGAGTATTGCTCAAGGGCTGTGGCCTGAGTATCAACCCCAAGATAAAGGCACTCTCAACTAAAATCTGTTATTTGAATGGGTAGATTAAATATAAGTATTTACTATCTTTTATATACTTAAGATTGCAAACTTGTGTTATAAATACTAAAAGTTTAGTTTTGGTGTAATCCAGATTGACTTTTTTTAATAATTTATGGCATATTAAATTTAGGGTTGGCTGCTTTATAATAATATTAAAGAACTTTTTTGGACTAAAATTAAAAAAAAATTCGGTCTTTAAATATGGGAAAAGGGCTTATTAACTTTAGTATAAAATTAAAATTTTAATGCATTCAATTAAATAGAACTTTTCAAGTTAACTCATCTTATGAAGAACAAATATAGTTAACTAAAGGTTATATAATTAATTTCGTATTTTTATAAATATTATTATAAAAATACTACTTATTGTTTAATTTCTATTACAAGATTATTTACGTTGCTATTATTAAATAGAAATTAAAACCTTTCATAAAACAATGATAAATTTAGTATTTAACAGGATAACGAATGAGATTCTTGCTGATCGATCATCATGAATTGTTTCGGAATGGGCTACATTTTCTTCTTCAAGAAGCATTTGAGGGAGTGGAAATAAAGGAAACGTCAAATTTCAACGATGCACTCCATATTGTTCAAAGTGAGCAGTTTAACCTTATTCTTTGTGAACTTCTGATGGTTGATATGTCAATTTTTGCTGGAATAAATAAGATATTAGGTGTGGAACGTACTGCCAAGGTAGCGGTTGTATCAGGCAATGAAGATATAGAAGTTATAGAAAAAATCTTTAGCCTGGGTGTTGTTGGGTATTTGCCTAAAAACTTAACCAGCGGTTTGATCTTGAGTGCTATTAATTTGATTTTATCAGGAGGCATCTATGTCCCTCCCATATTCTTAAACATTTATAAAAACTCAAAAAAGGTGGGGCAAAAGCCAAAAAAACCACCTTTTTCGTTAAATCAATTGCCTTTAACCCCGCGACAGCGGGAGCTTGCGTTATTGTTGTCGACAGGAAATCAAATGCCGTCATTGCTCACGAGCTGGGAATCTCTGAAGGTACAGTCCGAATCCACATTAGCGCCATACTTCGTGCTTTAGGCGTCTATAATCGTACACAAGTTGCGGCGCTTATTGCTGAATATAAATTCAATAAATAATGGAGATGGGCCTGTCCCTTAATCGTTAGTGCGGCGCGCCTCTCACATAGTTTTCTGAGAATCAGCCTAACTGCTGGGACTTTTTCAAGGATGCGTAGTGGGCTTTTAAGTGGGTGATGCGTTCATCTTTTTCATGCCACAATTGATTAACCCAAATTTTAACTTCTTTACAAAAATCTTTTTCGAGTTGATTTTCAGGATCAAGTAATCTTTCTGGAATCGGTACTTTTCTGAATTCAGCATGTATAAGGGTCATCTCACCAGCGGCAGCTTTGAAGATATTGGGGGATTCATAGGGGTAAACCAAGGTAAAATCTATTAATGAATCAACGTTTTCTGAAAGTAATAGGAGGGCGAGATACATGCCGTAGTATTTAGGGGGGAGGAGGTTTTTAAACGGACTTTGCACTGCCTTATGTTTTTTTTCCGTAAAGCGGGTACCTTCGGTGAAACATACAAGATTTGCGGGGTTATTTTTGTAGTATGTAATCGCCTTTGTTAAGGATTCTTTTTGAAATTTACTTTTATTGGGATTACGTGTCACAAATATCATATTCAAGATTAATGCTAACTGACCAAAAACCGGGACGTACTTTAGGTTTTCTTTTAGAAAGAGAATCACAACAGGAGAGTCCTTCATAATTGCAAAAAAGATTATGACGGTATCTAGCCAAGATTGGTGATTTGAAATGGTAATGTATTGTTTATTTTCATCTAAAGTTGCTGGAATACCATAAATAATTTTATTGCCATAATGGATGTGGGCTACCCATTTAGTGGCAAGCGTAAAGCTTGTTATTAATTGTGAAATGATCTGACCAGTCTTGTGTTTAAAGCGTTTGTTATTAGTGAACAGGCTGGGTATACCAATAATTATTGCGGGGACAAGAAAGATAATGTTTAAGGAGACAAAAATAAGAAATGCTCCGATGACGATAGGAAAATTTTTTAAATAATAAATCATGCTTTAAAGACTCTGTTTTAATTTTATTTATATATCTTTTGATATTAGACGACTCTTAATCAGGTCTCCAGTTCGAGAGAGAATTGGATAACCGATCATACAAAATGCGGTGTTAATTTGTTTTAAAGCACGTAAGGTCTCTTGATGTAAATTACTCGTCTCAATACTTTCGGTGAAACCATCGCGAAGACGCCCCAAATGATTTCGTTGCAGCTTTTGCTCAAAATTACGCATGTTTTCTTTGTTGGCAATCAGTTGTCGGGCTGATTCAGGGTTTTGTGTCATCATAACATTTAAGGCCAGCTGTGTATTAGTCATGACCATATCGGCCATATTATCAATATCTTTATAGCCTTTTGTTGAGAATGACAAATTTTTTATTTTAAGATTTTTGGCCATATTGAGTAAATTATAGCGAATAACATCTGAAGATGCGGCAATCTGTGCAGCAATTGCCGCAAGATCCATTGACCGCGTGGCCTGACTTTCTGAGAGTTCTTGACGGGTTACTTGTGCCAAGTAGAGTTTAATCGTCAGGTGGGTATCTATAACCACCTGATGCTGCTTATCAATCTCATGGGCCGTTCCCACATCCCACACCTTAAGCAGCGGCAGTGCAGCACGATACAGAACTTCAGTACGTTGGCCTATTTGGAGTATTTCACGGGCACAACAGTCCAAGGCGTGGTCGGGCATATGGACATGTTTAGGGTCAAGGGCGCTGATCTCTGATAGGGAGCTGGTGTTTTGGGGAGGAGTAGAAATGAAAAGTTTAATGAACTTGATAATAGTTTGAGAAAAAATTAATGAGAAAAACGCGAGGCATAAGTTAAAGAAAATGTGCAGGTTAATCAGGTGGTTGTTCAGGTTGGTCTCAATATACGCCAGCATACTCGGCGTATTTACAAAGACAATCATCATCAGAATTGCCCCTGCGCCACGAAGTAAAATATTAGAGAAAATAATCTCTTTAACCCTGTAGCTGTTGGTGAGGGTTAACCCCAATGGAATCAGAGAGCCGCCCAAGTTGGCACCCAGTATCATGACCACGGTTGCATTGGTTGGTAAAATTCCTTGGACAGCAAAGGTGGTAAAAACCAGAACTGCGGTAATGCTGGAATGGGCGGTCCATGCAAACAGTGTTCCTATAAGAAATGCGGTGAGCATATCATTTTTAATATAGGTCGTGATCAGGTGCATGCCATTCGTGTCCGAGAGGGGCGCTATTGTGGTACGAATAATATCTAGAGAAATGAAAACTAGGGCGATACCAAGCAGAATTTGCCCGATTTGTTTACTATTCTCCGCCTTAGACTTTAAGAAAAGCAGAGCACCGACAATCAGCAAAAGGTCAGCCACAAAGTTTTGTGGAATAATCAAGATTTTCGCGACCAAGGCAGAGCCAAGATCCGCACCAATCAACATGATCAGACCTGTCACGGAGAGGGTGTGGGTGCCACGTTTAATAAATTCTGAAATTAAGACTGCCACAGCCGTGGCGCTTTGGAGCAGAAATGCGATGACAGTTCCAGATATAAGGGATAAAAAGCGATTAGAGCTTGTTTGCCTGATGACACTTTTTAACTTATTCGAGAACGACTTTTCAACACTTCTACGTACGAGATGTATCGACCAAATTAGGAGAGAAATTCCACTTGTTAGTTTGATGAGAAACAGTATAAATGTTGGTTCGTTCATTAATATATTACTTACTTATCTTCTATATTTATCATCTTGCGCTGTCTAATAGATATGTATGGAGTTGAGTATGCTGTTGGCCGTAAAGTTTATATTAGTTGAGTGTTAAGTACATCTTTAATTATATTATTTTATCATAAAATCTTCATAAGGTAAAATGGCTTGCAAGGCGGGGAGCTGCAGTGAGTCATAGTCTTTGGTGTGTTATCGCAATGGGGGAGGCATCCTGCACAGCGGGAAGGTATCTTTTGGGTTCTTGAAAAATATTTAATAGGTCGGTTGTCAATTTATTAATCATGTTATGGTGGATGACTTTCATGCCGTAGCGGTCTTTAATATATATAACATCCACCACGCGCTGACCAAAGGTGCTAATTTTAGCACTAGAGATCACAAGTTTATGTTCTTTAAGGATCTGGGCAATATTATAGAGCAAGCCAATACGGTCCAAGCCGCAGACCTCAACAACAGTATGGTTTTCCGAGGCCTCAAGGTCAATAAATACTTGAGGGTGAATGTGGGTGGTGTCTTGCTTTTTTGGGAGGGGCCTCAAGGATTGGGAACTCTCAAGAGCGACTTTACCATTGAGAGCATTTAAGACATGGGCGCAGAATTCATTAATGCGTTTATGGTCATTATAGTAGTTGGCATTCATCAGATTTTTGATCATCAAAATATTTAAGTTCAGCCCATTTTTGTTATAGGCGCGTGCTTCAATAACCGAGAGGTTTTTTCCAGAGATGGCGCCAGTTAGGGTGCAGAAAAGGTCATAATAGTCTGCGGGCCCGCTGACAATCAGTTCAATCATTTCGAGGTCTGAACGGGGAGTGTACTCTATCCAGAAATTCTCTTGGGTATTTTTATGGCGCATGATTGCTTCTGCGTGAAAAATAAGGCTCGATACTTCATGTTGCAGCCAATAGGAATGTGGGAGGTTTTCCTGGTAGGTCGTCAATTGTTCCCGACTCCAGTCGGGGATGTTTTTAGCAAACTCAGCCTTTTTGATGTTGATTTGGGACGTAAAGTGGGTAATAAGGTTGACGCCATTCATGACACTCTCTGTGCGTCGGGTGAGGTCAGTTAACAGCTGGGACTTCCACGTGTTCCATATACCAGGACCAACGGCGATAATATCTGCGGTCGTCAAAACGGTAATTAAGTATAGCCTCTCTAAGCTTTGTACGATTTTGACAAAATCCAAAATTGTTTTAGGGTCGTCAAGGTCACGTTTGGTCGCCGTCATGCTCATGGTGAGGTGGTTGAGGACAAGCCAGGATGTGGTCTCGATTTCAGCATTACTCAAGTTCAAGCGTGCCCCGATAGAGCGGGTTATGGCGGATCCATGACTGGCATGGTCTTTTCCACTCCCTTTGGCAATGTCATGGAGAAAAGTCGAGAGATATAAAACCCGACGATTTTTAATTTTCTTGATAACCCTAGACGCAAGGGGGGCGATATCTCTGTAGGCACCGCTTTCAATTTTATATATCGCTCCTACAGCGCGAATTGTATGTTCATCAACTGTAAATGAATGATATCTATCATATTGAATTTGTCCAATTATCTTCCCAAATGCAGGAATAAACCTTCCTAAGATTCCCGCCTCATTAAGGTTTAATAGCATCGCACCTGGGTCATGCTTTGAGGTCAGAATCTTAAGAAATACTTCATTGGTTTTATGGCTGTTGCGCAGCTCGTGATTCACAAGTTTGATGTTTTTATAAATCCATCTGATGGCGTTAGGATGAATAAGCACGTTTTGCTCTTGGCACACATAAAAAATTTCCAGCATCAGTGTGGGGTTTTTGCGTAGGTCGTCCTCATTACGAAAATTAAGGCGGCCTGACTGTAGGGTAAATCCTTGAATACTCTTTTGGAGCATGAAATTTAACGGGCGTTTAATCAGAGGAACCACATTCAATTTATGTTCAATCGCAGCGCAGATAATGCGTTTAAGGTCCCCAATATTCTTAGTGGTCAAGAAGTAGTGCTTCATGAACCTCTCTACTCCCATGAGTCGGTCACGGTCAGCATAATTTAGCGCGGCACTTATTTGTGTTTGCATATTAAATGTAAGTCTGTCGTTGGCGCGTTGATTGAGAAAATGGAGGTAACAGCGCACTGTCAGCAGAAATCGTTCTGACTTAATAAATAAATACGTCTCATCTGGCGTAAGGATATTGAGTGTTTTTAGTTCTTCAATCGATTCAATGTCATAGATATATTTTGCAATCCAACTCAATGTTTGAATGTCACGCAATCCTCCCTTGCCATTTTTAATATTTGGCTCCAGCATATAGCGGGTGTCGTTATGGCGTTGATGGCGGTTTTCTCTCTCTTCTAGTTTGGCGCGGACGAAGTTTTTATCTTTATAGGCTTTTTTCCTGAAACCAGACGTGAGGGTATCAAATAACTTTTTGTTGCCATAAACAAAGCGCTTTTCAAGGAGAGAGGTTTTAATACGGACATCTTGCTCTGCAAAAGTGAGGCACTCATTAATAGAGCGGGTAGCGTAGTCTACTTTAAAATTTAAGTCCCAAAGCATATAGAGGATGAACTTTATCATTTTTCTGCTCTGGCTGTTCTTGCTAGGCGTATGCAGAAACAGGATATCAACATCTGAGTACGGCAACATTTGTTGGCGCCCATATCCGCCCACAGCGGTGATCGCGAGGTCGTTGGTTTTGCCTTTTAGGAGGGGAAAATAATACGTAGCTGAGACGTCACAAATCAGCCGAATGATTTGATCAATAAGGTATGTGTTCGCAAAGCAGACATGGGTGCCGTTGTAGTTTTTAAAGAGACGGTCCTTAATTTCCAACCGTCCTGCTTCAAGGGCAACATGCAGTATTTTTAAGAAAATTTCACGTTTTTTTGGGAGTGGCTTTTTGTTTTCTTGTGCATAAAGACCGTGAATTTCATTTGACAGAGCATTGCGGTCAATAATTTTTCGTCTATGTCGAATATTCACATGCGTGATCTTTCATGAGCATATCAAGGACAATCATTCATCAATTTTTAAGTATACACCTATGAGAGCTAAGAATATACGTGGCGGGATGAAAATATGTTAATTTCCCACATTCCTAGGTATTTTAACGGCACGTGGGGTTTTATCGTCAGGTTATTGTCCCCCAAACGCACTATCAATGATGTGATCTCTCAGCACAATATCGACTCTATTTGCGAGAACAAGCCTTTTTTTCTTAACGATATCCCCGCTAAGATCTTTATACCTTGAGTCGCCAAAAGCTAAAATCGGGATATCTCGTTCTAAGTTAAAGTCTTTGAGAATTAGTTTTATCGATCTTCCCCGAAAAAGAGTCATTTCCCATTCATTGCTAAAGAGCGTCCCCTCTGTTTGATTTGGCCTTGCGTGAATGTTGATATCAACGCGGTTATCAATTTGTCGCAGAAAGTCACTAATCAGGACAATGGTTTCACGGCCAATTTTACTTAATTCGGAGGTCTTTTTAAGAAACATGTCTTGTCCAAGAAGTGTAATGATAACCCGATCCTCAAGCATATTAATATAGACTTTACTTTTAACTTGCTGGTTACTTGAGAGTTGCTCTTGAAGAACTTCATATAAATAGAACAAATTACTTGCAGGTTCGCGATCGATTTTGGGGATGATCGTCTGTGCGCTTGGTTTGGGGGTAACAATCACACGTTCGGGATTAAACTTTCCCGCAAGACTTTCAATCAGAGCAAGGAAGGAGTGTTTTCGAATTTCTGACATGGAAAATAACAAAACAAAGAATACGACCAGAAGTGACATCAGGTCAGCAAAGCTTGCGAGGAATGCTGTTTGATTGGAGCTCTTATCTTCGTCTTTTTTTTCTTCTTCATCATCCATTAGGCATACCTATTCAAGAACTGTTTCTTCAAATGACTGGGAGATCTCTGCGGCGTCGTAAAGATAAAAGTAAAACTCTATGATATTATCTTGCAAGGGGACGATTCCAGTTGAAATAAACTCAGGTGGCATGTCTTGGTCGACAAGGGCTTGTGCTAAGCCTGAGGCCCGTTTTATGGTCGTGAAAGATTCGGGGTCTTTTGGTAGGGTATGGAAAAACATATACACTTGCGGGCGATCTGTGCCTTGAATATCCCTCATAACTTGAACAAGCTGATTGAAAAACTCTTCATTTCCCGGTTTAATGTCAGGGGTTCCAGGCTCAAAAATCTTTTCCATATTAATGATGAGACGCATTTGTTCACCATAGTTTGTTATATTGGATTTATCTATCTCAAAGTTTTCCTCAAAAAGTTTGGTAATTTTATTAAGGTATTCTTTTGAGGGCTGTGAAAATTGCACAATGGTATTGACCTCAGGCTTTGATTCTATTCGTGGACCATCAATCCGAAATGTGCTGTGCAGTGATCCAATAATCAAGTTTGCCTTGATGGGTTCAACCGATGACATGGAAAATAGCAGGACGAAGAAAACCAGCATAAGTGACATAAGGTCTGCAAAGGAAACTAACCAGGCTGGCGGACCTTTGGGAAGGGATTCCTCTTCATCATCATCATCATTCGACATAAAGTTTATTTACAATTGAGTATAAGAATAAAAAAACATTTCTAATTTTCTCTTTTTACACTTGAATTATTGTGTTTTAAATATTGAACACATGGGGTATTATTACAAATAATTAAAAATATTTTTTTTTCATGTACTCCTCAATAAAACTTTCTGATGCTTCCGAGGTTAGTAAATGAGTTTTATATAAATATATTAAGTTTTATTGTTGGGTTTGACAAATATATTTGTCGTCTTTAGAGGTACAATCATGTCTCATGAGCAAAAAAACAAAGCGGAACAAGAGCGCATTAATGAAAATAAAGCATGGCTTACGCGCGTTGTTGAGCGGGTAGATGTTGGCTCTCCTTCCGTAGATAAGACTGGAAAGCCGATTGAGCACGGGGGGCCTTCAGGGCCTGAGGTGACGCGGTTTGGTGACTGGACAAGAAACGGGCTTTGTATTGACTTTTAAAATGTATATCTCCTTATTAATATATATTGAGCTCTCACCTATCCTTTAAAATATATTTTATATAACTATTAGGCACCTTTCATAAATTTTTGGTATTATGATTGTATTTTGTGTTATTTGTTTCTTGTGAGCAATTAATGATAAAGATATATTGAGTTTTTTTATTTACTTAAGTGCGATGAATTTAATTATTTTCTGGTTAAGGTAATCAATGTCAATTGGAAGTATACTTGGTTTTTTAATAGGAATAGGCCTTTTTGTTTTAGCTATTGTTCTAAAGACAAATAACCTCTGGTTGTTTTTTGATTTATCTAGTGTCGTGATTGTTTTAGGAGGGACGTTTAGTTCTTGTTATTTAGGATATCAGGCGCGTTATGTAAATTTGGCTTTGAAAGATTTGTTGACCATATTTTTCCGCCCGCCATCTAGCCGTGAGTCTTTGCCCGCACTCACCGCAAATATTGTAAGGTGGGCGACAATAAATGCGAGCGACGGATTGCGGAGCTTAGAGAAAGAAATTAAAAAAGAGAAAAACGAGATTGTTCATTTTGGCATAGAGTTGGTGTTGAGCGGATATAATGGGGATGAAGTGCGCTATATGATGAATCATGCGGTACAGGCACAGTTTCAAAGGCGGGCGGCACGTTTTAATATTCTCAAAAATATGGGAGCGATGACCCCAGCATTTGGCATGATTGGTACTTTGGTCGGGCTAGTTGTGATGCTGGACTCCTTGGTTGATAATCCAGAAGGGGTCGGTCCTGGGTTAGCAGTCGCGTTGATTACCACGTTATACGGAGTGCTTTTCGCACGTCTTTTGTTTATTCCAGCTGCAACAAAGTTACAACAACAATATGAAATTCAAATGTTTGTCAATTATTTAAGTACGGAAGCGCTTATAATGATTGCGGATAATGCCAAACCAAGTAAAGTTGCAGATCGTATTAATAGCTTTTTAGATCCCGTACTTCATATTAATTCTCAGGGTCAGTTAGTAAGGGCGAAGAAAGGGAAGCGTTCTGGTGGTGGGGGCAAAAAATAATTTATTGCAACAGGTATGTCTTGGTATTTATGACTGCCTTATTATAATAATTTGATAATGCGGGTTTGTTATGAATGATGATAAAGTTAATGATCAAAGTACTGTAGATACTGAAAAAGTTAAAAGAAAAGAAGTGTCACTTCCTGCATCTGGCAATTTGTCCTTAACTATGAAAACAGGAACTTTGAGCGACGGTGATGATGAAAGCTGGCTTGTCACCTATGCGGACTCAATCACTCTTCTCATGGCATTTTTTGTTATAATGTTTTCAGTTTCGGAACCCAAAACAGATAAATACAAAGAAGTGATGAAAGGGCTCTCTAATGATTTCCGAGGAGAGGAAGCTCCTAATCCACGTCAAGAATTAATATCAGAATTAGAAAAATTAGCAGAAAAACATGGATTTTCTGATGTTATGACCGCTGAAGAGGTAAATCGGGATGTTGTTCTGATCCTTGACGCAGATAAGATATATGGGCCACGGACTGCAAACTTTGTTACCGTTGCTGACGGGGTATTGAAACCGATTGTTGATTATATTCAATTACCTAGACTTGAGACATACAGTTTTGAAGTTGAGGGGCATACGGATGATCAAGTGGTCAGGTCTGCCAAATTCCCTTCAAATTGGGAATTAAGTGCGGCCCGTGCAACGAATATGGTCAGGTATTTTATTTATCACGGTTTAGATCGGCAACGTATACGGGCGTTAGCCTATGCGGAGACGTGGCCAAGGGTGCCCAATCGTGATATTTTTGACCGCCCAATATCAGAGAATCGACGCATGAATCGACGCATAGTTATTCGAATTAAACCATAAAAAGATGTGGGTATTGATTGTGTTTCAGCGTCCTTAAGGGATATAACTTTTGATTTAATTTATGATTCTAAGAGGTTTTTTTTCAGTATGACGAAGACAGAGACCGCATCACAAGGACAAAAATACTTGTTGGCAGCATTCTATAAGTTTGTTCCTTTACCTGATTATCAAGAGATCAGGGGTCCAATATTAGATTTTTGCCGTTCTGCGGGGATTTGTGGAACAATTCTATTGGCCTCTGAGGGGATGAATGGCACCATTGCCGGTGCTCCTCACGAGGTGGAGGCGGTTATAGATTATTTGCGTCAAGATCCACGGTTGCAGGATGTCACACCTAAATTTTCTTGGCACGACGAGGCCCCGTTTAAGAGGTTAAAAGTCCGCCTGAAGAAAGAGATTGTTGCCATGGGTGTTCCTAATAATGACCCCAATGAAACCGTGGGCGAGTATGTCGCCCCAGACAAGTGGAACAGTGTCATTACAGATCCTGACATGCTGGTTATTGATGTAAGAAATAATTATGAATATAACCTTGGCACGTTTAAGGGGGCAGTTAATCCAGAAATACAAACATTTCGGGAGTTTCCTGCGTGGGTTCAGCAATTGAAGAAGAAATTTGGGGATGGCCCTAAACCGAAGGTATCCATGTTTTGTACAGGGGGCATTCGATGTGAAAAGGCGAGTGCTTATATGATTCAAGAAGGTTTTTCAAACGTGTATCACCTTGAAGGGGGTATCTTAAAGTATTTAGAGACTATGGACCCAGAGGTGAGCCATTGGGATGGGGACTGTTTTGTTTTTGATGAACGATCAACCCTTGTTCATGGGCTTAAAGTGGGCAGCCATTCTTCATGTCAGGTTTGTCAGCAGTCCTTATCCCCTGAAGATATCCGCAGCTCTTTATATGAAGTTAATCAGAGTTGCCCCTATTGTTATGCGCAGCGCGCTACCAAGGGCGATTCCTTTTTTGAGGTACCTCCACACCACTCTTCAACGTAGGCTTCCTCCCACCAGTGGGCAGATCTAAGAGGTGAGACGTAGCCCATTCTGTGCAAGGCCCACGATCTTTTGTTGAGAATTCTTAACTTTTTCTTTTAAAAATGCACTGGTCATGGGTATGCTTAGTATATGTGACCAATTCCATAGACCTTTTCTAAGTTGATTGAGGTATAAGATGTCTGAACCTATTTTATCTGCGACATTGATTTTGATGCGAGATCAAAAGGATAGTTTTCCAGAAATTCTTATTATTAAGCGTGCTTCCTCTCGGAATATAGCTGGAGGTGCATTAGTCTTTCCAGGTGGGTGCGAAGAGCTAGAGGATGGCGAAGAGCTGTGGCGCCCTCTTGACCCCCAGAACCACGACGATGGTCTATGGCAGTTGCGCCATATGGCGATTCGTGAAACCTATGAAGAAACGAACGTTTTATTAGCGCGGAGGAAAGAGCACGCCAACGGGGAGTATATGACCAACCATGATATGGCAGCCCTTACCACGCGCAGACCAAACCAACTTTTTGTAGAGTGGATAGGGGATAATAATTTGCTCCCTGTTGTTGATGGGTTGGTCCATTTTGCGAATTGGGTTACCCCTCCAGAAATAGAGCCACGCTATTGCACTCATTTTTTTATTGCGCGGGCTCCTGATGATCAAGTTGCGGTTCATGATGGGGTCGAGGCCGTGGATAGTATGTGGTTATCAGCACAAGAGCTTCTTGAACTCCGCAAAAACAATTTGGCCAAAATTATTTTTCCGACATATTGTATTTTAAGTCAGCTCTGCAAGTTCTCTAGGGTGGAACAGGCCCTGGCCCATTCTAGGTCTCGTATTATCAGCCCAATTATGCCGACCATAAGTTTTGAAAATAACAAAATTCTGATGTCGATCCCCGAAGAAGAAGACTATCCTGTAACGCGTATGTTTTTTGATAATGTTTAAAGGGGGTGTCTTTGAAGCGTTGGTTTTTGTTTCTTTTTCCAGTGCGACCTTGTGTAAGTTTTCTTACAGTCAGGAATAAAATAATACGTCCGCTTTAAGGGCGTTGCCTGTTATGTGAACGAGGGGCGTGCCAGAGAAGGTGACCTCCTGTAATTTCTTAGAAGTAATGTTTTTACTGTATGTTTCTTTTATAAATAAGTTAAAATCATCAGGCATAAGCGTCAGGATTATGCTGCGTAACAAAATTTATGGAAAACTTTATGAGTCTTATGGGTAAATTAATTGCTAAGCAGTGGTTAAGAGTGTTGGCAGCAGCGCGCTGAAAGGTTATATAAATAAGGTATAAGTTTTATTAATAAAATGATTGATGAGTAGAATGATTCTAGATATGTGTTTTGGCCCGCTTAAATTCACTATGAGAAGTCCACTATGTCATTGGTAAATATTTCTCTAGATACAACTATTCTAGATAGTTTAGGTGGGTTCGTGTGGGTGCTTGATCCCAGCACATGCGCTATTTTATGGCAGAATAACGCAACCGAAGATTCTGGAGAAATTTTATCTTTTTCTAGTCCTGATATTGCTCGGCGTATTGGTAAAATACAGCCAGATGAGGTTGTCAGTGACCATATAACATGCGTGACGCAAAAAGGGATTCGCCTTCTTAATGTCCGCATTACTCGTGTTGATACTCCTGAGGGTGATGCGTACGCCCTTGTCAATGGGGTTGAAGGGGTCTCGACTGTGCAAGATGTGGAGGCGTTGTTTGCCCATCAGGCCGTGAATTTTATCGATACAACTTTAACCATAATTCGCAATAATGGTGAGATTTTATTCCAAAATAATGCGGCTGAAAAGTACTATGGCGTCCACTCTATGTCAAAAGGCGCGTCGGATTTATTTCAAGTACGCTTTGTTGATCAAGAGCGTACTTGGCAGGAATTACAAAATAAATTAGATCAAGATGGTATTTTTGAAGAAGAAGTTGAGGTGCAGACAAAAGAGGGGTTAGTCAATCATATCCTCACGGCAAAAAGATCCCCTAATCACTTGGGCGGTGAAGATATTATTATTGTTCAAGAATTAAGCATTCCAGAGAAACGGGTTAAAGTTCGTTACGACTTTCTTGAGAATATTCTCGACGCTGTGCCCATTGCTATTTCTGTTAAAGATATTCAAGGGTCCTATATACTTTTTAACAAAATGGCTTCTCAAGTCACAGGCATTGCCGCCTCAGAAATTATTGGTAAGACTGATTTTGATATATTTTCACAGGGTCAGGCGCAAAAGTTTCGTCAGGAAGACATAGAAATTTTTGTGCGTCGGTCGACTCAGTTCGTGGAACAACTCTCAGATGCGGTGCGGGACTCTATAAATTATTATTCTGGCAAAGTTCTGGTTGGGAATTCTGGAGAACAGAATTATGTCCTTGCCTTTGGTATGGATACGTCCTTTAACACCATGCTTGATAAGAAACTTGCTTCTTCTGATACGTTTAATATGGTGTTGGATGCTAATCCCCATGGCAATATTATTGTGAATCAAAATGGAAATGTCTTATATGTAAATAAGGCATTTGCGGATGTTTTGGGCATTGAAAAGAGTGACCTTAGTGTGTTGTTGGGTCACTATAGAGAAGGCACGGGGCCGTTAGCAGATGTTTTTGAGAAGTTCATTGACCTACAACTCCCCACCCACCGTCGAGTTACGTTTAAAGATGCAAACGGTCTGTCGCGTATTCTTGATGTTCAAAGAACTTTATTTGAATTTAAGGGGAATAGGCGGCTTTTCTTCTTCACTGTAATTGATGTGACGAAAAATGAACAGGCGTTGACCTATAGTACAAATGAGCAAAATGCAGCTGTTCGAAATATCTATAACGAGACCAGTGTGTTGCTGACCGATGGGCTATATCGCGCGCAGGCGCTGATGGAACGTATGTGGGATGAAGAAGGAGTTGACGCCGTGGAAAGGTTGAGCGATACCATGAAAGTTGCTCAATTTTCTTTGCATGACTTTCTGCACAGTTTCAATATTAAAGATATCCCTGTTCTTAATTTACAGAAAACTTCCTTTGATTTAATTGAATTTACTGAGAGTGCAGTTGATGTCTTGGCGTTGACTGCCCGTGATCGTGGTATTAGTACGGGAACGCTGATCTCAGAGGACGTACCGCGGCATGTTTATGGCGACTCTGAGCAGCTGAAAAAAGTTATTGTCCTCCTTGTAGAAGCGGTGTTGCAGTCGGTCACGCAGGGTGTTTTGAGTGTCATGGTTGTGCCTGCAAAGCAAAAAGATCATATTTGTTTTCAGTTTAATTTTAAGAGGCATTTTGTCAGTGGTGAGAATGTCGAGGTATTCAATTTACTGAACCAGTTTATTCATACTGAGGAAATTCAGAACGAGCACCCCGGACCCATAGGGGTCAATATTATGATTTGTAACAGGCTGATTAAGTTGAGTGGAGGCACTATTGGGATTGGGGATATTGGCGACTCAGGTGGCCAGGTGTGGTTTGAAATCCCCTTAAGTGGCAAGGATCGGCCCGTTGAGGACGTGAAGTTTACCTCAAACCGTATTTTAATCATTGATTCACCCTACGGTGCCCTTCAGCTATTGCATCAACAGATGGAAATATGGGGACTGCATGTTGATACGGCTGTCTCAGAGGGACAAGCAATTGATTTGATCTCTAATCCTGCTCATACCCAAGCATATGACGTGATCTTTATAAATGAAGATATGGTGCAGAATGATAGCTTACTGAAGTTTTTATTAATTGAAAACAAGATAAGCGGTGTGAAGAATTTCATTATTATTTCGTACTTTGATAAATTCTCACCCGCTGAATTTTTAGAAACTAAGTGTTTTCGGGGTGACCTGAGACAATCGATCCGTCAGGCAGATTTGCGAGAGATTTTAACCCTCAACTTTGATGATCAGAGTGACGATGATGCCCTCTCCTCAGAGCCGCCCATTGGGGAGGAGCAAGATGAAGATAATACCCTTGATTCTGCCCCCCCAGCCCTCAGCAGCTCGCCCTCTCTGGATGATATTGAATTTGATGCTGTCCCCCCAGCCCCAAGCCCGCTCTCTTTAGATGATATTGAATTTGATGCTGCCCCCATGGAGATGGGGGAGGATATTTTTGAAGAGGGTGTTCTTGACCCCATCCCACCAGAGGCGCAGAGTGAGGAGGTACTTAAAGAGCCAGCGGCTGACCCTTCTCCCCCGCCGGTCCAACGTTATGATACCCAGAGTTTTGCCAAACTCAGTTATACCCAGTGGGTGGATACCCTAAAGGGGCTTTTAGAGGAAATCACTGATGACGTGTCTCTTGGGGGTGACGGTAGTCCACCTGTCTCTCCCAAGCGGAGGTCTTCTGAGTCCATGCTCGCTTCCTCGCCAGAAATAAATATCGTCGTAAATGAGTTATATGAAGAACTTGATAAATTAGACGTTTTCGTGGTTCCAGTATCAGAAGATATAGACCTGTTATCTGATGTTATTAGAAAACAGGAGGGTGGGTCAGTGATACCCGCGGCAAGCCAGAGGTTTTCTAAACAATTTTAACGTATTGTCCGGGCGCCTTTTCTAAAGCAGGGTACTTTGGGTGAGTCAAGGTTTTTGGTGCAGGCATCTTGGTTTTATTATGGTGGTTTTGACCTAACCACTGTTTCCAAGTTGGCCACCAGCTTCCCATGTGTTGCTGGGCACTCTTGAGCCACTCTTCCGCGGTATCAGGAGTTTCATTATTGATCCAGTAGTGGTACTTATGGTCGCTTGGGGGGTTAATCATCCCGGCAACATGTCCAGATCCTGATAGGATAAAAGATTTTGAGCTTTTAAATAATTTTACTCCATCATAGACACCCTTCCATGGGGCAATATGATCATCTTTTGAGGCAATAAAAATGACGGGGATATCAATACAGCCCAGATCAATAGGCACGCCTTTGAGGGTAACCCCACCAGGGATTGTGAGCAGGTTATATAAATACATGTTGCGTAGATAAAAGCTTTGTAGGGTGCTTGTCATGCGGGTGGAATCAATGTTCCAATACAGAATATCAAAGGCGGGTGGCTGTTTTCCTAAGTAGTAGTTATTAACAATAAAAGACCAGATCAGATCATTGGCGCGAAGTAAGTTGAAAACATTGGTGAAAGCCTTTTTTTCCATGTAGCCGATGCGTCTGGTACGCTTCTCAAGGAGCTTTATTTGCGTTTCATCCAGAAAGATTTTAAGCTCACCGCCCTGATTAAAGTCAATCAGTGTGGTCATGAACGTGGCACTTGCGACAACATCTTGATCGGTTGCCTTTAAATATGCAAGGGTAGCAGATAAGAGCGTGCCGCCAATACAATACCCAATCATATTCACTTTTTCGCTTGCAGCCACATCGCGAACGACACACAGGGCGGCGAGCACGCCTTCTGACATATAGTCTTCAAAATCCCAATGGGCTTGTTCTGCTCCAGGATTATACCAACTGATCAAAAATACGTTTTGACCTTGGTCGAGTAACCATTTTACAAAAGAATTTTTCTGTTGTAGGTCAAGAATATAGTATTTGTTGATCCAGGGCGGAACAATCAGTAGGGGCGTTGCGGCGATAGATTCTTTTTGTGGGTGGTAGTGCAGCAGTTCAATAAAGTCATTGCGGTAAATCACCACTCCGGGAGTTGCGGCGATATTCTCCCCAATTTGATACTTAGATGTATCAACCATGCTGATGTCCAAGGCCCCTTTTCCCCGCTCAAGATCATCTAAAAAGTTGTTCAGTCCACGTAATATATTGGCGCCCTTCTCCTCAATGGTTGTCGCGACCACATCTGGGTTCGTCAACGGAAAGTTAGAGGGGGAGAACATATCCGTAAGGCGCTGGATATAAAATTCTGTCACGGTTCGAGAATGGGGATCTGCCCGTGAGACGGTGCGTATGGTCTCCATAATCGTATCGCAGGTATATAGGTAGACTTCCTTGAGCGTATTATAGTTAGTATTATCACTCCAAGCCTTTGATTTAAAACGTTTCTCAAAAGGCGTGGGCGTCACTTTCCCTAAAAAATTGGTCGAGATTATTTTGCTAACCCCCAAGGCGTATTTTATGTTGGTTTTGGTCATGACGCCTGGGCTACGTACGACGTCAACGGCCAGTTTTAATATGCTTTTAGAGGCCGTAAGCAAGGCGCCATTGGGCGTACTTATGGCCTTCTTGAAGTGACTGACCTTAAGAGAGTCCATGTAGATACTTATAATATCGTGGGCTCGTCTGACAATTTCTTGTAATTGTTTGATATTTTCTGATCGCATTGTCTGTGTCATCTGGTCCGGTGGTGCGATCTGCTGAGGTGGCGCAACTTTCTGAGGCGTGGAGGCGGCCAGATTGGTTTTTTTCGCGGGAGGATTTTTTGAGCTTTTGGTGGCAGGTGTCTTAGTTGTTATTTTTGCAGTCTTTTTAATATCTGTCATAAATATACCTTTTGAAGACTTAACCTGCTTATGTTCTCTATTATATTATGATGTTATGTGTTCTATTTAGGCGTATGTGTGATCGTGCTCATTGGCTTTAAGTGTTAAGTTTCTATTTTTATACTATATTACTCATTTGTCGGGATCTTATAAACCCTTTCAGTTGATTAATTTATCATATATTATGTATTTTTTTTTAGAATTTAGTAAGTATTATCGAAAATAAAACATAAAAACTAAGGTATTTATTCTTGTTAGGCTGTGCCTAAGAGTCAAAATAATGGTATCATAGTATGTGGTTGTTAAGTTGTTTTGAAGAATTGTGGTATTGAGTGTTACTTTTAATAATTTCCGGTGGTGTTCATGAATGGAGCACCTATGAGAATCGTACATTTTTAAAATAATACCTTGTCATAAAGCTTATCGTTTGAAGCAGTACAAATAATGAGGAATAGATAACTATGAAGTTTTTAGATGCGCATCAACATTTAGTTTATAGGGAAAAGTTCACTTATAAATGGCTCTCAGGGGTTTTATCTGCAGAGGGAAAGGGCTTTACATTAGAGGACTACACGAAGTTGAATGACAATCATCGACGTATTGCTGGGTCTATTTATGTCGAGTCTGATGTTGGCGATGTTGATTATAAAAAAGAAGCACATTTTATTTCATCGCTTGTGGGAACCGATAGTCTTATGGGGCAAATTGCCGCATGTCGCCCAGAAGAGATTGTTGGCTTTGAAGACTGGTTGGATGAAACCCATTCCCTTAATGTTGTTGGGTACTGTCGGTCGTTACATAAACTTAAAAGTGAAGTTGCCCAGTCATCAGTTTTCATTAGTAATTTGAAAAAGATTGGTAAGTTAGATAAGGTATTTGATATTAATGTCCTTGATCACCAACTCCCTTTAGTCGTGGATCTAGCGCGCGTTTGTGATGATCAGTACTTCGTTCTGAATCATTTTGGAATGCCAAATATTACCGACGATACTTTTGAGAGATGGGCGCGGGATATCAAAGCAATTTCAGCACTTAGTCATGTTTATATTAAACTATCAGGCATCCCGAATTTCTGTCAGGAGGGAGCTGAACATAGTATTGTTTTGCGTCGTTGGTTTGATCGCGTCCTTGAGTGTTTTGGTCCTGAACGGATTATATGGGGCAGCTTTTGGCCAACGGTGAATCTAAGTATAGGGTTGACGGACTGGATGGAAGTGACGACCGAGCTTATATGTGAGCTTACGGCCGGTGAACAAGCGCTGATTGCAGCAGACAATGCCCATAGGGTCTATAAAGTATTCTAGGATTATGGGGTTTTGCTGTTTTCAGCTTAAACCCTCGTCTCCTTAGAAGTCAAATGACTCGGACTCATTAAAATGTGGGTCTATATCCAGGTTGCTCTCTGCAACGTTTTTAATGGTCTCTTGGGCATTTAAAGTAAATATAGGTGCCTGATCTTGCGGCATTTGGGGCGCATTTGTTAACAGCACTTGCTTTTTGATCAGGTTTAATTCATAGAGCTCTGTGTTTTTGTTAAGGTGCATTATGGAGAGAAACTCCGCTTCCTCATGGTGTGCCATACGAATACGCATGCGGATTTTGTTGAAGTTGGCAATTGACAGGGTCATTTGATCTGGCTCTGTAGTATTGGTGTAGTGATCCAATTGTTTAAGGTGATATCCTGGAGCGATTGAATTGATAATACTGGCGATCTTATTTTGGTATTGTAGAGTTCTTTCGGTGCTGCTCATGAAGAATTCCATGAGGAACTCTTGGGTAAGGACCCCGTTTAGTCCGTAATTACTTAGACTTTGAAACACCAAGAGCGGATCCTCGTCATTGGTCTCTTGATCTGTGTTGGTGGTGCCGAGGTGGGGCGACATCGTCATTTTTTTCGAGACGTGTTTGCGCACTTTGTTCTTGTTCAACTGAGAAATCATAGTCTTGGCATAAGAAGATAATTTAAGATCATATGCACTACTTTTGATATTCTTGAGGTAGGTTGACGCAAGATCGTCGGATTTAACTTTTGGGGTATCTTGTAAGAGTGACTTGAGGTTTCCCAACAGTCCATTTCTGGACTGATGATTGACTTCTTGGCGCGCAGCGGGGTTAAGGATCATAGGACATCACCCCATATATAAAAATAAAACAACATAATCAAACAAATAATTTATGACACATAAGCAGCTAACATGCATAAAACGTGCCATATTTATTTTTATTTGATATATAGTCTTATTTTTAAAGAAAAGTTTTTCTCAGTACGGCCTATTTTGTTATGAGGAATTGGCAATCAAAGTAAGATTAAGTACTCTTGTGACGTCATAAAAAGTGTGACGCCATATAAGTAGAGCAGTTAAAAAACAAATATTTTGTTTTAGTTTCTAAAGTAAGCCAGAAAGAAGGTTTTCAACTGTTGGGAGTTCAATCCTTTCCACTGAATTAGGCTCGACACGTTTTAGACCAAGCTCTTCTAAATGGAGTAAAATTGACTTCATACGTTCCTGACGAGATAAAACAGATTGCATGATTTGTTCATTTGTTTTTAACAAGTCTTTAAGGGCAACTGTTGTCTTAGGGTGATCATTGTTATCAATTCCAAGTTCATGTGAAATATGGAGGAGAAATGTAACCATTTGAATGGTAAATATTCTCAACTCCTCGACTTCATTTACATTCGCATCCAGTAAGTTATAAATTTCCTGAATTTGTTCTGATTGTTTCATTATTGCGTCTCCTAACAAATATAAAATTACCCGAATTACTATTCTTGAGACGAATTCAAGAATAATAAGAATATAATCAATATCTTTATATTAACATAATATAGTTAAGATGTGTTCTTTAAGTTTCAAAGGGGGGAGTTATTTTTTAGGCGGCGTATGAGTAAGGCGGATATGTACATCCTTGAGCTGGCGTTCTGGAACCGTGGAGGGGGCGCCCATAAGGACGTCGCGCGCTTGATTATTCATGGGGAATAAGGTCACTTCACGAATATTGCTTTGGCCGGTCAAGAGCATGACGATTCTGTCAATACCAGGGGCGATGCCTCCGTGTGGGGGGGCGCCATAATGAAATGCATTATACAGAGACGGAAACTTAGAGATAACGGTTTCACGGGAGTATCCAGCAATTTCAAAGGCTTTAACCATTAATTCAGGCTGGTGATTTCTGATTGCTCCCGAGCTTAATTCTACACCATTACAGACGATATCATATTGATAGGCAAGAATATCGAGGGGGTCTTTGGTGTTCAGATCTTCGAGTCCGCCCTGAGGCATAGAGAAGGGGTTGTGAGAGAAGTCAATTCGCTTTTCAGTCTCGTTGTATTCATAGAGAGGAAAGTCAATAATCCAGCAAAATTTATAGGCATCGTTGGCGATAAGATCCAAGTCTTCTGCGATTTTTGTGCGCGCCATCCCTGCCAGTTTTGTGACTGGGCCGGTTTGGTCGCAAGCAAAGAATACACTATCATTAGGGTTGAGGCCCATGATACTTTTTAAGCGCTCTAGGCGTTCTTCATCGAGGTTTTTGGCAATCGGACCTTTGCCCTGTCCATTGGAAAAGTTAATATATCCCATACCAGGGGCGCCATTTTTCTGAGCCCACTCGTTCATTTTATCAAAAAAGCTGCGGGGTTTACCAGCAGTCTCTGGGGCAGGAATCGCGCGGACACGGGCACCTTTTTTAATATTATTAGCAAAAATACTAAACTGTGAGTCGCGGAAAACCTCTGTCACATCAGAAATAATCAAGGGGTTACGCAAGTCTGGCTTATCGGTGCCATACTTATCCATAGCATCATGGAATGAAATACGCGGGAAAGGCATTGGCGCAAGATACTTGGTGCCAAACTCTTCAAAAATACCGTGGAGTATTGGTTCAATGGCTTGGAATACGTCTTCTTGGGTAACAAAGGACATTTCAACGTCAAGTTGGTAAAACTCTCCTGGAGAGCGGTCAGCGCGGGCATCTTCATCCCGAAAGCAGGGGCAAATCTGAAAATAGCGGTCAAAGCCCGCCGTCATAATCAGTTGTTTGAACTGCTGCGGTGCCTGGGGCAGGGCATAAAATTCATGGGGGTGGAGTCGGCTTGGAACTAAAAAGTCGCGCGCACCTTCAGGGCTGCTGGCGGTAAGGATAGGCGTTTGAAACTCCATAAAGCCACTTTTAACCATACGTTCACGAATGGAAGCGATGATTTTGGACCGAGACACAATCCGCTGTTGAAGCTCTTGGCGTCGCAGGTCAAGATACCGATACTTTAGGCGGAGGTCTTCAGGGTATTCTTGATCGGTGTTGACTTGAATTGGCAGGACATTCGCCTTACTTTGTATGGTAATATTCTCGACATTAAGTTCAATCTGACCTGTCGGCATTTTATCGTTGATGGTATCGTCGGTTCTTTTGATGACGGGGCCGGTCACTGTGATGACGCTCTCAACGCGCAGACCTTCTACTAGGGTAAAAAAAGGCGAGTCCGAGTTGATTACAATTTGAGTAATGCCAAAGTAATCTCTTAAATCAATAAACAAGAGGTTTCCATGATCGCGTTTTGAGTGGATCCAACCAGATAAACGCACGACTGTGTCAACATTCTCAATGCGTAAAGCGCCACAATTATGAGTGCGAAATGCATGCATTTTATAGTTACCTTTCAAAAAATAAACCGATCAGAAAAACTCAAGCCCAGGTTTATCAAAATAAAATAGATTTTATTAAAGAATCCAGCACCATCTTTAAGAATAGTAAGATGTTTATTATATATTTGGCATTTATTCAATATATTTAATTCAAAATAGCTACCGCCCTTTTAAGGGGGGGACTATTTATTTTTTAATTGCGCATAATTTAGTGGAAGATAGTAATTTTTATGGATATAAGGTAATAAATATTAAAATATCAACATATTTTAGTATGGTATCTGTAACAAAAATGGGTTAAGAGCGCGTGAATACTATTGATTTTATGTCCTATGATTCTTCTGATCCTATCATCGTCAGCGATCAGGAGACCCTAGAGCAGCTATGTGTCGCTCTGAAGCAAAGCCCCTATATTGCTATTGATACCGAGTTTATTAGAGAACGCACCTATTACGCTAAACTCTGTCTTATTCAAGTGGCGACCGATGAGTTATCGGTGCTGATTGATGCCTTGGGAGAGAGGCTTGATTTATCCCCACTGTATGATGTGTTACGCAATCAAAGTATCCTAAAGGTCTTCCATGCGGCGCGCCAGGACATACAAATTTTTTATGATGCCATGGGCAGTGTTCCAACCCCGTTATTTGATACGCAAGTTGCGGCAATGGTCTGCGGTTATGGGGATCAAATAGGGTACGATAACTTAGTTAATGCCATAACGGGGCACCATATTGACAAGTCGACGCGATTGCTTGATTGGTCTTTCCGCCCCCTAACGCCGCCTCAGAAAAAGTATGCCCTTGAGGATGTAACCTATTTACGGGATGTTTATAAGTATCTGTTTAATTTAATTAATCAGAATAATCGTTTTTCTTGGATTGAGGATGAGATGGCGGTTTTATCCTCTCCTAAAACCTATGAAGTGGTGCCTGATAAGGCCTATTTACGCCTTAAAGTGCGCAGTGGGTCTCGGCGTTTTATGGGCATTCTGCAAGACTGTGCTGATTGGCGCGAGAGGCAGGCGCAGAAATTAAATATTCCCCGAAGTCACCTCATAAAAGACGAATCTCTGTTACAACTTGCAGCCCATCCTCCCCAGCAGGAAAAGGATATACTTAAGATGCGTCAGATGACTAAAAACTCGTATCTTAAGACACATTTCAATGCCCTCTATCAGGTGATACAGGCCAGCATCATGCGACCAGAGGAAACCCTTCCCGAGGCGGTACGCAAAAAATTTGTGATGCCTGCCAAGGCCAACGGGGCACTGATTGACCTGTTGCGCGTTCTGCTGCGGGTACGGTCCGAGAGTGAAGGGGTCGCGAGTTGTTTGCTGGTCAATTCCGCTGATTTGGAAAAGATTGCGCTGTCAGAAGCCTACCAAAGCTTGCCTGTGATGGCTGGGTGGCGCTATGAGATATTTGGCCGCGACGCCATTGCGTTGTGTCAAGGAAAGGTTGCTCTGGTCAGTCAGAATGGAAAAATCGCTACCATAAAAACTAATGGAGCCGCAAAAGGTTTCACCCCTGGCACGGGTTAGGCCTTAACTTTGCGCGCATATCTGTCTAGGTAAAGGGGGACCTCTGCTTCCACGTGTCGAGGGTTATCGATACCTAAATCGGCAAGCGTGAGGGCGTCCTTACTAACGATATTGTCAGTTTTTAACAACTTAATCTGATCAACCGTAATCAAAGGGCGGGGGAGGAGTTGGAGGAAAGAGGCTTTAATCGTCGCAAGAGCCCACGGGGCTGGGACCAAGAGTGCTGATCTATTGGTCGCCTTCAAGATAAATTCCATGATTTGTTTGAAAGTATAGACAGCAGGCCCGCCAAGCTCATAGGTTTTCCCAAGGACATCAGGAGAGATAATAGACTGGTATACGGCCTCTGCCACATCAATAACGCTGACAGGTTGCATTTGTGTTTTCCCCCCCCCAATCAGCGGCAGAATAGGGATAAGCCTAACAACCGAAGCAAATAGGTTAAAGAACTTGTCTTCCGCGCCATAAACAATACTTGGTTTCAGAATGGTCGCTTGGGGAAATTCTTCCAAGACGGCCTGCTCCCCAAGGGCTTTAGATTTGGCGTACTTAGACTTAGAACGGAGGTGGCACCCTATGGCAGAAATATGAATAAGCCGCTCAACACCAGCCTCACGGGCGGCCTGCGCCACGTTTTGAGCCCCTGTTTTATGAACCGCATTAAAAGTATTTGAGCCAGAAGGGTAAAGAATGCCCACAAGGTTGACAACAGCATGGGACTTCTCAATGGCCGGAATAAGAGACTGAGGCTTTTTTATATCCACGGCTATGGGGATAACTTGCCCCACTGTGCCAGCGACCCTTAAAAAGTTAGCTGAGTCAATATCACGTACCGCAATCCTGATATTTGCTCCTGCTTGGGCGAGGCGCTGGGTCACATACCGACCAATAAAGCCAGTACCGCCAATAATTGTAATATATTTGCCTTCAAGAGTGTGAGAATTGGATGTTACCATTGTAAAATCTCTCCATGATGTCGTGTATGGTTTGGTGTATAAATAGTATACATTATTTGACCGAGTTTTAGGATAGGTTTTGTATAAGAGTTTAAGTGATTTTTTATCAATCAATATTGGGACTTATATCAAGACAAATAAACTTTAGATTCAGTTATATCAAGACAAATAAACTTTAGGTTCAGTAAGAATACCGATAAATTCACCTATGGCGCGTCATTTGCTTGACTTCACTTCATATAAAGCATAAAAACAATATCCATTAAGCTATTTATCTGCACTTTTGGGTGTGATAACTTTAAAATGCTTCTTAAGCCCGGATGGCGGAATTGGTAGACGCGCTAGCTTCAGGTGCTAGTATCCTTATGGATGTGGAAGTTCGAGTCTTCTTTCGGGCACCAATTTAAATATTGCGAAACAATCAAAGTCGTTGTAAATAAACATTTTTTTTCATTTTTAAGTATATTATTTGTTGTTTTTATCGCATAGAAACACTTGAAATTATACCGGTATTACGAAAAAATTACGAATTGTACTTGATTCAATTTGTCGTAATACAGGTGATGCATGGTCGCAATCTTAAAACTTAAAAATTCTGGCAAGTGGCAGGCGCAAATTACCCGCTAAGCCATACGTAAATCAAAATCATTTAAAACTAAAATTGAGGCAAAACCCAGAGACCGCAGAATAACCCAAGATGAAATCAATACCCTTGTGGAGGTGATGACAAAAAACGGCGAGCCGAGCAAAGTGGCCTTAATCTTTTTATTTGCCATTGAAACGGGAATGCGAGCAGGGGAGATATGTAAATTATCTTGGGAAAATGTCGATATTGAAAATCGTGTTGCATTATTACTTGAGACCAAAAATGGCACGAACCGCGAGAGGTGCCTCTCTCTCGAAAAGCGATTAAGATTTTACGCGCGCTCCCTCGCGTTCACCAGCTTTGTTTTGATACTACCCCCAGACGGCTTGATGGGAGTTTTAGGAAGTATCGAGATAAAACCACCATTTAAAGCACCTCCACTTTCACGACACCCGCCGAGGCCATAACACGGCTTGCACAAAAGTTCTCAGTCCTCCCCCTGGCGCGTATTACCGAGCACAGCAACATAAACCAATTACAAACATACTACAACGAAAGCGCCAAAAACCTGGTGAGGTTCCTCGATTGAGTTGGCTTAGACAAGTACTTATAAATAACACTACAATAATTTAAGGCGGTTTTTAATTACCCTAAGTCATGACCGAAAGGTTGAAACTATATAATAAGCTTATTTGTCTGATATTGATTTATTAGGTTTTTATATAGAATAGAAAACAAATAATAAGTAAAGAAAATTGAATTATCTTGATAAGAATCATGGTTTCAGTTATGTTTTAACGTAGTATAAACTCAGTATCAGGTAAATAAATCAAAGGAAATATTGACGATTACAGCTCTTTATTATTACTTATGAATTAAATAAAAAACACTATAAAATCCAGTTTTAAACGGTAAAGTGTTTGATTCTACATTGAATGATTCGAGACACATTAAAAGCACTAAGTTGATTAATGAGTTCAAATTAATAAAAAAGCCAAAATAATGTTAAAAAAATATACCCATACCCCACAAGTGTTATCACTATTCTCTGGCTGTGGAGGCCTTGACTTAGGCTTTGAACAATCTGGTTATGAAACTATCTGGGCTAATGATTTTAACGAATGGGCAGCAAAAACGTTTACGAACAACTTTGGGAATGTAATGCATTGTGGAGATATTGAGCAAATTGATCCATATACAGATAATTCTATTCCTGAATGCGATATCATTCTTGGTGGCTTTCCTTGCCAAGACTTTTCAATGATCTGGAAACGCCATGGATTGAATGGTGAGCGCGGGAATTTATATAAAAGCTTTCTTCGTTTCATAGATGCTAAAAAACCCAAAGCTTTTGTCGCAGAAAATGTTAAAGGACTTTTAAGTGCTAATAAGAATAAAGCAATTGAAACAATCATAAAAGACTTTGAAAGTATAGCGCCAGGTTATTTAGTAAAAGTTCAACTATATAATTTTGCTAAATATGGAGTCCCTCAATTTAGGGAAAGAGTATTAATTGTTGGCATTAGAATAGATACCGGTTTTGACTTCGTTCACCCAGAGCCGTCTCATGGACCAAATAGAACCCCTTATATCACAGCAGGAGATGCTTTAAAGGGAGTTGAAAAAATTGTATCTAATAATGACAGAATGAATCCAAAACCTAAAACAATTGAAATGTTAAAACTTATATCAGAAGGTGGAAATTTCACTGATATTCCTAAAAACCATTCTTTGTACGTAAAAGGGATGATTAGTCATGTTTATCGTAGGATTCATAGATCTGAGCCATCAAAAACAATTATTGCTGCTGGTGGAGGTGGTACTTGGGGCTATCATTACCCAGAGCCTAGACCACTTACAAACAGGGAACGTGCAAGATTACAATCATTCCCAGACAATTTTCATTTTTTAGGAAATAATACAGAGGTTAGACGTCAAATTGGTAACGCTGTTCCTCCTCAAGGTGTTCATGCTTTGGCTAAGTCTTTACTGCCACTATTTACCTCTGATTACGATTCTGTTGATTTATATAGATTAAGTGAAAATCTTCAACTTATGACTGTTAAGGAGAGACTTAAGTTTGATGCTGAGCACCTTCGTGCATCTGATGCTGCATAATCATTAAGGCTTTTCTTATGACGCTATTGCTTTCTAATTATCAGCCTGTAAAGTTTGAAAACCCTATATTTAACAACGTTTTTAATGATTTAATTAAAAACTCTAGCCAATTAGATATTGCTATAGGGTACATTTCTGAAAAATCATTAGATTACTTAGTAGAATTGATCCATAACAAAGGTCAGCCAAATTGTAACCTAATTATTGGTATGCACTATTTTGAAAAGTTCACTTATGCGCAATATGCAGCCGCAAAAGAAATGAACAACTTTCTTTTAGAAAATGATCTTGGAGGGGTGAAACTAGTTACTAGCTTTCCATACCATGGCAAAGTCTATTCTTTCAAAGATGTAAATGGAAATATAAAATCTATTGTAGGCTCTTCCAACCTAAACAACATACTTCCGCATCAATCTATTAGACAGTATGAAGTAGATATCTTAATTGATGACCATAAATTAAATAACAACTTAGCTGACTTTATCAAAAAATTAAGTGAAATATCCCCTAATCTTTCTTCAGAAAATTTACTTATAGACTCTTTTAAAACGACTAATAATTTAATGGAAGGTTTAGAAGGTGTTAAGGTAGTTAAATCTGAAGAGGATATTACTTGGTTTAAAAAAAATTTAAATATTGAAAAAAAAATAGAAATTCCTATTAAAACATATGAAACTACTCCTAAAAGTAATATTAATGCGTACTTTGGTAAAGGCAGAGAAAATAAATTAACTCAAATAACTAGGAGGCGTCCTTGGTACGAAATAGAGCTGATTGTACCAAAAAAAATTACTGATTTAAGTTGGTATCCAAAGGCTAGTTATCCCGAAAGTGAAAGTGTTATTACGGTTCTCACAGATGATAACTATGAATTTAAATGTAAAATAAGTGGAACAAATAGTAAAAATTTCAGGTCTTTTGGAGATCTAAAAATACTTGGGAAATGGTTGAAGGGGCGCCTAGAAAATGCAGGTTTTCTTATGGTTGACCAAGAGGTTACTGAAGAAGTACTAAAAAAATATGGTCGCTATTGTATAGATATGACACCTACAAGTGATCCAAATAAATGGTTTTTAGACTTTAGCCAAAATGGAAAAGGTATAAAATAATGCATTTTGAAAAATACATAGAACTTATCAACGCGACAAATTCAGAAAAAATATCTGCAGCTATTAAAGAAACAGTTAAAGATATTTCCTCTCAACATATAAAGAAATTTGATTTTAAAACACATAAATCTGGGTTATTGTTGGGCGCTGTCCAAAGTGGTAAAACAGGGCATATGTTAGGCATTCTGGCTGATGCAGCAGACAATGGTTTTCAAGTTTTTATTATTCTGACTACAGACAATACACACCTACAAGAACAGACTTTAACTAGAGCTTTTAATTCATTAGATACTTTTTGTGTATGTGACGAGCATGACGATGTAAGATTTTTAAGTAATGATATGAGAAAACCAGTTATTCTTATTTTGAAGAAGAATGTTAAGGTTTTGGACACATGGAAGAATAACCTTATCTCATCAAGTTTTTTAAAAGGTAGACCAATATTCATTATTGATGATGAAAGTGATGCGGCTAGCCTGAATACAAAAGTTAATAAAGCTGACAACGAAACTAGCGCTATAAACCAAAAGATAAAAGATATACGAAAACTCTCTAATAGTAGTTTTTACCTACAAGTGACGGCTACACCACAAGCATTATTCTTGCAAGAAGAGCATTCTGGCCACAAGCCTCAGTTTGTTTATTACTTCAAACCCGGAGATAGGTATTTAGGGGGTAACTTTTTTTATAGAACTCCCGAACCTTACGCAAAAAACCAGATTCCATTTGCCATTAAATTTACTAGTGAAGAGGAATTAAAAGACTTAAGAGAAGATGAATTACATATTCCTGAAGGGATGCAAAAAGCTATAGCTAGTTTTCTCATAGCAGCCGCAGATATCCACATAAATAAAAGTCGCTTATCATGTAACTTTTTAGTCCATCCAAGTGTACGCACTAAAGATCATCAAAATATAGCTGAACGCATTGGTCAGGCTCTTAATGACCTCTTAGGCAGTATTAAAGAAGATGAGACATTTAAGGAGACCCTGTTGGAAGAGTGGAAGGATTTACAGCAATCCAAACCAGATATTATTGATTTTGAAGAATGTCGCACTTTTGTATTAAACATGTTAGAAAACGAAGAAATAGACATACGCATTATGAATTCTAAAGCTAAGTTTGATAAAGAAGGTCTAGAAAAAGGTACCAATATCGTAGTTGGTGGGAACTCCTTGGGCAGAGGAGTAACATTCCCAAACTTACAGACAACTTATTACTGTAGAAAGTCTAAAATACCACAAGCGGATACATCTTGGCAGCATTGTAGGGCTTTTGGGTATGATAGAGATTCACAATTAGTTCGCTTATTTCTTCCACCAAGTTTATTCAAACTTTTTGCAGAAATAAACAATTCTAACAATGCTATGATTGAATATCTTGAGAAAAATAATAATAATCCTGACCAGCTAAGGCTCATTTATCCTAGAAATGTTACTCCTACAAGGGGGGCAGTAGTTAACAAGAATAAGGTTGAGATTATTGCTGGGGGCGTAAACCGCTTTCCATCTTTTCCAACAGAAAGAAATACTTCAAAGATAACTGTTACCCTATTAGAGCTATCCGATAAGGATAAATACCATGAGGTTAGTTTAGAATTTATAAAAGAAATAGTGAAACTATGTACGTCAGAGTATAAATCTGACTGGCCTAGTGAAGCCTTTATTGAATGTATAGATTCTATACAAGATAAGGATAAAAAAAAGGCCATATTGATAATCAGAAGAGAAAGAAGTATTCGTCCAGACACAGGTACCTTATTATCACCTAACGATAGAAAATTAGGTGATGAATTCCCTGACAGAGTAGTATTAACTATGTATCACGTGACTGGTGAAAAATGGAAAAGAGAACCCTTCTGGATACCTAATATTAAACTACCTGAAGATAAATTCTTTCATAAGGTATAGGAATAATCTGGCTATCAGAGGTTTTTAATAAACTGATAGAAGCTAAAAGACATTGTATTGGTAAGTATTTTGATATTGGTAGAGTGTTACTTGATTGTGACAATCCATTAAACGTCTCAAGCAATATCTTTACTTAAGACAAAGTTTGTTTGATAAGGCACTACGTTTCTAATTAAATAATGATTCTTGAACAATATAAGGTGGATGAAAAGTACCAATTATAACGTACGGGTTCGGTGCTATTTGGTGCCACTTTTTTGTGGTTCCAAGAAAAAGATAAATATCTTTGGTTAGAGCAAAGTCATTAAAGTATTTTTGCTTAACTTTATTAAGAGCTAACTGTTCATTTTTATGTTTTTCTAGACAATTCCAATAGAGCTGGCCAATTTCCCAATCTTCTATCATAAGAGTACTTTCTTTATCCTCATCATCTGTGAAACAATAGGAAAATTTGTAAGGTAGTTTAGGCATTAGCTTAAAGTCAGACCTATCATCTTCTTGAAATAACGAACCTTGCTTTGATGCAGCTTCAGCAACTTCTTTTCTACTCAGTTCCCATTCTCTATCTACTGACTGGACAATAATATCTTTGATTTTCTTTGGCTTAAAAATAGCTAAGGAATATTGATTGCTTTTAGCGCCATTAATAATAGTCTTAAGGTTTGTATGTATAGGACTATTTGAAAGTATTAATTTGCGTCGCTCCTCCCAACAACGAACCGTTGAAATGCGCTCACATAGGGTAATATCATCAATATTACGTGGCCGATAACTCTCTGGTCTTATGTCTTCAGGATTTTTATCAATTGCTAATTTTATCCATTGATATTTTTCATAACGCTTTTTTCCTCCCAAGAAACGAAAAGGCGAAGGATATAATCTGATCCATGATCCATCTTCTCTAAAACCAGCCGTACATACAAGTTCTGTATGTTTCTTAGAAAGTGTGGGATAAGTTTTTACAGCAATTAAAATCCGCTCTTTCTTCATTGTGAGAGGCCTCAAACATGTACGATATTATATTTCCACAAGGGGAGCTCTGACAGGGCTTTAGCAACGCGGCTACGATGACACATACATGACTCTGCTTCAAAGCAAGTAATGGCAACGCGCTTCCTCCTTAAGAAAATGCTTAAGAGCTGGTCTAGTACCTTTTTATTTTGAGATAAGGTTGTCTTTTCATATTCATCAAACAGTTTGTTATAATCGCTCTGGGACTTGAGAGCTTGGCGCTTTTCAGACACAATACCAAGCTCAGCGAGATGAATATATTCAATGCCGAGTTTATTGAGGGTCTCGCGCAGAGTGGACTTTGAGAATCCATATTTACGGCTTAACGGATTTTTTCTCACATCGCACAATAATTTTATATTATTCTTAATGAGGCGATTTAAATAATTCTCAAAGGATTGCCCTTCGTATCCAATTGTAAAAAACGTATAGTCACTCTCTTGAGGGCGCGCCTCTTCAATCTTTTTAAGCTCTTCTGGGCTCATAATCTTAGGGGCGATCTCACTGTTTATTGCGTAGTATGGATACGTTTTATAAATGTGATGAACGAGTCTATCACCCTTTAAGCCTTTGAACTTTTCAGCAAAAAGCATGACTTTGTTAAGAGTTGAGGCATCAACGTCTGAAATATAGTCCTCAGCACCTGAAGTGATCTGCCAATTATTACTCGTGCTTACAAGTGCCCCCACGTCTTGCAGACGGCGACGATCAGCATATGATTGGAAAGAAAAGCACCCATATTTAAATGGGACAAAATCATAACTTTTTTCTTGCTCACAAGTTTTAGTGAATAAAAATAAATACTTTTGTAAGTCTATATTCGACAAGCACCCACCAAACTCTTGAAGCAACGCTAAAAGAAGTTTCTGACGCCTAAATAATGTTTTTTTCTGTTTTAACATGACGCCTCCATCATAATGCAAAATGTTGAGCCTTTGAAAGGTCAAATCTGGGATAACCTGTTTTTTTTACTCTCCGCCCCAACCCAAAGGATGAGGGCACTACCCCATTTTAGACAAAAAACCATTAGCGGAGATTACAAGAGCGGACGTTCTTGAAGTGTTTGAGCCTAAATGGAACGAACTTACTGAGACACTGTGGCGAGTAAGACAACGAATGAGAGCAATATTTGCTTATGCGAAGACAAAGGGGCGGTATAGCGAATTTAACCCAGCCGAATGGGAACATAACCTTGATACTGTTCTCTCAAGAAAGCGATTAATAGACCACCACGAAAGTTTACCCTACAACAGACTGCCTTGGTTTTATTCAAACCTTCAACAATTTGATACAATCAGCGCCTATGCGCTTCAATTTACGATTTTAACCGCTGCTAGAACCAGCGAAGTAAGGTGAGCAAGACCAGAATCTAGCTGAGATTGCCCTAGCACATAGCCAAGATTAAGATAAATAAAAGGTGCATATATGCGTTCTAAACTGATTGATAAGCGAAGAGAGATGATGGAAGATTATGCTCAGTTCGCTACCAGAGACATAGAACAGCGGAGCATGATTGCTCACTAAATTTCATTTTAGTATAATTTTAAAGTGCAACTGCACAATATATAGTTTTAGGCAGTCGCCTGTCCAATCGTCTCCACTGTGCGGAGCCAACGAAAAGGAGGGCGGTAATGCCTTACTCAAATAACATCTCCAAAAAAGAAGCTGCTCGCATGGGTGGTGTGAGTGAAAGCACAATAGTTCGTTGGGTTAACGCAGATAAGTTTCCTGCACCATTTGTAATTGAGGGGCGGACATTCTTCTACAGACCTGAAGTCGACAATTGGTTAGCCGAGAAACGGGAACAGCGAGGTTTCCAAGATGCAATGGGTGCAATGATGCGATGCTCAAACGGTTAAGATAAAGAGTGGTCTCATTTGTGGGGGCTACAAATGGCCCTGCAAATTGATACCAAATAGGGATAAAATAATAACGAAAAGTATCTTAATGATTTTGATTTGACTGAACATGTAACCTCATGGTAGCATTTGGGAATTTAAGCTGATTGTGGTCGGTTTGATATGCAAAAAAGACAAGAACCTTCATTTAATCTGGCCGTTTCTGGGGGAAATCAAATTAACGTTAAAGAAATGTGAGTAAAAATGAGTGAGGCCTTAATAGACCCCGTTGATGTAAAGTTTTCAGGAACTTCGAGAGAATACTTCGGGATTTGGATTGTAAATTTGATTTTAACAATTATTACGTTGGGAGTTTACAGTGCCTGGGCAAAGGTTAGGCGCGAAACTTATTTTAAAAACAATACTAGAATTTTCGATGCAGGTTTTGGGTATCACGCCACTGGCGGTCAAATATTTAAAGGTCGATTAATTGCCTTTATCGTTTTGGTGTTGGTTAATGTAATGTCAACGGTAGAGCCACTTTTTGCCGTCTCGGCAGCGCCTATTTTAATTATTTTGCTACCTTGGATACTAAATAGTTCTTTAAAATTTTCAGCTCGAATGACTTCATTTAGAAACATTCGTTTCAATTGGCATGGGACATATTGGAAAACTATGTGGTTCTTGGTAATTGCTCCGCTAGTTGGTTTATTAACATTAGGTCTGCTGACACCAATGATTTCAAAATATTACTACTCATATTTTGCAGGCTCACATTCATATGGAACAACGCGTTTCAGCGCTACACCAAAAATTAGACAACTTTATTTTGCATTTTTAATTGGCGCCATAATCCCCACAATAGTTCTTGGTTGTGTTGCTTTTACCATATTGATAATTTCAACAGAGTTAAGTGGCGTGGGCATGTTTGGGAACTCTACTATATGGGGAGTTGTGCCTCTGCTGGGGTATGGTTCTATATTTTTAGGAGTATTCATTTACGCTGTGCTATGTAGAAATTTGGTGATGAAGTCGTTAACTCTAGGAAGCTCTCTGACTTTTGATTCCCAAATTAACCCTTTTAAATTCGTTTGGATTTCTTTATCAAACCTTTTTCTTACACTCCTGTCTTTGGGACTTTTGCTTCCGTGGGCAAAAGTACGAATGTATAAATATTTGTCTGCTATGACTTTTATAACCGCGATTGACGATATTAATAAATTCATCGATGAAATGAATACCACAAGGTCATCGCTCGGGGAGGCTGTTTCAGATTTGGAAGGTATAGAGTTTGCAATCTAAAATGCGCTTTTCTGGTGTTTTCTTTGCAGCTATGACAGCGAAAGAAGCTCCTGGCGAAATAGAGCTAACATCTAAATCTGCAACGATTTATTCAAAAGGAAACGTCGTTTGCAGCAATATAAACATTCAATCAATTCAAAATAGCAAAGATATTTATCTAGATAACGGTTTTTTATTTGCTCTAGAGAGTTCATTATCGAGCGAGCAAGAGAAGTTTATCTCTAATAATTTATCTAGAAGTATAAAGTGGCTTGAAAAATTTTCATTATCAAAAGCTGTATTTCTTTCCGTTGTTTTAGTTCTTTTCATTTTTTTATTTCGTTTCTCACTCAATCTTACCATACCATTTTTGGTTAACGTTTTTCCAACAACCTGGGAGCAGGAAATTGGAAAAAATACCTATAATGCAATGAGTAAGGTTTTTTTCGAAAAGAGTGATTTGTCCCGTTCAAGAATTGAGAGGCTGAGAGAAAAAGCTACTGATTTAGCAAGAAAAAATGGGTTTGAGAGCCCCCAGATAATATTTCATGATTCAGTTTTGATTGGTGCTAATGCTTTAGCTTTTTCTGGCGGGCCAATTGTTATCACGGATGATTTAGTTATATTGCTTCAGCGCGACGAATTGATATTGAGTATCGTCGCCCATGAGTTTGCACACATACAAGAAAGGCATTCATTGCAGGAAATAATTGAGGTTGTTGGTGTAGGTGCTATTGCCTCCGTAGTTTTGGGTTCGGATGATACATTATTAGAAGAAGCTTCTGTGGTAGGTATAAACTTGTGGGCAAATAAAAATAGCAGAGGCTTCGAAAAACAGGCTGACTTGCTTGCTCAGCAATATCTTCACAAAGCTGGGTTTAAAAAATCAATATTTGCGAATGCCATCAAGAAACTCACTGAACATTATTGTTCAGAAATCGCTGTTCAAAACGTTCAACTTTGTATTGAGCAAATGGATAGTGGCTGGTTGTCCACACACCCATCGGGTTCGGAAAGAATTGAGCATCTCTCGCATTCTCATTAAATGACTTTGTGGGCTAACTTGTAGGCTGCCAGGTGCTGTGTAATAATTTAATAAATAACGCAATAACTTGCAGTGAAGTTAGGCGGTTATACCCAACTGCGCTCCACCCGACACTCATCCGCAAAAAAATCAAGAGCTTTATCATGGGCGCGGTTTTGTTCCGCCAGCTCTTTTAATCGGCAGAATTGCGCAGCAACTTCTTCTATGCTCTCTGTTTTAACTTTCTCTTTATATTTGTTTATCAATGTTTCGGGTACTAACAAAGTTTTAGGATCTTTCTCCAGACTTATTTTAACTTCTTGATTCCATTGCTTTACAGATATTCCCCATTTTTTTTCGGGAAATGCTGCTTTTATTTGTGTTTCAACCCTTATGATCTTTTCCGCGTCTTCTATCTTTAAGGGGTCATCAAATATATTGTTTAATTTTTCTACCCATTTCTCTGTAACTTTATCTACCTCATCATTAATTTTTGGCGACAATAGTTTTTTATACTCTTTACCTATCTTCAAACCTAACAAATCTAAATGACTTGATGTAATGGTATTCCGCAAATCAGGAACGCAGGTATATTTGCCCTCGAGAATCATCACGCCTTTAAATGTACAACCGTAAAAGGATAACTATTTAACTTGATAAGCCGCCAGTGGCATAAAATCAAACAGACCATTACATTTCACATAATTAAATACGACAGCGCCATCACCGAATACCACATCATAAAAATAGACATTGCCTTTTCCGAATTTGGCAAATCCAAAACTCACAACAGCATTGGGGAATTTAAAACCGTTAAAAGAAATACCGCGATTTAGGATTTTATCTGAGTATTCTTTGAAGTCTTTTTTAGTGGTGTCTATCTTATTGAATTCCACCCCAGTAAAATCAACACCTGAATATTGGTCAATTTCTTTGCCCGCCCGCCCAGCTTCTTAAGACAGCGCACCCCCCAAGACCAAGCAGGGGAGCCCCTTTACTTCTCAAGGGTTCCTATAACTGTAAGTTGTTTATTGTTGTATTCAAAAACGCCATGCCATTGCTCTTGCCCAAGGACTTCTTTGCGCTCGACTATAAGCGTAAAGGGGTCAATGCCTTTTTGTTTAGCTTGATGGAAATCTTTCAATTGATATCAAGCTTTACGCGCTAAAGTCGTCGCCATTCTTTTTATTACAGGTTCAAATGTATCAAGTAATAACTCTACCTCAAGATCGGTACATTCATGATGATCGAAATATTCAATCTTAGGTGTGTAAAATAGTTTATAAATTTTTATAACCCATTGTTTTTAATAATTATTTTATACTAATAGTAGTGCTTCCATTCAACAGTATAGCAAGTGAATACAGCACCAAAAGACGATAAAATCGCCTGTTGATGACAGATTTATTTTCTTAAAATTAATGTGGAGTTATACTAGGGGCTCAGAACCTTTTTATCCCACACCCTAGATGCGGAAGCGGTTGCGGATACCAAGACCGATTAAGAATAAAAAGATAAAGGCGGTCAAGCTTTGCAGGCCTATAGTCATATAGTCCCAGAGACTTGGATTTAAACCAAAGACACCTTCAAAAATTTTCTCATAGCGATATCGGGTAAAGCCCAAAAATGGAACGGAGTTAAATATATTAAGAAGAAACGCATCCGAAAATTTTGGATATTCATACCCATGGACATAGGAATACTCAGAACATATTACAGGACGTAACCAAGGTAATACAGAGGAATAAACCCAACTAAAGAACACCCAACTAAGCACCAGCCCCAAAACAGGTCGCCCAATAGAACGGCCGTGACGGCAAGTAAGCGCATAGACACCATCTAAGAGACTGCGAAAAAAATCATTAAGCTTAAGCAACAGACCCCGCATCCAACTGGGTACACGCGGCAGCCAGCTGAGCACACGGCTCATCCAGCTAAAAAACTCCCAATTACGATTCATCCGACACTCATCCGCAAAAAAATCAAGGGCGCGATCATGGGCGCGATTTTGTTCCGCCAGCTCTTTTAATCGGCAGAATTGCGCAACAACTTCTTTTATATACCCTGTTTTAACTTTCTCTTTATATTTGTTTATCAGTTTTTTGGGTAGTAACAAAGTTTTAGGATCTTTCTTCAGACTTATTTCAAGTTTTTCATTCCATTGCTTTATAGATGTTTCCCATTTTTTTTCGGGAAATGCTGCTTTTATTTCTGTTTTAATCCTTGTGATCTTTTCCGCGGATTCTATATTTAAGGGGTCATCAAATATATCGTTTAATTGACCTACCCATTCATTTGTAATTGGACCCACATCACCATTAATTTTTTGCACCACTAGTTTTTTATACCCTTCGTCTACTTTCAAACCTGACAAATCCACATGACTAGATGTAATGGTATTCCGCAAATCAGGAACGCAGTTATAAGTGCCTTTCAGGATCATCACGCCTTTAAATGTACATGCATAAAAACTGAGAAGTGTAATCTGTATGCTTATTCTTGGACTAAAATAAAATTGACCACCACATTTCGCATATGAAAAATCGACTATGCTATTTCCAAAGGTAGAGTTTCCAAAAAAGACATCGCTACCCTCGAACTCGGCACTATTAAAAGAGACATTGCTATCCCCGAATTTAGCATCATTAAAAAAGACATCGCCATTCCCGAATTTAGCATCATTAAAAAAGACATCGCAACCCCCGAATGTCGCCTCCCTAAAATCGACATCCCCGAATCTGACATTACAAAAAGAGACTTTTTTACCCCAAAATTTAGCGCAATTAAAATTAGCCTTCCCACTAAATTTAGCGCCCCTAAAGTCGACACTGTCATTAAATTTAGCTACGAGAAAATTAGCATCGCCTTTTCCAAATATAACATCACTAAACTCAGCATGACAATTGAATGTTGTACCTTCAAAAGATACACCACCATCCCCAAATTCAGTTTCTTCAAAAGAAGCAATGTGAGGGAAGTTGACATTATAAAAATTAACCTCACCATCACCAAACTTTGCATTGTCAAATCTGACGACACAATTTATGAATCTGGTACTATAAAAATCGACCTTACCGTCACCAAATATGGCACGCCTAAAAGAGACACCGCCATCCCCGAATTTGGCACCTCTAAAATCGACATCGCCATCCCCGAATCTGGTCTTATAAAAAGAGACACCGTCATCACCAAATATGGCATTCATGAAAGAGACACCGCCATTAGGGAATTTAAAATCCTCAAAAGAAATCATGCCATATGGCACTTTATTACGGTACTTGCTAAAGTCCTTTCCACTAAAATCAACACGTGCCTCTGGGTTTTCCTCAACACACTTGTTCCACTTATCTTTCCCCAACAGCCAAAGCGCTATAGCGTTATCACCTTCAAGAGGTCCTTTTCCTGTATCTTCCGTCATAATACTACCCTTACGTTATGGTTTAAGATCTCATTAACCATACCAGAGAAAGGGGGCAGGGGCACTTCTTAATGGGGGGGGATTACTTCGTCCGCCCGCTGATTTTCTCAAACGAACGCATGCCCCCACGTGCGGTTTAGATGCGGAAGCGGTTGCGGATACCAAGACCGATTAAGAATAAAAAGATAAAGGCGGTCAAGCTTTGTAGGCCTATAGCTATATAGTCCAAAAGAATTGGATCTGAACCAAAGACATCTTCAAAAACATCTTTATATCCATGTCGCGTAAAGCCCAAAAATGGAACGGAGTTAAATATATTAAGAAGAAACGCATCCGAAAATTTTGGATATTCATACCCATGGACATAGGAATACTCAGAACATATTACAGGACGTAACCAAGGTAATACAGAGGCATAAACCCAACTAAAGACCAGCCAACTAAGCACCAGCCCCAAAACAGGTCGCCCAATAGAACGGCCATGACGGCAAAAGAGGCAATATAACACGTCTAAACAACTACGTAAAAAATCAGGAAGCTTAAGCAACATACGCCGCAGCCAACAGAGTCCACCCCACAGCAAACTGGGTACACGCCGCAGCCAACTGGGTACGACACCCCACAGCCAGCAGAGTCCACCCCACAGAAAACTGGGTACACGCCGCAGCCAACTGGGTACTACACCCCACAGCCAGCAGAGTCCACCCCACAACCAACTGGGTACACGCCGCAGCCAACTTAAAACCTCCCAATTACGATTCATCCGACACTCCTCCGCAAAAAAATCAAGGGCGCGATCATGGGCGCGATTTTGTTCCGCCAGCTCTTTTAATCGGCAGAATTGTGCGGACGTTTCTTGATTTGGTTTTAAAGATAGATTATAGAATTCCTCAAAATATATTTCATGCATATCTTCCATGAACTCAGGAGTATTTTTTGTTAGTGTTTCGTTGATACCTTTTCTTAAAAAAAAGTATGTAATTCCTTGTGTAAGTATTATATTTGATTGTTCTTTGATTTTTTCTCTCTGTTTGCCTTTATTATCATCTATGAATTTTTCTAAAATACTTTTTTCCCTTTCTAATAACTGCCTTCCCATCAATTTTTCTACAAAATTTATTGCTTTTAATCTTGACCGTTCTTTCAAGAGTTTTTTAGACTCTTTATTTATCTTCAAATCTGACAAATCCACATGACTAGATGTAATGGTATTCCGCAAATCAGGCACGCAATTATATGTGCCATGCAGCACCATCACGCCTTTAAACGTACAAGCGTAAAATGATAAATCTTTAATTTTCTCTATCCCTTTTGGCCTAAAATCAAACAGACCATCACATTTTGCACCATCAAATACGACACGGCCATCTCCGAATGTGGCTCCATAAAAAGAGACAGTGCCATCTCCGAATGTGGCACGCGTAAAAAATACATTGCCGTTCCCGAATTTGGCACCCATAAAAGAGACATTGCCACACCCGAAGTCGGCATCCATAAAGCTGACATTACCATCCCCGAATGTGGCACCTCTAAAATCGATATCGCCATTTCCGAATATGGCCAATTCAAAATTCACACCACCATTAGGGAATTTAAAACCTTCAAAAGAAATATAGTGATTTAGGGGTTCCTTTGAGTATCCGTTGAAGACTTTGTTAATGGTATCTATCTTATTGAATTCCACCTCACTAAAATCAACACGTGCCTCTGGGTTTTTCTCAACACACTTGTTCCACTCATCTTTCCCCTCCAGCCAAAGCTCTATCGCTTTTTTACCTTTAAGAAATCCATCTTCTATATATGCCGTCATAATACTGCCCTTACGTTATGGTTTAAGACCTCATTAACCATACCAGAGAAAGGGGGTAGGGGCACTTTTAATGGGGGGGGGTACATTGCTCGCCCGCTGATCTTCTCAAATGAGCCCATACCCCCCACGTGCGGTTTAGATGCGGAAGCGGTTGCGGATACCAAGACCGATTAAGAATAATAAGATAAAAGCGATCAAGCTTTGTGAGCCTATAGTCATGTATACCCATAAACTTGGATCTGAACCGAAAAGCTTACAAAAAATATTGTTATACCCATGTCGTGTGAATCCTAGGAATGGAACGGAGTTCATTATAGTAAGCAAAACCGCATCACCACATTCAGGACTTACATTCTTAAATTTAAAGCATGATTTAAAACTTGATGGATGCGACATGTAGTAATAAATCCCACTAAAAACAAACCAGCTGCCCACAAGCCAGCCAAAAGGCCTCCTAATAGAACGGCCGTGACGACAAGCGCCCGCATAGGCCTTATCCAACCAAACGCGGGCTTTATTTTGATTTCCGCGCTTCACCTGACACTCATCCGCAAAAAAATCAAAAGCTTTATCATGGGCGCGGTTTTGTTCCGCCAGCTCTTTTAATCGGCAGAACTGTGCTGCAACTTGTTCTATACTCTCTCTTCTAATTTTCTCTTTATATTTGTTTTTCAATGTTTCGAGTGGTGGCAAAGTTTCAGGATCTGTCTTCAGACTTTTTTCAAGTTCTTCATTCCATTTCTTTACAGATATTTCCCATTTTTTTTCGGGAAATTCTGCTTTTATTTCTGTTTTAATCCGTGTGTTCTTTTCCGCGTATTCTTTCGTAACTCGGTCATTAAGTATACCTTTTAATTTCTTTACCCATTTCTCTGTAAGAGTATCTACAAGATAATTAACTCTTTGCAACACTAGTTTCTTATACTCTTTGTCTATTTTCAATGTCGATAAATCCACATGACTTGATGTAATGGTATTACGCAAATCAGGTACGCAAGTATATGTGCCCCGCAGGTTCATCACGCCTTTAAATCTACAACCATAAAAAGATAAATCTTTAACTTGATAAGCCGCTAGTGGCATAAAATCAAACACACCACCACATTTCGCATAATCAAAGACAACATCACCCTTCCCGAATCTGGCACCACTAAAAGTGACAGTAGCATCCCCGAATGCTGCAAGCCTAAAAACGATATCGCCATTACCGAATGTGGCTTCCTTAAAAGAGACATAGCCATCCCCGAATGTGGCACCAGTAAAAGAGACAGTACCATCCCTGAATGTTGCACGCGTAAAAATGACATCGCCATCTCCGAATGTTGCATGGTTAAAAGAGACATCGCCCTTCCCAAATATGGCCTCCCTAAAAGAGACATAGTCATCCCCGAATGTGGCACCGCTAAAGTCGACATTGCCATCCCCGAAATCGACATCCATAAAATAGACACAGCCATCCCCGAATGTGGCTTTTATAAAATAGACACCCCCATTTCCGAATGTGGCACCATTAAAAGAGACATTCCCATTTCCGAATTTGGCACCTATAAAATTGACACCGCCATCACCGAATGTGGCACGATTAAAAGAGACACCATTGGGGAATTTAAAGCCTTCAAAAGAAATTGTGCTACCTGGACGAGCACGGTACTGGTCAAAATTCTCCTCACTAAAATCAACACGTGCATCTGGGTTTTCCTCAACACACTCGTTCCACTTATCTTTCCCCAACAGCCAAAGCGCTATAGCGTCATCACCTTCAAGAACTCCATCTTTTATATATTCCCTCATAATACTACCCTTACGTTATGGTTTAAGATCTCATTAACCATACCAGAGAAAGGGGGCAGGGGCACTTCTTAAGGGGGGGGGGATTACTTTGCCTGCCCGCTCAGCTTCTCTAGAGAACGCATGCCCCCAAGACCAAGCAGGGCAATAACGATAGAGATAAGTGCGTCAGTCCCCACAAGTTCAGGCAGTTTAACATCAGCTGATATGGTATTAAGAGAGATCCAGCTGAGCAGGTCATAGAGCACAAAATGCCACAGTAGGGCAAAACCGCACACCCACCCAATAAACGGGCGCCACCCTGCAACGAATATCAAGCGATGCGCCGCCTCAATCTTATTAAGTTCTATTTGGGCAAGCAGGGGCTGCAGCACGAGTTTCGCCTTAATCATATGAGCGATGCGCTGCGCCCGCCCCCCGACCTGTTGAGCCCACCTGACATTAAGAGCCTCACGGGCTGCTGTTTCATAGTCTTTAACTTGCAAGGCGGCCAGCATCTTTTTAAAACTGGAGAGGCGCGGCCACCCTAAATTAAAACACATATTCATCAAGGCGCGCGCGCGGTTCTGGCAAGGTGCGCCACCAAGCTATATTAGTATCCAGCTCCTCAAAAACTCTTTCAATATCATTATCAAGCAAGTATTCAGCTTCATCATCTGATATGCCCAAATCTTCAAGATTACGGCCAACGCCGATTGTTATTTTCCCTGCGCTGCAGGTGTACGGCTTTGTTTCCAAACCCTCATCTAATACGAGTTCGAATTTTAATGCTTCAATATCCATTGGTCACTATTCCTCTGTATAGTTATAAAGTTATTTTTTGGGAGCGCAGCTGCTTCCCTCAAGCACACGCATAATAATAATTTCAAGTCCTCAAAGCCCAATCCAACTGGCAAGGCCGACAACAGCATTGGTTGCGGTTAAATCAAGTTGTAAATAGGCAGCTAACCCGCCGCCGATAATCGCGCAAAAAACCGCCATAGGAAGTTCAATTAACAAATCCCATGACCAAAACTTACGGCGCTTCCCAATACTGCAGTGGGCAAAAGCCCAACAATGCCAATGACGGTTTGTTTAATCTCTTCAGGTATATGTTCAAACATTGGACGCCTCAATTTTTGTATAAAAAAAACCGTTCTTCAGTATTGAAGAACGGTCACAGATTAATTAAAACTCTCAAGCGAGAGCTTACGTTACAGCAAGCCTTGAATATTCGTTACAGCAAGCTCGCCAATGGCTTTATTACGGTTAGTATTGCCCATACTATATTTAACGCTCAGGGGTACTAAATTAAATTGACTGAACAATTGCCGTATAGTGGGATGATCGTTTTTTAGATAAAATAAAACGCCCAGATACCCCTGCTAATATTTTTGCCATAATGGCAAACTGGTCGCGATCAAACATATTCACGCCGTAATCATCTTCACACCCATAGTATGGCGGATCAATATAAAAGAGCATATCACATGGGTGACAGGAGAGGTCACCGTAGGTAGGAATCATACCGTCAAGTTCTGTGCGAAACGTGACAATCTTGCGGCGGTAACAATTATCAGCAACGATATAGTTCCCCTCACGTTGGGCATGAGGGGCACTGGTGCATCCAAACAAACTTACAACCGCTGGCTTTTCTTCTTGGGAAGATTCAAGTTTACATGTAACTTGATCTGGTCTCCATGTGCGATGATTAAAGTACTCAACAATGACCGCATCTGCGGTATCATCAGAGGGCATAATGTAAGATATATTAAATGATGCCCGCACAATATTCCTTGAACAAAACATAGAAACGGGCAAGCTTTGCAGACTATCGCGAATGACACGTACAGTGCCGCCCTGAAGAATCGGCACACTATGGCCACAACGGGCAATTTTAATCAGCATCAACACAAAGCACGACACCCTTGACTTATGGGGTGCACCTCAATTAAAGCCATACTCCCCAAACTTCCAGCAGCCCACGCCGGCAGGCCAGTCGCCACCATAATTGATAAGGCGGTTTCAATCCCCTCGGCTATACATAAAGTCTCTTTAGCTGCTTGCAAACGGATGGCAGAGCCGCGCACCTTATCTAAGTCATTATGGAGCAAAAAAGTACGATGAATTCCTGTAATACGGGCCTTACTGTTTTGCAGAGCTGCAACCATAGCAGGCAGGTGCCGTGCCTGATTCTTCTATGATAAAGTGCTGGATGGTATCTCAGGTTTTCTATAACCCCAGAAGGTAATGGGTCAATACGGCGTTTTTTTAAATATATCTCAACCAATGTAGGGGCTGCGGAGCAATACTTGTCATTTATATCTCTCCCCTGTCTAAAGACGCAAGCGCCTCATCAAACTGGGGTAAAGCCGCCATTGCTTCGCGCACCTTACGGCGCAAATTTAATTTTTTTGATTCTTCAGCAGTAATATCCTTAACCACTGCTAATGGCCTCAATTGGCGGTTGAGTTTCTATGTGGGGAAGTGCGTATTGACTAATGCGTTGATGATCCACGCGGGTTAAACTGCCTGCTGCTTGTTGACCACCAGCTTTCTTGACCAGCTCTTTAAAACTGGCCTTTAATTGAGAATAAACATTTTTCGAAAAGAGTCTTTTTTCTGTCATGAGAGCTCTACCTTACAAATTAAAATGAATCTCTGTTTTATCTGATACGCAAAAACCTGTGAGTGAAGTAATGAAAACTTGCTTATTTTAAGCTAGTTTAAAGGTATGAAAGATCAGATAGCAACATTAGATATCTTGGCAAAAAGATGTAGAAAGAAACTATATGCCACCAATACGCCCTACCAAAAACAGATCAAACACACCGTTAATCACTATGACCGAGCAAAAAAACTTGGGGAGGAAATAAAGAAAAATGTTAAGTCGTCTCTTTAATTTTTCCCACCAATTCATCAATATTAAAAAAGCTATCAGGCCTCACTTCACCCTGAGTTGCGATGATAACCCTTTCGATAATCTCATGAGTAAAGGACCATTTATTTTTGAGAACCCTATGAACAGTTGATTCCGCAACATCAATTTTCTTAGCAAACCAACGTTTAGTTTGGCCCTCTTTTTTAAGCCATTCGTTTAAATTCATATGACACCTAAGGGCAAATTATGCGAAATTACACCATGACTAATAAATCAAGCGAAAATATGCAGGAACAAATCCGCCAGAGAATCATCAAGGCCTTGGAAATAACAGGCTGGTCGCCATCACGATTAGCGCTAAATGCGGGTCTTGCCGCGTCAACTCTAAGCAGGTTCCTCTATCAGCCCGTTAAGCACACTATTAGCCTGAAAACTTTAACAAAAGTGGAAGAGGCTGTTCGCCTCCATCTTGAAAATCAATCCCTGGCTCCAAAAAAAACACAGCAAAATTTAAGGTACCTCTTAAAAGCTTCTCAAAACTGTGAGGTTATAAATTCTCTAATAATTTCGCTGTATATTCGTGGTGTTGTGCAGGCGGGCCAATGGTTAGAAGCAATGGAGTGGCATCATGACGACTGGCAAAAAACCTCCCTGCCGCGTCCAACTGCACATAAATCCTTTTTTGGGCTCCGCGTCAAAGGGCAATCCATGAACATAGAATATCCAGAAGGGACGATTCTTGTTTGTGTATCAATCCACGATTACGGCAGCCCCTTAAATGAAGGTGACCACGTTATTGTGCAACGCTGGAAAGAAAATAAAGTTGAGGCGACAGTCAAAGAGTACCGCAAAAGCGATGATGGCAAAATATGGCTATGGCCAAGGTCGACCGACCCAAAACACCAAACCCCCATACTCATTCCAGAGAATAACTATCACGACAGCCCCCAATTTGAGGGCAGCAAAGATATTTGGGTTGTGGCCGTGGTTGTGGCTGACTACCGCATCCGCGCCCCTAAACACCTTTAAAAATTGACGCGCGTCACTGCTTTTCAGCCTCTTTTACCTATAGCGATTTTTACTTTTGACTTCGGATAACAATAGCGTTCTCTATTTTCTCAAAAGCGTTCTGATACAGTTCAGCATTAGACAGGACCGTGTCTTGCCTATCAGTGTGTCCATAACGTGAAGAAGTTTGGTTCACCTCAACAAAATTTAGTCTTGCTCTTGTTTTATCGCCAATCTGCTCGACAAATGCAGTCGCTCTAAGGTGAGTTACTTTGGTGATGCGGAGCCAAAACTTTAATCCAGCATCGCTTATTAGTGAACCTTCTGCATAAATCAAACCTGTTTGTATATCAGCGTTACTAATTGTGAAACCAGTATCTTGAAGTAGGGAAATTATACTTGGAAAAACAATCTCTTTAGGTGAGTCATACTCACGAGACTGCAAGCTTTGGAGTTCTAACTCGAATCTTTGGAGTTCTAGTAGTACTCTAGGAGCTAAATGAAAGTTCTTCATTATATGATAATTGTGCCCAACCTTGCGAAATAAGTATATCGCAAACCTTACGTACCAAAACAACACAAATAATATTATTAAACCAGATAGAATCTCTCTTAATTCCATCCCGTCTAGCGAATTAGTTGTGAGTTTCTATCGTCAGTAAGTTGAGGATTATTCACATAACCCACCAAGAATAGACTGGTGAAAACTATTAAATGAATGAAATAAATGATTTTATAGTTGTTGTCATGCTATGCTTTTTTCCTTATTTTCAGGTTTTTCTAAGACCTCAATCTGCCCTGGGGCAAACTGCTTGACAACCTTGATTGTCTCCTCGCAAGCTAGCTTTAAATCATCGGGAGGTGAAGTTTCCTCTTCATATGTGCCGTGAGATAGGGAGTTGATCAGTGCGCTTTTGAAGGTGAAAGTAGGGTTTATCTTTGAGAGGAATTGAAGAAAACTATTTAAACTCTTCGATTTATCCGGATAACAAAAACGCCCAACAGCTTCTAAAACAGAACGGATCGCATTACCGGTACTATAGTCTGAATTTTGCTTATCTTTTGAAACATTGTATACATGCTCAAGCTGTTGCGCGAACGGGGCCAAATAACTAGCAGAAGACTTAAGTTTGTGTTCTTGGCCACTACAGGAAAGATAGAAGGTTGCGTCTTTTTTGACCACATTATTGGAATGTAAGATATTAAAAAAATAGTTGTTGTGGGTAAGAATCAGCAGCTTCGGCCGTTTATTGCCACTATTGTCACTATTGTCACTAATCTTGCTAGGGTTTATTGAAATCTCTCCTTTATTGGAAATACTCAGATTTTTAAGTGTTTGAGCAATAGAGAATACAAAATCGTAAGACATTGACGTTACCGGGTCATCTAAGACAAGAAATAATTCCTTGTAGTCCTTGTCTGAGGTTACCTTTCGATGAATACAGGCTATGAAGTAGCAAAACGCAATAGCTGTTTTCTCCCCGTCACTCAACGTGTGACGGACGCCTCTGCTCATATCATATTTACCGCGCTTGAGAACAAATTCTTTTTCTTCAAACTTATATTTGTCCTTAAAAAACTCCTTAAGTAACAACTTAAAAGTTTCTGCAACGCGATCGCGCGCATCTGTCGAAGGGCTTGATTCCTCAAGATCTTTTAATTTAACCTTCTTACTTTTGGATTCTTTCTCATGCTGTCTCAAAGCATCTATATCCTGCCAGTTAGAATAAGCAAACTCCTGTTTAAAAGCCGTGCAGGCGCTGCGCTGTAGCTTTATTCGCTCATCATCTCTTTTTCTAACAACCTCTTTAAGCTTAAAGACTTTTGCGTTGTTACCTCTGATAATCTTATTTATCTCACCAATGTGGGACGTAAGATTGCCGCTTGGTAGCGAATCCGGCTCATGCAATGTCTCTGCTTTTTTCTCAATGGCTACCTTGAGAAGTTCAATTGCGTCTTCTATATTTTTGATGGCTGTTTGTCCTGTATCGATTTTTGTATCTTTTCTGGACGGAAAATAGCTCTTCAAGGCATCATATTTGTCTCTTTGCGATAGAAGCTGTTTTTCAGTCTTATTCAATTCAGTCTTTCTCAGGTCGAGCTTTTCAGACAACTCCCTAAGATCACTTTTATGTTTTTCTTCATCATCTTTAAAGTAAGCTATATAAGTGTCAATTACTGCCTTGGGATCAGCGCTTGTAATGCCTTGCTTGCATAGCGGACATTCCGTAAGACGATCACCCTTGATGATCTCAACACCAGTTTTATAAAACTGGTGATTGGCATCGATATCCTCCTTTATTTTTTCGGCAACCTGTGACGGAGAAGTAATTTTATGAAGGGAGGCTTCAAGCGATTCTAAGTTAAAATCATTATTATCGATCGGATCTAAAGTTTCGGGATATTCTAGATCATCAGGAATATCTTTAAGGGTCTCAAGATCCTTTTGGATGCCAGTCAAGGATGGTTCTGGCAAATCAGGCTTTTGACTAAATTCCTCAAGCAGATTATCAACGCTAAGGTCTTTGTATTCCGCTAGCCTTCCATTAATCTTTAGTGGAGTGAGCTTATTCTTGTTTTCGTGATTGAATGTATCTTCAAGTGATTTTTTTTTATCATCTACTTTCTTTTGAGCTTCCTTTAGATCTGCCTCCGCTGCCTTTATCTTAATATTTTCGCTGTCGACAGAAATCTTATTATCAATCTCTCCACCCATTTTGTATTTAGGTACTCTAAGCTCAGCATCAACAAAATCTTCAGAAAAAACATGGAATCGTGTGTCGGTTCTAATCTGCAAAACAGTATTTTCTTTTTTTGCAAGTTCTAGTTTACCAAGGACATCGCCCCCATCTTGAGAAAACGAGAATACTCCTGTGCCGTCATTAGATTCGTCAGAAACTAACATTTCAGCAGCATCAGTAATACCTTCATCCTGTCTTGCCAAATCCAAATACCGAAAAGCGCGAGATATAAAGGACTTTCCAGTCCCGTTACGAGCAAATATTAAATTCCGGTCCCTGTGTGTCAGTTCTGCCTTGAGAGAGATTATGGGACCTATATTACGAGCTGAAATTTTAAATGGTTTTTTTGATTTGGTGTTCATAGTATCAGGCCTTCAATAAGTAAAGATTAACGATATTTGGGTTGTGGCCGTGGTTGTGGCCGACTACCGCATCCGCGCCCCTATGCGGCCGCTCAGTTATCTCCCCATTGCGATCTTCATAAGTAATATCCCACACCAGATTTAAATCACTTGCCTTTACCTCCCCAAGATCAAAGGGCGCTGACTTTTTAACAGGATTAACAGGCGCTGGTTTTGTACTAAAAATATTTTGTAGCCACTTAAACATACCCACCTCACAGGTGTAAATAATTCACACTTTATTAACTATACAGTATATTTATCAGCTTGCATAACAGTAATTTCAAGCACTAATACTCTTAACACTATATAACCAAAGTGCTTATAATAAGCATCATAGCTTAATAAATTGAGCAATACTCTGTTGCAAGGATGAGGACAATGCAAAAAGTTAAAAGAATGACCACTGAGATCATAAATATAATTGAAGATAAAAACGAGGTATTTGAAAAAGGTTTAATTAACGTAGGGTTTACTGAACGTGATATTAAAAATCATAAAAAAACCAAGCAATGAGCGCGGCAGTCAAGCAAATCAAACAGTGTAATCACCCCCCCCAAACAGACAAAAGGGAGCACAGCCATGATGCCCATGATGCCCATGATGCCCATGATGCCCATGAGGCATTTATTGGCGCTATAACTTCCCCCTTAAAAATTACGATTAAGCCATGGAACTGGTCAAAAGCTATTGAAGGGTGGCACGACCATCTTGAGATGTAGGCACAAAAATAACACCCTAAAGTTTTAGATTATGATAAACCCGTGAAAGGAATATTTGATCAGTGCATTACAAGAAGAAATCAAAGAGGCGGTAAAAAATGCAACGTATCCCTTAATGAAAGAAATAAACAACTCAATATTTTAGTTTTTGAATAATTCAAAGCTTTATACTTCTTAAAGAAGCTGCTTGAAGGCGGCTGTCTCACCACTTAATGATATTGTTATGGGTTGTTTTTTGGAGTTTTATTTGAGGTTGAAAACGATCTGTTAAAACTTTTAAGACGCAGAACCTCAATCCGTTCACTCTTTTTTGTGGGAGAGACTTAACCTTAATATATTTATCCAAGGCATTGCTAAAAGTTTGGTTGCATATCAAATTAGGGTCATTGTTTGACGTAATAAGATGCACTTGACGTGCAGCCCCGTTTTTTGCTTCAATTTTAGTTTTAAATGCTATTGATTTACGTATGGCTTAGCGGGCAATTTGCGCCTACCACTTGCCAGGATTTTTAAGTTTTAAGATTGTGACCATAAATCACCTAATATTACAACAAGTTGAACAAAGTACAATTCGCAATATTTAAAGTGGTGCCGACGGCAGGAATCGAACCCGCAACCTTTGGTTTACAAAACCACTGCACTACCGTTGTGCTACGTCGGCTCATGGTCACTTTAATGTCCCTAGAGGGCGTCACCTCAAGGGATTTTGGGAGCAAATATTAAGGTGTGACTAATGTCTTTTATCAATATTTCACTAAAGTGCAAGAGTTTTTTTTATAATATGGGGCGTTATTCGTCCTTTTTTGGGAAGTGTTGCGAGAATGCATATAAAGCAATAGTGGTTGCGTTGGCTACATTCAGACTTTCTATGGAGGAAGAAATGGGAATACGGGCAAATACGTCACAGCTTTTGCGCGTTAAGCGGCGGAGTCCTTTTCCCTCTGCCCCCATAACAATAGCCGTGGGCATATTCTGTAATGACTCTACGGCTTGAGATAGGGGGGTGTCCGTATCGCCATCGAGCCCTAGAAGCCAATAGCCCATTTTTTTTAGCTCTTCTAATGTTTGAACCAAACTAACGGCGCGAATTATCGGCACGTGTTCGATACCGCCACATGCAGATTTAGCAATCACGCCGCTCTCTGGTGCCGAGTGACGTTCTGGCAAAATCAGCGCAGATACATTAAAGGCAGCTGCCGAGCGAATAATTGCGCCCACGTTCCCAGGGTCGGTGACTTGGTCAAGCACAACAATAAGCGGACAAGGCTGGTCCTCATGGGGGGTGACAATATCCAAATTAGGGGTAGGCAAACGCTCCACCTGAATCGCGCATCCTTGGTGAACGGCGCCTTTAGGGAGGGTGCTGGTGATCTCTTTACTCTCAACAGTTGAAACTGCAATGCCCTTGAGGATGCGCAGTTCGTTAAGAGTATTTTCAGTTACCAGTACGCGATGAATGTGACGTTCTGGATTATCAAGAACCGCTTGTACAGCATGGTGCCCATACACCCATACGCTGCTATTCATTTTATTATTTGCCTGGCCATCCGGAGAGAAAGAGTTTTTCTCTCGTCGCGTATGCGTGCGAATTTTTGCTTTGCCCATTAAAAAAATCCTAAGGTTGAGGGGTAACGAAGAACGTTGATGTGTTTTTTGAAATAGTTCTTATATTTTCGCAATACAATATAATATAAAAAATTATTTATTGTATTGATTTTTTTTAAAATTGTTGTAATAAGTATGGCTGTGTTTTAACTGGTTGACATTTACAATTGATTTGGTAGGTATATAGCTATAATTAGATTGTAAAAACTTATTTTATATAAAGTTCACGGAGGGGTGGCCGAGTGGTTAATGGCAGCAGACTGTAAATCTGCCGGCGCGAGTCTACACAGGTTCGAATCCTGTCCCCTCCACCACTTATAAGATTGTAATAGGATTATAAAGTTTGCTATTTTATTATTCTATTGTCACGGTCGATAAAATATCCGCATAGATTATGCGGGTGTAGCTCAATGGTAGAGCCGCAGCCTTCCAAGCTGATGACGAGGGTTCGATTCCCTTCACCCGCTCCATTCCGCGCTTTTTAGGTGCGTGTTTCAGGTCTTAAAGGCTCGGCCTTTCCCCGCTTTAGTAGGACGCTGGAAAATCCCATCGTTGATTTTTCTTAACTAAACTGACCATTTCATTGGTGGGCAAAGGCTTGGCATAGAGGTAGCCTTGACCAATATCCACACCCAGCATCCGCAGCTGTATGTGTTGCTGTGCAGTCTCTATTCCCTCCGCAACGGTCTCCACACCCATTGTTTGCGCTAAAGCCACGATAGTTCTAATAATGCTTGGCTTATTAATAAACGTCAGGTCTTCTGGGTTTTTACCGCGCACTGATACGAATGATTGATCAATTTTGATGCCGTGGAATGGGAATGTGTCAAGCTGGCCCAAGGAACTATAGCCCGTCCCAAAGTCATCAATCCACAGCTGGACGCCCAGCTCTTTTATTTCTTCCAACTTTCGGACCATTTTTTTCGTATCCGATATCAGGGTACTTTCTGTAATTTCAATTTTTATTTGGCCAGAATGGATATTGTGTTTAGAGAGGAGATCTCCAAGGTTTCTCGCGTATCTAGGATTGAGAAGCTCTTTTGCAGAACAGTTTATGGAGAAAATTAAATTTTGGGCATCAATTTCTTTTTTATGTTTGGAAATTTCATTGATGACCTTGCGGGTAATGTGCTCCCCAAGGGCACGAATCAAGCCCGTCTCCTCTGCAATTGGAATAAAGTGGTTAGGGGAGATAAGGCCACGCTCAGGGTGCAACCAACGTGAAAGTGCCTCAAACCCCTTAAGGGCGCCCGTATGCTTGTTAATTAGCGGTTGATAGTATGCCTTTACATCATCGTTTTGGAGCGCAACCCTTAATTCAGAGTCAATTTCTAGAATATTAAAGTGATGGTTCTGCATGGCGTGCTCAAAGACAACATACCGATCCCGACCAGTGGATTTAGCTTCAAACAGGGCAATATCACAATCTCGCAGCATGTCTTCGGTGTCATGGTACCGAGAATCCCCAAAAATAACGCCAATTGATGCGGTGGTGAAGAACCGTTGATTATCGACTTGGATGGGTACGCTTGAAAAGTTTTCTTGTATCTTATGAATAATATCTATGGCATCAGATTGTTTCTTAATATCCTCAATGAGGATAACAAATTCATCCCCACTAAAGCGCGCGACCGTGTCTGAACTTCTGACACACTCCTTGAGACGTTGGCTACAGATGACGATCATTTGATCACCCGCCTTGTGGCCCAAGGTATCATTGACATTCTTAAACCTGTCAAAATCAATAAAGAGCAAGGCCATTTTATAATTATGGTCATGAAGCTGAATACTGAGGGCATTCGACAGACAGTTGATTAAGAGGGTACGGTTCGGCAAACTGGTTAACATGTCATAGTGCATATTAAATTGTAAGATTTCTTCGTTTTTCTTACGCTCTGTCACATCGGTGAGAGATCCTGCCATTCTGTGAATCACCTTATTATGATCCGCGATGCCTAGTCCGCGGACAAGCATCCAGCGATAACTGCCGTCTCGGTGCAACATTCTGTGTTCAACCACGAGTGCCGCGGTTTTTTTATTAATGTGGTACTTAATTTCTCTAATGACGTTTTCGCGGTCCTCTGGGTGGATGCGGTCAAGCCATTCTTTGTCTGACTTTACTGACGCAAGTTCCTCAAGGCCCAGCATAGAGTTCCACCTCGGGGAGAGGTGAAGGGTATTTGAAACTAAGTTCCAATCCCATAAACCATCGTTTGCTCCCCGCATGGAAAGGGCATAACGCTCTTCACTCTCTTGGAGCTTGATTTGGGCCTTATCACCAGATTCAAGGTCGGCGATCATATAGTTAAAAGACCTAATCAAGAACCCAAGCTCATCAGTGTTACTCCACTCAACAAACGTCCATTGCTTTTGCTGAATATCTGCGATCGAGGCTAGGATTCTATGAATCGGTTTGATGATAACATTTTGTAAAATTAAAAATAATGCACTGGTTATGCTAATGACCAAGATGATAAAAGAGATGATGATGGTGAGTATAAATTCGTTCAAAAATTCATTGATAGTCTTCTTTGACAGAATAAGAATAAGGGTACCAAGGTATTTTGATTGATTTCTATCGTGTGAAAAAATTTTCCTTTGGGAGACAACGGAGTTTTGCGTATCTTCAAGACTGCCATGGATGAACTGGACACGGGAGGGAAGTTCATTATTTTTAGTTGGATTAATCTCCACCTGTAAATCAATAATTCCTGCGCCAAGGAAATCGGGGTCATTTTCCAAGTTATGGATAATAAGATCAATTTCTGTAATTCTCTTTTCTGAGATAGGGGATGATAAGGCAGTCACCTGCAGGCGCGTGGTAAAATCAGCGCGTTTGTGGAGCAGTTCTAATTGCTTACCATAGCTTGACCATCCAATAATCCCTAAGGTTGTTATTAATACCAGAGAGATAATCGGCAAGATGTAGAAAAGAAATTTGATTCTTAGCGGGATAAAGTGTGATGGAGTGTCATGATTTTGTGAGTTAACTTTGTCAGATTCTATATTTTCTATCGCCATGCTGCAACCTCGGTACTACCTATGATTGTACAATACTCTATCCATATTCATAGATATATCAAAGATTTAACTTAAATTATACAATAATACCCAAATATTAACAAGTATACCAAAGATAAAGCATGGCACACAACACTTTAGTACTTATTGCTCGGTAGATTGGTAAGGTAAAATATGTGGATACTCTTAACAATTATTCATGCTAAAATATTAAGTGTAAAGAAAAATTAAAAATAGTGTATCTATTTTTTATAAAAAATATAAAAAAGTTAATAGGTGCATTACTATTATGGCATATATGTGTTAATTTCATGTATTATGGTGTGAGGAAATGCGTTGTGTAGCCTTAATAATCAGGAGAAAAGTGTATATATTATAAGATCTAAGGGGAAATAATAACCTTTATGAATAATGACTAATTGTGAATTAATTTATTTTTAGGGTATGTGCAATAAAATGCTGAAGGTGGAGAAAAACAATGCAAAGTATTGAGGAGCAAGAAGTTGCTTATGTAACTTACTTATTACATGCAATGTATAAGATGGTTGATGAGGAGAAAAATCCTCAAGCAATTTCTTTTATGGACACTTTTTATAAACTTGTGCCCCATGACGAGCTTCTTGAACATTCAGTTGAGGTATTATTTAATATTGTTATGGACATGTATAAGCTTGCCTTAGATTTAAGGCGGAGTAATACCATTGTCCGTATTAAAAAAGAGGGTCAAGAAAATGATGCCTCAGTTTATAGGTATACCTCTATTTTTCTCGCCAACAAGAATGCGCCGTTTCTGCTTGATAGTGTGGTGAATGCACTCGTTGAGAAAAAATTAAAAATTCACACCTTAATGCATCCTGTTATTAATATTGATCGGGATGATGACGGGAATATTCTTAAGATACATGGTCCTAACCTTCGTTCAAGTGCTCACAAGTCGCGCAAGGGCTTTGAGAGCTATATTTTTCTCTATATTGATTATATCGACTCAGAAGAAAAGCTGCTCGCCTTAAAAGAAGAATTAGAAGAAATCACGAAAGATGTGCATTTTGTTGTCGATGATTGGCAAAATATGCTCATGAAGCTTTCTGCTGTCGCTGAACATATTGAGAAGGTGAAAATGGAATTTTTTCACCGACAAGATGCCCAGTATTTTGTGAAGAAACAGCAGGATGCTCCCACAGCTGAAGGGTCACAAGAGGTATCTCAAGATGGGGCAGGTCTGCAGTTATATACTGAGGACTTTGATGATATTCCGGAGTTCTTAAAGTGGGTTACTCGGGATAATTTTGTCCTCTTAAGTTATCAGAATTATGAGATTGTCACCCAAGGCAAAGATCAACAGGTGGTTGCTGTTAATGGGGAGACGTTTGGTTTTTTACGCAATGAAGATTCAGCTAGAACAAAGTCCCAGCAGGTTATTTTTACCGCGGATAAGGTAGGGCTATTTAAAAGCAGTCGTGATATTCTCAATATTTCTAAGTTATATTACCGCTCGAATGTCCATAGAAGCGCAACCTTAGACTGTATTGATGTTAAAAGGTTTGACTCTGATGGCAATGTCGTTGGGGTCTATCGTTTTTTAGGGCTTTTCAGCAGTATGTCTTACAACATAAGTTTGCTGAAGATTCCATATCTGCGTCAAAAGGTCGATGCAGTTTTAGCATTTGCGAATTTAGATCCCGCTGGGCATAGCGGTAAGGCGTTGATGCATGCCCTGGAAACCTTTCCACGAGATGACCTGTACCAAACATCAGCTGATGATTTGTATAAGGTTTGTACGGGTATTATGAGTTTGTTGGAGAGGCCTCGGTTACGTCTTTTTATGCGTAAAGATCATTTAGGTCACTTTATCAACGCTTTTGTTTTTGTCCCAAGAGACCGATACAATAGTAAAATCCATGCGATTTTTGGCTCTATATTAACAGAGTCTTTCGGCGGTAAGATTCATAACTTTACGATTAAGCTATCTGATGATGATACCCTTGTACGCCTTATTTTTATTCTTCAACGATCAGCCGAGGAGTATAACATCGACCCGAATATTGAATGGGTTGAAAATCAGCTGTTAAATGCAATTCGGAACTGGCTCGATGACTTGGAAAGGGAGATTAAGGAGAGCTGGGGAAATATTGAAGGTATATATTTATTTGAAAAGTATTCAGATGCATTTCTTGCTGGGTATCGGGAGTCGTTTACACCCTCAGAAGCCCTCTATGATATTATAAAGCTTGAACAGATGCATAGTGATAAAGATATTGATATTAGTCTGTATCATAATATTGGTGACGCGGACAATATGGCGCGCTTAAAGTTATATCAAGGGAGGAAACCTATTGCTTTAAGTGATTGCGTCCCAATGATCGAGCAAATGGGATGGCGCGTAGAGGAAGAACACCCGTTTATGATTATCCCTTTTGTTGAGGGGGATGACGTGATGCGCTGGATTCGAGTGTTCCACTTGGTAGATGAAAAAAACACTAAAGTTAATATCAATGACATTAAAGACCTATTTAAGGAATGCTTTATCAAAGTCTGCATGAGTGAGGCGGAAAGTGATGGGTTTAATCAGCTGGTTTTAAGGGCAGCGCTTAATTACCGTGAAGTCATTATGTTGCGGGCATTAGCTAAGTATTTGCGCCAAGCTTGTTTGCCATTTTCTTTAGAGTATATGTCTGCAACGCTTGTGAATAATATTGAAGTTGTGCGGCACTTGGCGAATCTGTTTAATGTACGTTTCAATCCAGATGCCTTTGACAATATGAAGAAGCGGAATAAACAGTTTAATAGCGTATTAGATGACCTTAATCTGGCACTTAATAAGGTTGATAATCTGGATGATGACCGAATTTTGCGTCATTTTCTAAATTTGATTGAGTGTACAGAAAGGACGAATTTTTATCAAAAGGTCGATGGTGAATTTAAAAATTATGTATCGTTCAAGTTCAATAGTCGCCTAATTAAGGACTTACCTCAGCCGCGCCCCCTTGTTGAGATTTGGGTGTATAGTGCCCGTATTGAAGGGGTGCACTTGCGCTTTGGTCGAGTTGCTCGGGGAGGCTTGCGCTGGTCTGATCGTCGAGAGGATTTCAGGACAGAAGTTCTCGGGCTGGTAAAAGCGCAACAAGTGAAAAATACAGTGATTGTCCCCGTTGGGTCTAAGGGCGGATTCTATGCTAAGCAGTTGCCAAGTCCATCGGATCGCAGCGCATTCATGGCGGAAGGTATAGCCAGTTATCGGACATTCTTGTGCGGGATGCTCGACTTAACTGATAATGTAAAAGCGAACGAAATTGTTCATCCAGAGAATGTTATTTGCTACGATGAAAACGACCCTTACTTGGTGGTTGCCGCTGATAAGGGGACAGCAAGTTTTAGTGACTACGCAAATGATGTCAGTAATGAGTATAACTTTTGGCTTGGGGATGCTTTTGCTTCTGGAGGAAGTCAGGGGTATGACCACAAGAAAATGGCCATTACTGCTCGGGGCGCTTGGGAGTCTGTAAAGCGGTCATTCCGTGAGCTTAAATATAATATTCAAACAGATCCTTTTACGGTTACTGGTATTGGGGATATGTCTGGTGATGTTTTTGGTAACGGCATGTTACTCAGTCGGCAAATAAAACTGGTTGCTGCCTTTAATCATATACATATCTTTATTGACCCCACTCCTGATCCAGAGACGTCCTTTAAAGAGCGGGAGCGCTTATTCAACCTTCCTCAAAGCACGTGGCGTGACTATGACGAGACCCTGATATCTCAGGGCGGGAATATTTATGATCGCAAAGCTAAAGTGATCAAGTTGACGCCGGAAATCCAGAAACTTATCGGCATAAAAACCAGCTCCCTGTCTCCTAACGAATTAATTAATCACCTGTTACGCGCCCAAGTTGACCTCCTGTGGTTTGGGGGTATTGGCACCTATGTTAAGGCAAAAAATGAAACATCTACGGATGTTGGGGATCGTGCTAATGATGCGATCCGTGTCAATGGTGAGGACCTAAAATGCCGCGTTATTGGTGAGGGTGGTAACTTAGGAATGACGCAGTTGGGACGAATTGAGTACTCTCTTAATAAGGGATTATGTAATACGGATGCGGTTGATAATTCGGCGGGTGTGGACTGTTCCGACCATGAGGTCAATATTAAGGTTCTCTTAGGTTTGGTGATGGAAGATGGGAAATTGGGCGAACAACAGCGCAACACCTTATTGAGTGAAATGACCGATAATGTTGCGAATTTGGTTTTGAAGGATAACTATCTCCAGACTCAGTCTGTTTCCTGTTCCGTTAACAATGTGCGTGACGACCTTGATATGTATGGACGGATGATGCGGCGATTGGAGAAACAAAAACGTCTAAATCGTGCCTTAGAGTTTTTACCTTCCGATAAACAAATTATTCAAAGGGCCAAGGAACATGCTTTCTTAACGCGGCCTGAGCTGAGCGTCTTGATGGCCTATGCCAAAATGGGTTTGTATGATGACCTGTTGGCGTCTGACCTGATTGACGATAGTTTTTTTGAGACAGAACTCATAAGATATTTTCCTGATTTATTACAAACCGTCTATTTGGATAAAATCCGTCTTCACCAACTGCGCCGTGAGATTATTGCAACCGTTGTCAGCAACAGTCTGGTGAATCGTATGGGGGCTTTATTTATTAATCAGGTTATGGAAGTGAGTGATGCAGAGCCAGCGCTCATTGCACGCGCCTATTCCGTCTCACGTGAAGTCTTTGATGCGCGTTCCTTTTGGACAAGTACCGAGGCGCTGGATAATCTTGTCTTGACGAAAGTTCAAATTGAAATATTTGATGTGGTTTATAGGTTGCTCCATAATAGTAGCCTATGGTTTATTCGTAATCAGTCTATCTATTCACATAAGCTCGTGGATGTTGTGACAATGTTTCGAGATGGTATCAATGAGTTTGCTGAGTTATTAGATATTATTTTGGATAGTGATGATAAAAAGGTAATGAAAGCGAACGTGACCAAGCTCACGAAACAGAACATCCCAGAAGAGTTTGCCAAGAAGGTGGCGAAAGTTCCCTTCCTCTATGGGGTGTTAGATATAGTTCGCGTGGTAAACGAAACGGGTCATTCTATTAAAGATGTTGCTTTTGTGTACTTTCTCATTGGGCGTCGCCTGTCTTTAAATTGGTTCCGTGATGTTATTGAGACCATTCCTGTTACGACCTATTGGGAGAGGCTCTCGATTCAGATTCTCATGAATAACTTTGTGACAATTCACTATAATTTGACACGAAAAATTATTGAAAAATCTCAAGAAGGACACTCTGCGGCTGATTTATGTCAGCAATGGTGTGATGAAAATGAAGGCCATATAGCTATATTTGATCAAACGGTAAATGAGTTGAGAAATAAGAATATTGAGATTAATTTAGCTATGTTAATCAATATTGAGCATCGACTTGAAATGTTGATTTAGGCGTCTTAGCACTACTATGATTTTTTTTATAAGTTTATTTTTCTAAAATTAAGGTAGTCTAATAATGGCATTAGAACAAGTTCAACCAAAATCATTTTCATACAGTAAAGGGCAATGGGGGTGGATTCTATTTGATTGGGCCATACAGCCTTTCTTTACCGTTATTAGTACCTTCATTTTTATTCCATACTTTGTCAATTATGTGATTGCAGATAGTGTTCAAGGAACTGTCTGGATGGGCTATTTTTATGCAATAGTTGGAATCATTCTTTGCATTTTTTCTTTTTTTATAAGTCCAATTCTTGATTACGCCAAGAGTCGTAAGTTCTGGATTTTTTTGTTTACTTTCATATGTGTTATTTCATGTATGATGCTTTACAAGGCAGTCCCTGGGGTGACGGATGATGTAATTATTGAGATTTTATTTTATTTTGGAATTGCAGCGATCAGTATTGAGATTGCAATTACTTTAAATAACTCAATGTTATCTTCGCTAACCCATGAAGGACAGATTGGGCGTTTAAGTTCGATAGGGGCGGCAGTTGGTTATGCAGGCGGTGTTATTTCTTTGTTATTACTAACTTATGATGACGGTATCATAATTATTAGATTGATTAATTACTTTTTTGAAGTTGGGTATCGTGAGCCAGGGAATATAGCAGGCCCATTTGCGGCGGTGTGGCTTTTGTTCTTTTGTATGCCACTGCTGTTTTTCACGCCTGATACCAAAACTCAAGGACACTCATTTATAAACTCCATAAGTCTGGGGATAAAGTCCATTTCCAGTGCATTTAGAAATATAAAATATTATAACAACACTCTCAGGTTTCTGTTTGCGCACATGTTATATTATAATGGGTTAAACGCCATTCTGTTGCTTGGTGGAATTTATGCAGCTTCGACCCTAGAATGGGGTATTGTGGAGTTAGGGATGTTTGGAATCATATTAAACATGTTTTCTGTTTTTGGATCTTTATATGGGGCGTTTACAGATGACACTAAGGGCTCAAAATTTGTCATCAGAGTATCTATTTGGGGAGTGGTTATCGGCTGTATTGGGGTGCTGTCGATTACAAAAAAGAGTGTATTATTTTGTATTCCTGTAGATTGGAGCAGTGATTCATCACGTATTTTGTTTAGTTTACCATCTGAGCAGATGATGTTGTTATTTTCTGGGTGTATCGGCGCATTCATAGGGCCGTTACAGGCGTCAAGTCGGGCGTTAATGGCGCGGTTAACACCTCAGGGTCGAGAGGTCCAGTTTTTTGGATTATTCTTCCTATCAAGTAAAATTACCTCCTGGGTTGTGCCTTTGGGAATGGCATACGTTGTCTTGTTCTTTAATAGTGAGCGTGTAGGCTTTATTCTGCCTGTGGTTTTTATGATGATGGGGTATATACTTCTTAAGAGCGTGCAGGAGACGCGCGCCAGAAATGTTTCCATTGACGCCGACTTCAGGTGCGCCCCTGACTGAGGGTCACACGGTCAGTAAGGATGACAAAAGTGTGTTGAGGACAAGGCTGCCTTTGGGTGTGGTACCGATGGTTTGGTCGTTTTGCCATAGAAAATTATCTTGCACAAGGTCGTTGAGGACATCCAGATTAATCATTTTTTCTAAGGGTATGTTCGTTTTTTTGGCCAGGTGCGTCAAGTTCATCCCTTCAGTTAAGCGTAGGTTCATCATGATTGCCTCCTCAGCGTGGATGGTATTGGACAGCACCTCTTGAGACTGCATGCCATGGCCATGCTTAGTGATTGCTGCCAACCATTTTTCAGGATTCTTCCATTGTTGTGTCGCGGTGCGTCCCGCAGGGAGGTTAAGCCGTCCGTGGGCGCCAGGTCCAATTCCTAGCCATTCACCGCCACGCCAATAGATAAGGTTATGCCGACACTCAGCACCTTTGAGGGCGTGATTGCTGATTTCATAGGCAGGGAATCCTTTTTCTTGAAGAACTGTTTGGGTTAATTCATAGGTATCTGCTTGAAGATCTTCGTCAGGCATAATGAGTTTGTTGCGACGCCAGTCCCCATAGAACTTGGTGTTTTTCTCAATGGTGAGTTGGTAGAGGGACAGGTGGTCAACGGCAAGGGTGAGGGCGGTCGTCAGCTCCTGTCGCCATTGGTCAGAAGTTTGGTTTGGCAGGGAGTACATAAGGTCAAAGCTGATGCGATTGAAGGTATTCCGTGCGAGGGTGATGGCGTCTAAAGCTTCATGAGCAGAGTGATTGCGTCCGAGAAATGAAAGGTTCTGATCGTTAAAGGACTGAACGCCAAGGGAGACACGGTTGACTCCTGCTGTTTTATAACTTTTAAAGCGGCTGGCCTCAACTGAAGATGGGTTCGCTTCTAGGGTGACTTCTAAATCATGGGAGATGTCCCATAATTGGTGGATTTTATCAATGGTGGCATGGGTCACCATGGGGTCCATAAGACTGGGGGTTCCCCCGCCAAAGAAAATGCTCTCAACCGTGCGGCCTGGGGTCATGGTGGCGTGCCACTGTAGGTCCTGAATGAGTGACTTTTTCCAGAGTTCTTGATCTATGGCCGATCGAACGTGGCTGTTGAAGTCGCAATACGGACACTTGGAGGCGCAAAAGGGCCAGTGGATATAAATAGCCAACCCTTCGTGATGGTCGAGACGGGCATTATGGGCGAGAGGGCGTTGCATGGGGGGTTTATGAGGGATGATGTGCGGGGAAGCACTGATTAACGAGCGCTTGGAAAGCTTGGGCGCGGTGGGATATGGCGTGTTTGCGCTCTGGGTCCATTTCACCGAAAGAGGTCGTATACCCCTCAGGCATAAAAATAGGATCATAGCCAAAGCCGGCCTCCCCTTTGGGGGCGGGGAGAATTACGCCCGAGACGCGCCCTTCAAAGGTTTCTGTATGTCCGTCTGGCCATGCAAGCGCTAAGGCGCAGACAAAGTATGCAGATCGATCAGTAGCCGTCTTGAGGAGGTCAATAATGCGCGTATTGGCAAGGGAGAAGTCTTTTTCAGGGCCAGCCCAGCGGGCAGAATAAATACCTGGCGCCCCGTCTAGGGCATTGACACAAAGACCAGAATCATCCGAGAGCGTCACATGGTTTGAGGCCTGAGAAACAAACCGCGCTTTTAAGACGGCGTTACCGATAAAAGTCTGTTCTGTTTCTTCAGGTTCGGGGATATGCAGGTCACGTGCCGAGATGACTGTGGGCACATACTTTTGGAAAAGGTGCTTGATTTCCCTTACTTTCCCCGAGTTATGGCTGCCAATCACCAAGGTTTCTTCTGTAAAAATGCGCGGCATGATCTATGGTATCTGAAAGTTTTGTAAAGCCGTATTTTGAATAGAGTAAACATGAGCCGCACCCACTTGCGCCATGGAAAATAGGTGAGAGAATTCGTCTTGGGTAAACAATCTTTTTTCCGCACTTGTTTGAAGTTCTGCAATGCTCCCAGACTTAGCCATCACAAACAGGGCATCAATTTGCGCGTTGCTGTCTTCATTATAATCAAGGTCAATAATTGGGGTATTTTGGTAAATACCAAGACTAACAGCCGCAATCTGATCCGTTAGCGGATTATCGGCAATCTCACCATTTTTCCATAGAGAGTAGACGGCAATGGCGAGGGCAACATAACCTCCCGTGATCGCAGCACAGCGGGTTCCCCCATCTGCTTGAATAACGTCACAATCAATTCTAATTTGACGTTCGCCTAATTTTTTCATGTTCAGGACACTGCGCAGGGAGCGTCCAATAACACGCTGGATTTCCTGAGTACGTCCCGTTTGTTTGCCTTTAACTGCCTCACGCTGATTACGTGATTGCGTAGCACGCGGGAGCATGCTATATTCTGCAGTAAGCCAGCCTTGACCTTTTTTCATTAAAAAACTTGGCATACTATTTTCAACGGTCGCCGTGCAAATAACGTGGGTATTGCCGGTTTTAATCAGGCAGGAACCTTCCGCATAGGCATTAACATTGGGTTGAATAATAATATCGCGTAATTGATTTGGGTCTCTGGTGCTTGGTCTCATATATGTACATTTCTGATAAGGGCTTGTCGTGCTAAATGATTTTACAGGATCGCATAACAATAAAAAAATTCAACGAACAGACGGGATTCTGTCGCTGCGGGGTCAGTTTGGTATTTACTGCTGCTAAAAATAACCTATAATTTAGGCGTATAATTATACTTTAAATTTAAAATATATTATATAGTTTGATTAAATTTATTTAAATATTATGATGTTACGAGGACAAAGATTTAAAATAAATTTTCTTTGCATTTTATAGATAATTATTTTAAATATTTCAATAGAAATTATTATAAAATCAGTTTTCTTGTGGAAGAATATTTCAGCTATACTCATTGGGAATGGGTATGTAGGTATATGTCTTAAAGATGATAAGACATCAATTTAATGGGATAATATAGTTTAGTTAAGGATAGATTTTTATTATGGTTGAGAACATCAATATAGGTGGTACGGAAGATACAGGCGCCACATCTAATGATACAGGCACCACATCTAATGATGAAAAGATTCACGTGGAAAATGATCAGGTTAAGACGGATCAAGATATTAAAGATGCTTTGAATCTTCAGCAAAATACATTTACTCACGATAAAGCTTTTGCCTCGCGCGCTACATCTGCGTATCAGCAGCAATCATCTCAGGGTGCGACCTTGGCGAATAAGAATAACGAGTTTAATAATGTGTCCTCTGTAGAGCACGAAGGTGAAGAAGAAGAAAATATCACACCGGTTATACCCATCTCTCAAAAAGAAACGCAAGAGTTGAAAACTCAAGTGGCGTTTTTGAAAGATCAGTTAGCGCGCGCTCTTGCGGAACAGGAAAATATTCGCAAACGTATGAGTAAAGAAGCCAAGGACTTGCAAAAGTATGCGGCAAGCAAATTCGCCAGTAGTATTCTTGCGGTCGCAGATAATTTACGTCGTGCTGTCGAGAGCGTAAAAGATGAATCCAAAGAGGATGCGGCGGTCAAAAATTTGGTCGAAGGTGTCGAGTTGACCGAAAAAGAGCTGATGAATGCCTTTGAGAAACATAATATTATAAAAGTAGACCCTTTAAATGAAAAGTTTGACCCTAATCTGCATGAGGCAATTTTTCAAGTACCTGGAGATGAACAGAGCGTTGGACTGGTAAAACAGGTCGTCCAATGCGGGTACAAAATCGACACTCGTATCCTTCGTCCTGCCCGTGTTGGCGTTGGTGTCAAGGCGGAGAGCACTGAAGAAGAATGACGAGGGGCATAAATTAAGCGGTATTCTCTCAGGTGACAGGTCAAGCTGTCATATAGATTTATGTATCTAGGCTGCTGGGGGGGGGGCTGTACTCTGGGACGCGTTGCTTTTGATCTGCAACACTTCGGTTGAAATATGGCATTTCCTTCGTAAAAGGCGGTAATTTTCTTGATATCATAGTCTTTATTGCCATATAATTAACATGTGTATGTAGACTGAAGGTGTAAGATATATGACGTTAAGGCTTGTGCGCCTATCGAAATAGAATTATATTTTATACTCCTTAACTTGTTTGCATACGGTGATTTTTGGCTGTTGGGATCATATTCATAGCAAGCCTGAATAGTATTTTTGAGGATACTAGGGCAATCTGATCTTTAAAACAACGGAGGATGGAGGTAAAATTGTCCACTACGCGTTTATCATTATTTAATAGTCCTCTTTTGTTGGGCTTTGATCAGTTTGAACGAGTCTTAGATCGGGTTGCCAAGACATCTGGCGATAACTTTCCCCATTATAATATTGAGCAAATTGGTGATGACTCTATTCGTATTACCCTTGCTTTAGCTGGGTTTACAATCCCAGACCTCCAGATTACCTTAGAACAGAATCAGTTAACGGTTCGCGGTCGTCAAGAAGATGATCCAAATCGTCGCTATATTCACCGCAGTATTGCAGCTCGCCAATTTAAGAGGGTATTCGTTCTTGCGGATGGCCTGAAGGTCGTTGGGGCAAACCTGCAACATGGTTTATTGTTCATTGATTTGGTGCGGGAGAATATTATTCACGAAGTCCAAGAGATTTCTATTACAGAGTCGCAAAACTTAGCTCAAGTAACCACTGACACCCCCAAGGAATAATCACCCCAAGCAATAGTCACCCCAAGGAATAATCGCCTCAAGGAATAATCAAGGGGCTCCTCCTAATTCTTGGGTGTTTATGCACCCTAAATACCCTCTGCCAACAGCATCTCTAAACAATTAGATATATAATACCGATGGTAAGGATGAGCGTAATAGAAATGATAACTTTCGCGCCAGTGATAAATCCTTGGTATGTGTCAATGTGATCTTCAGGATCTATTTGATTGGGAAGATCAGAGATATTTTTATCCATAATTAACTTTAGTTCCTCAATGTGTAATAAAAATGCATTACGTTTTATACAGAATATTTTCAAGACTTCAATTCTTTGTATAAAAAAAATGCCATATTAAACCAAACATTATATTTATTATTATATATAATTTTTGCACTTTGGTAAATATTTTGTGATGAAAGGTGCGCCATGGGTGGGCGTAGACTTAACTTTCTGGATCTGGGGTGGGTCGTAATCCGCATTCACTGAGTGCAATATCTTGATTTTGTTGGAGGGTGTTTGGATCATACTCTTGGAGGATTTCTTCCATAAGTTGGTGCCAGTTAAGCCGAGCATCTAGGTGCATAAAGACTGAACCCATACCAAGTGCGGCCCTGTCCATAAAGACGATTTCTCTTGGCAGAGATATGGTGCCTTGTTGTTTTAGGCGTTGATAGACCTTTTTTAGGGTTTCTCGTCCATATACCCCCGATGATTTAGTGCCGTTATGTAGGGGACGTACGGTATCGTCAATCCAAGCATCAAAAATAAACCGTACCCAAATATTAAGGGTCTCAATCGTCTCAAAGGAAATATCTTTGAAACCCCAATTTTTATAGGCATGTACAGCAAGATCACTATCATCTGTCAGGATGGCCTTGTAGAGGTCGTGGATACTAGCGACGAAAGTGGGGTTAAATTTTCGCACGCACCCAAAGTCCAGAAGGTTGATTTTTTCATCTTGACTGACCGAATAATTCCCAAGGTGGGGATCACCATGGATAATACCGTATTTAAACAGGGGATAGTACCAGGTTTTAAACAGTTGGACGGCGAGGTGATTCCGTAATTCTTGCGAATGTTGCTTGTACGTGAGAATAGAGTTCCCTTCAAGCCAAGTCATGCTAATGAGTTGTCGCGTCGATAATTCTTCAATTGGTTCTGGTATGCGGACTGTATCAAGATCCTTGAGCATAAATCGGTAAAGCTGAGTATGTTGAGACTCAAGGATATAGTCCAACTCTTCACGCATACGTTCCGATATTTCAAGTAAAATATTATCAGTTTCAATAACGCCATTGCTGATGCGGTACAAAGAGAAAAGTAATTTTAGCTGCTTTAGGTCGGCTTCAATAATGGAGGACATGTTGGGGTATTGAAGTTTACACGCCAGATCGCGTCCATCATGGTGGGTGGCTCTATGGACTTGACCAAGGGAGGCAGCACCGAATGCTTGGGTATCGAAATGTTTAAATTTAGATTGCCAGTCCACCCCCAGCTCTGAGACCATTCTTCTTTTAATAAAGTTCCATGACATGGGCGGAGCGTTGGTTTGTAGCTCAATTAATTCTTGGGTATACTCTTTGGGAAGGGCATCAGGGATCGTGGTTAAGATTTGCGCCACTTTCATGAGGGGGCCCTTGAGATTCCCAAGAATTTGGCGGATTTCTTTGGCGTTTTTTTCCGCAGAATGACTGTCACTGAACAGTTGTGACGTTGCCATTTTTCCAGCAAGACCGCTTAAGGCAAAACCAACATTTTTGTAGCGGTTAAGACGTGCTCCAAAAGTGTTTTTATCCTTTATTTTTTGGGTATCATCAGTATTCATAGGGTTTCTTCTAAATCATCTATGTACTTTTTAATGACGCTAAGACCTTTTTCCCAGAAACTTTCTTGGGTTGCATCAAGACCAAAAGGTGCAAGAAGCTTTTGATGGTTTTGACTTCCACCTGCTGCGAGCAAGGTTTGATATTTTTCAGGAAATCCGTCAGGCTGTTCTTGATAAACGGCATATAAGGAATTGACGAGGCACTCCCCAAAGGCGTAGGCATAAACATAAAAGGGCACTCTGATAAAATGTGGGATATAGGACCAGAAATATCCATACCCTTCGGTTAAATTGAAACTTGGACCTAGGCACTCACTTTGGGACTCTCTCCATAAATTATTAATGTCTTGGGTGGAGAGTTCCCCCTTTTGGCGGGCGAGGTGCAGGGTGCGCTCAAATATATAAAAGGAAATTTGGCGGGCAACTGTATTAAGCTTATCTTCAATTCTGCTAGCCAGAAGGTTCTGACGATTTAATTTGTCTGTCTCGTTGTTGAGCAGGGCGTTGAAGGTCAACTCTTCCCCAAAAACACTTGCGGTTTCTGCAAGGGTAAGGGGGGTATGGAACAGGATCGGCCCTTGGCCACTCGCAAGAACTTGATGAATCCCGTGACCAAGTTCGTGGGCGAGTGTCTTGATATCATTAATTTTGCCTTGAAAATTGACGAGTAAGTAGGGGTGACATGAAGGCGTTGTCGGATGGGCAAAGGCCCCAGATACCTTCCCTGGACGGATAGCCGCGTCAATCCATGGGGAGTCGAAAAACTGTTGCCCGATGCTTTGTAATGCTGGAGAAAAATCCTTATACGCATCAAGAACAATTTTTTGAGCTTGGTCCCAACTATAGAGTGTTTCAGTCTTTTGAGAGAAAGGCGCAATACGGTCCCAGTACTCCAACTTATCCACGCCGAGCTGTTTGGCTTTGAGGGCGTAATAACGATGGGCGGTGGAGGCATAGTTGGTGCGGACGGCCTTAACTAAGGCGTCAACCACTTCGGGTTCAATGGCGTTTTCTAAGTGTTGACTGGTCGCAACATCAGGATAGCCGCGCCACTTGTTCTCAATTTCTTTATCTTTGACCAGGGTATTGAAAATTGTGGTTGAAAGCGGGCTATTTTCTTTAAAGACTGCCTCTAGAGCCTGGCCGGCCCGTTGACGTTTGGTCCGGTCAGGATCAGTAAGATGCGTGAGGGTTTCTTGAAGGGAAAGAGGGGTATCTTCAACAGTAAATTTAAGCTGTGCCAAGTGCTCATCAAATAACCGCTTCCACGCATGTTTGCTGGTGATATTTTTCTCATTGAGGAACTGTTCTAGGTCGTTGTTGAGGGTGTAATCCCGTTTGGCCCTTTGGTTTGAGATCCACGTGGCATAGGTGGCGAGGTCTGGGGACGAGGCGAGTAAGACATTAACGTGCTCGTTGGAAAGGGAACATAACTCCAGAGTAAAAAACACGGTTTCGTTAGAGATCAGGTTAAGCTCTTCAGTGATTTTCTGGAGAAAGCGCCTATTTTCCTTGTGGGTCAAGTCACTGGCGCTATTTAAGTATGCGTAAGAAATAAGGCGGGCAGCGACATCTTCTATTTTCTCTAATTGATAAATGGCGGTCAGTAAGCCGTGACCATCAAGTTGGCTGATTTTATCTTTATAGGTACGTGAGAAGTCTTTAGACTGGGTCGTGACAAATGAAAGGTCTGCTGCGATGCTTTCATGATCCATGGCGGGATAAAGATCAGTTAAGTCCCATGATGGGGCTAATGGAGAGGAGGGAGGCGTGTTATTCGACATATCAGTATAGAATCCATTTTTTTTGGGTAAATTATGAAAAAATTATCCAACCATGCGTTCTTCAGAATTTGTTTCCACCTGTCCACTTCCCAAGGTTCTTTCACCTAAGGCAGAAAGGTATAAGTCAACCATTGCTTCTACTTCCTGACGTTCATTACGTTCCATTTTTCTAATTTTAAGGACTTCTCTCATTATTTTAGGATCAAACCCGTTGTTTTTTGCTTCAGAAAATACTTGTTTAATATCTTCAGAGAGGGCTTTTTTTTCTTCCTCAAGTCGTTCGATGCGTTCAATTAAGGATTGTAGTTGCTCAGTGGCAAAACTGTTTGCGTTCATTTTGTATCTTGGCTCCAATTTACATATGGGTCTTAACGTGTATATTCATAGGTAGTCATCGACTATTTTATTATGTTTAATAGTATTTTATTGTGTTTAATAGAGATACGCAAAGTTTTTTTGTGTCGTAAATTCACTTCATTTAAGGTGCGCGCATTTTGCAAGAGTGCCCTTAATTGTAATAAGGGAATAGTTTTATGTTTTTTAGAAGTTTGTTACGTAGTCGGCTTCGGGTATTTTAAGAAGAATTCATTATGAATCACAATAGGAACAGATTACATTCTGAATCTTTAAGCACAGTTCGTCAACCGTCAAAATCTGAAGGAGATGGATTTCAACGGGGCGTTCTGTCCATGTTATCCAGTATTATGAATGACGGCCAATATCTTGATGATGTCTGGCACAAAAGTGTGACTGGTAAAGGAAAACTTGCCAAGGCCTCCGCCCGAGATAAGGCGTGGGCGCGGCGGCTGTTGACCACAACACTTAGGTATATTAAGTCTGTAGATAAGATCCTTGGGGGGCGCTTGAAAAGGTGGCCTAAGCCGCACATTGTTAATATATTGCGCCTTGGTGTGACCGATTTAGTGTATTTGGGCACTCCCGACTATGCTGCAGTTTCAAGAACCATGTCATTATTAAAGCCCCATGATCCTCGCGGGCTGGTGAATGCTGTCTTGCGGCGGATTGCAGAAGACGTCACAAATGGAGTTTTGGAGATACCCGCCCCAGAGACTAATGTGCCTTCATGGTTGGTCAAACGGTGGGCAAGGAGCTACGGCAAGGCGTGCGCCCAAGAGATTGCGGTCGCCAGTTTGAAGGAGGCGCCCATTGACCTAACCCTCCGCACACAAGAGCCGAGTGAGATTCAGGAGTGGGCGCAAAAATTAAAGGGTGAAGTGTTACCCACGGGATCACTCCGTTTGCGTGAGGCGGGAGCCATTGCCCAGTTAGAGGGGTACGCCGAGGGACAGTGGTGGGTGCAGGATGCTGCTGCCACCCTCCCAGTACGGCTTTTAGGGGATGTGCGTGGGAAAACCATTGCAGATATTTGTGCGGCTCCAGGGGGCAAAACTGCCCAATTGGCGGTTGCAGGAGCGCAGGTGATTTCGGTTGATATTTCAGAAAAGCGTTTAAAGCGCCTCTCTGAAAACATGGAACGGTTAACCTTATCCGTTGAGTGTGTTGCCGAAGATGCCCTCACTTGGCAGCCATCGCGCGCTCTTGATGGCATTCTTCTTGATGCTCCTTGTTCTGCCACAGGTACCATCCGCCGGCACCCTGATATTATGCATCTCAAGTCCCAGAAGGATATTTTAGCTTTAGTCCAGTTGCAACAGGCGTTGCTTGAGAAGATGGCGACTTTTGTGCCGAAAGGCGGCCTGATTGTTTATTGTACCTGTTCCCTTGAGCCTGAGGAGAATCACGAGCGTATTACGGATTTTCTTCGCCTTAATCCCCACTTCTCCCGCGTACCTGTGCACCAAGGGGAGATTGCAGGCTGTGACGGTTTCCTCACGGCTGATGGGGATATTCAGGTGCGCTCAGATTTCTTTCAGGATTTTGGTGGAATTGATGGTTTCTTTATTTCTCGTCTTCAGCGGCATGAATGAGGGGACAATGCTATGGTTCCAAATGAATCAAGATGCGCCTCTAGAATAAAAAATAACTTAGATTGTTAGAATTTACGTGAATTTATTATCAGAGGTGTATTAAATGGACACAATATTTTTTTACTATTGAGGAGGTTTAATGGCGCATCAACCTGTTCGGATTGCCCCATCTATTTTAAGTGCTAACTTTGCAACATTAGGGCAGGATGTTACTGATTTAGTGGATGCAGGGGCGGACTATATCCATATTGATGTCATGGACGGTCACTTTGTTCCTAATATTACGATGGGCCCATCAATTGTAAAAGCCCTGCGTCCTTATACGGATATCCCCTTTGATGTTCATTTAATGATTGCCCCTGTTGACTGTTACGTGAAAGATTTTGCCGATGCGGGTGCGGATATTATCACGGTACATGTGGAAGCAGGCCCCCATTTGCACCGTACACTGCAGTTAATTGGGGATCTTGGTAAGAAAAAAGGTGTTGCCCTTAACCCTGCAACTCCTGTGAACGTTCTTGAGTCTCTTATTGACGATATTGATTTGGTTTTGCTGATGTCGGTTAATCCTGGTTTTGGTGGACAGGCGTTTATTTCGCAAACGCTTCCCCGCATTCAAGCTGTACGGAAGTTGATTGATCAGTCTGGACGGAGTATTGATTTAGAGGTTGATGGGGGGATAAATGCCCAAACTGCGGCCTTGGTGCGCGCTGCTGGGGCGGATGTTCTTGTGGCGGGTTCTGCGGTCTTCACAGGGGGCAGAGAGCGTAATCTTATGACCAATATTGCGGCGTTGAGAGCCTAAAAGAATGCGCGCCCTTACTCCTCGACCCTCCCTCTTCAAGAATGCCTTGCTATTTAGCTCCGTTCTCTATGATCTGTGGTTGAGATTCCAAGATTCTGCACAAGTAAGTCATAGCATTGAAGATCCTTTCCAGGGGGATGCGGGGAATGGCCAGTCCATGTTGGCTGGACGTGTGCGTTTGGGCGTACATATGGTACATGCTGATTTTGAGCCTGCCCTTTTTCTCTTTAAGGATGCGCCCTTGGCATGGCATGTGGCGTTACATAGCTTTAATTGGCTTGCTGATTTAAAAGAGATAGAACAAGACATTGGGCGGCGCGTGGCACAAACCATGGTTTTAGAATGGTTGAAGCGCTATGATGTATGGTCGGCCTTTCCATGGCATACGGAGATTATTGCCCAACGGGTGGTCTCGTGGATATTTTATGCTGATTTTTTATTAGAGGGGGCGGATAGTGAGTTTCGTCAAAGGTTCACCTCTCATATTGGGCGGCAAGTGCGTCATTTGTCATTCACTGCGGGGGACTTGCCCCATAATCCAACGCGCATTCATGCCTATGCAGCTCTCGTGATCGTCTCCTTGGTGTGTAAAAATTATGGGCATTACTATAATAATGCCTTTACCAAATTGGTGCATACTCTTGGGAGGCAAATACGGTCAGACGGCAGCCACATAAGCCGCCGCCCTGATGCTGGGGTGGAATGTTTAACGGTGTTACTGCGCTTAAATGTATGCTTTGAAACTCTTCAATTGGTCTCCCCACGCGAAATTACGGATGCCATTGTGCACCTTGCGCGGTTTATACGGTTCTTTCAGTTAGAAGATCATACACTTGTCCCTTTTCATGGAGGTGGTGCGGAAACATTCTTGCGTATTAACCCTCTTCTCAGGCTCTGCCCACCTCAGGACGCGTTGCCGCGAACCATGGGGGGCTATTACCGAATAAATGTCAACCGTATTACTATCTTTATAGATGGGGACGGTGCGCCGGCTCAAGGGACGGGCGCATACCCCTATGCTTCTCTTGGGGCTTTACATATATGTACGCAAAAGTATCGATTAATTTCCAGTTGTACGTCAATGGCATTTCCATTTACATGCACTGATCTGCATCAGTTAAGTGCCCTTGAAAAGGCGATGCAGTATTCTGCCGCCCACAGTGTCGTTGATTTTATTGGATATGATAATCTCTCCCTGGTGGACGATGAGCCGTGTGGCGTTGTCCATAGCCTGCATGAGCAAGATGGCCATACTCTAGTCTCCTTGTCCCATCAAGGGTATAGCGCTCTTGGCTATGACATTGAAAGGTTTGTGTACGTCTCCCCTGAGGGGGATGAGGTGCGCGGTGAAGATGTGATCACAGGTAAAGTCGGCGCCCAAGAGTATGATTACGCGATCCGCTTTCACTTATACCCTAATATTAAAGTCTCTTTTTTAGATAACGACCAATCAGCGCTCCTAACGCCTGGATCGGGGCAAAGCTGGATTATGCACTCTGGCTCAGGGAAGTTAGTTCAAGAAAAAAGTATTTATATTATGCGTGATGGTGTCCATCGTCAGACATCCCAATTGATTATATATGGACGTGCCTGTCCCGGTCGGCAGATTAATAAGTGGGGATTGCGTGTTTTTAATAAGTATTACTGAGGTGGGGACGGTTATGGCGTGACCCGATAGGAGGTAATATCCATTTCTGGGAGGGCTTTAAGCTGGTGCTGTATATTATCTAGGGTCATTAAGTTACTTTGGGTATCAAGACACTCTGTTACTTGAGAACTGTTGCATGTGGCCATTTTTAACGCCATGTTCATGGGTAATTTTTGGGCAATGGCAAAGGTAAATGTGGCAATATACGCATCTCCCGCACCAACGGTTGAGACGACGTTACTGGGCAATGCTGGACAAAATGTCAGTGTTTCCCCATCATTGGTATATGCACCCTCAGCACCATTGGTAACAAGCAAATAGGGACATCCAGCATCATAAATTTTCCTAGCAAAATCTTGAAATAAAATACTCATATCTTTATTAATCAGGCTTTTGGTAATAAGCTCAGGGCCATCTTTGTGCATGGGCGGTGACGAGACCTCGACAAACCCTTGGGCCAAGGCTTGGGCTTCTTCTTTATTAAGGGCAAGCAGATCCACGTACTGCAGAACGTCCAGCAGGTCACTCTTCCGTTGACTGATTTGGCGAATCCCAGGATTACAAGCAATAAATGCGCCTGCTTGTCGCGCTAATTTAATAATTTGAGGAAAAAGGTGCGCCGACGCGCCGCTTAAGGTTGAGACATAGACAATATCAATATTCGCAAATAGGTCATCAGGAATATCATCGCGCTTTAATTGTTTGTTGGCGCCACGGTGAACAAAAATACCAGCGTTGCGTTCGTGGGAGGAGATAATAATTGATCTGCCCGTTTGCGCAGTGGGGTGGTGTGTGACGAAGGAGGTATCAATATGCTCTTTTTTCAGGTGGGTAAGAATACGTTTTGCTTCATTATCATTCCCAAGTTTTATAAGGGTTGAGACCTCGGCACCAAGGCGAGACATTGCCACGGCCGCATTGGTTGCCCCCCCACCAATTTGCGTATCAATATTGAGGGCATCAACTTTTGTGCCCTGTTCTAACATTAAAAAAGAGTTAGTTGCATTTTTTAATGAAATACATTCAATGTTATCAGGGTCAATTGACGCGATGATGTCAATGGTTGCCCCACCAATTACAAGAGCCTTCATGGGTTTCACGTATCCTTAACTTAAGGAAGAAGAAAGGATGTTTGCCGAAGCATTTAAAGATCAAAAAAAAATTATTTTTTTTGATACTCACCTTGAGCAAACTCAATCTCTTGTCGCCAAATACAATTAAGGCATAAACACGTATGAACTTTTGTAAAAAGAATACACGTCTATAAAAAGGTATGGTGGAGCTGATCAGGATCGAACTGACGACCTCTACAATGCCATTGTAGCGCTCTCCCAACTGAGCTACAGCCCCTCATGTATGCTAAGGTTTGATAAACCCAAGCTATAATACCATGCCAAGTTTAGTCTTGTTCATCTGACTTTAATAAGACAGAAAGTTATAAAATAATAATATTGGGCGATGGTCAAGAAAAACTTTACGTATCCTCTTTTAAAAGGTCGTGGTTTTCTATGATTTAATCTGAAATATCATCATCTATAACGGTGTTGGTATTGATGTCGTCTTGGGTCTCATCAACGGATTTTTCAGGAATTTTGTTGTCTTGGGTCTTTTTTTGGTCATTGCTTAACCCATCGCTTTTGGGGACGTTGACAACGTACTCCGTATTACATACTGGGCAGATAATAGGAGGTTGTAAAGCGACCTCATAGAATTTGCTATTGCATTCTTTACATAAACGCTTTTTATTTACCGGCTGCGTCTCCATAAAATTATTCTCCTGATCATATACAACTGGAATATATTAAAATTTACAAAATTGTAGGTGATTAAATACTCTTTGTGTAATTACCCTTTGTAAGGTATATTGAAGCGTGCACCTCTGTAAATATACCACGGTGCATACTTAGTACATGTGGGGTATGTCAAAAATATGTTTTTTTGTCAAATTATAAATTAAATTACTGGACAAATTTATTAGAATTTTTTTATTCTCTGACACAGAATCTATTTATTTTCAGAGAGTTTTATGCAGAAAAAAACACCCATCCCGCTAGTATCCCACCCTATTTCAGCTTTTGCTGGTCGTGTGTGCGTGCCAGGGGATAAATCTATTTCCCACCGTTCATTAATTATTGGTGCATTAGCTGAGGGCGAGACCCGTATTCATGATCTTCTTGAGGCTGAGGATATTTTAAGTACATCACGGGCCATGGCGGCCTTGGGTGCAGAAATTTATCGAGATGACGAGGGGATATGGCATGTGATTGGTCGCGGTATCGGCGGACTCAGGGAGCCTGAAACTGTATTAGACTTTGGCAATGCGGGGACAGGGTCTCGTCTGGTGATGGGGGTATGCGCGGGTCATGGTTTTACCAGTTTTATTGCGGGTGACCAAAGTTTGCATAAGCGACCTATGGCGCGAATTACAGGCCCTTTAGAACAAATGGGCGCGCGTTTTATGACCCGAAGTCGCGGGCGCTTGCCAATTGCAGTTCAGGGGGTAGAGGCGCCGACGCCGATATCCTTTGCTTTGCCTGTCGCGTCGGCACAAATTAAGTCAGCAATTCTGCTGTGCGGTCTCATGTCACCTGGCGTTACGGAGGTGGTAGAGTCGGAGCATACCCGCGATCATACGGAACATATGTTGCGGCACTTTGGGGCTGAGGTTGATGTTCTCGATAATCAAGGCAAGCGCACGGTGCGGGTAAAGGGTAAGCCGCAGCTGAGAGGTCAGAAAGTGGTGGTGCCAGGAGATCCAAGCAGTGCGGCTTTTATTATGGCCTTGAGTGCTGCAATTCCTGGAAGTTGTGTGACCATCAGAACCGTCCTGCTCAATAATACGCGCAATGGCTTTATGGAGACCCTCCAAGAGATGGGTGCCCGCATAGAGGTGGGTAATTATCAAAAGTTGCAAGGGGAAGATGTCGCCGATATTACCGTCCATGGTGCCGAGCGGTTGCAGGGGTGTGATGTGCCTGTTGATCGGGCCGCGAGGATGATTGATGAGTATCCAATTTTAAGCGTTCTTGCAGCGGTTGCAGAGGGGACAACTTCTTTGAATGGAGTTGCCGAGCTGCGTCACAAAGAGAGTGATCGCGTCGCGATTATGGCGGAAGGGTTGCGTGCTTGCGGCGTCGAGCTTGAAGAACACGCTGATCGTATGGTCATTCAAGGAACTGGTGGCCCTATACCTGGTGCAGGCACAGTGAAAACTGCTATGGACCATCGGATCGCCATGTCATTTATGGTGGCGGGGGCGCTTGCGAAGGCGCCTATTACCATTGACGATAGTTCTTTTATTGGAAGTAGTTTTCCAAATTTTGTTACATTAATGAATTCTTTGGGGTGTCGTATTGTCGGTTTAAATTAAAGAGATGTAATATGGGAAAAGTGATTGCAATTGATGGACCTTCTGCAAGTGGCAAGGGGACAGTCTCTAAATTGGTTGCTCAGCATTTAGACTATGCGTATCTTGATACGGGTATTCTTTATCGGGCGGTTGCTTTAAGAGTCGTTGGTCAAGATATTGACTATGAGAATGAGGCTCTTGTGGTGGGGGTGGCGAAGGATTTGCACTATAAAAACTTAGAGCACCCTGATTTACGCCAAGAGCGCATCGGCAATATTGCCTCAATTATTTCTACCTATTCAAGCGTACGGGCAGAGCTTATGCGGTACCAGCGCCATTTTGCGGTAAACCCTCCCCACGGACAAGGGGGGGCGGTTCTTGATGGGCGGGATATTGGGACTATCATTTGTCCTGATGCGGATATTAAGTTTTTTATAACGGCAACGCCCCAAGTGCGGGCACAGCGCCGCTTTGATGAATTAGTTACGCGCAATCCCACCATAAAGTATGAGGATGTTTTAGCTGATATTATCAAGAGAGACGAACGAGATATGTCAAGAAACTCAGCGCCATTAAAAAAAGCTGACGATACGATCTTGCTTGATACGACAAAATTAAGTATAACAGAAGTGTCGAAACAAATTCTAGATGCCGTATCTTCTATTACCTAGGGTTTTCTCTTATTTTTTGATGTCCTCTAGATTTTATGGCGCAAACTTAAGAGCGGAACCAATTATTTAATAGCAAACGGTTTTTTAGTTTGAGACGACCAAGGTATGTCGAAAGTGCGGTGTCCACCATATGTGTGGAGCTGGATAACTTTTTAAGTCCTAACGGCATATCTTATATCCTCCTTAAGGAGTTATTTAAATTATGATGAATGAAGTATTAAAATCCGAAGAGGCCCTAGGTCTTGAAGAAGACTTTTCAGCTCTTCTTGATGAAGTTTATGGCAAGGAAAAGTCCCTTGTTGGAACAGTCATCAGTGGTGTTGTAATTGACGTTGTAAATGATGATGTGTTGGTTGATGTTGGCCTTAAGTCTGAGGGGCGCATTCCGCTTAAAGAGTTTTCCTCTGCGAGTGGGGAATCTGAACCTCTTAAAGGGGACACCATCGAAGTCTTTTTTGAGCGCTACGAAAATGCTCAAGGTGAGGTTGTCCTCTCACGGGAAAAAGCGCGTCGCGAAGACTCTTGGAATGTGCTTGAAGTAGCCTTTAGCAAAGATGAGCGGGTGAATGGTGTTATCATCAGCCGCGTTAAAGGTGGATTTACTGTCGACCTATCAGGCGCTATTGCATTCTTACCAGGTTCACAAGTTGACTTGCGTCCCGTCCGTGATGTGATGCCTCTTATGGGCAAGAGCCAACCATTCCGAATCCTAAAAATGGATCGTAAGCGTGGAAATATTGTTGTTTCCCGTCGGGCTGTCCTTGAAGAGAGTCGTGCAGAATCACGTAACGAGATTCTTAAGAACCTTAAGGAAAACCAAGTCTATGAAGGTATAGTCAAGAATATTACCGACTATGGGGCGTTTATTGACTTGGGCGGTCTGGATGGGCTTTTACATGTCACTGATATTGCATGGAAAAGAATTAATCACCCATCAGAAGCTCTCACCATTGGGGAGACAGTGCGCGTATGTGTGATTCGCTATAATGCAGAAACACGACGGGTTTCAGTTGGTATGAAGCAATTGGAAGTTGACCCTTGGGAAAATGTGGAAGCGAAGTATCCAATTAATTCTCGCATTATTGGAAATGTAACTAGTATTACTGACTACGGTGCTTTTGTTGAACTTGAGCCTGGTGTTGAAGGTTTAGTGCACGTTTCTGAAATGTCATGGACCAAGAAAAACATTCACCCAGGAAAAATTGTTTCAACGTCTCAGCAGGTTGAAGTGATTATTCTTGAAAAAGACAAGCGTCGTATTAGTTTAAGCTTGAAGCGCGCCCAAGATAATCCGTGGAGCTCTTTTGCTGAAAAGTATACCATCGGTACAGAAATTGAAGGTCAAATCAAAAATATTACTGAATTTGGCTTGTTTGTTGGGCTAGATGGCGAAATCGATGGAATGGTGCACTTGTCGGATCTTGACTGGTCACGCCCCGGTGATGTCGTGATTAAAGAGTACAAGAAACGGGATGTCATTAAAGCTAAGGTTCTGGAAGTTGATGTTAATAAAGAGCGTGTTGCACTTGGTATTAAGCAATTGCAAGAAGACCCGTTCAAGAATATGTCCACCAACGTCAAGAAAGGCGATACTGTAACGTGTATTGTTTCAGAAATACGGGATAATGGTATTAATGTGACGTTCTCTGATGACTGTGAAGGTTATATCCGTCGGGGTGATCTTTCACGGGATAGGGACGCGCAGAAGAGCGAGTTGTTCAACGTAGGTGATAAGCTAGATGCTCTTGTGACCCAAGTTGATGTCAAAAACCGTAAAGTAAACTTGTCAATTAAACAGTTAGAATTGCAAGATGAAAAAGAAGTTATGGCCAATTACGGCTCTGCAGATTCTGGAGCTCTCCTTGGAAGTATTCTTGGCGCTGCCTTGCAAAAGAAAAATAACAATTAAGAGACGTTTTCTTTCATGAATGAAAAAAAGCTGGTGTTATGCCAGCTTTTTTTATGGAAAATATGTCGCTCTCCTTAATAACGATAAAGCTCGGGCTTAAATGGTCCAGAGGGGTCGACGTTAATATATTGCGACTGTTCTTGTGTTAATGTCGTCAGTTTTGCCCCTATTTTATCTAGGTGAAGAAATGCAACTTTTTCATCTAACTGTTTAGGTAAGAGGTAAACTTGATTCTCATAGGAATGACAGTTTTGCCATAATTCAATTTGGGCAAGAACTTGATTCGTAAAGCTGGCAGACATTACAAAGCTTGGGTGTCCAGTTGCGCATCCCAAGTTAACTAAGCGTCCCTTGGCTAAGACCAGCAGGCGCTTATTGTCTGGGAAAACCACTTCATCAACTTCGGGCTTAACTTCATCCCATTGATAGTTTTGTAAGGCATCTATTTGAATTTCACTATCAAAGTGACCAATATTACACACAATGGCGCGGTCTTTCATAAGGCGCATGTGGTCAAGGGTGATGATATCAATATTACCCGTAGCCGTGACAAAAATATTTCCTTGGGGTGCTGCATCCTCCATGGTGACAACTTCAAAGCCTTCCATACAGGCTTGCAGGGCGCAAATGGGATCAACTTCAGTAACTAACACGCGGCATCCTGCAGAGCGGAGGGATTCTGCGGATCCTTTACCGACATCACCATAGCCCGCAACAACGGCAACCTTGCCCGCCAACATGACATCTGTTGCCCGTCGGATACCATCTACCAGAGATTCGCGACACCCATACTTGTTGTCAAATTTTGACTTGGTGACAGAGTCATTAACATTAATTGCGGGGACTTTAAGGGTGGCATCTCGCACCATGGCATTTAAACGCAAGATTCCACTTGTGGTCTCTTCCGAGAGGCCTCTAACCTCTTTTAAGTGCTCAGGGTACTTCTTATGCATGAGATCGGTTAAATCGCCCCCATCATCTAGGATCAAGTTTGGACGCCATCCATTTGGTCCGTCAATTGTTTGCTCTATACACCACCAGAAGTCTTCTTCACTCAAGCCTTTCCAAGCAAAGACAGGAATGTTTTGGGTTGCCATGGCTGCAGCTGCATGGTCTTGGGTTGAGTAAATATTACAGCTAGACCATCGCACTTCAGCACCTAATGCAATGAGAGTGTCAATCAGGACAGCAGTTTGAATTGTCATATGAAGACAGCCTGCAATACGCGCCCCCTTTAAAGGTTGTGAGGAGCCAAATTCTTCACGAAGCGCTATGAGCCCAGGCATTTCAGTTTCCGCAATTTTGATTTCTTTATGTCCCCAGTCTGCCAGGGAGATGTCATGTACTTTAAAATCAGTAAATTCAACCATTCTTGTCTCCAGATGTTAAGCTATAAATGTATATTGATGACGTTCGTCCACGCCTATTTTATAGAGATATCATTTAATTAATAAAAGCAAATAATCAAGATTATTCACTCTCGCCAAAACGACTATCAATAAGTTCACCGATCTCATCAAGGACTTCTGTGGCGTCTTCCCCTTCTGCTTCCACAAGAATACGGGTATTTTGAGATGCAACGAGCATGAGTAGACTCATTATATTGCGTCCATCAGCATGGTTTCCATTGTGAATAATTTCCACTTTGGATGACTTAGTTTTTACTAAACGAACCAAGTGGGCAGCAGGACGCGCGTGCAGCCCTTTCTTGTTCGTGATCATAAAGTATCGACTCTCTTTTTTATAATTTGAATTAGAGTTTAGGGTCATAGGGCTCTTGGTGAAGGGGTAAAGCAGAAGCGTGGTGTTATCCATACAAAGGAATGGGTCATTTTTTTTGTTTAAGAAGGCTAGAGGCCACGGCAATATAGCGCCGACCAGAGTCTTGGGCTGCAATAACAGCATCATTCAATGTTAAATTTTCACGTTCCGTGGCGAGTTTTATCAGCATGGGAAGGTTCATGCCCGCAATGACTTCTATGTGAACATCTTCCATGATTGAAATTGCTAAATTGCTTGGAGTCCCGCCAAACATATCCGTGAGGATAATAACGCCACTTCCTACATTTACAGTTTCAACCGCGCTTTTTATTTCATTGCGACACTGCGCTATATTGTCATCAGGGCCGATGCATATAGTAGCAATGTTTTTTTGGGAACCGACAACATGCTCCATAGCGGCTAGAAATTCATTCGCCAAACGGCCATGAGTAACCAGAACAAGACCTATCATCTACTTATTCCTTAAAGAATGACTAATAAAATATTTTATAATTTTTTTTTAAAATTCTCAAGGCTTAGTTCCTAAGATTACATCATTTATCAAGGGGATAAGGTGGCAGAGCTGATCACAAAAATGAGCTGCGGGGGTCACCCCAAAATTAAGAGAGGTTTTCAAGAATCTTGACCATCTTTTTTTCTGAGAAGGGAAATGTAGTGCCATTGTGGGCACTTATGACTAAATCTCTAGAAAGGTTAGCAATGCGAACTTGGATTCTAATGGCGGTTTTCATGCTAATATTAGCCTTCCAGCAGAGGGATATAATCGTATCGGGTCTGCGTGAGCGAATAGCATCTTGTATTTTGTTAATATCAATATTAGTACGGTTGGCGAGAATTTTTGTCACCGTTGCGCGATCTTCATTATCGATCGCAAGACTGAGGTGAGCATCGTCTGAAGATAACTGGACACCGCTTAGGGGTTGAAAGGGGACAGTGTCGTCAGTTGTTTTGTGGGTCTCTTCACTTAATCTTTTTTCCATAAGTATCGAGAGATCTTTGATGGTTTCGGCATCAAGGTCTTCGCGCTCTAATAAAATATTAAACAGGGCGCTGGTAATAAATTGTGAAATTCGGTGCACCAGGTAAACAGGAATCTCTTTACGCATGACCAGAGGTTTGTGCCACGCCTCAATATGCTCAGCCATATCAACAATACAGTTGAGGGTCTCCTCACGAATTTGCGCCCCTGAATTTTCCAGCAATGCCGTGATACCATTAACATTTTTTGTCATTACGATTGCATCTGCAACAGAAGGCTGGACAGAGCTTCTTTCCGCAATAAACTTAAACATCTCATTATCTGTGGGCACATTGGATATGATGGAGATCAAGTCTTCTTGGGTTAAGAGAGGGGAGTGCTGTAATATGGGGCCTGAAACCAAGATTTCAGGATCATTAGATAAAATATCAACAATTTCTTTGGGGACGTAAGATAAAGAGCTCAATTCTTCAGAGAGTATGGCGCGCACTCGGGGGAGGTGGTCGTCTACCAGCACCTTTAAAATTTGCAGGAAAAGTTTCCCGAATTGTTCTTGGTCACGTTCTTTGAGGGTCGGGATTATGGATGATATTTTCTTTATAATACAAATGCGTGTTTCTTCATCAACATCACAGGCCAATAGCATATCCGCTTGCAGGGGCGTCGATTGGTTTTGGGCGACAGCTTGACGGACTTCTTGGTTTCTATCTTCAGTGAGGAAATAGAGAATCTCAGGCTTTGTATCCAAATTCTCTGCCAGCTTTAGTTTTTTAACAGTGTCATCACTTTGGATAATTTGCTTGCTTTTCTCATAAGAATAAGAGGTCTTCCAAAAGTATGAAGATAAATTATTAACGCCCTCTTTCACATAATCAAGTACACTATTTAACATTTATTTCTCTTCCGTTGTATTGGAATCAATGTTGCTTAAATAACGAATTTTATATTGAGATTTACCAGAATTCTTTGCAATATACATAATCCGATCTGCTTTGGCGAGAAGTTCCTCAACATCGTCAATCTGATCGTCTGGCGTACAAATGATCATGCCGACTGAAGGGGTGACCGGTTGCGTATAATCCTTTGTCGTTTCTTTTAGTTTCTCAAAGTCTTTAAATAACCTGTCAGCCCAATGAGACGCACCTGCTTCGTCAACCTCTTCCAACCAAATAGCAAATTCATCACCACCAATACGGGCTGTTGTATCACCGGCTCTACGGTTATCTTCGAGGATGTTTGCAACGTCCCGTAAAATCTGATCCCCAACATTGTGACCAAGAATATCATTAATGGGTTTAAAATTATCTAAATCTAAGAATACCAGCACACCAGTACGCTTAAATCGTTTCAGGTGGGCAATGCGTGAGTTAAGGACTTCCATAAAAGCGCGACGATTCTTGAGATCGGTAATAACATCCCTGCGTGAGAGTATTTCCAGTTCTTCCCGCTCTTTGATTTGGTGGAAAGCAATGCCCAGGTGGGCAGAAATACTTGTGAGTAAGTCACGGTCATAGGTTGACCAGTCTGGTTGGCAAGCGGTGCGCGCCATAATAATAACACCGTTGATCACCTTATGAAAGTTGGTTGAATGTGCAATAAATTGGTAGTCGTCCTTTTGGGTTGTGTAGGGTACACCGTCTTCTGGAAGGGTTTCAATTATATTTAAAATATCGAAGATATGAGGATTCAGGTTCGTTTTCGTGATCGGGTACTGCATGGAGAGTTCCAGCTTATTTTTTGTGAGACTGCGCGTAAAGACCCAACATATGTGCGCGCTTAAGGCCTTTGTTGGTAAGGTCGTAGCAATCTGGAGCAGTTTGTTTGAATCAAGTTCTTTATGGAGGGCATCGACAATGCGTTGTAATAATTTCTCACGTTCTTGCTGGCGTTCAAGTTCGAGTTTTTGTTCATGTTCTTCTGTAAGGTCACGGCACACGCCTCGAATGGCGATCACCTGGTTACCATTTATGATCGGTTTAGAGGAAATACGACAGAAAAACCGCTTATTGTTACTGACGCGGAGCCACATTTCATGATCTTCTATGGGATAATGGGAGTCAAATGGAAAAACTTCTGAATTTTTCTGGTCCTCAAGAATGCGCGAACACTGACCCGTAAGCGTTGATGAAAAAACACCTAACGCGCCATTATTACTGACATAGGTGAAAACACCATTTTCATCTGTTTCCCAAGCAAAATCAGAGCTACACAGCACAAGATCCCTAAAGAGTTTCCGTGAAGAAATCAGGGCATTAACAATATTTCGGTCAGCGGTGATATCGTCAGCGAGGATTAGAGCAACGCGCTCTTTAGAGTTTAAGGTAAGGGGAGAAACAATGACTTGATACATAAATGTGTCATCAGAAGATTGAACCATCACCCGCTTGTTATCAGAAATAGAGTCCTCAATAGTATCGATAATCATTTCGATGATGGTCTCGTTTTTCTGCACATTTAAGATGTTAAGTAATTTTTTTGCTTCATTATTATGGTAGAGAATCACGCCTTGGCCAGAGACAATGAACACACACCCAGGGTAGGAACTTATCAAGCTTTCACTATCAATATAAAACTCAGATGTTTGTTTAGCTTTGTCATTTGTTTTTTGGGAGGTGCGTAAACTAAACATAAATTAATCCAAATTATAATTAAAAAAATAAATATATTAACAACACTTAATTAATGTAGAAGAAATAGACACTTTTCATGCCCAAAATGGTAATATAGAATTAATTTCTTTGTCGTGATAACAGGCAGGGCACAAGTCATAATCTCTAGATTAAAAAAAACTATTAAGTAACGGTTTAATGTACTTTGAGTAGTGTTTTTGGATACTGCAATCTTGATGCTACCTTTACGATTAAAGAAAATTTGTCATATATGAATGGCCAGTTATATTGTATATAGCCATTGCATGCTTGATTTTCACTACTTATAAAAGGTTATAAAAATAAACTTAGTATATAATTTCTTTTTATATTTTAATCGTTATCGTGATGAATGAAAAGTTTTTTTGTTAACGTGGACGACTAAAGGTTGATAATATACTCGTCATAGATAATAAATCTAAAGTAGATTTTTGGAGTATTTTGGATTAACCGAGGGTTGAATTTATAATTAAATTTACTCAACCTTAAGGTTAAAAGAACATAACTTCTTATAGAAAGTGGGAAAAAATGAACAGTCATAATTCATTAAGTGGTGGGTCTTCAAATTCTAAAGCGTTTGATTCTCATCTGGTGGATAACATTGAAGAGGCTTGGAATGTGCGTGAGACAATCTCACCTTCTACTCAGGGTGCATACCGAGAGGCTGTCTTAACCGCCCTTGATGATCTTGATCAAGGAAAAATTAGGGTTGCCGAGCAAACTCCCGATGGGTGGCACATAAACCAATGGGTGAAAAAAGCGATTCTTTTATCTTTTAGATTGAATGATATGGTCCCTATCTCTGGAGGGCCAAGTGGGCCAGAAGGCATGGCCCAATGGTGGGACAAGGTGCCGAGTAAGTTTGCGAGTTGGGACAGTGCCCGTTTTAGAGAGGCGGGGTTTCGTGCAGTTCCAGGAGCGATTGTAAGGAGATCTGCGTTTATTGCCCCCGGGGTGGTCTTGATGCCATCTTTTGTCAACCTTGGGGCCTATGTGGGTAAAGGCACGATGATAGATACTTGGGCAACTGTGGGCTCGTGTGCTCAGATTGGTAACAATGTTCATATCTCAGGGGGCGTCGGTATCGGAGGCGTTCTTGAACCTCTCCAAGCAGACCCAGTTATCATTGAAGATGATTGTTTTATTGGTGCTCGTTCTGAGGTTGCAGAGGGCGTTATTGTTGAAAAAGGTTCCGTCTTGTCCATGGGGGTATATATTGGAGCCTCAACAAAAATTATTGATCGCGCCACGGGTGCTGTTCATATTGGACGTGTGCCTGCCTATTCAGTTGTGGTTCCAGGGACCCTTCCAGGAAAGCCTTTGCCAGATGGTTCCCCAGGACCTGGTTTGTACTGTGGGGTCATTGTGAAGCAAGTTGATGCTCAAACGCTGTCGAAGACATCGGTTAATGACTTGCTCCGTGATTAGGTAATGTGTTTCTATATTTTTATTTTTCAACAGGATGATTTTTGAAAATGTCAAAGGATTCTATTGTACTAGCGCAAGAGTTAATTAAGTGTCCTAGCGTGACGCCTGAGGACAATGGTGCTCTTGTTTACCTTCAGAAGGTCTTGTCCTCTTTAGGTTTTGAGTGCCATTCCTTGAGATTCTCTGAAGAGGGAACTGCAAGCGTTGATAATTTGTATGCGCGTTATGGGCGCAAAGGGCGTGTCTTTGGCTATGCGGGGCATACGGATGTGGTGCCAACAGGTGTCAATTGGCGCTATCCTCCTTTTAGTGCAACCATTGCGGATGGTAAGCTGTGGGGACGAGGTTCTGTTGACATGAAGGGGTCAATTGCGGCATTTGTTGCCGCGATCCAGCGTTTCCTAGATACTTACGGTTCCATATTTGATGAGTCCATTGCTCTGGTGATTACTGGAGATGAAGAAGGTGTGGCGGTGAATGGTACCGTCAAGATTCTTGACTGGATGACACAAAATAATGAGAAATTAGATGTATGTATTGTCGGAGAGCCCACTAATTCCGAGTTTTTAGGGGACACCATCAAAGCTGGACGTCGGGGAAGTATGGATTGCGTGTTGAGAGTTAAAGGGATTCAGGGGCATGCGGCATATCCAGAATTAGCAGATAATCCCATTTCACGACTTATTGGTCTGCTAAATAAGTTGGTCTCGTTAAAATTAGATGAAGGAACAGATTTATTTCAGCCAAGTACGTTGACAGTTACGAATATCCATGTGGGAAATACGGCAACCAACGTGATTCCAGAATGGGCAAATGCGTCATTTAATATTCGTTTCAATGACCTCCATAATTTTGACAGTTTAAAAGCACTTCTCCATAAAACCCTAGATGATACGCAGCTGGGGAACTATGATCTGACCCTGAGGAGTAATAGTGAAGCGTTTGTCACCACGGCTCCCGCGTTTCTGAAGGTGGTCTCGTCAGCAGTGCAGGAGGTGACAAATTATGTGCCGAATTTAACTACAGGCGGCGGAACAAGTGATGCGCGGTTTATTAAGAACATGTGTCCGGTGGTCGAGTTTGGGCTCGTAAATAAAAGCATGCACAAGGTGGATGAATTTTCACCCCTAGAGGATATTCGTCAACTTACGGATGTATATTTTGTGATGCTAAAAAAATATTTCGACTCATAAAGCTCATTCTTCAGTCTCGTCATAACAGACTTTGGTAAGGTAGAGGCCGTAAGGTGGTGCTGTGACCGGACCCTTAGTGCGGTCGCAGGCTTCTAGGGCGTTGAAGAGTCGGTTCTGTGTCCACTTGCCGCGCCCAACCGCGACAAGGCCGCCGACAATAATCCGTACTTGATTATACAGAAAACTGCGCGCTTGTATGCGGATTTCAATATGAGGCGGTGCACTCTGGTGGACATCGATGGCATTGATGGTTTTGACGGGGCTTGCGGCTTGGCAGTGGACACTTCTGAAACTGGTGAAGTCATGGCGGCCTACAAATATCTGCGATGCTTCTCTCATGGCGTGAATGTTAAGGTCCTGGGGGACGTGCCACGCACGATGTTTTTCAAACGTTGGGCGGGCATTTCGATTAAAAATCAGATAGCAATAGTGCCGTTCAATAGCGCTAAAGCGCGCATGAAATTGCTGGTCTACTTCGGTGACCTTGACAATGCTAATGGGCTGGGTGTGAAGGTGGGCATTCAAGGCCTTTAAGATAATACGAGGCTCAGTGGGTTTCTGAATATCCGCATGGGCCACCATGCCCGTGGCGTGAACGCCCGCATCAGTCCTACCAGCACCTTCAATGGTGCACTCCTCCCCACAAAATTTTTTAAGTGCAATTTTAATAGCTTCTTGGACACTGGCATTATTTTTTTGTTGTTGCCATCCATTAAAGGCGTAGCCATTATATTCTATAAGAAGGCGATATCTCGTCATGTGTTTACCTTAGGCATGAATAGGAGGGTGAAGTGGCATGAGTTTATGTTCTTTATTTCTGCGAGGTGATTGAATATGTTGTATGCTATTTTGCGTGTGTTTTTTAATACTGATGTATATGAATTTTAGCTTTTAAATCCAAGTATTTTATTGACTCATAGGTAATTCAAATGGAGTTTATTCTATTTGATATATATAATATTTTCATTATTAATAAGTTAAATCATGACAATATTTTTTAAGACTCTATATATATTTAAAACTCTGTCTTTATCCTTTTGTTTATATTACTCTTATTATGCTTTAGGTTATGCTTTAGGGGTCGATACGTTTAAGGCTATGGCGGCGTCTCAAGTGGTAATAGGTTCGGAGACGGGGCTGTCTCTTCCGCGCTTTGTTTCGCTCAACCAACGGCGTGCCAATCACGTAAACGTCCGCGCAGGGCCCAGTTTTCAATATCCAATAAAGTGGATTTTTCAACGAAATAGATTGCCAGTAAAAGTTGTGGCCGAATATGGGGACTGGCGCCGGATTATAGATATGGATAATGAGCAAGGGTGGATCCATAAAAGTTTGTTGTCTTTGAAACGTACTGCTATGATACAAGGGGATTTGCGCGTCCTTTACGGAGAGGCTGATAAGGCGTCAATCCCAAAGTTTATGGCAGAGCCTGGAGTTGTCGGGTGGATTATTAAGTGTGATCAGAAATGGTGTTTTTTGGACGTGAATCGCCAAAAAGGCTGGGTACAACAAGAGTTTATTTGGGGCACTTTTTCTCAGGAAATTATCGAGTAGGTTGGGGGCAAATCACAAGCTGCAAGAGAAAAAATTAGCAAAAGAAGCACTGTGTATAGATTGTCAATATAGACATTAAATCAATTTATTGTTACCATAAACAGGGAGAATGTTATACGAGAGTATGCTATAGTAGTCATATATGTAGTTGGTGTGCTCAAACAACATTATATTATTCTAATAATAACTAAATTAAGGCAGTCATGAAACCATCGCTAACGGAAAAAAACGATATCGGTTTGTGTGGATCAGAGGAGAGAAGATTTCTAGACTGGATCAGTAGCGTAAATCGAAGTGTAGTGGATACAGTCATTATATTAGTTCGCATTTCTCAACTCCATAATATTAACCAACAACCCTATCACCTTAAAATCATAACGTATATTTTTCAGCTAATTATAGGTAAAAACTCGGTCCTTTTTTATCGTTTTTACAACGACGATATTATCGTTATTGGTCAAAAAGAACAAATACCAGCCTTAAGGGATGCGTGTAAAAATATTGTTAATTTATTTACTCATGACCCCTTGTTTGTCAAAGAAGACGGGAAAGCGAAAAAAGACTTTATTTCATGGTACGAGAGTCATGATTACGTTGAGTTAAAGAAAACAGCTGAACAACGTATTAATCAGGCCTATGCCCACCGTGATGCGACTTTGAAAAAAATGTCGAAAACCTTTGAAGGATTGCCGAGCGGCTTGACGAAAAAGGATTTAACCCCCTCATGCTTGGTTGATTTGATTCAAAGTATCCGTAATATGGATCTGTCTCGGTTTTTACAGAAACAAGTAACCTATAGTGTCATTGGTGATGGTCTGCCTATTAGTCTGTCCAGTGAATATTTTATTTCTATTTATGATTTAGGCAATACCCTGTTTCCAGATGTAAATCTGACTTCAGATAAATGGCTCTTTCAGCACCTGACGGAGTATTTAGATAAGTATATTCTGACCATGGTGCCAAACTTGAAGGAAACAGAAAAAAAGCCTATTTCAATTAATATCAACGTTGAGACGTTATTGTCCGATGAGTTTTTAGAGTTTAATCGCAGGCTTAGTCCCGAACGTAAAAAGAGAATTATTTTAGAATTACAGCCCCATGATGTTTTAGGCAATACAGATACATTCATGTTTGCGCGCAATTTTTGTCATCATGCAGGGTTTAAGGTGTGTCTTGATGGCTTAAATCATATGACGTTTCCTTTGTTAGATCGACTCTTTTTGCGGACGGATATGGTCAAGGTGGTGTGGTCTGCGTACCATTGGTCAATGATGGACGAGCAACAGCGGGAGGGGCTGGAAGCAGCTGTGAAGCGGACGGGGGCATCACGGATTATCCTGTGCCGTTGCGACTCAGAGGAGGCGGTGTCTTTTGGCCAAAAATTGGGGATTCAGTTTTTCCAAGGACATTTTTTCAAACATATGACATTAGAGGTTTAGCCATCCCCGTTGAGTGTCTCTTCATTTGATACCCAGGCCGTTAGGTTTAATGTGCTTTTATTCCATCAGGATGGTATCTTGCAAAAAAGGGGGCCATGCGCGCGCCCTCAAGGCGGACATTCGACTTTTTACATGAACGGGGCGTTGGTTTCTTGTAGGGTTTGTGTGTTGTGTTAAGAAGGGATTTAGGTGTGGATTTAAAGAAGATGGTGTTGTGAGGTCTGCTTTGGTGAGGATGGCGCACCTATTGCCTCCAGAGATGGCCCATGGGTTGGCGATCCATACCCTTAAGCGTACGCCTTTGGGGGTATTGGGCAATAACAATCAGGCAGATCCCCGATTGAATGTGACTCTTTTTGGACAAAAGTTTCCAACGCCTTTTGGTGTTGCTGCGGGTTTTGATAAAAATGCTGAAGTATGGCGACAGGGGTTAGCCTTAGGGTTTGGCCATGTTGAGATTGGGACGGTGACGCCAAAGCCGCAAGTCGGTAACCCCCAACCAAGGGTCTTTCGGTTGCCGGAAGACAAAGCGGTAATTAATCGTATGGGATTCCCTGGGGCGGGACAGCAGGTTGTTCAGGGGCGGCTTACAGACGAACGGCCACGTATGGGGGTCTTGGGGGTCAATATTGGGCGTAACAAGGATCAGGCAGATCCCGTCATTGATTATGTAGAGGGCGTGCGGGCGTTTGCATCGAAGGCTGATTATTTAACGGTTAATATTAGCTCACCTAATACTCCAGGACTACGTCAGTTGCAGGACAAAGCTTATTTAAGTGATCTGTTAGCTGCAGTTTTACAAGAGCGGGCGTCGCACAGCACCTATGTCCCGATTATGCTTAAGGTGGCGCCTGACCTTGATCATGGACAAATTACTGACATTATTGAAGCCGTCTTAAATACGCGCGTCCAGTCTAAAAGCATTGACGGGATTATTGTGAGCAATACCACGGTGGCGCGTTTTGATACCCTTAATGGCACTCATAAAGGGCAGAGTGGGGGCTTGTCTGGCGCACCATTATTTGCCATGAGCACGGCGATTTTAAAACGTTTTCGTCAAGAAATTGGCAGCAAGATTCCTTTAATTGGTGTTGGCGGTATTCAAACGGCCGATGATGCATGGCAGAAAATGCGTGCAGGAGCCAGTCTGGTGCAAGTGTATACTGGACTGATCTATCAGGGTTTGGGACTTGTGAAAACCCTGGATCAGGACTTAATCAAGATAATGGACAACGAAGGGGTAGAGCGCCTTACTGAGATCATTGGATGTGATGTTGATTAGGTGAGGGGCTACGGCCTAGTGAAGGCCTCAGGACGGGGCGCTTGGGGTCACTTCCCCCGCTATGGACTGTCCAATCATATGATGCAGGGTATTAAAATCTATTTTTCTTGCTAAGAGGACTTGGAGCTTAGTGAGCGCACATTCGCGGGTCATATCATAGCCAGATATAACCCCTAAGTCGTGTAGCTCTTTCCCTGTGGCGTAGGCACTTTGTTTGATACCTCCTGCAAGGCATTGGGTGATATTAACAATAATCTTGTTGGTGGTGGCGGTGCGGAGCCCTTCTTTAAGGGTGGCGTCTAGGGTTGGAATGTTCCCCTGTCCATAGCTTTCCAAGACGACTGCTTTAACATGGGGGCGCGTTAATTCTGCCACAAGGTGGTGGGGGTCGTATCCTGGATATAAACAGGTGAGGATGACCTCCCCTGGGGGGAAATCTGGAGTGCAAAAGTCTTTTGGTTGCGGGGGGATGATGTGGCTTGGGTCAGTAATGGGTGGCAAGTTGGGGGATGCAAAGGCATCCATTTCTGTGCTGTTAACTTTTCGGCTACGGTTCCCGCGGAGGGTTTTGCCATTAAAGTAAATGAGCACTTCTTGATTGTGGCTAAGACTTGCCGCGCCTATGGCACCAACGAAATTATCTACGCTATCTGATCCATGGACCAAAAGGGGGATTTGCGCGCCGGTTATGATAACTGGTTTGGTAAGTCCAAGCATCATAAACGACAAGGCGGAGGCGGTGAAAGCCATTGTATCAGTGCCGTGCAAGATCACAAAGCCATCAGTATGGGGCATTTTGTGGTCGATGGCCTGTACCATACGGCACCAATCGAAGGGTTGAATATTGGCACTATCAATGGGGGGAGTGAGCTCGATGAAAGAAAAATCGGGGAGGTTGGTGCGTGCTTCCTGGTCAAGTGCCGCGCGAATACGTCCTTCAAATCCCCCTTGTGGTTGATATCCAGAAGGCGTCTGTTGCATACCAATGGTGCCGCCAGTATAGATAATTGTAATGTGTTTTGGCATCCTTAATATCCTTATCGATGCGTGATAAAAAAATACCTTCACAGGTAACTGCTATGACCTTTTAATCAAAAACCTCATATCTCGTGCCACTATTGATTGTAATGGTGCAAAATTTATGTAAATAATTCAATATTGAGAATTGATAAAGATGAAATTATATTTATTATGACTAAGATTTTAATGAATTGTTCCTTATAATCTTTGAGCAATGGTAAGGGTCTGGTTTGAAATATCCTCTTGTGCGAAAGGACGGTGCTTATGACGAATAAAACAGCGCTGATTTCTGTTTCTGATAAAACAGGATTAATAGAGTTTGTCACTTTCCTTCACCATGAGGGGATAAAGATTTTCTCTACGGGCGGTACGGCGAAGGCTATACGGGATGGAGGAATTCCCGTTCAAGATGTGGCTGATATGACCCACTTTCCCGAAATGATGGATGGGCGCGTCAAAACTTTACACCCAAAGGTCCATGGAGGGATTCTCGCTTTGCGGGATCAAGCCTCCCATCAGCAGGCCATGGCAGAGAACGGGATTAACCCCATAGATATGGTGGTCGTCAACTTATACCCCTTTCAACACACAGTTGATCAAGGCGCAGATGCTGCCACATGTATCGAGAATATTGATATTGGTGGGCCTGCAATGATTAGGTCTGCGGCGAAAAATCATCGTTACGTCACCGTTGTTGTTGATCCCAGTCAATATCAGGTGCTGATGGATGAAATGCAAGAGAATGATGGAGATGTCCCTTTAAATTTACGCCAGAAGCTGGCGCAAGCTGCCTTTAATCATGTGGCGATTTACGATCGGTCTATTGCGGATTGGTTTTCGCGGGAGAATGCTTACGAGGTCCATGGCAATCATTCCCCCCCCCCAGAACAGCTCAACCTTACTCTTACTCGTCAGGCAAGTTTGCCCTATGGTGAAAACCCCCATCAGCGCGCTGCAGTCTATTATGAAAACCATGCCCGTGGCGTGCTTGAGGCAGAGAAGGTACAAGGCAAGGCTATGAGTTATAATAACTTTCTTGATAGTGCTGCTGCCTTTGACTTGATACAGGAATATAAAGACCATCCAACGTGCGCGATAATTAAGCATGGTAACCCATGCGGTGTGGCGTTTAGTGCCCATGTTTTACAGGCCTATCAAAAAGCATTGTCATGTGATCGGACGAGTGCTTTTGGAGGCATTATTGCTTTTAATCGCCAGATTGATGGGGATACCGCCCGCGCCGTTACAGATTTATTTACCGAAGTTGTGATTGCCCCAAGTCTTACGGAAGAAGCCCGCGAGATATTTCACCACAAGAAGAATTTGCGTGTTTTATTGACTGAAAATATTTCCGATGCCTATCAGCAAGGCTTTGAAGTGCGTTCCATTGCGGGCGGTTTCCTGCTTCAGTCTCGTGATACTGCCCAAGAGCACCAAGAGCAAAGTTACCGCGTGGTGACTAAGCGGGCGCCGACCTCCCAAGAGATGCAGGATTTATTATTTGCGTTTACCGTATGTAAGTATGTTAAGTCTAATGCAATCGTGTATGCTAAGAATCAGCAAACCGTTGGAATTGGTGCCGGACAGACAAGCCGCGTGAACTCTTGTTATGTAGCTGTGCAGAAAGCTCAAGAGGCTGTTGCTCAAGAAGGGGATCATCATCTTGGGTGTGAGGGGTCCGTCGTGGCATCAGATGCTTTTTTCCCATTCGCAGATGGTTTGCGCGTGGCAATTGATGCAGGGGCGACGGCTGTGATTCAACCCGGTGGTTCCCTGCGTGATCAAGAAGTTATCGACGCTGCGGATTCAGCAGGTGTTGCAATGGTCTTTACAGGAGACCGCCATTTCCGTCATTAGGCGCATGTACGATAGGAACTATAGATGATAATTTTTGACTGTGATGGTGTATTAGTTGATACGGAGAATTTTTTTAAAATTCTAAATATGGAATTTCTCCAGAGTAAAGGCATAGATGTGACCTTAGATTTTTTTACCGATCGTTATTCTGGTGTCTCATATGAAAATACCATCATTAAACTAGAGCAGGACCTTGACATAAAGATTGATGATGCCTTCTCTCAAGAAATGTACCAATACTCCAAGAATCAGTTACGCAAGCGAGGGGCCACCCTTGTTGAGGGTATGGATCATGTGGTCGCCAGTATCAAGGGCCCCAAGTGTGTTGCTTCTAACAGTGATCATGATCATATTTCTTTTGTGCTTAAAAGTGTAAATTTATATGAACATTTTGCACCTTACCTTTTCAGCGCCACTGATGTCAGTGCCCCCAAGCCTTCTCCTGATGTGTACAAGTTTGCGGCAGAGCAAATGAATAAAAACCCTGCCAGTTGTCTCGTGATTGAAGATAGTCAGACAGGCATTTACGCTGCAAAAGCCGCGGGTATGCGTGTGGTGGGGGTAACTGTTACGGCAGGTAACCCTCCTGAAGTGGCAAAAAAACTCTATGATGCAGGGGCTGAAAATGTGTTTGACTCCGCGGGTGCCCTCCAAAACTTTATTGGAGAATTTTCATGTTGACCATACAGGGACACGTGGGGCTAATTCGAAAAGAGGGCGGCCGTTATTTCGTTAAGGTCTTATTTAGAAAATATAAAGATTTTTTATCTATATCTTTTTAAAATTCATTATGAATAGTTTAGTTTTTCTAGGGATTTGTTGTTTTGTGTTAATCTTTTACTAATGTCCGTTGTGAGGTGTTAATTCTTTAATATAAATGTGATACAATAGGATACAATATTAAGTTTTATAACAAGTAGATAAGCTGTATTTTAAACAATTTTTAACATTAAATTAGTGTGGTCGAGATGATAAATAACAAAAAACCATGGGCAAAACATTATAGTGAAGAAGCGCTCTCTTATAATCCTGATAAAATGCGTTATCAATCTCTAAGTGATTTGTTTTTTGACGTAGGGGAACGATTTGCAAAGAGTACAGCTTTCACCGCTGTTCTACCCAACGGGGTAAGTGTAAGTATCACTTATGAAGAATATAATACCTATTCAAATTATTTTGCAGCGTATTTACGAGAAGTTATTGGCTTAAAAAAAGGCGATGTTATCGCGTTACAAACGCCTAACTGTCTTGGCTATCCAGTCGCCGCTACAGGCATTATTAAAGCTGGATGTGTGTTGACGTCTCTCAATCCGCTGTACACGCCTTCAGAGATGAAATATCAATTGAATGATTGTAATGTGAAGACTTTAGTGATTATTGATCTTTTTGGCTACAAGGTTGATGAAATCATAGATGATACTAAAGTAGAGAACGTGATTCTTCTGAGCCTGTTTGATTTCATGCCTACATTAAAACGGATATTTTTTAGTACTGTCTTTAAGTACATTAAAAAGGGAATCCCTAAGGTTAACACACCAACAGTAAACTTTCTTGAGACATTAAAAATTGGTGAACAAAAAATACAAAGTAAGGGAATTAACGCGACATTCTATTCAAGTAAAATCAAGGCTGACGATCACGCCGTGTATCAGTATACTGGGGGTACGACTGGGAGGAGTAAGGGAGCAATTCTTACACACAAGAATCTACTTAGTAATATTGAGCAGATACGTATTATGCTTGGTTCCAGTATTAACGAAGACGAGAAGGGGAACATGCTGAGCATCTTGCCTCTCTATCATATTTTTGCGTTTACATTAAATATGCTGGTTAATATAACCTATGGTTGGGGAAATATTTTGGTCCCAAACCCTCGCCCCTTAGAGAATTTGAAACCTGTTTTTAAAAATCATAAAATAACGTGGATGACGGGGGTAAATACGCTCTTTGTTGCGTTGTTAAATGCTGACTGGTTTAAATATAAAATTGGTCTTGCTGCTGCTGGCGGTGCCGCGCTTCAGGTGAGCGTTGCTACAGAGTGGGCAGAAAAACATGGGGTGATTGTAGAAGGGTACGGTTTAAGTGAAACCTCCCCTGCTCTTTCTTTTAATCCTCCCGCTGGACCGATTCGGGTGGGTACGGTTGGAATACCAATGCCTGGGGTTGATTTGAAATTTGTGGATGATAATGATAACGAGGTTCCTTATGGTGAGGTGGCGGAGTTATGTGCGCGTGGTCCTAATGTGACAAAAGGGTACTTAAAGGAGTCCGAAGAAATTGGCATCGCCATTAAAGATGGATGGTTTCATACGGGTGATATCGCAGTATTGGATGACGAAGGGTTTGTCAAAATTATTGACCGTAAAAAAGACCTTATTTTGGTCTCAGGTTTTTCCGTATACCCTAATGAACTCGAAAGCGTTATCTCAGGTTTTGATGGTATCCTCGATGTCGCTGTTGCTGGCGTGAAAGACCGTAAGTCTGGAGAAGTGCCAAAGGCTTATATTGTGCTTTCTGATAAGGGCCTCACAGAAGAGAAAATTATCAAAATGTGTCAAAAAGAAATGATATCTTACAAGGTGCCAAAGTATATAAAATTTGTTGATGATCTTCCTAAGACACCTGTCGGTAAGGTTCTTCGGAGACATTTAAATCAATTGGATTAATTATAGGTTTTTGGAGTTTTTAAAGCATTCGGTATACTGTTAGTGTCCCTAAAAGTGAGAACGAAAGTTAGCCATGAGCAGGTCTTTAGCTTTTACTGTAGGGATAAAACATATACCTTCTTAACCAAGTTGTGCTGGAGAAAATATATATTATGTTTTTTTTCAATTGGATGAACCCAAGTTGAAGTTAAAGTAATGCTATTTTTGTATATAGAGTTTTTAATATATGAATATTTTTATATTCTGTTGTTCACTTTACTCTCCTTTGTATCCATAATCGCATATATAATAAGTCTTAAGGTTCTTTCAATTAAGAAAAAGAATAAAAACATTTTTCGTGGTTTAAAGATCAAACGACCTTTTAGTCCAACAGAGTTGTTTTTTGAATTGAATAAAGAGCAGATTATCCGTTTAGCGCCAACGATGGATGAACGCAATCAGCTTAATGGTGAGCTTAAAGGAAGTCTTACCTCGATCTCGATTTTTTATGATATAGACTCTGAACTCCTCACAGTACCCATCAAAGATATCATGGAAGATTTGTCGAAAGGGCGCTCAGAGTATGCGGAAAACGTGTATCGCAACTTTATGGAGGCTGGTTTAAACGCGAAATTATCTGAGGATGCAGATTATAATGAACGCATGGAACATGAACAAACTCTTGAGTATGGAGGTAGTGCCGCACGGAACTTGGCTGCCTTTAGCCTTTTAAAAGATGATATTGACAAGGCCATGGACTTGTATGATAAGTCGGTCCGCCTCAGAAGTAAGGACTCTTCTTACTGGCGCCGTAATGGCGATGCTAAAATGTTATATGGGTCAATGGGTGATGCTCAACATGCCTATAGCAAGGCGTTAGAATTATCAGATGCTCGTAACGAAATTCACCAAAAAGCTGGAGCGCTTCTTGGGCTTGGGATTATTCTAATGCGCAAAGGACAATACGATGATGCAATTGAGTACCTCCAAAGTGCTGCGGAAATTTCAATTAATATAAAGCGTAACGACTTAAGGGGGAAATGTAAGTACTATCTTGGGGAGATCAGTTTCCAACTCAATCAAAATACTGAGGCACAATCGTTTTATGAGGAGGCTCTTATCCTTGCAAGAGTTAATGGGAATATTGATTCAGTAGCCCAAGCCTATGAAGGGTTATCGCGTATTGCTATTAAAAAGAAAAGTTATCGTACGGCTGAGGGATATTTATTAAGTGGATATGATTCGTTACAAAAAGCATTAGCTCCGCCCCTGCCCATGGTTGATACTCTCACCGCTTTAAGTATGTTGTATTTACGGCAAAATGATTTAGAACTTGCCCGTGATTTCCTCTTAGAAGCTAAGGTACATGCAAAAAAGATTGTGAAGAGAAAGTACTTAATGAAATTTTATTTAACGTCTGGAATTATTTCCGTAAAGTGTAAAGATTTTAGAGAGGCAGAATACTCCTTCAACCTTGGATTGTATTATAGTCATAATTTAGATCGGGATCCAGAGAAATACCGCTTTATTTGGGAGCTCGCCATGTTTTATAGTGATCAAAAAAGGTATCTTGACGCGATAAATTATGCGAAGAAATGCTTGAAATTCTATTTGGACATACAAGAGAAAAAGCAGGTCAGAAAAATACGTACTTGGATTGCAAATGTGTATTATCTTTCAAAATTGCAAAGTTAACTGCACGGGTATAATAAATTATTTCCATGAAATACTTTATATATATGTTTCCAATTCTTAGGATAGCGATTTTTGGAACATTTGTTTATTTTAGTGGTAAAGCACGCAGCTTATGTAGTGTATCTTTTCATGGGGGTGTGCGAATTGCAAAATAAGTTTGTGAAGGTTATGAGCAAGAGAAATCTCTTGAAGAAAGCAGGTAAAAGAGTGTTGAGTCTATGACATCATCGAAGTCACGCAAAAATGTCCGTGGAAGTGTGATGCGGTTACAGCGCCCTTCACATGTTCAGGAGGAATCTATCCAAATCCTCCCTGCCGTTGTATCAATTTTTCTCAAGCGACGATTAATTGAGCTTCTGGGTGTGGTTCCCTTAGTTTTAAGTGGAATAGGGTTTTTGGCGCTATTATCTTATCATTCTGATGATCCGAGCTGGAATGTTATCACGGAAGCAGCACCCTCAAATTTAATGGGTGTCGTGGGAAGTCACGGAGCTGATTTCTTGTTTCAACTTTTGGGACAGGCCACTTATATTCCGTTTTGGTTTTTGTTGTTCTTAGGTATCAGGATTATTCGGCATAAGGGAATGCAACGATTTTTCCTTCACCTTATTATGATGCTCTTGGCGACTCTTTGTACTTGTATTGCGTTATCGTTATCTGTGACCCCTGAACAAGGTGGCGCGATTGGGGTGTTGGCCTTGCACCACGCGATTAGTGGATTGAAATTAATGGGTCTAACCCCACAAATTATGGTGTTCTCAAGCATCATGTGGGTTTTTGGGACGGTGTTCCTCATCCTGTCTATGGCCCTTACCTTATATGATTGGCAGTTACTTTTTGTGAAGGTGATACGTTTTGTCTCTTTTACGTTTCAGACACTTTGGCGGGCAGTGGTGTTCATGGCCCGTGTGCGGTTTTTATTTGCCCCTAGCAGCGATCAGGCGGACGACCCTCGCGCCTTTGATCACGACTTAGAGAAGAAATCCCCGAAGAGTCCAGAGGTTAAGCAAGAAAATGAGCCACAAAAGAAGAGGGTTAAACCAGCTTCTAAGGGCGTTAAAGATAAGTGGGATAATAAAAAACTCAAGGTGGAACCAAAACCTACCCTATTAGGACAAAAGGTTCCTGCGCTCTCTCTGCTCAAAGCCGCACCTGAGACGTTTACCAAACGGGATCCCATAGATCTGGAACATAGGGCGCGAATGCTAGAGGGCGTATTAAAAGATTTCGGCGTTTATGGAGAAATTTCTGAGATTCGTCCAGGTCCTGTGGTAACTGTTTATGAACTACTCCCAGCAAAAGGGACCAAAACCAGTCGTATTATCGGATTAAGTGATGATATCGCCCGAACTATGTCGGCGATCAGCGTTAGGTGTGCCGTCATTCCTGGTCGTGCAGTGGTGGGTATTGAAATGCCCAACGACATTAGGGAGGATGTCTATTTGCGGGATATTCTTGAAAGTTCTGAGTTTCAAGAGGCAACTGGTGACCTTAATATTGTCCTGGGTAAAGATATTGAGGGCAAACCAGTTATTGCAGATTTAACCCGCATGCCCCATATGTTGGTTGCAGGAACTACAGGATCAGGAAAGTCCGTAGGGGTCAACGCGATTATATTAAGTCTTTTATTCAGGTATACTCCTGATGAATTACGCATGATTATGATTGATCCCAAGGTGCTTGAGTTGTCTGTTTATGAGAATATTCCGCACTTGTTAACCCCAGTGGTGACCGACCCCCACAAATCCGTAGCGGCTTTAAAGTGGGCGGTGCGCGAAATGGATCAACGTTACCGCCAGATGGCGCAATTAGGCGTTCGCAATGTTGCCAATTATAATGAAAAGTTACGTCACGCCATCGAGAGTGGTGAAACGCTTAAGCGTGAAGTTCAAACTGGATTTAACAGCGACACGGGTGAACCTATCGTTGAAATACAAGAATTAGACCTTGAGCCATTCCCATATATTGTCATTATCGTTGATGAGTTTTCAGATTTAATGATGGTTGCGGGGAAAGATGTTGAGTTGTGCGTGCTGAGGATTGCCCAAAAGGCCCGTGCGGCGGGTATTCACCTTATTATGGCAACTCAAAGGCCTTCTGTTGACGTGGTCACAGGAACCATTAAAGCTAACTTCCCCAGTCGAATTAGTTATAAAGTCACCAGTAAAATTGACTCTCGTACCATTCTAGGTCAGCAAGGGGCGGATCAATTATTAGGTATGGGGGATATGCTCTATATGTCCATGAGCGGCAACCTGATGCGGGCTCATGGCCCTTTTGTCAGTGATGATGATGTAGAGAAGGTTGTGAAATATATCCGCTCTACGGGACGGCCTGCCTATATGAATGATATTTTCTCAGAAATTGAAGAGGGGGAGAACGACTCGCGTGATCCCTTATTTAATTCAGATTCTGGCGAGGATAACGATCTGTATGAACAAGCCCTCGGCATTATCCGAAAACATAAAAAGGTGAGCACAAGCTTTATTCAACGCTACTTAAAGATTGGCTATAATCGCGCTGCGCGCCTTGTTGAGAGGATGGAAGAAGAAGGGGTGATCTCTGAAGCTAACCATGCAGGAAAACGCACCATTCTGATAGATTTAGATTAAAAAAATAGAGCCCCTCCATGGGAGGTGACTCTATATGAACTTAATTTAGGGGCCGAGGTTATCAAAAAAATCTTTTACCTTTGAAAAGAACCCTTCACTATGGGGGTTATGGTAGCTTGGGTCTTCATTAAATTCATTCAAAAGCTCTTTTTGTCTCTTTGATAAACTAACGGGTATTTCAACAATTGCCTCCACATACATATCTCCACGGGCGGAGCTGCGCATCTGGTTCATCCCCTTGCCACGAATACGGAATTTCTTTCCAGATGGCGTCCCATCAGGGATTTCAAGGCTAATGAGTTGACCATCAATGGTTGGCACTTCCACGTTACCTCCAAGAGCCAGAACGGTCATCGGTATCGGGACTTGACAGAAAATATGAATCCCGTCACGGTGGAAAATATGATGGGGTTTAACATTGATAAAGACATAAAGATCACCATTACCGGCGCCATGGTGTCCCGCATCTCCGTCACCGTTTTTGCGAATTCTGGTATCGTCATCAATTCCAGCAGGCACGTTGATAGAGATATTTTTTTTGAAGGGGCTTTTACCTAAACCATTACAGGTTTTACAGTGTTTAGAGATAAACATCCCCTGTCCCTGACATTTGGAACAGGTCTGCTCAATGGTAAAGAATCCTTGGGATGTGCGCGTTTTTCCATGACCATTACAGGCAGTACATTTTTTTAAGTCCTTATCAGAAAACGCTCCAGAACCATTACAGCTTGAACACTTCTCACTCTTGTTAATGGTAAATTCTTTGACTACCCCCCTAAAGGCTTCCTCAAGGGTGATTTCCATATTGTAACGTAAGTCTGATCCGCGATTATTTTGTTGTTGACGACCGCCGCCGCCCATGAATCCATTGAAAATATCATCAAATATATCGGAAAACCCGCCACCATTGGGATTATTTCCGCCGCCGCCCATGCCACCTTCAAACGCTGCATGACCATAGCGGTCGTAAGCGGCGCGTTTTTCTGGGTCCTTCAGAATGGAATAAGCTTCATTACATTCTTTAAAAAGTTTTTCTGCTTTGGCATCATTAGGATTACGGTCTGGATGATACTTCATTGCCAATTTTCGATACGCAGATTTTAACTGCTTTTCATCTGCATCTTTCGAAACACTTAGGATTTCATAAAAGTCTCGGTTTGTGTTTGACATAGTTCACTGATCTTTCTGAAATTTATAGACCTGATCTTTATCAGTAAAGAGATGGTCCTTGGACCATCTCTAATATAGGTAATTTCTTCAGATCAGTTTATTTATTATCTTTTGGGGTATCATCATTAACTTCTTCAAAGTCAGCATCAATGACATTATCATCTTCTGAAGAATTTGGAGAAGATGCATCACCGGTTTGTGGGCCTGCTTGACTCATGACTTCAGTAAGCTTCATGGCAACTTGAGAGAGTTCTTGGATTTTTTGCTCAATGTCTGCCTTGTCACTTCCTTTGGCAGCAGCATCAACCTCAGCGAGTTTTTCATCAATTGCTGACTTATCTTCAGGATTGAGGCCACTTCCATGTTCATCCAACATTTGTTGTGTAGAGCTTACAAGGGCATCCGCTTGATTTTTGGTTTCAATAAGTTCGCGCTGGACTTTGTCTTTTTCAACATTATCCTCCGCATCCTTAACCATTTTCTCAATTTCTGCATCAGAAAGACCACCAGAAGATTGAATTCGGATTTTTTGCTCTTTGCCTGTCTCTTTATCTTTTGCACTGACGTTAACAATACCATTGGCATCAATATCAAAAGTCACTTCAATTTGGGGAACACCACGTTTGGCTGACGCAATACCCACAAGGTCAAACTGTCCAAGCATTTTATTGTCAGAGGCTATTTCCCGTTCCCCTTGGGCAACACGGATAGTAACAGCTGATTGGTTGTCTTCTGCAGTAGAGAAGACTTGGGATTTCTTGGCTGGAATGGTGGTATTACGGTCAAGAAGCCGCGTGAAAATGCCGCCCAGAGTTTCGATTCCTAAAGATAATGGTGTGACATCTAAAAGGAGGACGTCTTTAATATCCCCTTGAAGAACCCCTCCTTGGATGGCAGCACCTGCGGCAACAACTTCATCAGGGTTCACGCCTTTGTGGGGCTCTTTACCAAAGAAGTCTTTCACCACTTCTATAATTTTGGGCATTCTGGTCATACCACCGACCAAAATCACTTCATCAATATCTTCAGCCTTCATGTTGGCATCTTTGAGAGCTGCTTTACATGGTTCAATCGAACGCTTCACCAAGGCCTCTACCAAGGATTCATATTTGGTACGACTGATTTTGATGGTTAGGTGTTTTGGTCCTGTTTGATCCGCAGTGATGAACGGCAAGTTAACTTCGGTCATCGTTGAGCTTGACAGTTCAATTTTAGCTTTCTCAGAAGCTTCTTTTAACCTTTGTAAGGCGAGGGGATCTTTGCTGAGGTCAATGCCGTTTTCTTTTTTAAACTCACTGGTTAAGAAGTTGACAATGCTGATATCAAAGTCTTCACCACCAAGGAAGGTGTCACCATTAGTGGACTTGACTTCAAAAACACCATCACCAATTTCCAGAATTGAGACGTCAAAGGTTCCACCACCTAAGTCGTAAACTGCGATTGTTTTTCCATCTTTCTTGTCAAGACCATAGGCAAGTGCAGCGGCAGTTGGTTCGTTTATGATACGTTTTACTTCAAGACCGGCAATTTTACCCGCATCTTTGGTTGCTTGGCGCTGGCTATCATTGAAGTAAGCGGGAACAGTAATAACAGCTTCGGTTACAGTTTCACCAAGGAAACTCTCAGCTGTTTCTTTCATTTTTTGGAGTATCATAGCGCTTACTTGGGAAGGGGATAATTTTTCATTATCAACTTGTAACCATGCACCATCGTTACTTCCTTTAATAATCGAATAAGGACTGTTTTTTATGCACTTTTCAACTTCAGGGTCGCTAATCTTACGTCCAATAAGACGTTTTGCAGCGAATAAGGTCCCTTTAGGATTCGTGACTGATTGACGTTTGGCTGGAAGACCAATAAGTCTTTCCCCGTCTTTAGTAAAACCAACAACTGAAGGTGTTGTCCGACCGCCTTCAGAGTTTTCAATAATTTTTGGACTTGCTCCGTCCATAACCGAAACACATGAATTAGTTGTGCCAAGGTCAATACCAATAATTTTAGACATTTTATGCTCCTTAAGTGGCGGAACTCGGTAGCCTCAAATCTGAGCGCACACGCGTTCCCCTGCAAACAATAAATAAAAGGATATATGTAAAGTATCCTTAAAAATATGATAATCTACCGAAAATGATTAATCAATAGTCTCATTTAAGTTCAATATAATTGAATAATTGAGAATTATCAATAACCCGAAAAAAATTTTTATTAAGCTATAATATTAACGCCTTTATCCGCGCCCTTGATTTTTAAGGAAGGCCTCGACCTCTGCGCGGGAGGGGGAGGAGGCAGCGCCATGTTTAGTCACATGTAGGGCAGCAGCAGCGCTCGCCATTCGCAGAGCGTCCTTGAAGGGCTTTTTTTGAGAGACCTCCGCCATAAAAAACCCACAAAAGCAATCCCCAGCTCCCGTGGTATCTTTCACCTCTACGGGGAATGCAGGTTGATGGAGTGTGCCTTCTTCCCCTTGATAGGTAACGCCATTGGCGCCATCTGTGATGATCAAGTGCCGAATATTGAGGAGTTTTGCACTCAGTCTTTCGCGGTCAACTTGGAGCTCTTTTGCGATTTCTGTCGCTTCATGGTGATTGACAATCAGGATGTCGCAATAGGGAATAAGAGCCACCGTGACTTTAGGCAGAAAGGGCGCGGCATTGTAGGCAAGAGGAATGAAGAGTGCGCGCGCTGCTTTGGCAAACTCTAAGGCACCAGTGGTTTCATTTTGCAATAGTGCCCAGTCAGATGGTTCCTTGTCCATTAAAGTTTCTTGTGCATCATTTATATCAATGCTGTGATTGGCGCCAGGGTGCAGAATAATTTGATTTTCCCCATGTGAGTTGACATAGATGATGGCATGACCCGTAGGGGCGCTCACGTGTTGAACATGGTCGGTGCGTAGATTATTTTCCGACATCTCCTTAAGGATCCATGTATCTTGAGGGTTAACGGCGCCAATATGGGTTACATCTGCGCCCGCTTTAATAAGTGAGAGTGATTGATTGAGACCCTTACCGCCTATGGCGTATGAAAAATGCGTGCTCGTTAAGGTCTCTCCCGCCCGTGGAAGGTGGGGGATTTGGTACGTGTAGTCAATATTGATTGAGCCGAGATTAAATATTGTCATAAGGGATGTTATCTGTTGAGTCTGGTATGAAAAAAAGGATACGGGATGAAAAAGATTTATATAAAACTTATAAGGGAGTTTAGAGACGCGCCGCGAGGTATGCCCCCTGTGAGATGGCGTGTTTAGCATCTAATTTGTCCGCCTTTTCAGCACCACCAATAATATGAAATTTTAGTCCACTCTCTTTCATGGAGGACTCTAAAAGACGGTTAGAGTTTTGTCCAGAGCAGATAATAATATTATCTACATCAAGGGTGACGACTTCTTCCCCTTTAATAATATGCAGACCAGAGTCATCAATCTTTTGGTATGTTACTCCGCCAATCATTTGTACATTACGTTTTCTTAACTGTAAATTGTGCGCCCAACCTGTTGTTCGTCCTAGGTGCAGGCCAAATTTTGATTTTTTCCTTTGGAGCAAATAAACCTCCCGCGGGGAGGGAGCTGGGGAGGGGGTGACGCCCTCTAGGCCGCCTCGAGACGTATTAGTAATATCATAGCCCCATTCCTTAGCATAGATGGTTGGGGAGAGGGAGGCATCGACGCTATGGGTAATAAAATCGCAGACATCATAGCCAATACCGCCAGCGCCAATGACCGCAACTTTTTTACCGACTTCTTTTTTACCAAGAATCACGTCTGTATAGGAAAGGACGCTGGGGTGGTCAATGCCTGTTATGGGGGGTGTCATTGGAGTGACGCCCGTGGCAAGGACAACGATATCAAAGTCTTTTATGGATAACTCTTGGGGGGCAATGTGGGTGTTAAGGTGTACCTTCACGCCTGTTAGGTCAATTTGCTTTTTGAAATAACGCAGAGTTTCAGAGAATTCTTCTTTACCAGGGATCCGTTTCGCGAGGTTAAATTGTCCGCCAACATCAGGGCCTTGCTCAAAAAGCGTCACATGATGCCGCCGCTGGGCGGCAATTGTCGAGAATGAGAGACCCGCAGGACCCGCCCCAATCACCGCAATGCGTTGGGGTTTCTCTGTAGGCGCATAATTAAGTTCGGTTTCATGGCAGGCGCGCGGATTGACTAAACAGCTGGTAGTTTTCATCTCAAAGGCATGGTCAAGGCATGCTTGATTACAGGCAATGCAGGTGTTGATAAGATCCACCTGATTATTTTCCGCTTTTTTTACCCAGTCCCCGTCAGCTAAAAATGGACGCGCCATCGAGATAAGATCAGCCATATTATTTGAGAGGAGGTCTTCAGCAACATTGGGCATATTAATGCGATTGCTCACCACAAAGGGAATCGTCACATGTTGGCGCACACTGGCGGTAATATCTGCAAAGGCGGCGCGGGGCACCTTGGTAATAATTGTAGGAATGCGAGACTCGTGCCACCCAATGCCTGAGCTTATAATTGTCGCCCCTGCGTTTTCAATTTCTTTTGCAAGGGTGATCACCTCTTCATGGTTGCTGCCGTCTTGCACCAGGTCAAGAAGACTGAGTCGATAAATAATAATAAAGTTCTTCCCCACAGCTTCGCGCACCCGTCTGACAATCTCTATGGGGAACTTGATGCGGTTTTCATAGGACCCGCCCCAGTCATCGGTACGATGGTTGGTGCGTTGGGCTATGAATTGATTAATGAGGTAACCTTCTGAGCCCATAATCTCAACACCATCATAATTGGCGGATTGAGCCAGTAAGGCGGTTGTTTGAAAGTCTTCAATTGTGGCGTGTATATCTTCGACTGTCATCGCCCGCGGGGTAAAGGGATTAATAGGGCTTTTGATCGGACTTGGTGCGCATAAGTGGGGCGAGTAGGCACTGCGTCCTGTATGGAGGATTTGGAGGGCAATTTTGCTATTTTCCTTATGAACAGCGGCGGTCACCAACTTATGATTTTTGACTTCATCAGGTGAACTTAGTTTTGCAGCTCCTAAAAAAGGGGCGCCGGCTTCATTAGGCGCAATGCCCCCAGTGACAATAAGAGCAACACCACCAGCAGCGCGTTCACTATAAAAATGCGCTAATTTCTCAAAACCATTTTCTTGTTCTTCAAGGTTAGTGTGCATCGACCCCATAACAGTACGGTTCTTTAATACAGTAAAGCCAAGGTCTAATGGGGAGAGGAGGAGTGGATAAACTGAATGTTGCATTTTCTAACTAATTTCTATCCATAAAGGATTAAATTTTATAAAAGGAATAACCCGCCTAGGGATTAAAATAAACTTTATGATTTATAAGGGGATCTTGATAATTAACGCGGTTGCTTACGCGCACCCATTATTTTAATACATAAGCCTTTAGGGACAAGTATCCACTCTTCTTTAATTGGTAAGCCTGACGCCGTCTCACCACAGGTGTTTTCTTTTAAGCTACAGTCCGCTTTTCCCTTTTTGACTATACCATAACACTTTTCATAGACTATACCCGTGGCATCTTGATTCTTAATGGGCTGAGCATAAGAGTGAGTATCAATAAAAATTAACACACCAGCTAATAGCGTATAAGTAAAATATCGTAAGGTGAGCCTATGTATCATCAATTTACCCCTAACTATTTATTATAATTACTCATTCATTATACGATATTATTCAAAATTAGAAATAGCCTTATTTATGGAATCTAGGGAGTTATTTACAATATTTCTGCCAATATCGATTAATTCTTCTGCTTTATCAAATTCTAGGAAGTTGATATGGGAGACATCTGGACATAAAAGCACATCAGGGGGGGTGTTTGTAAGGATTGTCTGGGTAATGTTTTTTTGCATGATATTACTCGACATAATCAGCGTATCTATGATGCTGGGGGCACCCTCCTGGTTTCTTAAAAAAGAGGTAATATTTAGCTTATAAGGCGGTTTATTTTTAGGGGTATTTGAGTAACTAACCTGATTATATACAGGGGCCTCTGGTGGTGGATCTGATTTAATTTGTGGGCTTATAATCGGTTCTTTACCTTGTTTAACAGATAGACTGACGGCAATAACAATATCAGCTCCAAAGCTTTGTGCCATAGTAATCGGGATTGGGTTGATTAATCCGCCATCAATGAGAATATGATCACCTAAGGTTACTGGACTAAAAATACCAGGAATAGCATAGGAGGCGCGCAGCGCATGGGCCAGCATGCCGCTTTGCATCCAATACTCACTGCCCGTCGCAAGTTCAGCGGCCACGCAGCCGAAACGAATGGGCAAGTCTTCTATATTGATCTTACCAATATGTTTTTCGAACTCGTCCATTAGTTTTTCACCCTGTAACACCCCGCCCCCAGTGACATGGATATCGAGAAAACGAAGAAGACGGAATGTCGTTAAACGACGGGTCCACTCTTCCAGGGCCTCAAGCCGTCCAGCAGCGTAACAGCCGCCAACAACCGCCCCGATAGATGTACCTGTAACAACATATGGTTTAATATTGTTTTCAAGCAGATGTTGAATAATACCAATATGAACCCACCCGCGACCGCCGCCACTTCCTAAGGCCAGCCCGATAACAGGTGCTTTACGTTTGGCCTTGGAGTGTCGCATTTTTCGGAAGAAATTTTGCAAAATTTATGCTCCTCATAATTTGCTTCATATCACTCTAATTATATAATAATTTTAATATATTAGGGGAACAAAAACCATTATAGTTTTCAGAGAGGCATAAAAGAACTTCTGACCATGCCCCCGCGAGAGGGCATTGTGGAGAAGGTGACAGGGGGGGATATGCCATTTTGAAGGGGCGACTACTTTGGGCCCTCAATCATGATAATTTCTGTGCGTAGGGGGAGGGGATTATGACGCTTTGATGGCGGCCATTATCTTGTTAAAGCGCGCAAGATATTCAGTCTTTTGGGTGTTGGGAGGACTGGGGATAATGGGTATATCTTGAATTTTTTTCAGTGGGACACAAAATAACTTTTTTGCCTCATCTTCTGTAAATCCCCCCAATTTTATCGCTTCAAAATATGCAGAGAGTTTATCGGCACGTTTGATCAGCTTGCGTATGTCTTCGGGGATCTCACCTTGCAGACCAAATCGTATATGAATAGCCGTTTGTAATCGACTTTCGATGACCTTGTAGTCATTTCCAATAATGGCTTTGAAGGGAGAGATTAAGTCACCAATAACGTATTCTGAGGCGTCATGAAGAAGGGCAGCTAATTGCCATATTGGTGCAATATCTCTCTTTAGCCGTGTGAGAATATCAACCACAAGCACGGAGTGCTGCGCCACGGAGTAAGCCCACTCCCCCCGCGTTTGGCCATTCCATCGTGCTGTGCGTGACAATCCATGGGCAATATCTTCAATTTCTATATCCATGGGAGATGGATCCAGAAGGTTAAGCCGACGGTCACTTAACATACGTTGCCAAGCGCGAGGTTCTGAAGAGCGAGCCATAATCAACAGGTGTTTACAGAATAATAAGCGAGCAACATCTTCTTAAAGTCTAAAATACTAATGCCAATTATATAATCTGTCTTTATAGGGAAAGTTAGGTAATATTTTCTGCATTATAAACTTGCGAATATTATGCCAGTACGTTCCGAATAGGATAAAGGAGAAGCTTATAACCAAAATCATGTTGATGGTACCAAAACCAGAATCCGTTTTAAAAGGCGTAAGGTCAGAATATATGAAAGAGTACAGCAGAGCTGTGACAAGAAATGACTTTCTATCCACTACAATGGCGAGCGTTAAAGCGAATACAAGAATTAGACAGAGAATAATAAGGTTTAAAGTCGTGGATGCTGGAAGATTCATTGTGATGAATCTCATGAATAATGGACCGAAAATGGCAAAGTTCCAGAACGCAATTCTTGATTCTTTATTTTCTCTTTTTGGGTCTTTGACCTCAAAGTAAAGGGCAACACTTAAAACCGTGATAGATAATATCCCAAAGGGGAGAGAGAGAATAAAAGTGGTATTCCATTGAAGGAGAGCTGGTAGTGTGCCTGTTAAATCTGCTATGTAAAATGCCCATGCGTATATAGTCATAAGTATTGATATGTATATGGGAATTAAACTAAAGTAGATTTTTGTGAAAAAATAGTAGGCAACACTTAAGGTTAAAGTAATGAATAAAGTATATTTAAGTACATTCACAGTTCTACTTATATCAATATTAGTAGGTTCGAAAGATGACGTTACTGACTTTGTCGTCTCTGACGTTTCACCAGATTTGTCATTAGATGTCATTTTATAATTATAATTATAAGTATATGAAAATGATGAGAATGAAGACTTTATATTACCTATCATCTCGCCTTCAGGTGCTCCTGTACTGCAGATTAAAAATGTCAAACTAACGGTAAGTTTGATAAGTAAGAAAAAAGCAAGAGCGGTTGTTAGGATACCTGGAAAAGACATTCCTCGAGAATGGTAGTAGTATTTAGCCGTAAAAGCAGAGAGTACCCACAGTGCAGCCATAGAAAAGAAATACCCATAATTATTAAAATTTGTTGACTTGAACATCATAATAGCAATGAATACAATGATCGAAATAGAAATTAGAATTTCGGTTGTACCTTTAAAGGCTACGAACTTTTCTGATTCGTTTGTTGAAGTCGCCTTTGGTGTTTCGTCATTGTCTATAAATTCAGGAGCTGAGTCTTTTTTCATACTGAAACTTTCACGTCTTGTAGATTAAGGTTAAATAAATATGCTAATTAAATTTTTACTTTCTCTCACGTGAGATAATAACCTTCGATGATCGTTTGTCAATAAGGTGCTGTACCCCTCTAGGGTCAGAGGTGTTGGTATTGAGGAAATAAAATGAGAGAAAAAGGGGGAACTCTTTATTGATAAGCTCTGCTTAAAAATCAAGATTACTGTAGGTACTTGGAGGAGAAATGTGCGGAATTCTATCTTTAAGAATCTCTTTCATGCTTAGACGGGATTTAAACTTTTGGTACCAGTCCATGAGGATGGGCGCCTTGAGCCAGTCAATTTCATTCAGATAGTCAAGACAGCTTAAATGTCCTGCCAAGGTAATATCCGCCAAAGTCATGGTATCTCCAGAAATCCAGTTACGTTTTTCGAGCAAAAACTCAAAGTATTTAAGGTGAGGTTTGAGATTTGCGCGTCCGGCACGAATGACTTCACTTTTCGGTTGGGTTTTGTCTTTAAACGGTTTCGTGACGCGTTCATTGACCAGATACCTTGTGACCTCATCATAAAATTTATGGTTTATCCAAGAGATGAGACGACGGGTTTCAAGGCGAGATGGGGGGTCGTGGGGTAATAAAACATTTTCTGTGTAGGTGTCTTCAAGGTATTCGGGAATGAGGTGACCGTCAGGTACAATGGTACCGTTATCCTCAAGTATTGGAACCTCACCAGTAGGGCTGAGTCGGTACAAGTCGGACCCATTAGGGCCCATACTTTCAGGGTTAAGGGTGAAATCTAACATCTTTTCCGCAAGGTGGATTCTTGCTATTCGTGATAGGGGATCAAGATATGTGCAGTGTAGGATGCGCATATAATAAATTAATACTCCTTAAGAAAATAAAGTTGAGGAAAAAACTATTTTGTAAGATGAAGAGTTTTCAATACTTCATCATGTAAACGAGGGTCTCCAGTAGCAACAATGGTGCTGTCAAAGTTTTTTAAAGTAATTCGGTCGCCTGAGAAGGTTGTTACCCGCCCTCCAGCTTGTTCTATGAGAGGAATTAGCGCCATAATATCATAGGTGTTGATGCCAGCTTCGACAACAATATCAGCGAATCCGTGGGCAAGTTGGAGAAAACCAAAGGCGTCCGCACCCATGCGCGTAAAATAGGTGCGTGCCATCAAGGCATCAAGCCTGGGACGGTTTTCCGTGTCCCAGTACTCAAGACCACTGGTAAAGACGATGGCCTGATTGAGGTGCGGGCAGGGGCGCGTGGCAACACTTGTGCCATTGATCATGGTTGGTAAACCCTCACCTCCATGCCATGCTTCCCGCAAGATCGCTTGTTCTGCTGCGCCGAAAACTGGCTGTCCATTTCTTGTGAGTCCGATGAGGGTGGTAAATAGAGGAATTCCAGTAATAAAACTCTTGGTCCCATCAATGGGGTCGAGGCACCAAATATATTCTGCATTTGTTTGGACAGAGTCAAACTCTTCGCCAATGATGCCATGGTCGGGAAACTCGGCTTGAATAATTTTGCGCATGGCTTGTTCTGCGTTTTTATCTGCAAGAGTAACGGGGCTTTGATCCCCTTTACTCTCGACATGAATCGGCCGTCGGTAGAAGGGCAGAATCTCATCGCGCACTGCAGAAAATATCCTCTGGGTGATATTAATAAAAATGTCGGCGTTCAATGCAATAGACATAAGAGGGGCTTTTCCAGATTTTTAGGGGCAAGTTTTAAAGAAGCAGAAAAATCCGCGCACTCGCTGCTTACGGGATGAATATCCCCTTTTAATATATACCAAAATTTGTTCGAAATAAAACACTATAATTATGATTTATGACCCAGGTAACCTCTTAAAAATAGGCCATATCTAGGGGTAGGTTCAAGGGAGAGACTCATAAAAGGATAACGCAAAAAAAATCCCTAATACATTTTGTGAGGTATGGCACCTCCCCCACAAATTGGGGGTGCCAATACAGAAACATTGAGGGGTTTATTCAGTGACAAGCTCAACCGGTGATGGGGTCAATGTATTCAAATAACTAATGATATCTGCCCGCTGCTGATCTTTTTTAAGACCAATATAGCCCATTTTCGTTCCTTTAATATAACTTTTGGGGTTTTGGAGGAAAAGGTTTAATTGTGAAACAGTCCACGCACCCTCATGTTCCGTAATGACAGATGAATATGCATAGTCAGAAAGACGCGCAACATCATTCCCAATAACGCCATAAAGATTTGGACCTGTTTTGTGAGGTTCACCTTCATTAAAGCTGTGACATCCAAGACATTTACTGGCTACTCGTTTGCCACGTTCCGCACTTGCAACAGCAAGAAAAGTGGAAAAGGGAATAACTTCCTTTATTTCACCTTCTGGTTTGACTTCTGGAACTTCAATTTGGTATCCACGACTGGTAAGTGTTTCTTTATGGAAAAGAAACCTAGAAATTTCAACTAATACAAATAATATGATGCAAGAGGCTAAGACGGCACCTGCCCATTTGTTAAGTGTAAAGTTATCCATAATTTATAAATCCTGCTTTAAGACTTCTTCATTCATTAAGGAAGCATATGTGTTAAATATTACTGAGTATTTTCGTATTGAATCCATAGATAACTTGATGTGGATCATGACAATCAACACAAAAAAATAAAAAAAATCTCTTAATAAAAAAAATAATAATTATTATAGTTAATTTTTAACCTAATCTATTTTGTGAGCATGAAGTAACAATGTACATATAATCAATTTTATTTTTATATACCAGTGTTTTTATGGGTATTCTTTTTTAATTTAGGTTTATTGGGGGTCAGATTTGTGGTGAGATGACCTAAAAAATACAGAGTATTCAGAATTTTTTATTTTGTTGAGAAAAAATATATAAAATAAATTAAGAAATATCAGATTATTTCTAATCTATTTTGTATTGTCTATGTTTATTAATTTTAAATGAGATTTGAGAGACTATGACCAAAGTTATCGCATTTCAGGGCGCACATGGTGCAAATTCAGAAATAGCATGTTCGTATTTTTGTTCGGAATCTGAGACGGTGCCCTGTGAAACTTTTGAAGATACCTTTGATACCTTACTTGAAGGACGCGCGAATCTCGCTATGATTCCCATTGAGAATAGTCAAGCTGGTCGTGTTGCAGACGTTCATAATTTGTTACCGGAATCCAGACTGAGCATTGTTGCGGAACATTATCAACCAATTTATCATCACCTTCTTGCGTTACCAAATGTACCGTTTTCCAATATTAAGCAGATTCGTAGTCACACCATGGCGCTGGCCCAATGTCGGGAGAAACTCCGTAAGTGGGGGGTGTCGTGTCATGTGAGTGCTGATACTGCAGGCGCTGCCCGTGATCTTGTTTTATCTCAAGACCCAACTGTTGCGGTGGTTGCAACACGTCTGGCTGCTGAGATTTATAAGTTAAATATTCTTGAGGAAAATATTGAGGATTCTAGCGACAATATGACCCGATTTGTGGTGTTATCAAGGCAAGAAGACTGGCCTTCAATAAATGTAAAGTCTATGACCACGATTATTTTCTGCCTTAAAAGTTTGCCGTCAGCCCTATATAAATGTTTAGGGGGATTTGCGACGAATAAAATTAATGTTACTAAAATTGAGAGTTACGTATCTTGGGGTAACTTTAATGCAGCACAGTTTTATATGGACTTTGAGGGGCATCCTCATTCTGAAGATGTTGCCCTTGCCCTTGACGAATTGCGGTATTTTTCTACGGATATGCGCATTATTGGCGTGTACCCCCAATCACCATACCGTCAAAGTATGCGCGAAGTTAAAGCGTAGGGGTGAGGGGGGAGTTCACGTGTTGCGAGGGAAGTTAACGTCCATGGGCGCTTTATTTGCGCGCTCCGACAAAAATCCCCGTTAAGACCATACCCACAAGACCAATAACCGTTACTGCAGTACTGCCTACCAGAAAGTCTAAAACATTATCAGGAAGGAAAAAGTGAGCAAATAGCCATTGTTTGAGGCCATGGGCAACGATAATCAATGTCACAACCGTGCAATAGATGCACATGAAGATGTATGCCCTGTTCGCATAGGGTTTAATAAGTTGATTAAGGATTGTCGAGGCTTCATTCAGGTTACGGTTTTCTGTGATTAAGTCCTCATTTTTGCTGCCGACTGCCGCAAATGTTTTAAGCAAGACTTTTATATCTTTTAAAGAGTCGCTGGCGTCAGAGTCGCTCGTAAAGGTATCGGGTGAGGCGGTCTCAATGTCTTTTATATCAACTTTTATGTTCTTTTGTTTCTCGTCCTGCAAGTGCCAACCTTGTAAAATAATCTGAAATTACTGTGTTTTTTATAATTGTATTTCTGCCACTTTTAATATAGGCCACGTACCATGGCGACCCGAGCTGGTGTGTCATTTCTGAGAGGTCTTTTCCCGTAAAGGAGCCATATTTTTCCCATACCTTTTCAATTATGTCTTTTTCTGGTCTGTTCATCTCTGTAGTATATGGCTTGTTTGTGCCTGGACGCACAAGTCTACCTGTTTTCTTGTCGCACTTATAGTCACGTAAATGATTCCAGAGTGCGCGAATTACAGGTCCCCCATCCCACGCTTCAAATTCATCGTTGATCAGTGACGTCTTATGAATTGCTAGGTGCCACCCACATGTGAAAAAAATGAGTTTTTGGAGTTTCATTTGAGAAATTTCTTCGCCATTGATCTCAATGAAAGAGTTGGCAACGGCTCGAGAATCATAATTAGCCATTTTTGTTAATACCTTAGTTTCTGTTCAACAAGCAAATTATATAACAAACGCCCAATAAATTCTACACTATAAATGAATGGGGGGATTATTTTAACAAAAATAGGGATTATTTACTGCGGTGTCCTTTATTTTAGGGATACCCATGCATATATAAGCCTTATAGGTATCTTACCGATTAATTTGAGATGAAGATATATAACCTAAAATTTTTAGGGCGAATTATTCTATGTAGTGTGTGGGCTTATTTTCCACATATAAAAAAGATATTATTTGAGCTTTCTAAAGAAGCTATGGTTGGTGAGGCGTTTACACGTGAAGAATTTATAGTTTATGTGTCATCGTCTTGAGAGTATTTGGGTATTTTTAAGGAGATAGCTATGTCGTTTGTTTCTGAATTTACAGTGGTTGCTTCGTTACTGTTTTGCCACTTTTTCATGTTGACCATGGCAAGCCCAGCAGCTTTAAAGGTGCTGAGAGTCGTGCCAATCTCAATATCTCCAGCAAAAACACGGGAATGATGGGGAAGGGGCGTCTCGTCAAGGGATGTGACCAAAACCAGACGTTTCTTAATGGCGTTGCGGTAGTGGGTGCGCGCCGTAACTTCCTGACCAACGTAGCACCCTTTTTTAAAGTCAACACCGTTGGTTTTGTCTGCCCAGATTTCTAAGGGTAAGGTTTTATTAAAAACCCAGTCTCTAATTCCATCCGTTAATCCTAGCGCGTGGCGGTGACGGTCAAATTCTCCGAGGGTTGTGGTCAGGTTATCGGGCGCAGCGTCTTCTGGAAGGATCACCCACCACCCTGAATCTTCTAAGCGCGGATCGGGGAAAATAATCCAATCATTTTGCCCCCCCTGTACTGGAGCGGTGGCATGGGCAATACGGGCGTCACGATGAACAATATCAACCCGTGAGCGCAGCTTGTACATGTTCAGCCGCGTCGTAAGTTCCTGGGCGTTGTCTTTATCGATAAGTATCTTCAAAGGGTCTTGACCAATAATAAAAAAGTCAGCGATCATTTTTCCTTGAGGGGATAGCAGCGCACTATATACAGCGTTTTTATCATCTACACGCTCAACGTCTTGTGTGATCAAACTTTGTAAGAAGGGCCGTGTATCTGCGCCTGATACTTCGATGACGGTTTTATGGGAAAGGGCGGCGAGCATATAAAAGAACCTTGTAACATGAAAGCGTGGGCTTTATAGTTTGCGATGAGTGAATTTTTGTTCATATATAAAATCACCGTTCACCATATCTGATAACCTGATTCTTGTATATTAAAATTATGAGTTGTGTTGATTTGCAACGGACACAGAGGTTCGACCCTTTACAAGTTGTGAAAACTTATTTTGGTTTTGCATCCTTTCGTGGACAGCAGGGGCATATTATCCGTAACATTTTATCGGGTCATGATGTCTTGGCCATACTCCCAACAGGTGCGGGTAAGTCTTTATGCTATCAGGTTCCGGCCTTATGTTTAGAGGGTACCGCTCTTGTGATAAGTCCTTTGGTCGTGCTGATGGAGCAGCAGGCGCAACTTTTGCGGGATAAAGGTATTGCCGCAGCCGCGTTTCATTGTGGCCGTGCGCCGAAAGACCTCTCAACAGATATGAAGTTATTTGCTAAAGGGTCTTTAAAAGTGGCCTTTATTTCACCTGAACGGGTTATCGACCAATACTTTCAAGGCTTACTTGATCACGTTAAGTTAAGTTTAATCGCCATTGATGAGGCCCATTGTATATCAGAATGGGGGTACGATTTTCGACCAGAGTATGGACAATTATCACAAATTTTGAAGCGTTATCCCCGTATACCTAAGCTAGCTTTAACCGCAACGGCCTCCCCTCGGGTGCGCGGCGATATTTTAAATAGTCTTGGCCTCACAAGTGTCTTGGTCTTTAGCGAGAGTGTAGATCGTTTAAACTTATCTTTAAATGTTTATCCGAAACAGCAATTTCGCGCGCAGCTTGTGCGCTTTCTTAACCAGCACGCACACCTTGGGACGGGGTTAATTTATTGTCAGACGCGCAAGCAGGTTAACTCATTACACCTGTATTTGAATGGGTGCGGTTTTGAAACAGAGCCCTATCATGCGGGCTTACCTCAGGATGAACGCCAGCGGGTTGCAGATATTTTTATCCAAGGCAAGGCGCCTCTGGTTATTGCAACGGTTGCGTTTGGTATGGGGGTCAATCGTTCTGATGTCCGTTATGTTCTTCACGCGGATCCGCCTCGGAGTTTAAGCGCGTATGTCCAGCAAATTGGCCGTGCTGGTCGAGATGGCGTGCGGTCAATGACGGGCTTGTTTAGTGGGTTATCTGATATACAGCGTATTTGCCTTTTATTACAACGGGAACCGAAAAAATCCCTCAGGGAACAAAGGGTAGGGGAGTTTTGTGATGTGGTGAAGTTTGCTGAGTCTCGGCTCTGTCGTTGGCAGTTCTTGCGGGTATACTTTGGCGAAGAGAAAGGCAAAGAGTGCGGGCAGTGTGATCGGTGCTGTCAAGATGTTAAGTGGATAGATGGTGCACTGTATGCACAAATGCTTCTAAGTGCCATATATCGGTGCGGAGTCGGCGTTGATACGCGTCATATTATTGATGTGGTTATGGGACGCAGAACCCCCTATGTGGAGCGGTTTTCCTTTCAATTCCTAGGGGTTTTTGGCCAAGGCGCTGACCTCTCACGGGCATCATGGAGATACCTCCTTAGGTGTTTAATTGGGGATCGTTTAATTGAGGTGGTGGGAGATCAATACCAAGCGTTCTTACGCGTCAATGAGAAAGCGCGTCCCCTCTTAAAAGGCGAGTGTGCATATGAAATTCCAGATCCCTTTTCCGCGCCCTGTTAACTAAAAACCTATAGGGGGGGGGTTAGGAGTAGATATCTGGTTGTTTCTTGGAAAATAACGGAACTTTGTGGAGGGGTATTCCGCCAACTGCTGAAAAACTTGGATTAAGAAAGTCTGGTTTTCCGTATAGTAAAGGTGTGCCGTCATGTTGGATGACATGACCGCCAGCGGCACTAAGTAACGCGTGACCAGCCGCAGTATCCCACTCCATAGTCGGGGTGGTGCGAAGGTAAAAATCAGCAACATCTTCAGCGACCAACCCAAACTTGAGAGAACTTCCGCGGCGGATGAAGCTTTTTACAGGCATTTGATTGAGGTATTCTTGTAAGTTGGCGCTTTGGTGGTTTTGGCTGCCAACAAAACGCCAAAACTTATGGGCGGGTTTTACTTTCAAGGGCTGGCGCGTAGAGTGTGGCGTGATTTTAAAGGCAGATTTGTTTTCATCTGCCACATATGTGGTATTAAAGGCGGGACAGTGGATAATACCAAGTACGGGAACCCCATCAACAATAAGGGCGATATTGACGGTAAAGTCAAAGCTGCCTCTAATAAATCCTTTGGTACCGTCAAGGGGGTCAATTAACCAAAAGGGCGCATCGGTGATATCGGGAATATGGCCTTTTGCTGTTGCTTCTTCTCCAATACATTTAATATGGGGATTGAGGGCGACTAATGTTTCTGTAATCAAGACTTCTGCTTTTTCATCGGCCTCTGTGACGGGGGAAAGATCAGGCTTGATGTCATAGTTAAAGTTAGAAGAGTGATAAATGTCTATAATTAACAGCCCTGCTCTTTGACACAAATCAATGAGAATGTTTATGGTATTTGATGGAAGGCCAAGGGTCTTAAGCATTGTAACAAACCATTTATTAAAGTCTTTTAAAATAAAAGTGTGGTGAAGGCGTACCGAGCATATTTTAGGTTAAGATGTATCTATGTGAGAGATATTATAGCGAATTTTTAACCATTCCTCAGTGTTTTTCATTGCATGGGTGAGGGTTTTTGCTGAATTTGCTGCCGCAAGCAGGTCTTCACGCTCACAGTCTTCTGCTATTTGGAGGCATATCTTTTTGACATATATTGCAGATATGGTATCAGACGTCCCGATGAGCTGTGAGATTTGTTTGGCAATCTCAATCATATCCCCGCATGACAGAGCGGTGTTAATTAAGATAAGGCGCTTGTTGGTATCTTTAAGAAAGTTTATGGCCAGCTCACGAATAAAACTTAACCCCAGTTCTTCTTCAGATTTTGTCAGTTCTTCATTATCAATGATGATTTGGTCTTTAAAGGAAGTAATGAAAGACTTAATGGCAAAGGAAATCTTTTTCACACTAATAGGTTTTTGGATAATTTGGCTGATACCTGCAATATGGGCATGTTTTGCAAGTTCTGGTGAGATATTATTGATCAAAAGAAAAATAGGGATATTGTTAATGTCAGCCTGCAACGTACGAATAGAATGAGTAATATCAATACCATTGATATGCTCAACGTCATGATCAATGATAATAGCATCAACGGTTGAGGAAGTGTTTTTTAATATCTTGGAGAGTTCATTTTGGTTTTGGGCAAAGCTAATCTTATACCCTAAAGATTGGAGCTGAGAGAAGAGAGAGTCTTCGCTTTCAGGTTTTTTCATTGTCAGCACAACATGTATGGAGTCTGCATCTAATCCAATCAGCTCGTCATAATCTTGTTCTTGTACCTGAGGCATCTCACTGAGCCGTTGCGTAAGAGACTTTTGGGAAGTCTGCTCCTTGTGAGCATCTATAACGTGTTTAATTTCCGCAACTAGCTCCACCGGATAGGTTAATTGTTTTGGCAGAACATAGGTTGGAATATTGCCAATCAAAGAGGGAGTCTGTTGATGCAGAATATCAATACTTTTCTGATCAGCGATAATAATCATATTATCTTTATTTGAGATGGCGGATGTCCCATGTAGGGCATCAATCACATGTCTAATATCGTTATATTTATAAATGGTTGGGTTATAATTTGAGAGAAAGGTTTCTACCTTTTTTTCTCGGATAATGTTGCTCGTAATCAGAATGATGCATATGTCTTTTAAGAGGGGGTACAGGGCATTGGTTACCGCATCATAGATTGGCATAATAGGCAGCTGCAAAAGTAAAAACTTTATCTCATCATAGTCGGATGCTTGAACAATGGTTCCTTTCAAGGTTTTAAGACTATGGAGGATGTTTGACATGGGTAACCCAATTTCCGTCCACATTTGAGGAATATTATTAATACTCATCTTATGGGTGTAATAGTACAAAATGTTGTTATTGAATAGGTGGGGAGATGATGATTCAATTTGAATGTAGATTTGATTTTTTTGCTGAGGGTTTCTTCTAATCCACAGGCCTACGAATCCTGAGTCGGTAACATCAATCGCATGGTTAAGGAGAGTCGAGAGCAGTCTTTCAAATTGTTTATTATCGATAATCGCTAATTGAGGTAAGTTCGGGTCTGTAAAGAACTCATAGTCTAAATTTTTCTGACTAAGAAGGTGGGTGTAATTATTGATCGTGGACTCAATCAATTCGGGAATACAACACTCACTTAAGTTTAGTTTATCTTGGCTCTGACCCTCGATGAAAGCGATAAGGTTCTCGATGCGCTGGATGTTGATATTGACGTCGACCATATCTTGTTGGCTTGCCTTTAGGGACCCTTGCTTAACACTATTCTGGTGATAGGCGTGTACTTTTCCTGTAAGCGAGAGAATCTCTTCATAAAATTTATTCAGGTATGAGGTATGAGATTCCGCGTCGTGATCTATTTTTGCCTCAAGAACACGGAGTTTTTCTTTATAGTGGGTGATGGCGGAGATGTCTTTAAAAACAAGAACAACCATATAAATGGAATTTATACTCTTTTTCAAAGGAGAGAGGATAATTTCAAGTTCAAGAGATTTGTCAAAAATCTTGATGGTTTGCAGTTTTTTAGTTTTTAACAGGACTTTAAAACTCTCTTGCAATTCTGGAAATAGGGCACTCGACCAAATGTCGGTTAAAAGAGTGCCTTTGTGGTGGGTATTAGCCAGCCTATTTTCTAGAAAGTTTTTCGCAATATTATTCTGGTTAATTACGACCTGACTGGGAGTTAGAAGAATCAGCCCATCTGAAATAGACTGGAGAATCGTGCTGTTGAGTATCTGTTTTTCTTTAGTTTGTTCATTTAGACTGCTCAGAGTATCGCGGTTTTTGAGGAGGCGCCAGATAAAAAGAAGATAGAACAGGAAGACGAGGGCTGTTGATGAAAATATTAATATGTTGCGATACATATTTTGTAATGGAAAGAGACTATTATCCATAAATGACATGATGCCAATATTGAGCTGACTATCGTTGGTAAGAGCAACGATAGTATTGTGATCAATAAAGGTTTCATGGGTCAGATTAGACTTAGAATTTAAAATGGTATTATTGTGGTTTATAAAACGATACAGCTCTTCAAATTCCTCGTAGCTCCATTCAAAATTGCTGACTGTCTCTTGATCGTTTGGAGGCGCTGAATGGTGGTGAGGGTCATACTCAGGGTGAGAATGATTGGAATGGCTCGGTATGTTATACCCAATTTTTGCTAAAATATTACCAACGCATTGTAAGTTGTGGCTGTCACTAAAGTTAGAACTTTTTTTGATAATATACCCTTGTGAGTTTATCCATAAGTATTGGTAAAGGTTATTTTTAGATTCATCTAAGATGGTCGCCCATAATTTATCTGCATTGATGCGTGCGGCAATTACCCCCCGAATAGTGCCGTTATTATTTTCCAAAGGCATTACCATAGTAACAATTTGGCCCTTCTCAAGAAGCTTTTTTTTAAGCAGAAAAACTTTTTTATAGTTTCTAATTCCATTGGAGGAGGAGGGTGACGAGTAAATAATATTGGGCTGATTGCCCCTGGGCGGTGCAGTCATTAAGCTATGAGCGACAATAGCACCTGTATCCGTAAGGATCCCGACATCTTCAACAAAAACGTTGTTGTCAACGCTCATCTTCAGGTAAGGCGTCAGGTGATGTAGAGTTCTATCAGGGTTAAGTTGGGCTGGAAGTAAGAACGAGATTTGATCAAGAGTTTTTTGTATTTTCCGCAAGTGCGTCTGGATTAGGGAGTGTTTTTGGTTAGAGTGTCCCTGAATGGCGTACTTGGAAACTTCCAGAGATGTTTTCTTATTAAATAAAACTGTTGTATTCACAAATAAAACAAAAATAATTGTACACGCAAATAAGATAGTCACTAAATACAAGCCTTTTCGTATTTGAGCGTCAGCAAGTTTAAAGTCACGATCAGTATCTTTCAGCAACATTAAATCAAAGCCTTTATTTAGGGTGTCTTAAATGTCAGGTAGATATTACAACGATCATTTGAGAGCACTTTGGGAGGGGTAATAAAAGTATAATAAAAACAAGTCTGATAAATCTGATATTTTATTTAGAAAACAAAAAATCTCTTTATTTATAATTTTATCTTCTTCAACTGTGAAATAAAATGCTTATATTTTCAATACTAAAATGAGTGTATTTATTGGGAATACTTTTCTTTTAAAGGAATTTATAACCCTTTAGTCTATACCTTTTTATAATTTTAGGGAAAATTATTTTTTGTTACTATGCTTTTGGATTAGATCTCTTCCAAGGAGTATGAGTCACGGCCCTGAAAACCTAGAGGGTCATGATGAAAGAGGGGCGACATCATGACCCTCTCGTTAGATTTGGCGCGTAAGGCATTGGGGAAGAGCGTATTATTTTAATTCAACAATGGCCTCAATTTCGACGCTTGCCCCAAATGGTAAGGCACTGACGCCAAGGGCAAATCGAGCGTGTTTACCGTTATCGCCAAAAACATTGACGAGTAAGTCGGAAGCAGCATTGATAATTTTTGGATGATTAAAGAAAGTCGAAGAACTGGCAACAAATCCACCTAACTTGATAAAGCGTTTGATGTTATCAAGATCACCGCCAGCAGCTATTTTAGCTTGGGCGATAATATTAATACCGCATAGCTCTGCGGCTTTACGAGCATCTTCTTCACTAATATCAACTCCAGCGGTTCCTTTGTATAAAATTTCACCATTTTTTATTGGCAGTTGACCAGATATATATACAAGGTTGCCTGAAACCGTGTAGGGAAGGTAGTTTGCCGCAGGTGCAGCCGCTGCTGGTAGGTCAATATCAAGTGTCTTTAGTCTTTCAATTATATCTGACATTTCCTTTATCCTTATGTGATGTAATTGTATTTAAAACAGGTTTATGTATAATTAAGTTGATAATAGAATGGTTTGATAGGATACTGCAACCAATATAACATATTCATTTATTGATTTTTTTTGAGTGTGCGTTTTAATAATAATGATGTGTTCAAAATTCCTGATTGTGGTAGGAGCGCCCGTTATTTTGAGCGGGTTTGACTGGGAGGGCGCGTTATGTGGAGACGTAGATTTAAGGTGTGATATCGTGGCCTTGAAATAAGTTTGATAGGAAATAATAATGCCTACATTGCAAGACCTTCATTTTTTTACTAACGATCCGAAGGGGTGGAATAATTGGGTGCAGTCTGGGTCCAATAGGTTCGCGTATTTACCTGGTGGGGAGTTGTCTCAGTACTTTTTTAGTGAGATTAATTTTAAAAATGCCTACCTGAAGGATACGCAACTGTGTGGTGCTAATCTAAGTCGGGCAGATTTGCGGGGGGCGAACCTTGCAGGTGCGGACTTGAAAGAGGCGAACTTGGTGGGGGCAAATTTAGATGGCGCATACTTTTGTGGGGCGAATCTTACAGGTGCTGACTTGGCAGAAGCCTCTATGAATGGTACGAATTTTAGCGATGCGCGCATGGATCAAGTGCGTTTAACTGGCGTTGCGTGCAGTAATACAGTCTTCTTTAATTCGAGTATGCGGTATATCCAAGGGGAGAACTTGCGCCTCCATCATGGGAATCTCGATAATACTGACCTTACGGGCAGCGTCCTACACGGGAGTGAATTTTCTTCTGTTAATGCCCGTAATGCCCTTTTCACAGCAACTCAGGCGCAAAATATTGATGTTAAACTCTCTAATATGTCCTATGCAAACTTTGATAAGGCAGATTGGACAGAGTCTTCCTTGCAGATGAGCACTTTCTTTAATGCCAGTATGTGCGGCATCAACTTAAAATCAGCTTCCATCCATAAAGTTGATTTAAGTTATGCGGACCTTCGTAAGGCACAGATAAACAAGTCACATATTGCCAATAGCCGGTTCAATCGGGCAGCGTTTTGGCAGTCTAACCGTAAGGGGTGGGAAATTGTTGATGTTCATTGTAATGAGGCATACTGGGATAAGGAGTGTACTGAAGTTATTTACTATTCCCCAGGGGAATTTCAAAAATTCTTGACATCAGTGCCGATTATTAACCTTATGGTCCAGTTATCTATTTCCCAAGTGGGGTATCGTCTGCAGGTTATTCTTGACCACTTAAAGAGTCATTTTAAAAATGTGGACTTGGAAATTAGAGCTATGTATGAATTAGATGGGTCGTCGTCGTCGATTGCGGTTGCAATTCTTGATGATGGCGGGTGTCACCCTCTTGACCTTGCGTCCCAGATGCTTGTGGTTGCGAGTGAGTTGACAGATATCCAATAAAAGCTCGGCGAGGGCCGAGCGTGGTGATCTTAAGTATATGGGTTAATTTTTGTCTTAAGTGTTCTGGAGCAAGAGGAGAGTACGCGTAAAATGGTTATGTCTTATTCTGAGTCTAATAAGAATGATATGTTTAAAAATAAAGAAAATACCTATTTAGCCCATTTAAATCAAGAACAGGCGGCGGCCGTGAAGGCGACGGAGGGCGCTGTTTTAGTTTTGGCTGGTGCGGGCACGGGGAAGACAAGGGTGTTGACCACCCGTTTTGCCCATATTATTACTTCGGGTTTGGCTGAGATATATCAAGTCCTTACGGTGACCTTTACCAACAAAGCAGCTTATGAGATGCGTACGCGGGCGTTGGCCATGCTGGGGCCCTATGAGATGAGAGAGCCCAACGACTTATGGTTAGGGACTTTTCATAGTATTTGCGTACGGATTATCCGTCGTCATGCTGAAGTTTTAGGGTTACAGTCTAATTTTACAATCCTGAATATGGATGATGTTCTGCGGATTATCAAACAACTCGCCCTTGACCAGAATATTGATAGTAAAAAGTGGTCGCCACGCTATATTATGGGAACAATTGAGCGCTGGAAAGATCGGGCCTTACGGCCAGACCAGGTGACCCAAACGGAAGGCGCCGGTATTTGTAGCGGTAAGATTCATAAGATATATCAGCGCTATCAAGAACGCTTAAAAACATTAAATGCATGTGATTTCAGTGACTTAATTCTGCACTGTATTTATCTATTTCAGAATCACCCTGATATACTTGATCGATATCACCGTCGGTTCCGCTATATTTTAGTTGATGAGTATCAAGATACCAATGTTGCCCAATATTTATGGCTGTGTTTTCTTGCTCGTGGTCATGGCAATATCTGTTGTGTTGGAGATGATGATCAATCTATTTATGGGTGGCGCGGTGCTGAAGTTAATAATATTTTACAATTCAAGCAAAAGTTTCCTGATGCGCAGGTGATTCGTTTACAGCAAAATTATCGGTCAACTGGGCATATTTTGAAGGCGGCAAGTGGGTTGATAAGTTTTAACCGTCATCGCCTTGGAAAAGAATTGTGGACGGACTCTGGAGAAGGGGATGTCATCACAGTTTGTCATATGTGGAATGGCGAGGAAGAAGCCATTTGGGTTGGTGAACATGTGGAGGAGCTGCAGCGCCAAGGTGTTGCCTTGAGCAATTTGGCAATTTTAGTGCGCGCGGGTTTTCAGACACGTATCTTTGAGGAACGTTTTCTACACCTTGGCGTGCCATATATGGTTATTGGGGGGGCACGGTTTTATGAGCGTATGGAAATACGGGATGCACTCGCTTACTTTCGTGTCTTGCAGCAACCAGATGATGATTTAGCTTTTGAACGAATTATTAATAAACCTAAGCGGAAGATTGGAGAGAAGACGATTAATCTCCTCCGTAATTTTGGGTATCAGGAGGGGGTAGGTCTGTATAAGGCCGCCGCTCAGTTAATTACAACAGATCGTATTCCTGCTGGAGCGCGCAAGTCTTTAAAAGAGTTGCTCGAACATTTTGACCGGTGGCGTGCTCATGCGGATGGCAAGAGTCCTGCAGAATGCGCGGAGCAGGTGTTAGAGGAGTCGGGTTATTTTACTTTTTGGCGCATGGAACGGACACCCGATGCCCAAGGGCGCATTGAGTCGTTAAAAGAATTAATTATTGCCATTAATGAATTTGACAGTCTGGCTGTATTTTTAGAGCATGTTGCTCTCGCAATTGATCTTCAACAAGAAGGACAGATTGAGGCGATCTCGGTGATGACACTGCATGCGGCGAAAGGTTTAGAGTATGATGTGGTTTTTCTTCCTGGCTGGGAAGAGGGGCTGTTTCCCCATCAACGCAGTTTAGATGAAGGGGGGGAGAACTCCCTTGAAGAAGAACGGCGCCTGGCCTATGTGGGGTTGACCCGCGCGAAACGTAAAGTCTTTATCAGTTGTGCACAAAATCGGCGTGTACATGGGCATTATATCAATTCAGCGCCGAGTCGTTTTATTAAGGAACTTCCTGAAGATACCCTTGATCTTTCTCCCCTGGACGCATTAAGTGTTTCCCATAACCGCCATAGGTACGACGCCCATAGCGCAGCTGCACCTGTAAAGAAAAGGTCGTATCTTAAGAGCGCTTCTTCGCATCATATTTCAATTGCAGATCAGGTGATGCATACAACATTTGGCAATGGAACCGTATCTAAGGTGGAGGGTGGCCGGTTAGAGGTTGACTTTGAGGGTGTGGGAAGAAAAAAGATTATGGCCAATTTTGTGCAAAAAGCTTAGAGCCGGTAAATGTCCAAGGTGGTTTTATTAATGTGTGAGTACAAGTTTTCATGAGTATCTGGCAAGTAACTGTGACTGTTCCCCAGCGGGCAGTGGGCGTATTTGAAATTGTTCTGGGGGAAGATGCCGATGCGATCTCTACCATGGATCTGCCCGTCAATAAGGAACAAGTTGAGCAATTATGGATTGTGGAAGTGATCATGACCACGGAACCTGATCATCGACGGATTGAGTCCCAGGCGAGGTTGGCATCTAAGATTTCTGGAATTGACATGCCGGAAGTTGATATTGACCTGTTGCAAGATCAGGATTGGGTACAGATGGCATTGGGGAAGTTGTCACCGATTTATGCGGATCGTTTTTATGTCCATGGCCCCCATGATCGCGGCACAACACCCTATGGGGCATATGGCCTTGAGATTGAAGCTGGGCAGGCTTTCGGAACGGGTCATCATGGGACAACCAAAGGGTGTTTGTTGGCCTTAAGCTATGTGTCGCGCCGCTTATCAGAGGGGCGGCCAAGGCGGGTTTTGGATATTGGGACAGGGTCGGGGGTTTTAGCTCTGGCTGCAGCAAAGGCATGGCACTGCTTTGTTATGGCCGTGGATATTGATAAGGTCGCTGTATCCACGACCAAAAGTAATTTTCAAAAAAACAAAACCAAGGGCGTACGGGTACATTTTGGAGCTGGTGCCCGTCAGAGGCAGGTTATCGCCTGTGGACCCTATAATGTGATTATGGCGAATATCCTTGCGCGCCCCTTGGTTATGATGGCGGCGGATATTAGCGTTGTGGCCGCCAAGGGGGGGTATCTTATCTTAAGCGGGTTTATTAATACCCAAATTAATCAGGTCACTGCAGCCTATAAAATGCGTGGATTTCGCCTCATACGTTTCTGGGATATGGGTAAGGGAGAAATGGGGCATAATTGGATGGTCTACCTGATGCAAAAACAATAGGATGTCCTTAGAGGTTTTGCGTAATTTCAAGCGCTAATTGTTTAATTTCTTCCATATTTGTTGGTGATCTCTCTAAGTCTTTAAGGGGTGTGGGATCGTTTTTAAACCGCGGGATAAGATGCACATGATAGTGGGGAACTTCCTGTCCTGAAACGGGGTAATTATTTTGAAGAACATTCATGCCATCTGCTGAGACGGTTTTCTGAATGGCTTCGGCAATATGTTTTTGAGCGCGTGCAACCTCAGAGATACTGCTGAAAGCGGGGGTTTCAGGCATATCAAATAAGGTCTCATAGTGTCCTTTGTAAACCAACAAAACATGTCCCCGCGTGTAGGGGTAAATATCCATAAATGCAATCAGGTGTTCGTTTTCATAGATCTTAAAACATTGGGCATCACCTTTAATGATTTTACAAAAAATGCAGGTGTCTATGGGGGGGGTGTTTGTCGTCATGAAGACCTCCAATATGGGACGCAACTCAGAAAATTTCCGTGACCTCTCAGAAAAAGGTACAATAAATTAAATCAATATATTATTTATTTTTTATATACGATTTATTTATAATTTAGTACATTTAGTTTATAGTCAAAGGCAACATATTTATAAGCAATTATTTATTTATTGCCATGTAAGTTTTTTTGTAAATAATGAGATTGGTCGTCAAATGGATTTAGAAGAGTTAACAGAAAAAGTATCCGATCGGGTCGCCGGTGTCGCAGCTGTGGGCGCGACGTTTAAGTTTAAAATTGATGATTTAGGGATTATTTTTGTTGATGCCACCTCAGACAGTGCTGTGGTTTCGAATGAAGATGGGGATTCCGACTGCACCATTATTTTAAGTTTGCAAAAAATGCTGGATATTATGGATGGGAAAACCAGTTCTATGACAGCCTTCATGACAGGCTCCCTTAAAATTGAGGGCAGCATGGGAGTTGCTATGAAACTTCAATCTATTTTAGGGTAGGCCAGCAAACCTCCCGCTCTAGAGAGATTGTTATAGTTTAGAGAAGCATTCTTCTTTAAAATACATTTCAATGTTTTGGTTCCAAGGGCCGTAATACTTTTCAAGAAGTCGCTCCGCTGGCGTTATGCCAGTTTCGGCTGTTTCTTTTATGGTGTTGAGGAAAATTGTCTCATTAGCCCCTTGGGAATTTGTTTGATTCCTGTTTTTGAGTCCTTGGTGGGCGATGGCCAAAACTTCTTTCGCGAGGTCGTGGACAGTATGGTTGCGAAACTTGGCTTTAAGGGCAGATTTGGCGACATTTTTTTGGAGGTCGTTAATCTCTTCATATCTCCAGTCTTTGATAATATCCCAAGCTGCTGAGAGGGATGTTGTGTCATATAAGAGACCAACCCAGAGGGCTGGAGTTGCACAAACATCATCCTTATTGTTCATGTCCGCCCCTCTCATTTCAAGGTAGTTCTTGAGCCGAACTTCGGAAAAGACGGTTGTGTTATGGTCATGCCAATCACTTAAAGTTGGGAGTTGTCCAGGAAATCCCGGGAGTTTCCCTGAGAGAAAGTCTTTAAAACTATGGCCAGCAACATTAATTAACGTGCTGTTGCGGTAAAAAAAGTACATGGGCACATCCAGCAGATAGTCAACCCACCGTTCAAAACTAAACCCATCCTCGAAAACTATTTGAGGGATGCCGCACCTATGGGAATCCGTGTGCAACCAAAGGTAACTGCGATAGCTGAGAAATCCCGTCGGTTTATTATCAATAAAAGGACTGTTGGCGGTTAGAGCGACGATAATAGGCTGTAATGCTAAGGCAGTACGAAACTTTTTCACCATATCTGCTTCAGAGTCAAAGTCTAAACTTACTTGGATAGAGGCACTGCGTAACATCATATCAAGACCATGTTTGTCTCGCTTCTTCATGTACGCGCGCATAATGTCGTAGCGCCCTTTAGGCATGATTGGCGATTCTGATAAGGCCCACTTGGGGCTGCTCCCACTTCCTAAGAAGTCAATATTCATTGAATCAGTGATCCTTTGGAGTTCAGAGAAGTGGGAAGAGGTTTCATCGTATGTTTGGTGCAGATTTTTTAATGGTGCGCCACTAAGTTCAAGTTGTCCGGCGGGCTCGAGTGTAATATTACTTTTATTCGTTTTATGTTTGAGGCCAATAATATTTTGATTTTCAATAATGGGTGTCCATTGGTCTTGCGGGAAGCTGGTCAATATTTTGTGGATACTCCGGTCGCCATCATAGGGGATAGGACTGTTGTCTTCGATTAAAAACCCAAATTTTTCATGTTCAGTGCCTATGCGCCACTCTGCGCGAGGGGTACAGCCGGTTTCTAGGTCTTCAATAATACGACGCTTTGTTATAAGAGTGTCACTGTCCATAATCTTAAATACTCAATCTTAAAAAAATAAAAAAATTTTTGATAAAAATATAGTGTTATTAGAATACTTGTTTAATTAAGAAATCCTAAGAGCAGTATTGAAGCGGTTTCCGCTTTTAAGATTCTTGCGCCAAGACTAACGGGGGTTACCGATTCGTGGTGGTGGAGGAGGCGTCTTTCTTCTGGGCTAAATCCTCCAGCTGGACCGATCAGTGCGGCGCGTGGTGTTTGGGTATAGGGAATCTCCCGAATAGGTGTGCCGCCATTTTCGTCACCCATAATGATTTGACGTTCGCTGTTCCAGTGGTGCAAAACTACAGTTAAGTCCGTCAAAGTGTCAATTTCAGGAATATCAAGCCGTTCACTTTGCTCTGCAGATTCTTTTGCAATAAGTTCACAGCGCTGTATATTAATGTTTTTCGTTTGTGTGAACTGGGTTTTTACTGGAATAATGTGCTGAACGCCAAGTTCTGTTGCTTTTTGGATGATAAGTTCCGTATATGTTTTTTTGACTGGGGCAAATAATAACCATAAATCTGGGGACGACTCTTGTGGACGAATTTGATTGTTCAGGTGCAGTTCACACCTTGCGGTGTCCGTGACGAGAGAGGCAATCCATTCGCCATCATACCCATTAAATACACGGATACTATCTCCACCTGATAAACGCATTACGTTTGTAATATAATGTTTGTCCTGTTTTGTTAGGGTAATCTGAGCATTGTGCGTAAGCTTGTAATTTAAGAACAGACGAACCTTAGGTATTTTTTGACTATTAATACTATTATGGCTAGAAGGTATCATGGACGTGTTATTATTTTCTTGTGATGCTCACAAGGAACCGTTAAAGAAGAATTAAAAATACAAGAAACTATAAAAAAATACTATCTTTTTTTATACGTAAATACAAGAGTTTATAATGGATACAGACATTAACCATAAACTGGGGATATACTTTCCATATTGGGTGAGGCCTTATATTTTAATGGCGCGTCTTGATAGGCCTATTGGAATTTTTTTATTACTATGGCCGTGTTTAATAGGATTGTTTCATGTAAGTCGCGAAATTTCATTTAATACCATAAAATTTTGTTGTTTATTTGCTATTGGCGCTGCTGTGATGCGGGCTGCGGGGTGCGTAATCAATGATATTGTTGACAGAAAGATTGATGCTCAGGTCACGCGCACCAAGGGCCGGCCTCTGGCGAGTGGAACCTTAGGGCTCTCGCACGCTATGATATTTGCCCTGTTGTTGCACCTAGTAGGCCTCGTAGTTTTGTTACAATTTAATACATTGACCATAATTTTAGGTTTTGTCAGTGTTATTCCGGTGATTTTATATCCCTTTATGAAGCGTATAACCAATTGGCCACAAATATTTTTAGGCTTGTTATTTAATTGGGGTGCTGTGATGGCATGTGCAGCGGTTTATGGAGAAGTAACTTTAACGGCAATTTTATTGTATGTGGGGTGCATTTTTTGGACTTTGGGGTATGATACAATTTATGCACATCAGGATAAAGAAGATGACCTTATGGTCGGGGTTAAATCAACTGCCCTGCTTTTTGAGGGCAATACGAAAAAATGGGTTGTAGGATTTTATTGTATAACTATATTTTTGTGGGGTCTGTCGGGGTGGGTCAACACCAGTGGTGCTAGCTTTTATTTTGGTCTCTTGATTACCGCGATGCATTTTATGTGGCAACTAAAAATTTTGGATATTGATAATCCTGTTGTGTGTTTGTCGGTTTTTCGCTCTAATACATATGCGGGAAGTTTTTTATTTTTTGGATGTATCCTTGATTCTCTCTTATAATGTTACTGGTGAATTTAATGAGAGGCGTGTGGATAAGGTTCCTGACTGGAGGGTGTCTTTAAATGACTGACGATGGGATTTTTAATTATTTGAGTGATGTGGTAGGGATTGCGAAGAAATACGGTGCTGATGCGGCGGATGCCGTTTACTATGAGGCATCTTCAGATGAAATAGAATGGCGCAATGGTAAGTTTGAGAATGCCGAAAGGTCAGAAGATAAGTCCATTGGTTTGCGGGTTTTCATTGGCAAAAAGCAAGCAACCGTTTCCTCATCAGTCCTTAGTTACAAAGACTTAGATGCCTTGGCGGCGCGGGTTGTAAGCATGGCGCAGGCGCTCTCTGAAGATGAGTATATTGGTTTGGCCAGTCCAGAGCAGCTTGCAACCAGTTGGTCAGACTTGGATACGGCTGATGCGGTGGAGGCGGACTCCATGTCCTTAAGAGAAGCGGCCGAAGAAGCTGAGGCTGCAGGTTTGGGGGTTGAAGGGGTTTCCCAGTCCCAAGGCGCGCATGCGGCCTTTGGAAAAGATAAAGTTGCGTTGTATACCTCTCATGGGTTTATGGGGACACACTCAAGCACCTGTCACTCTTTAAGTGTCTCTCTTGTCACCGGCGAGGGCGTACATATGGAGAGCGGGGGTGACTATGGCGTGGCAACCTATCGGGAAGATATGCCGCTGAGTGCTGATATTGGCCGTCGTGCAGCTTTTGATACCTTGCGACGCTTTAATCCGCGCAAGGTGCCCACTCAAGAAGTTCCTGTGATATTTGAACCCCGTCAAGCCGCACGTCTTCTTAGTATTTTAGCGGGCGCAATTAACGGTCGTCAAATTGCTCGAGGAACAAGTTTTTTAAAAGATAAACTAGGGAAAAGGCTGTTTCGTGAAGGTGTGGTTGTGAGCGATGATCCCCACCGCCAACGGGGATTAAGAAGTTGCCCCTTTGATGGGGAAGGGTTGCCGAATCCTGCTGTTAATTTTATTGAAGACGGCCTCTTGACTCAATGGGTCTTAGATTTACGTTCTGCCGCCCAATTAGGGTTACAGAGTAACGGGCGCGCCTCCCATGGTTTGGGTGCGTCAATCCCCACCACCACAAACTTGTATCTAAATGCAGGGTCTCAGTCGCCAGAAGACTTACTCTTATCGGTCACCAATGGTTTATTGGTCACCAGTATGTTTGGTCCTAAGATTAATGAGAATACCGGCGATTATTCTTGCGGGGTCTCAGGGGTTTGGGTTGAAAATGGGGTGGCAACCTATCCCGTATCTGAAATTACCATTGCAGGTAATTTGCTCAATATGTTCGCCCAGTTGACCCCTGCTAATGACCTTACGTTTAATGAGTTCGTCAATAGCCCAACGGTTCATATTGAAAATATGACGGTTGCTGGGTATTAGTCTTAAGCTAAATGGTATTAAGGTATTCAGATCAGGGTGCGTTATTAATACAATAAAGTTACAGAAAAACAGAAAAGGTGAGTGTTTTATGAAAAAAGTCGTATTTATTACAGGTGCTACCGCTGGGTTTGGCTATCAGACGGCACGGGTCTTTGCCCATGCTGGCTGGGATGTGGTTATTTCTGGGCGGAGAAAGGACCGCTTAGAGACGGTTGCTGAAGAACTTTCCAAGGTGACGAATGTCTTTGCGTTACCATTAGATGTCCGTGATCGCGACGCGGTTACTCAGTTACCTCAGACTTTACCAAAGGAATTTAATCAGATTCATACCTTGGTAAACAATGCTGGGTTAGCCCTTGGATTAGACCCTGTTCATAATGCGAATCTCGACGATTGGGACGTTATGGTGGATACCAATGTTAAGGGTCTCATTTATGTTACCCGCGCTTTCCTCCCATCCCTTATTAAGGTGGGAGCTGGAACCATTATTAATATAGGATCCATTGCAGGAAAGTATCCATATCCTGGGGGGAATGTTTACGGTGCTACCAAAGCATTTGTTAATCAGTTTTCCCTTAGCTTACGCAGCGACTTAGAGGGCACAGGTGTCCGCGTAACCAATATTGCTCCAGGTATGGCCAAAACTGATTTTAGTCTTGTACGTTTTAAGGGGGATGTGGACCGCGCTGATGGGGTCTATAAAAACGCCGCCCCCCTAACGGCAGACGATATCGCCAAAACGGCTTTTTGGGTTGCAAACGCACCTGCACATGTGAACTTTAATATTATTGAAATGATGCCAACCAGTCAGTCTTTTGCTGCCTTAAAAGTGCACACTAATGATTAAATGCCCCTAAGGAAAACCCTCGTGGTTTATGGGCATTGACTCCTTTTCGCGGGGGGTGGGAGTGTGAACTCAGATTGCGGACGTTTGGCTTTTATCTTCTTATAAAGGGGGGCTTTGGTTTGGGGAGCCTGTCTTAAAATAGGCTGCCTTGATCGCTCCCAGTTTTGGGGGAGGAATATTTCTTAGTTTTAGAGGGGGCGTCTCCGTTCGGGGAGGTCGTTACACTTTTAACCCCATCGTTGAAGGTGATGGTATACCTCTCTTGCTCTTTTATCTGGTGTGCCTGGGTCATCAAGGTACCCGCCTCATCATGGATCACGGTATAGCCCCGTTTTAGAATATTATGGTAGCCCACGGACTCAAGAATATGGTTTTGGAGGGTGATAGCGTGAGCGGCTCCGGTAAGGGTCTTATTAACCGCATTGTCAAGTTTATTGGTTGCATACATAACGGCTTTATGGCGGTCGTTGATGTCTTTGTTCAGCAGGGAAGGCCGGAGGTGGGTTGCCACTTGGGCAAGGGCTGCTTGGGAGGACGTAAGGTGTCTTTCAGGTATCAGCCGTAACCGCTCAGTTATATCATCAAGACGCTGGGTCTTAAGGGCAAGTAGATCAGCTGGATTATGGAGTCCGCGTTTTAACCCATTTAAATGGAGGCGTTGTTGTTGCAGAAGTTTGGTGGAATTATTTATAATTCGATTATGCAGAATATTGAGGGTTGAGACCAGGTCTCCCAGAACGGGAACGGCAAATTCTGCTGCGGCCGTTGGGGTTGGCGCCCGTTTGTCACTGGCATAGTCAATAAGGGTTGTGTCGGTTTCATGGCCTACAGCGGAAATAAGAGGAATATGACTGTTGGCAGCTGCACGCACCACAATCTCTTCATTAAACGCCCAAAGGTCTTCAAGACTGCCCCCACCACGGGCAACAATGAGCAGCTCAGGGCGCGATGGGTGACTCTCAGGCAGTGCATTAAACCCATCTATGGCAGCGGATATTTGTGCTGGCGCTTCCTCCCCTTGAACCAGAACGCCCCAGACGACTAAGTGGGTGGGGCACCTATCAGATATGCGGTGGAGGATATCTTGGATCACGGCGCCCGTTAGGCTGGTAATAATACCGATCGTCTTTGGTAAAAATGGGAGCGGCTTCTTGCGCTCTTCAGAAAAAAGCCCCTCTTTTATGAGGTTTTGTTTGCGCTGCTCTAGGACGGCCATAAGCGCGCCTGCCCCTTGTAGGGATATTGTATCAATAATGATTTGGTACTTAGATCGCCCCGGAAAAGTTGTTATATTGCCTGTGACCACCACTTCCAGCCCATCTTCAGGGCGAAAACGTAACATTTTTGACTTGCCCCGCCAAATAATGCCATCAATGGCTGCATCCCCATCTTTGAGTACAAGATAAATGTGCCCAGATGCGGCTTTCTTCAACCCGCTAATCTCCCCACGTATACGGACATTATTAAAAGAGGTCTCAAGGGTGCGTTTCAAAACTGAAGACAATTCCGAAACTGACATCTCAGGCGTATTGTCATGGCGATTTAAGGGAGGTGATGTGTGGTCCATTGGTATCAAATTTTCATGTTAATTTTATTATCTACTAGGTAATTTAATGATATTTAGGGTAAAGATCAACGGTATATCTAACTTATGTCCTTCTCAAGAATAGGGTGTTTAAGGTTTTTTGTCCTTAGAGTTTTTTTTACAACAATAAATTGAATAAACTATGTCTTTTTAGGTTGCAATCTTTGTGCAAAAATTAAACTCTGAGTTGTTTATTTTGTAGAGTGAATGAGGGTGAAAAAACGAAGCATAAATGAGGGGAGTGTCTGGTTTGTTAATTAAAAATTAATAATAAGGTTAATTTTAAATTAAACTTTAGTTTTAAATTTTTTCTTAATAATAATAAATTTTAAATAAATAAATTGTTTGATTACAGTGATTTAATTTCATAAGTTAAAAATTATTCAATAGTAAATTAGGTATTGTTAAATTAAAAAAAATTTATTTAACAATTTTAAGTATATATACAGTAGACAGTTAAACACATGGGTTGTATAGTCGCATTTGGAACGGTGAATAAAGAGATTTAATAACAAAATAATAAATGAAATTTTAATACAAATTAGTGAAAAAATAATTACTGTCTTTGTAAAAAAAAGATGAGAGTTAAAGTTAAAAAATTGTCACAAGAAACTTATATTAATAAAACTGTATTTGTCTTTATTATTCTGATTTTTTAATAATAAAAATTGCATAAAACATCAAATATTAAAAACCACTTATTAAAAAAATTAAGGTATTAAAATTCTTTTTGTAAAATTCTCGTTAAGGTTGGTATAACTGTTTGTTTACAATTAAATGATACTAATTAAATTATGTTCTTATTTTTTAGTAATTGTATATTAGTAAACAAATGTTCAGCTTTTAAAGGGAGCAAAGTCTGCGGATCTATAAATTTTTGTATTAAAAAATATAAAATTATATTGTTATCAACGCGATTATGTTGTCTATTTAAAGTTGATTTTTACATTTAGTGTTTGGGAATAGTTTTATGAAGGTCTTTTTGGCCGATGATCATGATTTAGTTCGAAATAGTCTGGCGAACCATTTAAGAATTGAGTGGCCACATGCAGAAATATATGATGCAAAAAATGGTGATGAATTGATTTCGCTCATAAATAAAGAAGAAAATCCATCTTTGGTTATTTGCGATTATGTCATGCCAAATATGAATGGTGTGAGTGGTGTCAAGTCAGTTCTTGAGCGTTTGAACGGAGTGCCTTTAGTGATGATTTCCGGTCTCGCTGGTGCCGTGGATATTGTTGAGTTGATGCAGCTTGGTGTTTCGGGCTTTCTGATGAAGACAATGACGCCCAAATCACTCTTGAATGCTTTGAATTTAATCCTCTCTGGTGATGTATATGTGCCAAGTATCGTATTGGATGTCATTGATATTCACGAGCTGCGATCACTCCATGGTTTTGGTCGTGAACAGGATCAGAAAGGGTCTGGTCGACGATTCTTTGAATCCCTCACCGAAAGGGAGCGTCAGATTCTTACATTTCTGACGGATGGTCTAACCAATCGGGATATTGCCAAAAAATTGAACTTGCAAGAAATTACGGTCAAAGTGCATTTAAAGCACGTCTTTCGAAAACTGGGCGTAACCAATAGAACCCAGGCTTCAAGCATGGCATTTCGAATGGGCTTTATCAAAACCTAGAGCAAGATTTTTTTCGTGTAATCTCCTTTTCTGTGCGGAGCATTTTACATTTGTTAACCGGTGTATTATAATTATAATTTATTTACTGGGGTCGTTTTTAGTGATAAGACTTGGGTTCCAGTGATATTTTTACTTTTACCTTATATCCAGGTAGGTAGATCTAAAATTTAAATTATATGTTAAGCAATCAGGGTGGAAGATGTTTTTTAGGAAATTGTCATTTTTTGTTTTCCTTTTTGTGATAGCCTTTTCAGAGTATTCTCACGCGAGTGAGCGGGGAACGCGGGTGGTGCCCAAGTTAAGTTCTGATGTCAGGATGAGCTATGCGCCCTTGGTCAATCAGGTTGCGCCTGCTGTGGTAAGTATTTATGCGCGCCGCATCGTGGATATGGGCCAGAATCCCCTATACGCAGATCCGTTTTGGGCGGATATATTTGGGTACTTTAATTTTGGGATGCCGCGCCAACGGATTCAGAATAGTCTTGGCTCTGGTGTGATTGTCTCAGAGGATGGCTTGATAATTACAAATTACCATGTCATTGACGGCGCTGATGAGATTACCCTAATTTTAAAAGATTATCGGGAGTTTGATGCGGAAGTTGTGCTCAGTGATGAGCGGAGCGATTTGGCCGTTCTGCGTATGCATGAGGAGGCGACAGACTTCCATTATTTAGAGGTTGCCAACAGTGATGAAGTGATGGTTGGCGATACGGTTATGGCCATAGGAAACCCTTTTGGTGTAGGACAGTCCGTATCAGTTGGGATTATTTCTGCGTTGGCCAGAACCCAAACGGTCAATCAGGGGACGAGTTACTTTTTGCAAACAGATGCTGCGATTAATCCAGGAAACTCAGGCGGGGCTTTGGTTGATATTACCGGCTCTCTTGTTGGGATTAATACGGCGATTTTCTCAAGATCAGGCGGGTCTAATGGCATTGGATTTGCAATTCCTTCAAACCTAGTAACGAAAGTTCTGCAGGCGGTTGCGTATGGGCAGAATGAACTTAGACGTCCGTGGCGCGGCTTTGATGGTCAGATGGTGACATCGGATATTGCCGCAAGTATTGGATTAAAGATTCCTATTGGTATCATCCTACGATCTGTCACCCCCGAAAGTCCCGCAGAGGCTGCAGGTTTACGGGTTGGTGATGTGATTATGTCGGTTGCTAGCTATGATGTTAATGACGTGCCAAGCCTTGACTATTATCTCTTGACCCACTCAGTCAAAGATGAAGTTGTATTTATGGTGCAAAGGGGGGGGCGTCAGATAAAGGTCAAAATGGATATCGTCTTTGCGGAAGAGACCTTGCCACGTAATATTACAGTCCTGCGAGAAAATTCGCCGCTTGTTGGGGTGGTGATTGCTAACTTATCTCCAGCATTCAGTGAAGAAATTGATTTTTATGCAAGTACATCTGGGGTAATTATTTTTAAAGTTCCTGAAAGAAGTTATGCGCGCAGCGCTGGGATCAGAGCTGGTGAAATCATTATAAGTATTAATGGGAGAAAGATTCAGCGGGTTCAAGATGTGGTGCAAGAACTCTCAAGGCGTACTTCGAAATGGAACATTGAGCTTAAAAGCGGTAATAAGATCCGTCAGGTACAACTGCCATAAATAAATGAATGATTTATTTTCCAATCTTCAAACCAATGCGCTGCAACCGTTGGCAGAACGGTTGCGCCCGCGTACTCTTGAGGACGTTATAGGGCAAGATCACTTGTTGGGGAGTGCGGGGCCCTTGGGGCGTATGGTTCGCACTAAACATTTGGCGTCAATGATTCTATGGGGGGATCCAGGGACAGGAAAGACCACGATTGCCAGACTTTTGTCCCAGTACGTTGACATAAAGTTTTGCGTTTTGTCAGCCTTAACAAGTGGCGTTGCCGATATCCGCAAAGTTGTGGGCGCGGCCCAGGAGTGCGGAAGGGCGCTCTTGTTTGTCGATGAAATTCATCGGTTTAATCGGAGTCAGCAGGATAGTTTTTTACCCTTTATTGAAGACGGCACCCTTATTCTGGTGGGAGCAACCACGGAAAACCCTTCTTTTGCCATGAACGCTGCACTTTTAAGCCGTTGTCATGTTTTTGTGTTAAAACGGTTAGATGGCCATAGTCTTCATGCTTTGATGGAGCGGGCAGAACACGAGGTGGGAGTCAAGCTTCCAGTTACCAAGCGTGGGCGTGAGGCTTTAATTGGGATGGCTGATGGCGATGGGCGCTATTTGTTAAATTTGTTGGAGATTATTTTCACTCTCCCCCAAGAACAATCTGTTGATGTGGAGGATTTACCCAATCTGGTACAAAAGCGGGCACTCTTATACGACAAGGGTCAAGATCACCATTACAATTTAATCAACGCCTTTCATAAGTCCATTAGAGGAAGTGATGTTGACGCGGCCTTGTATTGGCTTGGACGCATGCTAAATGGGGGGGAGGACCCCATGTATATCGCGCGTCGCATCGTGAAAATTGCCATTGAAGATATTGGCTTAGCGGATACCAACGCGTTAACTCAAGCATTAGCAGCGCGGGATACGTATCAATTTCTTGGGAGTCCTGAGGGGGATCAAGCCTTGGCGCAAGCCGTGATTTATCTTGCCACAGCTCCTAAGTCGAATGCGGGATATCTTGCGCACAAGGCTGCTGTTGCCTCGGCCGCTAGTGAAGCGTCGTTGATGCCTCCCAAGCATATATTAAATGCACCGACGCAACTGATGTCAGACCAAGGCTATGGAGGAGGGTATCAATATGATCACGATATGCCAAACGGGTTTTCTGGGCAGAATTATTTTCCAGAAGAGATGGCGCGTCAGACCTACTATCACCCTAAGGAGCGAGGCTTTGAGCGTGAAATCAATAAACGTCTTGCCTACTGGGAAAGATTACGCAATAAAACTAAGCCCTAGGTGGGAAGGGAGAAATAAAAGTATATGATCATTTCTTGGCTAACATGTGGTGCTGTGTTTTTTGGAGGCGCCCTAGGTGCCCTGTCTAGATTCTTGATAGGTCATTACTTTGTGCCTATGGTGGGCATGCAAAGTTTTGTTTGGGGTACGTTTATTGTTAATATCATCGGTGCGTCTCTTATGGGGATTGTTGGCGGCGTGATGGTGGGTAAAGTCTTCATAAGTTATAGTGCTAATGCTTTTCTTGTGGTGGGATTTTTAGGGGGACTTACCACATTTAGCGCCTATGGGTTCGAGCTATTTCTTTTATTACAAGGGGGGAAATACGTTCTGGCAGCACTGTATGGTGGAGGAAGTACATTTTTTTCAGTTCTCGCCCTTTGGGGTGGGTATAGTTTAGGTAAAATAGCGGGATGATGAGCGCAAAAGTAGAATATAAACCGGTTTTAGCTCACGATGCAGAAATGCGTTTAGAGCGCTGGTTTAAAAAATATATTCCAGAAATGACCAGGGGTCATGTGGAGAAAATTATTCGCACGGGACAGGTTCGGGTAGATGGCGCGCGTATTAAAGCAGGGTTTCGTCTTCAGGCGGGACAAATTATCCGTGTCCCTCCCTACGCCCCCTCCCCCCGAGAGCACAAAGCGTCTTCGCCCCCTGCTGTGGATCAACAGATATTAAAAAAAGTAAAAGCTGGGATCCTGTACCAAGATGACCATTTGATTGTTGTCAATAAGCCTGCGGGTCTGGCAGTACAAGGCGGCGTTCTGGTCAAAGGCAGTGTTGATGGGGTTCTCTCAGCGCTGAGTTTTGATTTTCCAGAAAAGCCACGTCTTGTCCATCGGCTTGATAAGGATACCACAGGTCTTTTATTGTTGGCACGCACTCTCAAGGCGGCGCGACATTTTGTTTACTCTTTTTATTCTCAAGATGTCCATAAGGTTTATTACGCCCTTGTTGTGGGCTCACCTCCAGAGGACCACGGTCATATTCGGGCGTGCCTTGAGAAAAGAGGCGGAGCGGGAAAGGAAAAAATGGAAATTGTTTCCCATGGCAAATACGCGGAAACCGAATATAAAGTCATTGGCAAGTTAGGAAAGCAATTAACCTTTTTGGCGTTAAAGCCTTCTACTGGAAAAAAGCACCAATTACGTGTGCACTGTGCTAAGGGGCTTGGGACACCAATTTTAGGGGATGGAAAATATGGGGCGCGCGGTGCATTTATTGATCAAATGCCAGTGAAAGCCTTGCACCTCCACGCGGGTATTATGGATGTTCCGCACCCAGTTTCTGGGCGCATGAAGTTTGAGGCACCTCTCCCAAAATCCTTTATCAAAACCCTTATATACTACAAGTTTGATCCCATGGTAAAAGAGGACCCTTTCAGCCCTGCCTGCGATTAGCTAGTGGGCATCTGTCCCTAGAAAAAGGCAGGACGTAAGAAAATACGGCATATTATGTGGTCGCAGCATGCTCTATAAGTGATATCATATATATGATATTGTTTTTTATGTAATTTTATGCTTATTTTTAAGCATCTAAAGTGTATCACAAGTTGGCTAATGAAAAAATTTTACAAAAATGTTGATGTGCAATTTCTTGAGGAAAAGAATCTCTACGGAGTTCTTCTTGATGGAAAGCGCATGCACACCCCGCAAAAAACCCCGTTGCTACTGCCAACTATGAAGCTTGCACAGGCTGTGGCTGCTGAATGGAAAGATCAGCTGGAAGAGACGATTAACTTAAATAATATGCCGCTGACCCGTCATGCATGTACAGCCATAGATCGGGTGGAACCGCAGACTGACACTACGATTTTGGAAATTGCTAATTATATATGCTCAGATGTGGTCTGTTATCGCGCCGTCTCGCCCCAAGACCTTGTCGACCAACAAAAGGCAGGCTGGTCGCCAATGGTTGAATGGTTTGAAGAAAAATTCAATATTGAGCTTAAAATTACAGATGGTGTTAACTACGTCACCCAACCCGTTGAGAACATTAATCGGTTCAGGGATACCTTGAAAACGCTCTCCGCCTTTCACTTGAGTGCCTTGTCAGTGCTGATTAAGGGGATGGGGTCGGTGGTTTTGTCGATGGCTGTTCTTTATGACCGGCTCTCGGTTGAAGATGCCTATGCCCTTTCCCTAATTGATGAAAGGTTTCAAATTAAGTTTTGGGGGGATGATGAAGAGTGGGCGCAACGGCGTGAGGTTGTCAAAGCTGGAATGCTGATGGCAAAAAAACTGATTTGTTTACTTCAAGATAAGGACTAAAAAGTATCTTGAAGGATGCGGGGGCGTATTTAGATAAATAAAAAAAATTAAATCAATATCTTGCCCGATTAACATTTATGTTCGGGTGTTCAAAATAACTCTTGCCCTCTCTATTTAATTGCATTATAAGAGAAGGGAAGAAAAAAAGAATGCGCATGAAATATGCATTTTGAGTAACGACCAGATTTTAAAATAAAGATTCTAAAATCATGTTTTATAATTGGTGAAATTTAAACACCACGCTGAAATATTGATTTTTTTAAGTTTGTTGCTCATTTTCATTCTGAAATATTTTTATGGTTTTATTAATTGAGGAATAGGTCCGATGATTCAAGCGGAAACCAACCTCGCTGTTGCTGACAACTCTGGTGCGCATCGTGTACAGTGCATCAAGGTTATTGGTGGTTCAAAGCGAAAAACTGCTTCGGTAGGAGACGTCATTATTGTCTCTATTAAAGAAGCAGCGCCTAGAGGTCGTGTTAAAAAAGGTGATGTGTGTCGCGCAGTTATTGTGCGTACCGCAAAAGAAATTGGACGAGCTGACGGGTCGTATATCCGTTTTGATGGGAATGCGGCTGTTTTGATTAACAAAAATAACGATCCCGTAGGAACAAGAATTTTTGGTCCTGTGGTTCGTGAGTTGCGTTCAAAGAATTTTATGAAGGTTATTTCTCTCGCGCCGGAGGTTCTGTGATGGCGGCTAAAATTAGAAAGAATGATCAAGTAATCGTACTTAGTGGTAAGAGTAAAGGGCAAAAGGGCAGAGTTATGTCTGTGAACCCCCGTAGAAATATGGCGGTAGTTCAGGGAGTAAATCTGGTCACAAGGCATGTACGTCCTACTCAGTACAAAGAAGGTCAGATTGAACGTCGTGAAGCGTTGATTGGTTTGTCAAAAATCGCGCTCGTGGACCCAAAAACGGGAAAGCCGACGCGTGTTGGTTTTGAAATTCGCGATAACGTAAAGGTGCGGGTTGCCAAGCGTTCTGGCGAAGTGATTGATGGGTAAGGAGGTTGCGTAGTGACGAGAATGCGTGAATTGTACCAAGAAAAAGTTTGTGATCTTCTCAAGGCCGAGTACGGCTACAAGAATGTGATGCAGATTCCATTTTTGGATAAAATAGTAATTAATATGGGTGTTGGTGAAGCGATTAAAGACAAGGGTAAGCTTGGAGTTGCAGTTTCTGAGTTGACCTTAATCTCTGGTCAAAAGCCTGTTGTGACGAAGTCGAAAAAGTCTATTGCTGGATTTAAAATTCGTAAGGATGTTCCTATTGGAACGAAAGTAACCCTGCGGAAAGCCAGAATGTATGAATTTTTGGATCGTTTAGTTACCATTGCAATGCCTCAAATAAGAGACTTTCGTGGTTTGTCCCCAAAGTCTTTTGATGGCAAGGGCAACTATAGCTTTGGGATTAAAGAGCAGTTAGTGTTTCCAGAAATTGATTATGACAAAGTGACAGATGTTCGCGGAATGGATATTACATTCGTCACGAGTGCAAAGAGTAATGCTGAAGCTAAGCTGTTGTTGTCTGGTTTCGGTATGCCGTTTCGTCAGTGATTCATCGGAAGGAATTTTTATTATGGCTAAAAAAAGTGCTATAGCCAAAAATAAGCAGCGTCAAGTTATGGCAGAAAAGTATGCCAAGAAGCGCACTGAAATGAAGGCAAAGATAATGGATAAAACGTTACCTCTTGAAGAGCGTTTTAAAGTTACAGTTGCCCTTTCAGAACTGCCGCGGGACTCAGCCAAAAATCGTACACGAAACAGGTGTGAGATTACTGGTCGTCCGCGTGGGTTTTATCGTAAATTAAAAATGAGTCGGATCGCCCTCCGTGAATTAGCCTCAGCAGGTCAGATTCCCGGAATGGTGAAGTCAAGTTGGTAAGGGAGAGTATGATATGAGTATGACCGATCCTCTTGGTGATATGTTGACCCGAATTCGTAATGGTCAGATGGCCAGAAAGGTTATCGTCCGCACTCCTGCATCAAAATTACGTGCCAACGTGCTTAAAGTGCTGGAGCGTGAAGGATATATTAGGGGTTTTACTGCTGAGAAGTCTGCGAATGATAAGCCAGAATTAGAAATACAGTTAAAGTATTTTGAAGGTAAGCCTGTCATTTCAAGTTTGGTAAGGGTTTCAAAGCCTGGGTGCCGAATGTATTCTGATTTCAAAGATTTGCCGCGAGCTGCTTCAGGTCTCGGGATGTATGTTTTGTCCACCTCTCGCGGGGTGATGTCAAACCATGAAGCTCGTGAAAGTCGTGTTGGTGGTGAACTTTTATGTTCCGTGTTCTAGGGAGGATATGCTGTGTCACGTGTCGGTAAAAAACCGGTTTTAGTGCCTTCTGGCGTAACCGTAGAGCTTAAAGAGAGTAGCTTTAAAGCTAAGGGCGCTAAAGGTGAACTGTCTATGCAGTTTATGTCTGACGTTCATGTTAACATAGAAGATGTTGACCAGAAGAAGTTTGTAGTTCTTACGCCGAAATCTAAATCAAATTCAGGCATTTCTCGTTGGGGAATGCAGCGTGCTTTGGTTGCGAATATTATTCATGGTGTTTCTGTTGGTTTTGAAAAGATCCTAGAGATTCAGGGTGTTGGATATCGTGCTCAAGTTAAGGGTGATATTCTGAACTTGCAGTTGGGCTATTCCCATGATATTCAATTTCCAATTCCTATTGGTGTGAGTATTGAGGCGTTGCCGCAAAACCAACTCAAAGTATCTGGTGTCGATAAACAGCTTGTCGGTCAAGTTGCTGCTAAAATTCGTTCTTATCGTAAACCAGAGCCGTATAAGGGTAAAGGCGTTCGTTATGCGGGCGAATTGATTTACCTTAAAGAAGGTAAGAAGAAGTAGGGTATACCTTGTTATGATAAATGAAAAGAAAAGGTTTGAACACCGAAAAGGGCGTACGCGTCTAAAGTTACGGAAAGTTGGAAGAGATCTTGCGAGACTCTCAGTTTTTCGGTCAAATAAACATATTTATGCGCAAGTTATTGATGATTTATCTGGGCGGACGGTTGCTTTCGCTTCGACAAATGAAAAATCTTTGCGTGATGAAATTGCCAATGGTGGTAATGCGGAGTCGGCGGCAAGGATTGGTGCTTTAATTGCAGAGCGTTCACTTGCTGCTGGAGTCGATCGGGTGATTTTTGACCGTGGTGGATACATATTTCATGGGCGTGTCAAGGCCATGGCTGATGCAGCGCGCACCAGCGGTCTCAAATTTTAGAGGTATTAGAAAATGAGTGAAACTCCTCGTTCTGAGAAAAAGGGTGGCCGACGTAATTCTGATCGGGCAAACGAACTGACAGATCGCTTGGTTTATATGAATCGTGTGGCTAAAGTTGTTAAAGGTGGACGTAGTTTTAGTTTTTCCGCTTTAGTTGTTGTTGGAGACCAGCGCGGTCGCGTGGGCTATGGTTCAGGTAAGGCGCGAGAAGTTCAAGAAGCAATTCGTAAAGCAACTGATCAGGCAAAAGACAATATGGTGCGTATTCCCTTACGTGAAGGTCGTACCATGCACCATGACGTTCGCGGACGTTTTGGAGCAGGTCATGTGGTTATTCGGACGGCTCCTTCGGGAACTGGTATTATTGCGGGTGGTCCTATGCGGGCGGTTTTTGAAACTCTCGGAGTTCAAGATGTTGTCGCAAAATCAACAGGATCCAGTAACCCTCATAATGTGGTCAAAGCGACTTTTAAGGCGTTGACAAACACCAACAGTCCGTGGGGCATTGCTGCGAAACGTGGTAAGAAAGTATCCGAGATTGTTAATCGTCGGTTTAAATAATTTAGAAATTTATTCTGATGTCTAAAGGAGTACGTTAATGGCAACTATTAAAGTCAGGCAGATTCGAAGTGTCATAGGTAAGCCAAAAGATCAGCGTGAAACTGTTCTTGGCTTAGGTTTGAAGCGTATGCATAAAGTTGTTGAACTTCAAGATACCCCTTCTATACGGGGTATGATTAATAAAGTTCATCACTTGGTACGCGTTGAGAGCGAATAGCATGCATGTGGCACTTTTAAAGCGTAAGTCAATATAACTTTTGTGGTAAAGTGTACGTGCTCGTGATGATTTATGGGTATAAAATAACTCAGAGAGGCCAAGTTCAGGGCGATAGCTGACTTGGTATGTGAAAATGAAGCTAAATGAATTAAGTGAGAATCCCTTTGCTGTAAAAAAACGGAAACGAGTAGGCCGTGGTATCGGTTCTGGAAAAGGTAAAACCTCTGGAGCTGGACACAAGGGTGCTAAGGCGCGTTCAGGTGTGGCAATTAACGGTTTCGAAGGCGGTCAAATGCCAATATACCGTCGTCTTCCTAAAAGAGGATTTAATAATATCTTTAAGAAACAGTTTGATGTCGTTAATCTAGGTGTTTTGCAAAGTTTTGTTGAGTCAGGGAAAATTAATGCGGACCAAGAAATTAACGTGGAAACTCTCCGCGGTCTAGGCTTGGTTGGAAAAGCAAAAAATGGTGTGCGCCTTTTAGCTAAAGGTGAGTTTTCATCAAAGATTAATATCTCGGTTCAAGGTGCGTCTAAAAGCGCAATTGAGTCCGTGGAAAAAAATGGTGGTGTTGTCTCAATTGCCACATTTGAGGTTAGTAAAAAATAATTAAAATCACCTAGGGCGCCAGCCTAAAGGTTAAGTATTTAAGAAGTTACGGTATAGACTTATGGTTTCAGCTGCAGAACAATTAGCGAAGAATTTCAGTTTCAGTAGTTTTACAAAAGCGAAAGAACTTAAGAGTCGAATATGGTTTACACTTGGAGCGTTGATTGTATTTCGTATTGGAACTTACATTCCTGTTCCAGGGGTTGACCCACAGATTTTAAAGGATATTTTTCAGCAACAACAAGGCGGTGTTCTTGGGGTTGTTAATGTATTTGCAGGGGGTGCTTTAGGACGGATGGCAATTTTTGCCCTCGCGGTAATGCCCTACATCTCGGCGAGTATTATTGTTCAGCTTATGACGAGTGTGTTCCCAACCTTAGATGCTCTCAAGAAAGAGGGAACATCAGGGCGGCAAAAGATCAATCAATACACCCGGTATTTAACCGTGTTATTAGCCACCTTGCAAGGGTATGGAATGGCTGTCGGCCTTGAGAGTATGAAGTCCAGTATGGGCTCTGCGGTGATTGACCCTGGAATGTTCTTTCGCTTAGTTGCTGTTGCAACTTTGGTGGGGGGCAGTATTTTCCTTATGTGGTTAGGTGAGCAAATTACGGCGCGCGGGATCGGACAAGGAATCTCGCTGATTATATTTGCGGGTATTGTTGCTGAGTTCCCAAGTGCGATTTTTCAAACTCTGGAGCTGAGCCGGACAGGGGTGATTAATGCGCCTCTGATCATTGGACTCGCCTTGATGGTGATTACAGTTTTAACCTTCATCGTATTTATGGAGCGGGCCCATCGTCGATTGTTGATTCAATATCCTAAGCGCCAAAATCAACAAGGTTTCTCCCAGCAACAGGTAAACCACCTTCCATTAAAATTAAATACTGCTGGTGTTATCCCTGCTATTTTCGCATCATCGCTGTTATTGATGCCTACAACTATTGCAGGTTTCCTCTCAGGTGATGCTGATAGTGGTGGCTTTTTCCAAGTGGTTATGACTGAGCTTGCCCACGGGCGACCGGTTTACATGATTTTATATGCCTTGTTAATTGCTTTCTTTTGCTTTTTCTACACTGCGATTGTCTTTAACCCGTCAGATACAGCCGATAATCTGAAGAAGGGTGGTGGATTTATTTCAGGAGTTCGCCCCGGGGAAGCAACGGCAGAATATTTAGATTACATCTTAACTCGTTTGACAGTTGTTGGTTCCTTATATATGATCTTGGTGTGTTTACTTCCAGAATTCCTAATTGGTAAATACTCTTTGCCTTTTTACTTTGGAGGGACGTCTTTACTCATTGTTGTGAGTGTGTCAATGGATACGGTTGGTCAAGTCCAATCCCATTTGTTGGCGCATCAGTATGATGGCCTTATGAAAAAATCACGATTGAGAGGTCGTAAAAAGTTTTAGGTTCATCCTTGATCAGTAATACATAACCGATAGTATTGGAATATTTGATGCGTGTTATTTTTTTAGGGCCACCAGGTGCAGGTAAAGGAACACAATCTCAATTTTTACAAGAGAGATGGAGTATTCCAGAGCTTTCAACTGGAAAAATGTTACGGCATGAGGTTGAGCAAGGTACAGATGTTGGGCGCAAGGCACAAGAAACCCTTGATAGTGGTCAGCTGGTTTCAGATCAAATTCTTATAGATATGATACGGAGCCACCTCAAGGATGAAAGCTGCAGTAATGGCTTTATTTTGGATGGCTTTCCAAGAAATATTCCTCAAGCAGAAGCATTGAGTGTTGTTTTATCAGAAATCAATATCCATCTAGATGCTGTTATTGAGATACGAATAAATGATTTCTCCTCGCTTGTTAATCGGATCATCGGCCGTTATGTTTGTGCTCAATGTAATCGTGGGTATAGTGACGTAGAAAAATCCCAAATACCTAAGGTTAATGGTGTATGTGACGATTGCGGAAGTAAAGAATTTAATAGAAGGTCTGATGACAATCGCGAGGTTTTAGAAAAAAGAATTGAGGTCTATAAAGACCAGACAGCACACTTAATTCCTTTTTTTAAGGAAAACTATAAGCTTATATCCGTAGACGGGGAACAGGAAATCACGAAGGTTTCTGAGGATATAGAAATTGCAATGAGAAGTATTCAAACAAGATAGATGGATCAGCGGTTAACAGATTTATCTTGAGAGTTGTGACGAATATAATGATAAAAAAAGTTTTGCATAAGCTAGTTAAGTCGAAACAAACTGAATTTGGCATTTAGTGGGCACAATGCACGTTGCGTACTGGATAATATTTTCGGTTGTCATATGAAAGTTATTTGTTATAGTTTTCGTATTTTTATTGATATACAGATGATATTCATAATATTGCCATTATGGGTGTATGTATGTCTGAACATTTAGAATGGAGCTTTAAGAGTGACCCGTATAGCTGGCGTTAATTTGCCGATAAATAAAAGAGCGGTAATTGCTTTAACGTATATTCATGGCATAGGACCAAAGTTTGCAGCAAAAATTTGCGAACTGGTTGGATTAGAAAATACGCGAAGAATAAATAGTTTAACTGAACAAGAGGTTATTAAAATTAGGGAAGTGATCAGCTCTGATTACCTTGTTGAAGGTGAACTGCGTCGTCAGACGTCCATGAATATTAAGAGAATGATGGACCTTGGGAATTATCGTGGCCTGCGCCACCGCCATGGTTTACCTGTTCGTGGGCAAAAAACCAAAACCAATGGGCGGACTCGTAAAGGGAAAGCTGTGCCAATTTCTAGGAAAAAATAAGACAAATAGGACGTCAAAAAAATGGCTAAAAATACAGTAGCTCGCATAAGTAGGCGCGAAAAGAAGAATATTTTTTCTGGCATAGCCCATATTCTTGCGACATTTAATAACACGAAAATTACCATCACTGATCAACAGGGAAACGTTGTCTCTTGGTCATCATCAGGAGCTCAAGGATTTAAGGGCTCAAAGAAATCAACCCCTTTTGCGGCGCAGATTGCTGCCGAAGATGCTGGACGTAAAGCAAAAGAACACGGAATGAAGAGTATTGAAGTCCGTGTCAAAGGTCCAGGAGCCGGTCGTGAGTCAGCGCTTCGTGCCCTGCAATCAGTTGGGTTTGTGGTGACGTCAATATTTGATGTTACACCAGTTCCCCATAACGGGTGTAGACCGCCTAAGCGTCGTCGCGTTTAAGTCTCTATATTTAGCTTATTGTGCGTATTTAGTCACCAACAACTAAACTCACAATATTATTTATAACCATTACTATTCGAGGTCGGTACAGTGATTCAGAAAAACTGGAAAGAACTGATTAAACCTAATCAGTTACAGGTGCAACCAGGAAAAGATCCACAACGTATGGCAACGTTTATTGCAGAACCGTTAGAACGGGGATTTGGTTTAACGTTAGGTAATTGTCTGCGTCGTGTTTTGTTGTCATCGCTTCAAGGGGCTGCCGTCACATCAATGCAAATTGAAGGTGTCCTTCATGAATTTTCATCCATACCTAGTGTGCGTGAAGATGTTACAGAGATTATCTTAAACATCAAAGAACTCGCTTTAAGGTTGGAAGTTGAGGGGCCGAAAAAGATCTACTTGAATGTCAACACGCCAGGTTTGGTAACAGCTGGACAAATTGAATGTCCTGCGGGTATTGAAATTTTAAATCCCGATCTGCCTATCTGTCACTTAGATAAAGGGGCAAACTTAAATATTGAGTTTACTGTCAATACCGGCTACGGCTATGTTCCTGCTGATCAGAACCGTCACAAAGACGCTCCGATTGGGGTAATTGCCATAGACTCTTTGTATAGTCCTGTTGTTCAAGTCTCCTACTCTGTAAGTAACACAAGGGAAGGCCAGAAGCTTGATTATGATAGGTTGGAGATTGACATGGAAACAGATGGAACAGTCAACCCAAGTGATGCCCTAGCGTTTGCTGCACGGATCGTACAAGATCAATTAATGCGTTTCATTAACTTTGAAGAACATAATATTGAAGAAGATGAGCGTGCTAAAGAAACTGATGATACGAACAGAAATCTACTCCGTCGTATTGAGGAGTTGGAACTGAGTGTTCGTTCTGCAAATTGTTTGAAAAACGAGAATGTTGTCTATATCGGAGATCTTATTCAAAAAACCGAAGCTGAAATGCTGCGGACACCAAACTTTGGTCGGAAATCATTGAATGAAATCAAAGAAGTCCTCGCTCAAGTAGGATTGAGACTTGGTATGGAGGTTCCAAACTGGCCACCAGAAGACATAGATTCAATTGTTAAAAAAATTGAAACCGATTTCTAGAAATAGAATATGTAGGTTGAGGAAAGAATAAGGAGTATTCCATATGAAGCATAGAATACGTGGTCGTAAATTTGGACGCCATACGAGCGCACGTAAGGCGCTATTAAAAAATCTTACAGTTTCCGTATTAAAACACGAGCAAATTAAAACTACCCTCCACAAAGCCAAGGAAGTTCGTCCTCTTGTTGAGAAGATGATTACCTTGGGTAAAGCTGGGAATCTGCACGCAAGAAGACAGGCGTACGCCTATATCCCTGAAAAGAGCGTTGTTGATAAGCTTTTTGGCGTTCTCGCTGAAAGGTATCAGGATCGATCTGGTGGGTATTCTCGCGTTGTTCGTGCTGGTTACCGTTCAGGGGATGCCGCTGATTTAGGAATTATTGAATTGGTTGATCGAGACGTTTCAGCCAAGGGCACCGATTCAGGCAAGACCTTAGATAATGATGATGGCGAAGAAGCCCAAGCATCCTAATATATGAAAATACAAAGAAAACCATTTATTATAAATGGTTTTCTCTAAATCTGTCCTTCAGGAACTTAACTTTTTCCCAAGAAGTTATTCTTAAGTGACTGGGCGGCCCTTAAGAGTTACTCACCTCAAGGGAAGGCTCTAATTTGCTGAGGTGATCCTTGATCAAACACTCCGCAATCTGAACCGCATTTAAGGCAGCGCCCTTACGCAAGTTATCGCTTACCACCCAAATATTCAGACCATTGTCGATTGTTGGATCCGTACGAATACGGCTGATGAAGGTAGCATACTCGCCCACACATTCAAATGGCGTGATGTATCCGCCGTCTTCTTGCTTGTCAATAACGAGGATTCCTGGGGATTCCCGTAACAGCTCCCGTGCTTCATTTTCGTCAATGGGCTTATCAAATTCGATATTAACAGCCTCACTGTGCCCGACAAACACGGGTACCCTTACGCAGGTGGCTGAAAGCTTGATTTTGGGATCAAGAATTTTTTTGACCTCAGTAATCATTTTCCATTCTTCCTTAGTGGATCCGTCTTCCAAGAAGATATCAATGTGAGGAATTACGTTAAAAGCAATTTGTTTACTAAAGTGAACAGGCTCAGTTTTATGATTAACATAAATGCTTTTTGTTTGATTAAAAAGCTCATCCATCGCCTCCGAACCGGCGCCAGAGACCGATTGGTAGGTGCTGACGACAACCCGCTTAATACTTGCCAATGTGTGAAGAGGTTTAAGAGCGACCACTAACTGAATTGTCGAACAGTTGGGGTTCGCAATTATATTTTTATTCGTGTAGTGGGCAATGTTCTCAGGATTGACTTCTGGCACAATCAGCGGCACATCAGGATCCATGCGGAACGTGCTTGAATTATCAATGACAATAGCCCCTTTACTAGCGATTATAGGAGCCCATTTACGGGCTACTTCGCTCCCAGCGGACATAAATACAATATCAGTGCCTGAGAAGTCAAAGTCATCTAAAACTTGGGTTTTTAGAGTCATATCTCCAAAGGCTACCTCCTTACCTTTTGACCGATTTGAGGCAAGAGGGGTGATTGATTCATAGGGAAGTTTGCGCTCATCAATGATATTTAGCATTTCACGGCCAACATTCCCTGTGGCACCAACAACAGCAATACGATACTTCATTATTTAACTTAACTCCTCAAACAAAATGATCTCAAGACCCTGTATATTAGACTTAGCATGGACAAGCTGCAATACAAAAAAAGACAAGAGAGTAAAATACTAAAGAATAGTTACGTTTACTCAATTTATCCAAAAGAACGCTTTTAAAGGGTTCCGCCAACGGTAACACCATCAACGCGAATGGTGGGCTGTCCGACACCAACGGGCAGACTTTGGCCTTGTTTGCCACACATACCAATTCCATTGTCTAGGAGCATATCATTTCCAACTGCAGAAATTTTTTTCATAATATCAGGGCCGTTACCAATCAGAGAGGCAGATTTAATGGGCATGGTAATTTTTCCATTTTCAATCAGATATGATTCAGAACAATTGAAGACAAACTTACCGTTGGTAATATCCACTTGGCCGCCATTAAGGTCTTTGGTGTAAATTCCTTTTTTAACGGATTTAATGATCTCATCAGGTGTTTGCTCCCCTGCGAGCATAAACGTGTTGGTCATCCGAGGGAGGGGGGCATAGGAATAATTCTGGCGGCGACCGCTACCCGTTGATTTTTGCTGGCAGAGACGCCCATTCATGCGGTCATACATGAAATTTTTTAAGATACCATCTTCAATGAGGACGTTTCTTTGAGTCGGTGTGCCTTCGTCATCAATGTTTAAGCTGCCGGTTCTGCCTGCAAGAGTTCCGTCGTCAATCACGGTGACCCCTGGTGCGGCAACACGCTCCCCCTTAAGGGATGAGAAAATACTGGTATTTTTCCGAATAGCGTCCCCTTCCAAACCATGGCCAACTGCTTCATGGAGGATAACAGCAGGCCAGCCAGAACCAAGAACAACCGTCATTTCTCCAGCAGGGGCAGGCTGAGCAGTCAAGTTTACTTCGGCTTGGCGTGTGGCTTCTTGTACGTAAGTTTTCCAATTCTCATCAGCGAGTAAGGCAAAAAAGTTTTCACGGGATCCGTACCCATATGTGCCTGTTTCCATCCGACCATTCTGTTCAAGGGAAACAGAGACATGCAAGTTCATAAAGGGCCGATTATCTGTGATGATATTATGGTCTGGGCGGATGATAGCAATGGTTTTCCAAGAGCTGTTAATGCTGAGGGAGACTTGTTTCACCCTGGGGTCATACGCGCGTGCATAGGCATCTACCCTTGATAACAGGTTGACTTTATTGGCAAAGGAATCCGTGTCAATAGGGTTCATGTCGGTGTATAATTTATGGTGAGGCGCTCTGGGGGGAGCGGACCACGTTCCAGCATAGCCACTTTTTGCAGCCTTGATGGTGTTTGCTGCACGTTGGAGGGCGGCGTCACTAATTTCAGAGATATGAGCATAGGCACATGCTTCACCAAGAATAGCACGCAAACCAAAACCTTGATTGGTATTAAAACTGGTAGAGTAGAGGCGACCATCATCGAAAATTATCGATTCAGACTGGCCGTATTCAAGAAATAATTCCCCATCATCAACACCATGCAAAAGGTCGAATACAACTTTCTCAGTCCGCATTTGGTTCAGGCCAGTGCGTTCGAAGAAAAATGATTCAGGTTTCAGGTTTGTCGGGTTAAGGTCCATAGTTTTATCCTCGTGAACGTGAAATGGCTTAAACTGAGGATCAATCACTGTGTAGTGTAAGGTGATAGATGTCCATTTTATAGCCTCCTGCGCCCCTGTAAGGGTGTTATAGGGTATTTTTCAATTATAGGCAGTATGCGTGAGCAAATGCTCAGAACATATGTACTATAACTTAAGATAACATGCAAAACGCTTTATTCAAAAAATTGTATATATAATTGTTTATCTAAATAATCTTATGATATAATTTTGATATAATATTTAAAATATTTTTTCTATGTAAATTATACGAAATAAACTATTATATAAGGGGTGAGCTTAAAGAGATTTGCCCTAAAAATATCTTGAGCGTTTAAGAGGAATAAAAAAAAATATGGAAAACTCTTAACATTTTAAAACAGTTAGTTATATATGTATAGATAGTGGTCGTACGAAAATTTATACTTTATAACATTTAAGTATTAGCTAAATTGCACATGCAAATTAATGGTTATTTCTAAAAGCGTACGTCCGTGCACCCGTTGAGCCTTTATATTTAAGTTATTGTAAGTTCATGAATAAATTAATAAATTCTTATTTGACAAGATCCGTATTTCTTTGCGTCGCTTTTTTCTCTTATGAGGGATGGGCGCAACAGCCTAAGCCATGGCAAATAGGGTTTCAGGAGGCTCATTCGCCAGTTATGGTGGAGTCCGTCTGGTTTCATAATTCTATTATGATTCCCTTAATTTTTGGAATAGTTGCTTTTGTTTTTGTGTTGATGATTTGGTGTCTGATACGTTATAATTGGCGGCGCAATGAGGTTTCCAGTAACACGACCCATAACGTTTTTATTGAAGTTGTGTGGACGGCAGTTCCATTTTTTATTCTTATATTTATCGCCTTTCCGTCTTTTCGCATATTGTACACTCAAGAGACTGTGCCTGAGGAGGTTGACCTCACGTTAAAAGCGGTTGCGGCGCAATTTAACTGGACGTATTACTATCCCGACTATGGAAACTTTGAGATTATATCTAATATGAAACTTGAAGAGGATTTACTGCCTGGTGAACCTCGGTTGTTAGCTACTGACTTTAAGGCCCATGTTCCAGCAGGGGGTGTGGTAAGGGTTGTGACCACCTCTATTGACGTTATTCATTCTTTTGCTTTGCCAGCTTTTGGTGTGAAAAAAGATGCAGTGCCAGGGCGGTTAAATGAAACTTACTTCCAAGCCCCAGAGAAGCTTGGCACATATTATGGTCAATGTTCAGAACTTTGTGGTGCGTCTCATGCATTCATGCCAATCGCTATTGAGGTTGTCAGTCAGGAAAGTTTTGATGAGTGGACGAAGACTCAAATAGAAAGTCAGGGCGTTTCTATCACGCAAAGTAGTTAAGGTTCCGTTGAGGTGTTTATAAGGTGTTTTTTTTAGGATAATAAAACATCTGAGTTTTAAGGAAGGTAAGTAAGTAATGACAGTTGCAACATATCCAATTGAGGTTAAACCAAGTTTTCTTCTACGTTGGTTTGCTTCTACGAATCATAAAGATATTGGGATTTTATACCTTATTCTTTCAATTGTAGGAGGAATTCTTGGTGGGTTGTTGTCCGTCGCTTTTCGTATGGAACTTGCACAACCAGGAATGCAATATTTTTCTGATGGGCATATCTATAACGTCTTTGTTGCCGCACATGGACTTTTAATGGTCTTCTTCATGGTGATGCCAGCGCTGGCGGGGTTTGGAAACTATATTGTTCCCCTGATGATTGGTGCACCAGATATGGCGTTTCCACGTTTGAATAATATATCTTTTTGGCTCTTGCCGGCAGCAATGATATTGTTGGTGGGATCTATGTTCGTCGGTCCTGGCCCTGGTTCCGGTGCCGGGTGGACAATCTATCCGCCCTTAAGTACGACTGGAGGCGCTGCGATTACCATGGCCATATTGGCCCTTCATGTTGCGGGTGCGGGCTCGATTTTAGGGTCAATTAATTTTATTGCGACCATCTTTAACATGCGTGCTCCAGGGATGACCTTACACAAGATGCCTCTGTTTGTATGGTCTTGGTTGGTGACTGCGTTCCTTATTGTCTTGTCTTTACCGGTACTTGCTGGTGCAATCACCATGTTGCTGACGGATACAAACTTTGATACCGCATTTTTTGATCCCACTCGCGGGGGTGACCCTGTTCTGTTCCAACATTTATTTTGGTTCTTTGGGCACCCAGAAGTTTATATTCTAATCTTACCAGCATTTGGGATTGTCTCTCATGTGATCTCTACTTTTAGTCGTAAGCCTATATTTGGATATTTGGGCATGGTATATGCCATGATCACCATAGGGGTGGTTGGCTTTATTGTTTGGGCGCACCATATGTTTACCTCTGGTATTTCCGCGAATACAAAGGCCTATTTCACGGCTGCGACAATGGTGATTGCGGTGCCAACAGGGATTAAAATCTTTTCATGGATTGCGACCATGTGGGGTGGGTCGATTCGTCTGACAGCGCCCATGTTGTGGGCTTTAGGTTTTATTGGCCTCTTTGTTATGGGCGGTGTGACAGGTGTGGTGCTTGCAAATGCTGGAATCGATACTCTGTTGCATGACACCTATTATGTTGTTGCCCACTTCCACTATACCATGTCGTTGGGAGCATTATTTGGGATCTTTTGTGCCTTTTATTATTGGTTCCCTAAAATGAGCGGGTATAAGTTTTCTGAGTTTGGGGCCAAGTTACATTTCTGGCTTACCTTTATAGGGGTAAATATAACATTCTTTCCCCAGCACTTTTTAGGTCTGGCTGGCATGCCCCGTCGGTATGTTGATTATCCTGATGCATTTGCAGGGTGGAATTTGGTGTCCTCTTACGGGGCGTATTTATCAAACTTTTCTGTCTTAGTTTTCTTATTCTTTATCTTTAGAGCATTTGTTAAGAAAGAAAAGGCTGGAAATAACCCTTGGGGTGAGGGTGCAAATACTCTAGAGTGGACCCTGTCATCCCCACCACCAGTCCACCAGTTTAACGTGTTGCCTGTGATCAAAGATGATGAACATCATTAAAAACAGTTTTTCCCTGTTAAAAGTTGAGAGTATATAACCTTTGGGGATAAACTGTCCTACGTTAAAGGTATCATCAATACTATGACTCTTATGAACTTAACTATTAAGAATATGAATATCTTAGATCGACCGGTGAATTTATGTTAGTTACTCTTGATGAAAAAGTAAGTAATGGGTCGCGCCCACAGGATTTTATTGAGTTGATGAAACCTCGAGTAATGTCCTTGGTGGTGTTTACCGCGTGGGTTGGGCTGTTTGTTGCGCCAGGTCAGATACACATTTTAGAGTCTTTCATAGCTATTGTTTGTATAGCTTTTGGGGCGGGTGCCGCGGGTGCCTTAAATATGTGGTATGATCGGGATATTGATGCTGTGATGACGCGCACAAAGGGGCGTCCACTCCCAAGCAACCGCGTCAGCCCTTCTGATTGTTTAGTATTTGCCCTCTTACTTTCCTTAATATCGGTCGTGATTTTAGGTGTGGCAACCAATTGGGTCGCAGGCGGTCTTCTGGCGTTTAGTATATTTTTCTATGCTGTCATTTATACTATGTTGTTGAAGCGGTGGACCCGTTACAATATCGTCATTGGCGGCGCTGCTGGGGCGTTTCCTCCCATGATTGGGTGGGCGGCAGTAACTGGAGGTGTGTCGCTGGATAGTTTAATAATGTTTTTGATTATATTCATCTGGACACCACCTCATTTTTGGGCCCTTAATCTGTTTGCCAACGGGGATTATGTGGCTGCGAAAATACCAATGATGATGAATGTCAGTGGAGAGGCTGTTACCAAACGTCAAATCCTTTATTATTCTATATTGCTGGCCGGTGTCGCAACCCTCCCATTTGTTACAAGTTTTGTAGGGTATACGTATTTGGTTATTGTAAGCCTCCTGAATCTTGTCTTTGTTTTTGGTGCCATTGCGACTTTCAAAGAAAACGGGAATGCTAAAAACAATTTTGCAGCAAAAGGATTGTTTGGATATTCAATTATATATTTGTTTTTTGTATTTTTCCTCTTGGCAATAAATAGTAATTTAGAGATTGTATAATTCATGAGTTCAGAAGATGAAAAGAAACGTGATGATATGAAAGATTCTCAAGAAAAGAAAAACTTGTGGAAACGAAATGTGAGCATTGTTCTCTCTTTAAGCGTATTAATTGTAATGCTTTATGGGTTAGGCTTTGTGAAGTTAAGTCGTTTAGCATCTTTGGGGTAGAATTTTTTGATAAACCAGGATACGACTTACACAATAAACAAAGGAAAACGACGGACGCTCTATGTCATGTTTGCAGCAGCCGTCCTGATGTTGTTGATGTCATATGCAGCCGTACCCTTGTATAAGATATTTTGTGAAGCGACTGGTTTTGGCGGGACAACGCAAGTTGGAGTTTTACCTGAGGGTGAGCAGGTTGTCTTAGATCGTGCCATTAAAGTCCGTTTTGATGCCAATGCCCACCCAAGTTTACCCTGGACATTTAGACCTACGCAAACGGAAATATCCGTCCAAGTTGGTAAGTCTGTCTTGGCATTTTATGAAGTAGAAAATTTATCAAATAAGAATGTTACAGGTACGGCGACATTTAATGTAACGCCATCGCGGGCAGGTCAATACTTTAATAAGATTGAATGTTTCTGTTTCCAAGAGCAGCTTTTGGGCCCTGGCGAGAAATTACAAATGCCTGTAGAACTTTTTATTGATCCGCGCATTGCCGATGATAAAAATTTAGATGATGTCCATACGATTACGTTAAGTTATACATTTTTTAGAGATGATATGTGGCAGGATTCATTATAATGTGCATGCGTGTATTTGCAAAAAGAGATGATAGAGTAAAAAGATTAGGAATAAAGGAGATATACTATGGCTCATGAAAAGCCTCAGCATGATTACCATTTAGTAGAACCGAGTTATTGGCCATTATTGGCTTCGTTATCTGTTTTACTTATTTCCTTAGGATTTACGTGGTACATTAACGATGGCTCGATTGTGTTATTTGTTATTGGGTCAATATTGTTAAGTTATGTATTAATCAGTTGGTTTAAAGATATTGTTGTTGAAGGCAATGACGGACACCATACAACGGTCGTAAAACTTGGGATGCGTTATGGTGTGGTCATGTTTATTTTATCAGAGGTGATGTTCTTTGTTGCCTGGTTTTGGGTATTTTTTAATGCCTCTTTATTTTTTGATACGCCGATGCACGAAGCCAGAACATTGTTTTTTGGGGGCGTATGGCCGCCTAAGAATATCGAAACATTTGACCCGTTGCATTTACCCCTGCTTAACACGCTCCTTTTATTGTTATCTGGAACAACTGTTACATGGGCGCACCATGCCTTAATTCACAATGATAGAAAAGGTTTGAAACAAGGTCTTTGGGTGACGGTCATTCTGGGGTTAGTCTTTAGTGTGGTTCAAGGTATTGAGTACAGTCACGCTCAGTTTCCATTTGGGGGTGATGGCGGACTGTATAGTTCGATATTTTTTATGGCAACAGGCTTTCATGGTATTCACGTATTTATAGGGACAATCTTCCTTGGCGTATGTCTTTTGCGCGCGTACTTTGGTCACTTTACTAAAAATGCCCATTTTGGTTTTGAGGCTGCAGCGTGGTACTGGCACTTTGTGGATGTTGTGTGGTTGTTTCTCTTTGTTGCTATATATGTGTGGGGTGGATAACGTGCCCCCTTGTGGAAGGTGAGATATATTGCTAAAGTTTCAACTTTAGCAAACGATTGTATTTAAAATGATAAATAGACTCTTAAATCGCTATACTTTCGCTTTTTCTTTATGGCCGACATTGATCACAGTCATTGTCATGGTTTTCTGCACAGGTCTGTGTGTTTGGCAGGTGCAAAGACTTTTTTGGAAAGAAGGAATCCTCGCGGAGAGGGAGCAAAGACTGGATGCAGCGCCCATAGTCTTTCAGGCTTCCCAAAGCCCTAAACTTAGCAGTCAAGAGCTCAGTCATCGCCGCGTGGAAGTGACTGGAACTTTTCTTCATGATAAAGAAATAACCTTTTTAGGGCGTGACGCTGAAGGGCGCCCAGGGTATATTATCATGACCCCTTTAGTGCAAGACGAGAATTCTCCTTGGATTTTGGTTAACCGCGGATGGGTCAGCTCTGAAGAGAGGTTTCAAAGTAACCGTCCGCGAGATTTATTAGTGAAAGAACCTGTAACCATTACAGGTTTTATCCACGATGGTTTTATCCGCAATCCGTTCACTCCAGAAAATGACCCGAAAGCAAAAATCTGGTTCTGGACAGACTATGGCGCTCTAGAGAGTCAGTTACAGCACAAAATTGAAAAAATGATTGTTGTGGCAGATCGTGCCCAAGACCCTATGGAACGACCTAAGGGGGGACAAATATCCTTAGATAATATCCCAAATAACCATTTACAATACGCTCTCACCTGGTTTATGATGGCGCTAACAAGTTTTATAGTGTGGTTTATCTATCATTTAAAACCTAAAAATAATACGGATAATACCCTGAAAACATAGGGAAATTTTCTCTTTCCCTTTATCTTTATTGAGAATAATAAAACATGCCTTATATATCTTCGCGCGGATCCGCTGGTGCCCTTAATTTTGATGATGTCATTCTTGCTGGTCTTGCGCCGGATGGTGGTTTATATCTGCCGAATAAGTGGCCTGAGTTGTCTGAGGATATTTTTTCACCATCAGTGGACACCTATCAAAAAGTTGTGGAAAAGGTTGTTGCGCCTTACCTAAAAAGTACCAATATATTCCATCATGATGATTTAGTCCGAATTATCCATGACGCGTATCAAGGTTTTACTTCGGATGAAGTTGTGCCCCTCACCCCTATTGGGGATCAGAGGTATATTATGGAGCTCTATCACGGGCCAACACTTGCATTTAAAGATATTCCCTTACAAGTATTAGGGCGGTTATTATCGCAACTGCTTGAAGCTCGGCAAGAGAGGATGACCTTTATTGGCGCCACGTCCGGGGATACTGGATCGGCAGCTATTGCGGCGTGCGGGTATTCTGATCATATGCAGGTGTTTATCCTGCACCCTAAGGGACGGACTTCAGAAGTGCAAAGACGACAAATGACAACTGTCGATTCCCCAAATGTCTATAACATTGCTGTTGATGGCACATTTGATGATTGCCAGAGTATGGTAAAGGCCATGATTAAGGATCCAGTTTTTGGTCAGGATAAGAATCTGGGCTTAGTTAATTCTATTAATTGGGGCAGAATTCTGTTCCAAATTCCTTACTATGTCTATGCGTATAAAAAATTAAATACCAATAAGATTCGGTTTTCTGTACCGACAGGTAATTTTGGTGATGTTTATGCTGGTTATTCGGCCACGCGCATGGGGCTAAATACGCAAGACTTAATTGTTGCGACCAACCAAAATGATATCCTCACCAGATTCCTTAAAACCGGGGTGTATGAGCGAGGTGAGGTTTTCCCAAGTATATCCCCAAGTATTGATATTCAAGTTGCCAGTAATTTTGAACGGTTTTTGTTTGATGTTTTTGCCCAAAAAGGTGCGGGCGTTAAAAAGGCCATGGACACTTTTGAGACCACGGGGCGGTTAGAGGTCTCAGCAGAGCAATTAGAGTTTGCACGCGGTTTTCTCCGAGGAGAGAGCGTCACTGAACAAGAAACCATTGATACGATGACAAAACTCTACGAAGAAAAGGGCGTGATCATAGATCCTCATACGGCGGTGGGTATGGCTGCTGCTGATCGGTATCCATCTTCTGCGGATGTGCCCATGGTAATTCTCTCGACTGCGCACCCAATTAAGTTTCCTAAAGTTGTTGAGCGGGTGATAAAGAAAAAGCTTGATGCGCCACTTAGGGTTCAGGCTTTGTATCACAAAGAAGAAAAGTACGTGAATCTGCCAAATGATTTAGAGACTATCAAAGACTATCTCAGAAGTAAGTGCTGGAGTACATAAACAATGGACTTTACTCATAAGATAACCCAATTAGACAATGGTATACGGATTGTCACGGGTCATATACCCTATATGAAAACAGTGTCTTTTGGCCTGTGGCTTGATTCTGGATCACGGTGGGAACTTCCCGAAGAACATGGAATCTCTCGTTTAATTGAACACATGATGTATCAGGGAACACCGACCTATACTGCGGCTGAACGCGACTACGCAAATGATGTATTGGGGTGCGAAATCAATTCATACTCAGGACACTCTTTTACTGAGTATAATGCCCAAGTTTTGGTTGAAAACACGCACCGTGCCTTTAAAATATTTGAGGATATGATACTCAATAGCCTCTTTGATGACAAACAGATCATCAGTGAAAAAAAGGGGATGTTGAAACATATTGGTGATGAATGTGATGATGAGGGGGCCTCGGAAGTTGTCTTTACTGAGTTCTATCGTCAGGCTTTTCTTAAGCAAAGTATCGGGCGGCGTGTTTTTGGTACTAAAGAGAGCGTGTCCTCATTTACCCGGGAGCAACTTCTCGCTTACAAAGATAAGCACTACGCTCCGGATCGGATGGTTTTTTCAGCAGCAGGTGCCATAGAACATGATGAGTTCGTGGCAATGGTTGCTGAAAATTTTGCGCGCCTAACCCCTAAAGAGCGTCCAGATTTTGCCCCTTTAAAGTATCATGGTGGCGTGGTGATAACTCAAAGAGAGGCGACTCAAAGTCACTTAGTCTTAGGATTTCCTAGTGTAAGCTTGCACGATGATGCTAAGTATACCATGTCTATGATGGATGATTTGCTCGATTTACGTTTGGGTCAAGAGCTGTGTGAAAAAACAAGTATGGCCTCTTCAGTAAGGTGTGGTCAAGATGCGTATTTGGATGGTGGTGCATTACACCTCTATGCAAGCACCAATCCTAACCGCTTGCTTGAGCTCCTCGATTTTTTTTATGAACAACTCAATAAAATGGTTGAAGGCGTTTCAGAGCAAGAAGTCGAGTTGGCGAATGCTCGCTACAGGTCAGGGAACATTTTTAACCGAGAAAACGATGGCAGCATGGGCGTTTGTAGAGTTCTTGCCGACGATATCTTAAATTATGGGCGTCATGTTACACTTGCTGAAAAGTTTGAGAAGTTCGCAAAAGTTACATCAGCAGATGTTTCTTCCCTTACCGCCTCTATTTTAAAAGGCGGGCGGCCAACTCTGTCTGTGGTTGTAGACCAAAAAGATGATTACTTTGAACATAAAGTAAAAGAAAAATTAAAAATTTTAAAAGGTGGGCGGCCAACTCTATCGTTGGTTAGGTAGACCAAAAAGATGATGACTTTGAACATAAAGTAAAAGAAAGATTAAAAATTCAGTCTTGAGGTTTTTATATATTTAGTGAACTCTCGCGGGTGTATTCGTCTTGAGATGAAAGGTATAAAGCTCATGATTGGATCGTAATTTAATAAGTTAAATGTGATTGATAAGGTGGTAGGGTGTCGCGCCACCATATGCTGGCTTCATATGATCTGTGCGCGTGCTTGGGTTGACCGTTAGCAATATCCGCAAAAGGTCTGTACAGTCTGCAAGTATAGCTTACTGATGGGGGGCGCCATATTAGCGTGATGGGTATATGATGGAAGCGATCGTTGCGAAGTATTGCTTTTCAGCTGTTGATGGGTATCCATCTTCTGCGGATGTGCCCATGGTAATTCTCTCGACTGCGCACCAAATTAAGTTTCCTGAGGTTGTTGAGTGGGTGATAAAGAAAAAAGCTTTGATGCGCCACCTAAGGTTCAGGCTTTGTATCACAAGTTAAGACAAGTACGTGAATCTGCCAAATGATTTAGAGACTGTCAAAGACTATCTGAGAAGTTAAGTGTTGGACATAAACAATGGATTTTACTCATAAGATAACCCAATTAGATAATGGTATACGGATTATCACGGGCCATATGCCCTATGTGAAAACAGTGTCTTTTGGCCTGTGGCTTGATTCTGGGGCACGATGGGAACTTCCCAAAGAACATGGAATCTCCCATTTAATTGAACATATGATGTTTCAGGGAACGCGTACCTATACTGGGCGTCAGGGTGCCGAGGCAATTGAAGCCTTGGGCGGCGAAATCAATGCATATACAGGAGAAACGTTTACGGGGTATCATGTTCAAGTTTTGGTTGAAAACGTGCACCGCGCCTTTAAAATATTTGAAGATATGATGCTCAATAGCCTCTTTGATAAAAAACAGATCATCCGTGAGAAAAAGGTGGTGTTGCAAGAGATTTTTAGTAATGAGGATTGTGAAGTTTCGGACCTTGTTTTAGATAACTTCTATCATAAGGCTTTTCCTAAGCAATGTGTCGGGGGGCTTAGAATTCTTGGTACTAAAACCAGTTTGTCCTCATTTACCCGGGAGCAACTTCTCGCTTACAAGGATAAGCACTACACTCCGAACCGGATGGTTTTTTCAGCAGCAGGTGCCATAGAACATGATGAGTTCGTGGCAATGGTTGCTGAAAATTTTGCGCCTCTACCCTCTAAAGAGCGTCCAGATCTTTCCCCTTTAAAGTATAAGGGGGGCGTGGTGATAACTCAAAGAGAGACGATTAAAGGGCACTTAGTCCTAGGGTTTCCTGGTGTAAGCTTATTCGATGAAGCTATTTATACCACGGGTATAATCAGTAATGTGCTCTATTCACGTCTGATTGAAGAGGTGCGCGAAAAAAGAAGTATGGCGTATTCGGTATATTGTAAATATAATTGTTATTTGGATGGTGGTGACTTTTATCTCCAAGCAAGCACCAGTCCTAACCGCTTGCTTGAGCTCCTTGATGTTTTTTATGAACAACTCCATAAAATGGTTGAGGGCGTTTCAGAGCAAGAGGTCGAGTTGGCTAACACCCGCATCAAGTCAGCGTACATTATTAACCAAGAAGACGATGGCAGCATGGGCGTTTGTGAAGGTCTTGCCTTTGAAATCCTAAGATATGGGCGTTATATTACATTTGAAGAAGAATTTGAGAATTACTCAAAAGTTACTCCGACAGATGTTTCTTCCTTTACCGCCTCTATTTTAAAAGGTGGGCGGCCAACTCTATCGGTGGTCGTAGGCGAAAAAGATGATGACTTTGAACATAAAATAAAAGAAAAATTAAGAATTCAATCTTGAGGTTTTTATATATTTAGTGCACTCTCACGGATATATTCGTCTTTAGATTAAGGATATAAGGCTCATGATTTGGTCGCACTTTAATAAGTTAAATGTGATTAATAATTTGGTAGGGCATCGCGTCACCCTATGTCCCCTTCATATGAGCTATTCCAGTAAATGGGTCGCTTTAAGGCAATACAGCGCTGCCCACCTAAGACCGTGGGAGCCGTTGTGGGTGCTGGATACTAATACGAGTGCAGACTTTGAGCGTCGATTGCGTTTTCTTAACCAGAGAGCCCGTGAAGGGTCAGAATTTTCTTATCTTATTACCCATAATAATTCCGATGCTTTAATTGGTGGGTTAACCATTAGCAATATCCGTAAAGGGTCGGTACAGACCGCAAGTGTCGGGTACTGGCTTGGATTACCATATTTGCGTAATGGGTATATGACGGAAGCGGTCGTGACCATAGCAAGGCATTGTTTTACAGAAATAGGACTTAATCGACTAGAGGCCGCCTGCGTGGACGTAAATAAGCCAAGTATAAAAGTTCTGATGAACGCGGGGTTTTCTAAAGAAGGCTTCGCCCGTGCATATCGGTGCATTAATGGAAAATGGCGCGATCATCTGCTGTTTGGTATGGTTGCTGGTGATCCCCTTCCAAGTGGAGTGGATATTGCGCGGGGACGTAAATAACGCCTCCGATGACTATAGAGCTAAAAAGAGTTTCTCATCAAGGGCGCCGAGACTTCAAGGTAGAGGTCAGGGGGGTATCAGGTGTTAGGGCGTAATAGGCTTAGAGTACTGGGTAAAGACACTTTGAAACGTCCTATGGAGTGCCGCATCAAGATCCTTTGTGGTGACGTTAAGCCCTTGGTCTTTAAGGGATGTGATCCCGTATTCGTCCATATTTAAACCACATGGAATAATTTCCCTAAAATGAGAAAGATCGGGGTTAATATTTATTGAAAACCCATGAAAGGTAACCCATTTACGCACGCGAATACCAATAGCAGCAATTTTTTTTTCAAAGTGGTTGGGGTCAACAATCCAGACGCCTACGCGATCATCCCTGATGAATCCTTGTAGGGAAAACTGCGCGAGGCTTGTAATAATCCATTGTTCAATTTTATGGATAAAAAGTCTAATGTCCTTATGATCGCGTAAGTCAAGCAAGCAGTAAACCACCCTTTGCCCGGGGCCATGATAGGTGTATCGGCCGCCTCGGCTAGCGGGATAGACTGGAAAGCCAGCCTTATTTATTAGCTCATCACTGCGGGCACTGGTGCCTGCTGTATATAATGGTGGATGTTCAAGAAGCCAGATCATCTCTGGGGCTTGGTGATTGATAATTTGGTCGACCCGTTGTTCCATAGCCTCAACGGCTGCCATATACGGCATAGGTTGCTTATGGACACGCCACTCAATTGATTTTGGAGAGCTATTTAATGAAGGTAACATAGATTAAATCGGTATTGTTAGGAAATTAATGGTTTCAAAACTCATATAAATTATATAGGATAATAGGATAATTATCAAAAGAGGCTAGGCGTGAAACCCTAGATATGCAATTGAAAAAAGCTGTAGAAGATATTTTAGTTGATATAACTGTGGTGTTAGGCAGTGCAAATATGCCGGTTCATAAATTATTGAAAATGGGTCGGGGTGCTGTCATTGAACTTGATGCAAAAACCGAAGAGCCAACTTATATCTATGCCAATAATCACTTGATTGCAAGGGGTGAGGTGGTCTTGGTTGGGGATATTATTGCCGTCTCTATTACCCAGACTGTTGGAGCTATGGAATCAGGGTTTTAAGGGATTGATTTGATTGATTACCTATTAGAATATGGGTAAACGCCAATTTAAATGAAAAAATACGCAATAACTCAATTCTTTTGTTGTCTTTCATCTCAATATTTGGTACATGCAAACTCAGTTGTGTTTTTAAAATACAACATTTTTTATTATGAAGATGCGGCCGTGGCGGAATAGGTAGACGCGCAGCGTTGAGGTCGCTGTGGACGGGAACGTCTGTGGAAGTTCGAGTCTTCTCGGCCGCACCATAATAAAGACTCACCTTCGATGTGTGTATTGGTTTGAATAAATGCCATTGGGCTCTCTTTTTTAGCGGACGACTCAATGGTCTTTTTGTGTTTCTGGTATGAGGGGGGCCGCCATGAACTTAAAAACTAATCTTCTCAGATATAATGCAGATGGTCTAATTCCCGCTGTTGCTCAGCAGTATGATACGGGGGAGGTTCTGATGATGGCGTGGATGAGTGCTGAATCTTTAGAACAAACTTTACAGACGGGAAAAGTAACCTATTGGTCACGGTCGAGGGCGGCTCTATGGTGTAAAGGGGATACCTCAGGCCACCATCAGCTTATTAGGGAAGTGCGCGTTGATTGCGATGGCGACACCTTATTATTGATTGTAGATCAGACTGGTTCTGCCTGCCATAATTATACTCGCACGTGCTTTTCGCGCTTGGTAGATGGGGGTGCGGATGAAGGCTACTTTCCAGGAAAGCATCCTCAATAATCCGCTCAAAGGGTTTTCCCCTCAGGGTCATGCTGGTGAATATCATAGGGGCTCAAGGGAATAATCATTGGGCCATTTTGGTGAATAATAATTCCGCGGACTGAAACAAGTGTATTTTCCCATTGTTTGAGGCCTGCTCTAGTCTGTTTCATTTTTGCCCGTACGCGTCCAGTGATAAGCACGGTAAAGTCCGTACGGTAATCAGATCCATAGTTGATGTAAGTTTTATTTCTCAAATTAGTCACGGAAATGACGCGTCCGGTGACAATACGATAGTGCCCATTATGATATTTGATATTTTCTACTGAGGTTAAAGGTGAGGCCGTGGTGCCCCAAAACCCGTGTTGGTGCTCTTGGGCTCTGGCCTCGATAGCGAGCATATTCTTAAGGTATTCACCTTGTGCAGGGTCAGCAGGGTCTGGCGTGACAAAGGCGAGCCCTTGGGCAAGTAACTCTTGCCGCACTGAGAGGTCACCCACATATATCTCCCCCGTAAGGTGACCGTGTCGATTGTGGGGACTGCCCATAACGCGGATAAACTTCCCCAGAACCATCTTGCTCAGCCATGTCTGCGCTTGTTGTCTCCAGTATGGGTCTTGGGATATAGAGATACCGTACAGGTCAATAATATAGTCCTGGTCCGTGATTAACTGTCCCCATGGGCTAACCTCAGTCACCAAATGGTCACTATAGGGCGATTGCCCATAACTTGAGAGCGGGATCAGAATACACAGATTAAAAAGCAATACTCTCATGGTAACAAAGAGATATGCAAGACACCACGGCGTTAGGTTTTGGGGATGGTGTGCTCTAGGGCTTGGTAAAGAGCGGTCGCCCCTGGTGAGGAGGGGTTTGAACTGAGGTGCCGTCGCCATAGGTTTCCCCCCCATTGATTGTAAAAAAGACCCAGAATATGTCTGGTTATGGCGTGAAGAGGCACCCCTGCGGTCAGTTGATGCTCAACATAAGGTAAATAGTTCTGCATAACCTCGACCCGTGAGAGGTTTTTCGGCGCTTGGTAGTAAAAGTCATAATCCACAGATGCAAGGCAATAGGGATTATGATAGGCCTCTCTTCCGATCATAACGCCATCAACATGCTTAAGGTGATGGGCGGCATCCTCCATGGTGGCAACGCCCCCATTTAGGGCAATAAAAAGATGAGGGTAGTTTTGTTTTAATTGATAAACTAAGTTGTGGTCTAAAGGAGGTTTCTCACGATTTTCCTTTGGACTGAGGCCTTTTAACCATGCCTTGCGTGCGTGGACATAATAGGTTTCACATCCAGCTTGATGGGTGATTTCTATGAACTGAGAGAGGCTTTTTTCAGGCTCTTGATCATCAACGCCAAGACGATTTTTAATTGAGACTGGAATGCTGACTCTTTTTCTCATAAGCTCGACGCAGCGGGCAACGGTCCCAGGTTCTTTCATCAGGCACGCGCCAAAAGTGCCGGATTGCACCCGATCAGATGGACATCCAACATTGATGTTAATTTCATCATAGCCACAGTCTTCACCAATTTGGGCAGCCTCTGCCATTTCTAAAGGGTCGCTCCCCCCAATTTGCAGAACAATTGGGTGCTCGGCGGGATTAAACCCAAGAAGTTTCTCTCGGTAACCATGGATAACAGCCTTTGATGTTACCATTTCGGTGAAAACAGTGGCGCAAGTGGTGATCTGACGGATAAACATGCGTTGATGACGATCTGTCCACTTCATCATAGGGGCAATACTTATCCGTCGAGGATGAACCAAAGGCTCTGGATGTAGGTGGGTATTTTCCAGCGTCATAGCATACCGTAAGTGTAACAAAGTCTATGAAGCGGTGAGCCTAAGAGATTTTGTATATGTAATTCCCGTCCAGCAGGAGAGTCAGGTTTAAGCCTTTCTAGCGCGGTTTTGTAAACGTAGGCGCAGGGCGTTAATCTTAATAAATCCATGGGCATCTCGTTGATCATAGACATCGTCTTCTTCAAAGGTGACGACCTCTTGATTATAGAGGGAAAATGAACTGGTCCTCCCAACAACTGAGGCGTTGCCTTTATATAATTTAATCCGCACTTGACCCGTGACATACTCTTGAGAGTTATCAATGAGGGCTTGCAGCATTTCTCGTTCAGGAGAAAACCAAAACCCATTGTAAATTAATCTGGCGTATTTAGGCATTAAGTCATCTTTAAGGTGGGCCGCACCGCGGTCCAAAGTTATGCTTTCTATTCCCCTATGGGCAGCCAGAAGAATGGTGCCTCCGGGTGTTTCGTATATGCCGCGAGACTTCATGCCAACAAAGCGATTTTCAACAAGGTCGAGACGGCCAATACCATTACTTCCCCCCAAGTGATTAAGCTTATCAAGTAAGGTGGCGGGACTCATCGCTTCCCCATTAAGGGCAACGGGGTCGCCTTTTTCAAAATCAAGGGTAATGTAGGTGGGAGTATCTGGGGCTGCTTCAGGAGAAACCGTCCATGAGTACACATCTTCATTTGCTTCAAGCGCTGGATCTTCAAGGGCTTTCCCTTCACTTGAGACATGAAGTAAGTTCGCGTCAACTGAATAGGGCGCCTCACCACGTTTATCTTTGGCAACAGGTATGTTATGGCGCTCGGCAAATGCAATTAACTTGGTCCGACTGTTCAGGTCCCATTCTCTCCAAGGAGCGATAATCTTAATTTCTGGGTTAAGGGCATAGGCGGTTAATTCGAAGCGGACTTGGTCGTTGCCCTTACCCGTTGCCCCATGGGAAATAGCATCCGCCCCTTCATTTTGAGCAATTTCAACTAAACGCTTACTAATAAGGGGCCGCGCAATTGACGTGCCCAGCAAATACAGCCCATCATAAAGGGTGTTTGCACGAAACATAGGAAAAACAAAGTCGCGAACAAACTCTTCCCGCATATCTTCAATATATATGGACTTAACGCCAAGTAACTCAGCTTTTTGACGGGCGCTTTCCAGCTCTTCACCTTGTCCAAGGTCTGCTGTAAATGTTACAACTTCACAAGAATATTGGGTTTGTAACCACTTTAAAATGACGGACGTATCAAGACCACCAGAATAAGCAAGAACGACTTTTTTAATTTTTGAGGAGGGCATAGTATTTACTCTACCTTGTGTCATGTATGGGATAATTATAATTTAAATGATAACATTCATCATTAATCCCTGAAGTATAAGTTATTAGTTGTATTTATCAAGTCATCACATGAATTAAGGGCGAGATATTGATAATTTTTGAGGTTAAGTTTTTTTAATGCTCTGTTAAGATATGGAAATAAAGTTTAAATTATATATAAAATTATGGCTTGACATTAATGGCTATTTAACCTTATCCTAAACAGGAATGAAACTAAGATGAAAATCTAAATATTTCCTTAAACATCTTTCTTTTATCGGGATTAAATTAACAAACAAAGAGCTACTGGTGAAAACCAGTAGCTCATTTTTTTATGGGTTTTGGTTTGTTCCTAAAAACCTCATGGTTCTTCGGGGACGATTTAGTTTAATTCTGCGTGCTTCCTTTTATAAGACTGCAAATGCGGGTGGTGCGATTACCGACTTGTTTTGCCCATTTGCTGTTGAGCGCTTCGCGTTCTGCTTCTTCATAATCGTGGGCTTGTAAAGCTGCAAACATTTTTTTAAATTGTGAAAGTCGCGGCCACCCTAAGTTGAAACACATATTGGCAATGGCGCGCGCTTGTTGTTCAGGCAGAGTTTTCCACCAAGGTATATTCTTATTAAGTTCAGTGATGACCCGATTAATATCATTATTTAGTAAGTAGGAAATTTCATCATCTGACAGACCTAGGCTTTCGAGGTTTCTGCCCACACCAATTGTTATTTTTTGAGCTGGGCATAAATAAGGTTTGTTGTGCAGACCTTCGTCAGCGATCAGGTCAGATTTAAGTTGATCTATATCCATAAGCGATGTGACCCTATAATTTGTATATATTGCGAAAAGTATATGTTGCAAAAAAAAATGGTGAGATATCTACGAGATGTTTAAACGCACTTAAGTGCAACGCATTAGGGGAACCCGCGACGCAAAAAACTGGCCTAATGCTTCCAAGGTGTAGACGTGAGAATCT
>OZ244618.1:1507500-1999363 GCA_965218375.1 Alphaproteobacteria bacterium
AACTATTTAGGTAGTGCGTCATGTATAGCCACCGGGGGTAGAGCACTGGATGGGCTAGGGGGCCTCACCGGCTTACCAAACCTAACTAAACTCCGAATACCGGCGAGTTGAGCATGGCAGACAGACATTGGGTGCTAAGGTCCAATGTCGAAAGGGAAACAGCCCAGACCTCCAGCTAAGGTCCCAAAGTTATGACTAAGTGGGAAAGGATGTGGGAAGACCAAAACAGCCAGTAGGTTGGCTTAGAAGCAGCCATCCTTTAAAGAAAGCGTAACAGCTCACTGGTCTAAATAAGTCGTCCTGCGCCGAAGATGTAACGGGGCTAAAGTCATACACCGAAGCTGAGGATGTGAACATTTTGTTCACGTGGTAGCGGAGCGTTCTGTAAGCCGATGAAGCAGGTCTGTAAGGATCTGTGGAGGTATCAGAAGTGAGAATGCTGACATAAGTAGCGAAAAGAGTGTGAGAAACACTCTCGTCGAAAGTCCAAGGGTTCCTCGGCAAGGTTAATCCGCCGAGGGTGAGTCGGCCCCTAAGGTGAGGCCGAAAGGCGTAGCCGATGGGAAACAGGTTAATATTCCTGTACCTGTGGGAGGTGACGAATTCTTTATGTTGTACACTCTTATTGGATTGAGTGTGCTTCGACGGAATTCCAGGAAATAGCCCCCACATTATAGACCGTACCCGAAACCGACACAGGTGGACAGGTTGAGTATACCAAGACGATTGGGAGAACTATGCTGAAGGAACTCGGCAAATTGCCTGCGTAACTTCGGGATAAGCAGGCCCTGTTGTTGGGCAACCAATAACAGGGGGCACAGATCAGGGGGTAGCGACTGTTTACTAAAAACACAGGACTCTGCTAAATCGCAAGATGATGTATAGGGTCTGACGCCTGCCCAGTGCTGGAAGGTTAAGAGGAGGTGTGCAAGCTCCGAATTGAAGCCCCAGTAAAAGGCGGCCGTAACTATAACGGTCCTAAGGTAGCGAAATTCCTTGTCGGGTAAGTTCCGACCTGCACGAATGGCGTAACGACTTCCCCACTGTCTCCAGCATAGACCCAGCGAAATTGAACTCTCCGTGAAGATGCGGAGTACCCGCGGTTAGACGGAAAGACCCCGTGCACCTTTACTATAGCTTCACACTGGTATTAGAGACACTTTGTGTAGGATAGGTGGGAGACGATGAAGCAGTGACGTCAGTTATTGTGGAGTCACCCTTGAAATACCACCCTTATTGTTTTTGATATCTAACTGAGGTCCATTTATCTGGATCCAGGACCATGTGTGGCGGGTAGTTTGACTGGGGCGGTCGCCTCCTAAAGAGTAACGGAGGCGCGCGATGGTAAGCTCAAGATGGTCGGAAATCATCTGACGAGTGCAATGGCATAAGCTTGCCTGACTGCGAGACTGACAAGTCGAGCAGAGACGAAAGTCGGTCATAGTGATCCGGTGGTTCCGTATGGAAGGGCCATCGCTCAACGAATAAAAGGTACGCCGGGGATAACAGGCTGATACTGCCCAAGAGTTCATATCGACGGCAGTGTTTGGCACCTCGATGTCGGCTCATCACATCCTGGGGTTGTAGCAGTTCCCAAGGGTTCGGCTGTTCGCCGATTAAAGTGGTACGTGAGCTGGGTTTAGAACGTCGAGAGACAGTTCGGTCCCTATCTGCCGTGGGTGTCGGAAAATTGAGAGGAGCTGCTCCTAGTACGAGAGGACCGGAGTGGACGTACCTCTGGTGTACCGGTTGTGACGCCAGTCGCATCGCCGGGTAGCTATGTACGGACAGGATAACCGCTGAAGGCATCTAAGCGGGAAGCCCCCCTCAAAACTAGTTTTCCCTTGAGAGCCGTGGGAGACCACCACGTTGATAGGCCAGGTGTAAAAGCGCAGTAATGCGTGAAGCTAACTGGTACTAATTGCTCGATAGACTTCTTTGTTCCGCAACATGATCGGTAAATAGTCCAAAATATTTACTTATGATAAAATTGCAAAGTACATTAAGCGGTGTTCGTTTTCTTTTAGATAATATAAGGGCGTCTGTTTTTAGATAGCTTGGTGATCATAGCGAGAGGTTCACACACGATCCCATCCCGAACTCGACAGTTAAGACTCTCAGCGCCGATGGTACTGCGTCTTAAGGCGTGGAAGAGTAGGTCGTTGCCAAGCTTTCTAAAAACAGACCCCTTATCTTATTCTTTACAATATAAAAGCCAAGCGCACCTTCACTTGCCAGGCCGTCTATACAGATATACAATACTTTAGAGATATATAATCATCCTTTTATAATTCTTAAAATCAATACTTTAACGCGGGGTGGAGCAGCTTGGTAGCTCGTCAGGCTCATAACCTGAAGGTCGTAGGTTCAAATCCTACCCCCGCAACCAAATTATTAAAACCAACCGTTCTAACGCCAGTTATGAGCGGTTTTTTTGTGCCTGAAACCTTCTAAGATATAGCGAATATGAGGAAAATGGCCAGTCTGATGATACTCAGATTCAGCCACTATAATTTGAGCAGTATCTCTCAACGCCTATTATAGAGGTGCGCTCATGATAGAAAAGACTATTACTGTTAAGCAAAAACACGTTGAAGACCGTATTCGGTAGGCGGTACGGACATTGCAGCGCCTACCGGAAGAACGGGTGAAAGGTTATTTCAGCGCGTGGCCTGCAATCAAACGTGAGAAACAAGAAATCCTGCAGATGGAAAAACAGCCGATGCGGATCAGGCCAACCTCCGATAACATCACCGAGATGGAGGAAGTGCTGTTCGTATGGATAAGTCGATACTTATCCACAATTCAAAACATACCACGACAGATCCGTCCACACCATATAAAGGAAGAAAAGAACACCTTAAAAAAGAAGGTGAAAAGATAACAGCTAGGGTTGGGGGTAACTTATCCATGCCACGATGAACAAAGAATCATCAATTAACTTGAGAGCTTCCAAGGATGAAAAGCTGCTGGAACCTAGGATAAGGAGAAAAGACAAAGACGGCCACATAAGAACAACGAACAGCGCTGGATGCTTTTATCGAAGACAAAACCCGCATTGACGCGATGCTGGAACGTTTACAGGCAGCAAGCGCAGATCATTTTGAAACCAACCCAGATTCAATCATCTGGGGATGCAGGCTTTCTAGCCGATATTGCCACCGACCTGCAACACATTAGCGACCGCGTGTTCAAGGGGGGTGAATATGCCTAAAGCCACCCAGCAGAGCATTGATCAGCTTTTAATAGGGATCGCTAAGAAGCATCTGAGCCTTGAAACGCTGGAAACCAAAAAAAGCGACAGCCTTGATTTTCACGATATCACCGTTTGGGCAATCAAAGATGCTTTGCAAGAGGCGTATGAGGCTGGTTTGAGTGCAAAAAGTAATGTATCTTATTATTTGCTTTAAGTCATATAAAGATAAGGATACGATACGTTAAGCTCATTTCACCTTGAATTTCAAGTTAATGTATCTTATTATTTGCATTAGGGCGCATAGTGCAAAATATAAAATACATTAACGGTTAAGCGTATGAGTAAAAAGAAACATTTACCAATCCCTGTACAGAAAGCTTTAAGAAGACTTGGAAAAGATATTAGCGACGCTCGCCGCCGCCGCCGTATTGCTATGGAGCTTATGTCTGAGCGTGCGGGGTTTTCACGCATTACCTTATCCAAAATTGAAAAAGGAGATCCAAGCGTGTCTATAGGTTCATACGCTTCTGCTCTCTTTGTTTTAGGTATGATTGATCATTTGGCGGGGCTTGCAGACGCATCTCACGATATTGTCGGGCGTGAGTTAGAAGAAGAAAACTTACCAAAAAGAATTCGAACGCCGCAGTCTAGCAAGGGAGATAGCAATGAGTAGCCAGCAAATTTATGTCTCCATTGAACTTGGTGACGAAATATTCAAAGTCGGAAAACTTTGGTTTCATCAGCGTGGTGCACGACAAAGCGCTTCCTTTGAATATGAACCAGGGTGGCTGAAAAATTCAGAAAAATTTGCATTAGACCCTGCGCTTCAATTAACCAAAGGTGCGTTTCATACCACGCCCGACCAGATTTTATTTGGGGCTATTGGTGATTCCGCTCCTGACCGTTGGGGGCGCGTACTCATGCGCCGTGCAGAAAGTGCGCGCGCAAAATCTACCGGAGAAGCAACACGAACATTGTTAGAAGTCGACTATTTGCTTGGCGTAAATGATGAGGCACGCCAAGGCGCTCTGAGCTTCTCTTTGGAAGATGGCGGGCCATACTTAATGCCAAAAGATAAAGAAAGCATCCCCCCACTGATTGATCTACCTAAATTGCTATCGGCAACAGAGCGATATCTCGATGACGATGAAACTGCTGAAGATTTGAAAATACTACTGGCACCTGGCTCATCCCTTGGTGGCGCACGACCAAAAACATCCGTTCGAGACAAAGACGGCCACCTTGCTATCGCCAAGTTCCCGAAAAAAGATGATGAATTCAACGTGGTTGTCTGGGAAGCCGTCGCACTCACACTTGCAGAAAAAGCAGGTATCACGACAGCAGAATGGCGTTTGGAAACAATCATGGACAAGCCTGTTTTGATTTTACGCCGTTTTGACCGTCAGAATGGGGAGCGTGTGCCGTTCTTATCAGCGATGAGCATGCTGGGCGCCGCAAAGGACAATGATCCTCACAGTTACCTTGAGATTGCCTATGCGTTGACGCAAAGCGGTGCAAATCCAAACAATGATTTGGAAGAATTGTGGCGGCGGATTGTGTTTACCGTGTTGATTTCCAACACAGATGACCATTTAAGAAACCATGGCTTCTTGTACGAACGCTATAAGGGATGGCGTTTATCACCCGCCTATGATGTCAATCCAACCCCTGTAGAAATCAAAGCGCGGATGTTATCGACCTCAATTGATTTTGATAACCCCACAGCATCTATTGATTTGGCTTTATCTGTTATTGAGGATTTCAGAATCAAGAAAATACGGGCGCAGGAAATTATAAAAGAAGTTGCGACAGCAGTCGGCGAGTGGCGAACGTTCGCTACACAGTTTGGTTTAAGCAAGAAAGAAGTAGATCGTATGGCTTCTGCTTTCGAGCATGAAGACTTTGAAAAAGCACTGAAAGAATAGCCATGTTGTCTGTATTACATCCTGACATACTTTATCATCTTCGTGACTTTGATTATGGGCTAATGCCTATATATTTGACGAAAGAAAACAAATACATCTTGGTTATAAAAGCTACTAAAGAAGTAATCCTGACGGTCAGTACAAATAATTCCTTCAAAGTCTACCTGATAAAAAATGCCTCCAAAGGCGCTTCACATTTGGGAATGGTCACAGCCTTCTTTGATGACCATGACGAGCCACTTATTATTAGGACTCTGCTATCTTCAAACGATGAAATGCTTAAAGGTATTACCAATTTGTTTTCTCAGGAAAAATTCGAAGCTTATTTCTTTGATGAAAATAATTATGAGCTTTTAGGCGCAAAAATTTACAATGAGCATTACAATAGATTTTCCAAAGAAATAAACAGGGCTACTTTACCAGAGTTTCAACAAAACAACACTTTAGATATCTGTAAGAGTATAAAGCAGCAATTTGGATTAAGAACAGCTGCAGATGATGTTAATGCCTATGAAATGAAGCTTGAGAATAGGCTCTATCCAGATAATAGAATGATCGTGGATATTCAGGAAAGTTTCTATGGCTTTAATGATAATCAAAATAATATTGCCATCATCAGTCTAGACCGTGACGGAGACCCTGGTCCAATGCAAGAGAAAGAGATCGCCAAATTATTTAGGCGGTTATTTGAAAAAAATGAGATTTTTCTAAATCCTTTTCGTGCCGACGACGCAAAAAAAGAGAAGAGAGAACTTGTCGATATTCTCATTGTTACAGAGCATGTAATGCTTTTTGTTCAAGCCAAGGACAGTCCTAATACAGTAGATATGTTGCAACGATCTATTCAGAGAAAACGTAAAACTATCCGCGGCCATATTAAAAAGGCGACTGATCAAGTTCGTGGCGCACTATGCCATGCTCGAGATAATGACGGCATTACTATTTCTGTAAACGATAGGCCAGCAACCATTAAACGTGATGGTAGACAGCTTGTTGGGCTTATAGTTGTTAAAGAGCTATTTGATGATGATTATCTAGAATGCAGCGCTCCAGTTTTGAAGTTGGTTAGAGAACTCGGCCTTCAAATTAATTTGCTAGATTATCCTCAACTGCATATTCTAACTCAAAACTTCACCACCCAAACGGGTTTTATAAAGGGTTTATTTAAAGTCCTTGATATGGCTTTAGATAATGAACGGTTCCCCAAGTCTGTTTTTAGTAAAAAATAAACACCTCATCATAAAAAGTGTTCGTGAACATTTCTGGTGCGGACACCACGAACAAAATCGCGTACCCTTATCAATATACTTGCAGAAGTATGTGTGTAGCCATGCTAGAGCGACTTGTTCTGGCGTGGTTTTTTTTTGTGTCTCGTGCGCTGGGCCATCTGGCGCGCGCGGATTTCACAGTTACTTCTGGCGCATGAGGAAATGCGGTGGGCAAAGCCGCGGCACTTGCCTAGCGACAAAACAATTTTGGGGTACGCACCCCCACCATAAACCATCAAAAAACCAGTCAGAGCAGTGCTTTTAGGGTGCGTACCTGCTGCGTGCCTTCTGCGTACCAGAGGCAATGAAGGATTTATAGATTTGTGAATCGTCGTCCCCTTAACATTTTGTCTCTGTGCGCCTTTATCGCCGGACTCAACCTTATAACGGCAAGCTATGGCGTGGCAGCGTGGATATCATCATTGCAGCAAATAGAGGAAGATAAAAACTATGACTGACTTGAAATCAGCTAATCTAAAAATTGAACATATACCGGTGGATGAGCTGATTCCCTATGCTAAAAATGCGCGCACCCATTCGGAAACGCAGATTGCCCAAATCGCCGCTTCAATGACGGAGTTTGGCTTTTTGAATCCTATTCTACGGGGTGATGATAATGTTATCATTGCGGGGCATGGTCGCTTGATGGCTGCCAAAATGCTGGTTGGGGTGAAAACCTGTTGCGCAAAGAATTATCCGCGCTGGATGATTTAGATTTCAACATAGACCTGCTGGGTTTTAATGCTGAAGAGCTTGATAATCTATTCTTGGATTGTGAAGCAGGTTCAGACGGTTTGACCGATGAGGATGCTGCGCCCGAAGCTCCAGATAATTCAGTAAGCGCTCAAGGTGATATTTGGATTTGCGGGGATCATAAAGTGCTGTGCGGTGATTCTACCATGATTGACAGTTACAACGCCCTGATGGGGGAAGAGCTGGCCGATATGGTCTTTACTGACCCGCCTTATAACGTTAATTACGCCAATTCTATGAAAGATAAGATGCGGGGTAAAGCGCGCCCGATTCAAAATGATAATCTTGGCGATGTGCGATGTATTACAATGGGCGCGGCGTATTAAAAGATAATGTCCATGCCCACATGTGGTTTAATATTGCTGCATCTTTGGGCCATGAGCAAGCACCAAAAAGGCGAGAATTTATTGAAAAAAATATGACCCTTGCTGATATCTCTGCTGCCCAGAGACTTGCGCGCGAGTGTGTTGCTAACAACTATAAAGGGTGCTGATCTGATTCAGCCCATGCCCTGTTTTCCAGTCATTGGATAACAATAAATTACAGTATTTTGAATTGTGATGACAGGTTGACTGATGAACCATATCTTTCGCTGCTAACCTGTCATCATGCAAATGCATGCCAATTAAATGGTCGCATGCACTATCCAACTTTTTACGGTCGTCATCAATCTCATCTTTTGAGTTGATCTATATCCATACCTCACTTCCTTTCAGCGGTATATAGGTGGGTTTTGTAGGGGAGAGTTGCGTTAAATAAATTGAATACGTTTAAGTATTTTTTTTATATTAAAAGTTAAAGACCTATTATCGTTTTGAATCAGTTATTATTTTAGAAAGTATTAGGATGCGTTTTATTTGTTTCATACCATTTGTTTTACTGACAATAATGTCATTCTCTATAGATTATCTGTTCGATAGATAGTAACAGATATTGAATCTGATGTGGTGTCGTGTCGTGTCGTTTATCTTATAATCCCACATTAGAGGAATAAGCAAAAGGTAATAGATGCGGAGAGGGAGGGAAGCGTGTATTTTGTATGGACACCTCTTGCTAAGCAGGGGGGTGCTAAAGCACAATTCCATCTTGGGGTGATGCACAAAAATGGATACGAACATGGATAACTCTAAAATTCCTTGGCATCCTTACGGTGGTCTGATTGCAGGTCGCCCTCAGCATGGAAAGCCAATGTGTCTTGAGCGAAAAGCGTTTGAACATTTACAAAAGCTGAGCGCTCAATCCATATCGGAAAGACAACTTCTTAACTCAAAGCCGCCTGATTATGGGCGGCTTTTTACTATGCAGGGCTCTATTGCCGTCATTGATGTGCATGGAGCGCTGTCCAAGCGCACTGGTGCGTTTGACGCCTTTTTTGGTATCAGTAGCTATGAAGTATTAGAAGAGCAGTTTTTAAGCGCTGTTGATGAGCTGGATGTTAAAGGCATTTTGCTGGATATCGATAGTCCAGGCGGTGAAGTATCTGGTCTTTTTGATTTAGCCGATTTTATCTACGCATCACGTGACACAAAGCCAATTTGGGCTGTTGCCAATGATGATGCATTCTCTGCTGCATATGCCCTTGCATCGGCGGCAGAGAAGATTTTTGTTACGCGCACTGGCGGCGTTGGCAGTATTGGCGTGATTGCAAGCCATGTGGATCAATCATCTTTTGATGAAAAGCTCGGCGTGAAATACACCACTGTCTTTTCCGGGGGACGCAAAAATGATTTGGATCCCCATAGCGAGCTGACGAGTGAGGCTGCAGCGCTCCTACAGACCGAGATCAACCGCCTCTATCAGCTCTTCACCCAAACGGTCGCTCGTAATCGCGGTTTGCCTGAAGCCAAGGTGACAAGCACTGAGGCCGGACTATTTTTCGGCAATGATGCTGTGAATGCAGGCTTAGCTGACGGCGTGATGACCTTCAGTGATGCCTTACAGGAAATGGCTTCTAAGCACTCAAAACATGTTCAACCCAACCGAATGGGGAAAACGATGACACAAGAAAACCCGACAACTGAAGCGCAAGCATCTGAAATGCAAGAGCCTGTGGCCAGTAAGGCCGAAACACACCTGAGCGATCAGGAAAAATAAGCCTTCATAGCAGAGGCGCAGAGTAACGCCAAAGAGGCATTACGAGCAGAGATTGCTGCAATTTCTAAAGCCTGCGAGATTGCAGGCATGCCTGAGAAGCTGGGTGCATTTATCGAACAAGGCTTGAGCACTGATCAGGCAAAAGATGAGCTGATGAAATTGATGGCAGCTAAAAACAATCAGCAGCCTGAAATTCATACGCAAACCCTACCAGCAAAACTGAGCGAAAGCGAAGAAAGCCCTGTGGTTCAGGCTGCCAAGGCCCGCGCTCAGGCTGTGCAATCTTAATCCAAATAAGGAGATTTAAATTATGGCTACCCTTACTGAGTCCCCTCGCTTGGGTGACGTTCTAAAACATGAGGCAGATCAGCTCTATTCCCGTGAGGAAGTCACCATTGCCAGTGGCCAAAATCTACCCATCGGTACGGTTATTGGGCGCGTAAGCACAGATGATAAGCTTGTGCAATTGGATCCTACCGCCAGTGACGGTAGTGAGACACCTATAGGCATCCTTTGTGAAAGCGTAGATGCAACTGCAACAGATACAGCCAGTTGGATCGCTGCCCGTCACGCTATTGTGTCGGAGGATGGGCTTGTATACTGCCACGTAGCTTTTAGCGGCAACCGACACCCTCAAAAATCTTGGAATTCTCATTAGAAAAGGAGCTTAAAGATATGCCAATGAACAATCCCTTTGATGACGCTGCCTTTAATATGATATCGCTCACCGACAGCATCAACATTCTGCCCAATATGTATGGGCGTGTTGGTAAAACTGAACTGTTTCGCACTAAGCCTGTGAGAACCCGCAATATCACCATTGAAGAAAACAACGGCGTTCTAAACCTACTTCCAACACAAACGCCGGGTACGCGCGGAAGCGTTGGAGTACGCGGCAAGCGCAAATATCGAAGCTTTAATAGTCGGCATATCCCGCACGATGATGTGGTGTTGCCGGAGGAAGTGAAAGGCATCCGATCTTTTGGTTCTGAAAATGAGCTTCAGGCACTATCAGACGTTATCACGGATCATTTTCAGGATATGCGTAACAAACACGCCATCACGCTGGAGCATCTTCGCATTGGTGCGCTTAAAGGCACTATTCTTGATGCGGACGGCTCAGAGCTGGTCAATCTCTATGACGAATTCGAGATTACCGCCAAAACCATCAATTTTGCTTTGGGAACTGAATCTACCAATGTGAAAAAGAAATGTCTTGATGTGAAGCGCCATATTAAAAAAAGCCTGCGCGGAGAAGTTATGCGCACTATCCATGCGTTGGTGAGTCCTGAGTTTTTTGATGCACTGACCGGACATGCCAGTGTGAAAGAAGCATTTGAACGCTGGCAAGAAGGCCGCGCCTTTCGTGATGATATGTGTGAGGGCTTTACCTTTGGCGGCATTACCTTTGAGGAGTATAGTACTGAAGCAGGTGATGCAGACGGCAATGTTCGCCGCTTTATTGCCGAGGGTGATGGACATATTTTTCCAAAGGGAACACTGAATACATTCCGTACCTATTTTGCGCCTGCTGATTTTAACGAAACAGTCAATACGCTGGGTCGCGAGATCTATGCCAAGCATGAATCGCGCAAATTTGAGCGCGGCACTGATCTGCACACACAATCGAACCCGCTACCTTTATGTTTGCGTCCGGCGGTTCTGGTCAAACTCAAGGCATTATAAGTGGTGAAATGGAGCCCCCTTATGAACAGCCGTGAGATTTTATCCCGCGCCACCCGTGACTGTTTCAAGCATTTAGGTATAGAGGCAACCTACCAATCCAGCGGGGGTGCTTCACTTGCGATCCGTGTTCTGAAGTTTGCCAGTGATACCGAATATGAGCTGGGATCAGGACAGATGGTCGGCAATGTCGCTCGCTTTGAGCTCATGGCCGATGATGTGGAGCGCTCTTTGCCGGGACATATCATTCGGGTAGACGGCATGAACTATAAAATTATAGGCGAACCTGTTCGTAATTATGAGCGCAGCACTGTAGGGGGCCTTTCAGTACAAAAAGACAGCTTTTTTTTTATTTGTTGTTCTTTCTTAAATGGCCATAGCTTTCTTTTGTTTAAAGCTAGGTCAGGCTGACACTTTATCAACTTTGGATCAAACGTATCAAAACCATTTGAATGGTTTACGGCCAGCAACATAATCTGGCATGGTCGTTTCTTTTGAAATATGCTTAAGCGTAAAGATACTTTACGCTTCTTATATAACAAACCGAGTTCATCAAGACTTTTAGGCAATTATTTTCAAGTTTTGCTTTTGCGCTTCAACTTTTTTTTCTTCATATTTCCTTCCGTAGTAAATCCATCATTTATTTCTTTTGGTTTTTTGTCTTCCTCAGGTAATAATCCAAGTTTTTTTAGGCAAGGCTTTTTGAGAACAGATGATGCATCTAATAACTCTAATTTCTCACGCGTAAGACCAACAAATACTTCTTGCATCACCGCAGAAGTTTGGGCTTGTGTTGCAGGATCGGATGCTAGTTTTTGATCTGCATCCCCTGGCAGGTTTATTTGTTTTTTCCTAGCTAAACAACGACGATAAAAATATGGATCAACTTTGAGCGTGAAAAAATATTGGAATAGATCTAAAAAAACATTGAGACTTTGGGAAAAAATATATTGCTTAACATCTTGAGAGCATGCGCGAACAAATTCAACTAACCATTGCTTAAGCAATGAGGCCATCGACGGATAACACGATGAACCCCACAACTACAAGGTTCAATCCGCGCATTCACTCCATAAACATCTCGCAGAATTTCCGCATTCATAATTTTATTACTCGGTCCACACGCGGTTAATGTACCACCATGAATTAATAAAGTCATATCCGTATACTGTAAAACTTCAGGGTTACGCACAAGCGCTTGTGCCACAGCCACCATCTGCCTTTGACCACCACTCAACTCATTGACGCTTTGACAGGATAAGGCCGATATATCAAGATCCTCGATAATTTGATCAACAGCTTGAAGGTCACTCTTACTGACAAGTAACCATGACTTGTCCTGCTTTCGTGCCAGTAAAATCACCTCATATACACTTAAAGAAGTACGCATATTCGTATCTTGTGGCATATACACCACATCGCGAGTTACCTTGGTGTGCCGCTGATTATTCAACATAACTTTACCACCACCAGGCAGAAACCCCGTAATCCGCTTAAATAGCGTTGATTTTCCAGACGCATTTACACCAATAACACCAACAATACTTCCAGAAAAAAAATTCAGGCGTTGTAATATTTGAAATGACTTTTTTCTTACCATAAAAAGCACTTAGGCCATGTAATGAGAAGGTTACCATAATTGTTTCTTCGTGGAAAAAATTAAAAACATAAAAAATGGAATACCCACTAAAGAAGTGACAATTCCAATAGGAATAATGGCGCCGCTCAATAATACTTTACTTGCGATTGACCCAAGAGATAGCATTAAACTGCCACATAATAGGGACGCAAAAAGAAAGAACCTCTGATCGTCCCCTATAAGAAGTCGCGCAACATGTGGTGCCACCAAGCCAATAAACCCAATCGTTCCGACAAATGATATAGGAACTGCTGCAATTAAACTGACCAGCAAAAGAGTTTCAAGACGCAAACGCCCTATCTTAATTCCCAAACTTTCTGCTCTTTCATCCCCTAACCGCATAGCCGTTAATTCCCAAGAACGATAGATAAATAAAGGAAAGATCACCAATAAGATGAAAGAACTAATAATAATTTTATCCCAGGTTGCCTTAAGTAAGCTGCCCATAGTCCAAAACACAACCGCAGAGAGCGCCTCAGCAGAAGAGATAAACTGAACAAGAGACAAGAGAGCATTAAAAGTGAAGACTAAGGCAATCCCAAGAAGAAGAACAGTTTGAATACTAACACCACGCATCATACTCAAAAAATGGATCAAAACTGCTGTGAGCATAGCGACAATAAATGCATTAAGAGGTACCACAACTTCAGTTGCAGCAGGTAAGATTGCAATGCCCAAAGATAATGCCAACGCCGCGCCAAAACTGGCAGCAGCTGATATACCAAGTGTAAAGGGACTTGCAAGAGGATTATTCAAAATCGTTTGCATCTGCGGGCCCGCCACGGACAACATTGCACCGACAACTAACGCCATGACAGCCATTGGCATACGAATCTGCCAAATAACCGCAACAGTCTTATAATCCGTAGTCTCGGGCATAAATAACGCATTTATAACATCATTGATCCCAATATTTGTAGGACCAACACAAAGATCAACACTAAAACTTACAAACAGAGCAACCAGCAACAAACAGACAATAAGCACACGATATTTAATTATAGCAAGATAATTAGAAAATCCATCGCTTTTGGAGAGGGGTCTCGTATCTCCCACCCCTCTATTATCACCTGCTCCAGTCAGCACTTTTAAGAGTCCTTTTGAGACAAGGACATAAAGTAACCAGGCTGATAGTCAACTGGAAGAAACTTTTCGTGCAAAACGCGGAACGTTTCATCTGGATCTAAGTCAGCAAACACCTCTGGGTGGAACCATTTGGCGAACTTTTGAATTGCAATAAACTGATATGGACTGTTATAAAACTGGTGCCACACCGCATGGAAAGATTTGGTTTGTTGCGCTGCAATTCCCGTGTATGCAGGAAGCGTGGGATAGTAAGATAATTTTTTTCAATATCTCCTTGGCATCTCCACCAGGTCCAACAGGAACCCTCTTACCACGAGGAATATAAACTTCCCAATCTGCGCTAGTCACAAGTACATGTTCAGGACTCGAGGCAATGACTTGCTCGGGATTCAATTGACCAAATGTGTCTGGTAAAATTTCAGATGCGATATTATTACCCCCTGCCAAGTGGACAATTCTTCCTATATTACCATCCCCAAAGGTTCAATACTCTCATCAAAAATCGTAGATAATATTTTACCATACCTATAGGGTTTAATCTGATACCCGCGCCTTTCCAACAAAGGGGAGTAGGCTCGGGCATCTCCATAACCACGAATCAATAACCGGTGAGGCGTGCCTTCATGATCAAAAAGAATAGAGCTGTTCTGCTGATGAGCCTCCATGGTAATTCCATAAATCATGTACATACTTATTACTGGTTTCAAAACCACCGCCACATAACTAGAGAAAAACTTCTTAACATGATCATCGCCGCCTTGCATATCAATTATCTCAGTTATCAATGGACGTCCACTTAGGGGACTTGCTACAAACAAAGACGCAACTGTTATAGGTCGCAGACCATCGCGTCGATTCAGTGCCTCTGCACAGGGGCGAAAAACAACGGAAAGGTGCTTACCCTCATCATCATCTTTAAGCTCCAGCTCTTCATTAAAACGATGAGCGGCAACATCAATAATCGGACTGAGTTCTTGGGCATCTGCATCACGAAAATACAGAGACACAAACTGCTCAACCTCGTGCCAGTCATAAACGCCAACGTCACCTAGGTGCACAAAGCTTGATCGCCTTTAGAGTTTTGTGGATCCAGTTATGTTTCACTGATTTTCGCGCAGGCCTAGAATACCACCGAAATTGAATTTACAAGAAAAGAGTATAAGCATGAGAAACAAAACAAGCTACGCCGCATGTCTTTTCGTGCGTTAGGTCTGGGCTGGTGGCTGTAAGCTCAAAGGGTTGGTGTGGAGGCGGAGGTGTTCTTGTATCAGACGAACTAAGCTAATAATTACTTTATCGGCTCACTTACTTTTTTAAACTTTTCAACAAACTTTGAGATCTTGTGGAACACGTTCTGTTTTTTAGAGAGGTACTGTGGGTTTAGGGGGCTCATTTTGGGCAGGGTTTCGTTCAACTCTGTACCATTATAGCTGGCAAATTCGTGGTCTATTGAAGTGTTTATATAGCGCTTTGCTGCTTTTATATTTAGATTTTCCGACGTGATAAGTTCTTCTGCTTCACGTTGTTTCACTTCTTGTGCAAAACTAAAGAACGCATAAATGACACTGGCTTTATCGCCTAGTTTATCAAGATCTGTTTGATTGATAAAATCTACGATCAATCCTTCTTTAGCGCGATTACCAATGCTGGCACGAATCATGCGTTGTACAAATGTAATCAACGCAGTTTTATCCTGTACCTTTTTATTGTGCTCAAAAATCTGCTCTAGAATGTAATCAAGATCGATTTCTTGAGATTTTAGAAGTTCGACTTCAAACACCACATCATCCCAATCAATACTGGATTTTTCTTTGTCATTGGCATTTTTTTCATGCCTTAACCAATCGCGGATATCGTTGTAGGTAGAGCGGTAATCTTGAATCTTACGTTCATTTGGTATTGTCATTGATTGTAGTGTCGTAAATTCATCTTCATTTAAATGATGTTCTATCTTAAATTCTTCAACAGATTTTTCATCATTAATATCAACGTCTTGAAGGGCTTTTAGGCTTACAAACTCATCATAGTTTTGCAGCACATTTTCAGCCCGTAAATATTCTCCAAATAGCTGGGTAAAGGCCTTTTTATCAGATTCACTGATGATTTTATCAGGGTAAGGAAAGCGTTCCTCTAGTTCCTTGACGACCTCAGCAAAACCACGCCTTTCACTTTCACCTGTCGTCGCATCATTGAAGCCTTCCATGTGCTCCTTATAACTCTTCTCCAGTACTACATTCCTCGTGTTATTATTCCCGAACAAGGTAAGGGCTTCGTTGGTAGCTTGTTCTAAGTTTCGGAATGTAATGATGTTGCCGAAAGTTTTAGTGGCATCATAAATACGGTTTGTACGTGAATACGCCTGTATTAAACCGTGGTAGCGGAGGTTTTTATCGACAAACAAGGTATTGAGGGTTGGCGCATCAAACCCCGTAAGAAATATACCAACCACGATAATCAAATCGATTTCTTTAGATTTTATGCGTTTGGCTAAATCACGATAGTAGTTTTGAAAGCCGTCACTCTCCACACTGAAATTGGTTTTAAAGTAGGTATTGTAATCATTAATAGCTTTACTCAAAAACTCTTTGGCACTGCTGTCCAAGGCTGTGACATTAAAGCTTTCATCTGAAATCTCCCCCTTTGCGTTTTGCTTTTCATTAGGGTCAAATGAGAAGATCGTGGCAATTTTGAGCGGTTTATCACTACCGACCTGCAAGGAAGTAAGTTTTTCGTAATACAATTTTGCAGCATCTATATTGCTGACAGCAAACATGGCATTAAAGCCCTTATTGTCGCCCTGCAAGCGGTGGGTTTTGTGACGATAATTCTTTAAGATATACTTTGATACTTCTTTGATGCGCTCTGGGTGCTGTAGCGCGTGTTTATTTTCCGCAGAATTGAGCTTGTCTAAAGCGCACTTGGTTTCAATGTCCTTAAATTGTGGACGCACATCGTTATAGTCCACTTTGAACTTTAGCACCTTTTCATCACGAATAGCATCGGTGATGACATAAGCGTGCAGTTCATGCCCGAAGACGCTGGCAGTAGTCTCTGCACCCGACGCGTTTTTTGGGAAGATCGGTGTGCCCGTAAAGCCGAACTGGCAATAGTGTTTAAACTTATTCTTAAGGCTTTTCTGAGCTTCACCAAATTGGCTACGGTGGCATTCATCGAAAATGAAAACGACCTGCTGGTTATAGACTGGGAGGTCACCCTCGTTTTTCATCAATTTATGGAGCTTTTGAATCGTAGTGACAATGATTTTATTATCTTTTTTATCCAGATTGAGCTTTAGGCCTGCGGTGCTATCAGAGCCATTCACACTATCTGGCGAGAAACGCTGGTATTCCTTCATCGTCTGATAATCGAGGTCTTTACGATCCACCACGAAAAAGACCTTGTCGATAAAATCCAGCTTGGTCGCCATGAGCGCGACCTTAAAACTGGTCAATGTTTTACCAGACCCAGTCGCATGCCAGATATAGCCGCCACTCTCTGGCTTGCTCCAAACTTTTGTCGTGTATGAACTTTTGATTTTCCACAAGATGCGTTCAGTGGCCGCGATCTGATACGGACGCATAATCAGCAGGGCGTTATCCACATCGAATACCGAATAATGTATCAGCACATCCAGCAAGGTTTTTTGTTGGAAGAAAGTCGCAGTAAAATCTTTTAGGTCTTTAAGTGGAATGTTATCTGCCTGCGCCCAATTTATCGTGAAGTCAAAGCTGTTTTTATTGCGCTTTACGGTGTTGGCAAAATATCGCGTGTCAGTGCCGTTAGAGATCACAAAAATTTGCAGGAATTTAAACAGTGAATTGTCGCTGTTGAAGCTCTCTTTGCTATAACGGTGAATCTGGTTAAATGCTTCACGGAGGGCAACACCACGTTTCTTCAGCTCGATGTGCACCAGCGGCAAGCCATTGACCAGAATAGTCACATCATAGCGATTCGCGTGGGTTCCAGTTTGTTCAAATTGCTTGATTACTTGCACTTTATTGCAAGTGACATTCTCTTTATCCAGCAGGGCGATATTTTTAATTATCCCGTTATCAAATACAAAATCATGAATGTAATCATCATGAATTTTGCGGGTTTTATCGACACTGCTGTCGTTGGGTTTGTCTAAATATATTTCAACAAAGCGTTGCCATTCAGCATCTGTAAATTTAACAAGGTTAAGCGTTTGTAGCTGAACGCGGACATTCGCCAGCATGGTTGACTGAGACGTGATATCTGTTCGATATTCATACCCTTGATTTTCCAAATCCTGAACCAGTTCCCGCTCGAGATCATTTTCACTTTGATAGCTTTTGGCATCCCGCCACTTATGGGTGTATTTATCCAGAACGATAAAGCTGTTTGATTCTGCAATGGTTTTTGTTTGTTCAGGCATGTTTTTTACTCCTGCTTGGGCGAGTAGACACAATATTTAGTTAAATTATCAAGCAAGAGTTTTAATGTTTGCTTTTCTGGTTCTGTTGGTTCTGCAATTTCTTCATTTGATAATCTAGAGTGACTGCTGAAATTTATAATACGTTTATAATATTCTTCTTTGGCACCCTCTGCAGTATTTAATAAATCAGACCATTCATCATATCCTAAAAAAGCAGCGGTTTTTTCATACAGATTCCGTAATAGCATAAAGTGAAATTTTTTTATCTGATTATCAGCAATTGCTTTTTCTATGATTTGTTTCAAATAAAGATGATAAGAAAAGCGCTTGTCAGAATGGCCACATTCAACATTTAGATTATAAGTGCCATCCTCAAGCTTCTCTAAAAGAGAACAGCCTTCTTTTTTACTTTTTTTGTTTAAATTAAGTTCGTTATGCAGAACATTATAAAAAAGTGGGCTATGTGTGGTGATAATGAATTTCAGACCTGAGTTGCTAGATTTGATTTGCCTAGCCAAGTCAACAGCCAGCTCAATCAGATGATTTTCATCCAGCGATGTTACAGGATCATCAATAAATACATACTCTAATTTATCATACTGGTTATAATCACGTTCGCTAGGGTCGGGTTTATTAAGAATAGCGACAACTTCTTCTAATAATGTAAAGAAAACACTCCATATGAAATTGCTTTCTTCCCCCTTGGAAATTTTAATACTTTCGTCTTTTCTTCTTTTTACAAGATTATTGTCATCAATTTCAATATCAGTCTCTTCAGTGTTTTCTGGAAGTACCCTTGACTTAGTGAAGGATACTTCTGGGTAGGTTTTTACTTTAACATTTCTACCTTTTATTTTCTGCACACTTTCTTTGCGTATAAATTTGGGGGTAAGGTTTTTATCAGTATAGCGATGGAAATTATCCATTATCCTTATATCACCTTGATGCTCTAAAATCCAATCAGTGAATCTATTGGGCTGGATTATAAGCTTGGGCGCGGCATCGCCCTTTAAATCGTTATCCCAATAAAACAGGTCTTCGGTAAACGCATTGTAATAAAGCACCTTGGCAAAGAAATCTTCTTTTTCGTCAGTTCCTAAGGCAAAAAGTTCTTTAAATTCCCGTGAGAGACGCGTTTTACCAACACCATTAAAGGCATAGATCAAGTTTACTTTTTTTTTACTATTCTTTAAATATACGGCTATCTCTGTCAGTGTCTGGCTCATACCACTGTCTCCTTAGGCTTTGGGAAGTTTAGGAGCAAATCGCGGTAATATTCATATTGTTTATTCCGCAATTCAATTTCACGGGGCAGGCCTTCACTGATGGAATTGGTTAGGGCATCGAATTTATCGAGGATAGAGACGATGCGGGCTTGTTCAGCCAATGACTTTTCAGGGTCATCTGGATATGGGATGGGTACTTTAATTTGGTTTAAAATAGTTTGTGTAAGACTAGGTCTACCCGAACCTGTGTCTAGTGACATTAAATCTAATGTTTTCATGAAATAATAAAAAAACTTAGGTTTGATTTGATCCGTATCAATTTCTGTATAGTAAATAGTATCTACGTTCCAGAAAGGCTCTTCTACGTAAAAGATGTTTGTAATAGATCCTTTTCTAGGGATTAACACAGTCGGCTTATCGTAAGCAAAAGTGTCGACATGACACATAACACCGCCCGAGCCATAAACTGGGATATTGCCATCACCAAGTTGCTTCCAATCTTTACCATTTTTGATATTAATAACATCCCCCAACGGCACCCACGCCACGTTATCTTCATTAAAGGTGAGCAATTGATCACGATAATAGGTGTATTGTTTTTTGCGGGCGGTAAGCTCGGCGGTAAGGGCGGCGGTAAGGGCGGCGGTAAGAGCGGTAAATGCGTCCAAAATCCGCACAATCTCGTTTTGAATCTTCAACGACTTTGAAGGTTCATTCGGGCATGGGATGGGGATTTGGAATTTTCTAAAACCGTCCATATCTACAGACGCAAAGCTGGATATGGTGGTATTTTTCTTACACCAGTCTGCAAGTAAAAAGCCATAGTAATAGAGATATTTAATATTAACTTTTTCTTTGTACTCTTCTTTCACACTTAAATTTGTAAATCTTTGATTAGCTAAGTATGGGACAGTAATAAGTGCGTGTTCTCCAATTGTTGCTGAGGTTGCGATGATCATAGAGTTTGCTGGGAATAGCTTTCCACCTTTTATAGCGTCCTTAGTAATTTTTTGTATGGAATTATTGAGTATCTGGCCATTTTGGCGAATATCCTCCATTCTAAACCATGGAATAGCTCCACCTTCCCAAAAATCTTTTTTAGATTTAGATGGTGTATAACCATTTTTAAGCTGAAACAGCTCAGCAACAGGCACCCACGCCACATCCGCGCCATCAAGCAGTTTTTCTAAAAAATGCGTCCCGCTCATGCCTCAATCTCCGCAACGATGGCATCGATGTCGGTGCGCAAGCCATCAATCTTGGCCACGGTGGTTTGAATCTCATGATTCAGGTCAGTGATAACAATCACCTCGCGGTTGTCTTTGGCTTCCACGTAAGAGCTGACAGAAAGATTGTACTCATTGGCTATAACGTGTTCAAGCGGCACCGACTCTGCCACATAAGGCACATTCTCTTTTTTATCGAACAACGTTATTATACGCTCGATATGTTCATTATACATTACGTTGTTGTTGGTTTCTTTTTTAAAGAACTCTTCACCACTGGCATCAATGAACTGGATACTAGTATCGGGCTTGTTTCTTGCCATCACCAGAATTGTCACGGCAATGCTGGTGCCAAAAAACATGTTAGGTGGCAGGGAAATCACCGTTTCCACATAGTTATTGTCTACTAAGTATTTACGGATTTTCTGCTCTGCCCCGCCACGGTAAAAAACACCAGGGAAGCAGACAATCGCCGCACGCCCTTTGCAGGACAGGTAGCTTAAGGCATGAAGTACAAAAGCAAAATCTGCCTTGGACTTTGGCGCAAGCACCCCTGCAGGGGCAAAGCGATCATCGTTGATGAGTGTCGGGTCATCCGATCCAATCCAGTTCACCGAATAAGGCGGGTTAGAAACAATCGCATCAAAAGGCTTATCATCCCCAAAGTACGGATTAATCAGGGTATTACCTAGCTGAATGTTGAACTTGTTATAGTTGATATTGTGCAGGAACATGTTCATGCGAGCAAGGTTATAGGTGGTATGATTGAGTTCCTGCCCAAAGAAACCTTCTTTAACAAAGTGGGCAGGAAAATGTTTCTTGGCTTGTAAAAGTAATGAGCCAGAACCACATGCAGGATCATAAATTTTATTGATGCTTTCTTTGTTGTGCATAGCTAATTTAGTAAGCAACTTGGATACATGCTGCGGGGTGAAGAACTCGCCACCCGATTTACCCGCATTGGCGGCATAGTTAGAGATTAGGAATTCATAGGCATCGCCGAACAGGTCAATTTTATTGTCCCAGAAATCCCCAAATTCTAGCCCCGCCACGCGTTTTAACACTTTTGCCAGGCGGTAATTTTTGTCTTTGACAGTGCTGCCAAGGCGGTTGCTGGTGGTATCAAAATCCGCAAACAAGCCTTTGATATCGTCTTCTGAAGGATAACCGCTGGCAGATGCCTCAATCTCGGTAAATATCTTCCCCAAGTCTGCGTTCAGGCTTTCATTGGTGTCGGCGGTTTCAGCAATATTGGCGAACAGCTGGTGAGGATAGATGAAATAACCTTTAGTTTTGATGGCATCGTCTTTAATCTCTGGCGTAATCACGTCATCAGCCATCTTGGCATAATTGATACTTTCATCATCAGCTTCAATGTAGTTGGTAAAGTTTTCACTGATAAAACGGTAGAAAAGTGTGCCAAGAACATACTGCTTAAAGTCCCAGCCATCCACCGCACCACGAACATCATTAGCGATTTTCCAGATCTGGCGTTGCAGGGCTTTGCGTTGTTCGCTGCTTGTCATGTTTATTCCTTCTCTTATTTTTGCTGTTCTTGCTTAATGATCCAGCGGTCTATTTCGCTTTTACGAAAACGCCAAGCCCCGCCAAACTTTTACCGCACCCAGTTGCCCCAAAATACGCTCCACCTTTACCATCACCGTCAGGCTTACGATGTTCCAAGATATTCTGATACAGCTTATTCGCGGCATAATATTGCGGATAACGGCAGACGATTTTCTCATTCTTTTTTGAAGTATCAGGGAAATAAATGGAATTACGGATAAGATCACGCAGTCTGTGTTTATCAAACATCCCTTCAATCAAAGTAAACAGAGAGTCTATGCCGTCTTTATCAAGCTTTTCATCGCCGGTTATTTTGCGCCAGGCATAGAAAAACTCATACTGAGCAAAGAATGATCCCGCTTTGTTATTTGCGCCATCACTGATTACGCAAAAGGCATTATATTTGAATAGCTCAGGAATATCACGCTTATATCGGGTGGTTAGCTGAACATAGGCATCATAAATTGTTGCTTCTTCACGGGTGGCGGTTTTGAATTCAAACACCACCAGCGGCAAACCATTAATGTATAGAATACCATCGGGAATGCGTTTCTCGAACCCGATGATTTCCATCTGGTTAACAATTTTATAGATATTCTGATCGGCAACAGAATAATCAATCAGCTGTATAAACAAATCCTTCTTATTGCGGTCTTCTCTCTTTAGCAAAAACCCATCCGATACCATCTTCATAATGGCTTTGTTACTGTCATAAAGATCAGACGCTGGTTTGCTTTCCAGCATGCGGATAATACTTTCAATCTCTGACTTTGTAATCGCATCATCAGCGTATTGCGTCTGCAGGAACTGCTTCAAATCATCTTTGATTAAAACACCAGACGGCTCACGATTGATCTTCCCACCAGGCACATGAGAAATATCCTGTTTCAGGATCAGTTCAATGATTGCTTCTTCTAGTGCTGCTTCTGTGAATTTCATTCATTACCTCCGACAGATATTGTAATTTGCTCAGAAAGGCTAATTTTAACTGGTGTGTAAATATCAACGTCATTTTCTGGAGTCGATATTGATACTACTAATGAATAGCGCGTTTTTTGATTGTACCTTTCTAAGTTATGTCTTTCTCTCCACCAACCAATTCGAGGAGATATTGCAATTAAATTGGAACTTGCTAGCTGAGCCGCTGTTCCTTGCCAAATGTCTGAATGTATAGAACCTTTATTTCTGTTATCAGAACCGATGAGCCAATGATCAGAAGGGCTGCGGGAATCTGGTCTTCCTTCACTATTTTCACGGGATTTCTTGTTGATGCGTTTTACAAATGTATCTTTATCTTCTTCAGGTGAATTCAAATCAAATCTTAAGGCGTGTGATGCATATCTATATCTGTCTTTCCAACCAATCTCTCCCGGCCCTGGTTCAATAAAATACGATAGCGTTACACGCATCTCAACGTCAGCCTCTCCCAAATTTTCTAGAATTTCTTTTGGCCAAGGAAGCTCATACAAATGCATGTCTTTAGTTTTATAGTCACTACCATCTTTCTCAAAGGGCTGGATGCTTGCTTCTGATATTAATGTACAGCTGTTCCTTGCACAATATAATGCTATGCCTAAATCTGGCTTCCCATACCCACACGCTCTAAGTACATTATTCAACTCAGTTTTATTTTTACTCTGTGTGATTTGATTTTTAGTTGCGTCTGGCCACTTAGCGGAATGCACAATAAGAGCACGAATAGTTTCAGGCCAATAGTCAGGATATTCAGCTTGTATGCACGCAGCGAAATGTGCGGCTAGTGCTGTTGCAGCGCTGGTCATATTAAAAGAGCGTAAAAGTTCTTCTGATGGATTATAATATGTTGAAACCAGAGATAAATCATTGCATTCAGTTATAAACCCACTACCATCGATGGCTAAATTCCCGCCTTCAAAGACAACGTCAGGTTTGGCTGGCCATTTGTTATCCCATACAAGGGATGTTGTTGTGAACGGTGATAGCTGATCTCTGTTCGCCATTGGGTTATAAGAATTTAAAGTCGGATCTGTAATTTTTTGTAGGCTTGTAATCGCTCCGACTGTAAGAGCATTCCACGATTGTGCTGGGTCATGCACTGAATCGATTAAGTTAGAGTCAGGATAGTTATTCCAATTTTGTTGATCTGAGTTTCCTGCAGCAACAATAATTAGTCGTCTGTCACCATCATCAGCTCCAGAGGTGACTTGATCTATTGAGGCAGACCAAGATGATGGTCGCCCTTGATCCCGTGTATCTTCGGCAGAAACAGGCATGCAGATAATTCGTTTCTTACCATGGGCTTGTATCTCTGCTTTACTGATACCTTGCTTTGTAATATCGCCCCATAACTCAACAGGGTTACTGCCTATGGGGGAAAGGATTTTCACAGATTCTAGAGAATGTTTAATTGTGATAGGTTTATCTGACTCTAAATGTCCTTGCAAATCGCCATATCCGATCAGCCCAGCCATCAAAGTTCCATGTTTGTCATGGTCATCTGTTTGCCATTCAGGGTTAACAGCCTGACAATCATCGTTTGACAGAAGTGGCTCTATAAGCGGGTGACTCCTATTAACTCCTGTATCAAGCAAGCAGACGGTCACGTTAGTTGTGGTATCTACAGACAGGCGTTGAACTAAATTATCAACCGACTTTTCCTGTTCTTTAGGGCTTTCAGGCAATAAAAAACTAGCTGTAGATTTTGCTTTTCTATATTCTGCTATATCATCAGAATACTTTGTTAATTCTCCCAGGTCGTGACGAGATGTGAGTATTAATTTAACAAGTCTCTCTGGGAATTTAATTGATCCTACCTTGCTTTCTATGTTTAGTTTATTAAGAATTGTTTCGAGGCGATTTTCTGCTCCATCATCATCTCTGAGCCACACTTCACACCATTCTTTTTGATTATCTTCTGGGATTAGACTTTTTGTATCTGTCCAGAAAGACTCAACTAGAATCGTATTTTTTAAATCATTAATTCCTTCAATAAGATCTTTATTTTTAGGGTTTCCATTTGCAGTTTCTTCAGTGAGATAAGCTTCAATTTTATTGAAAAATATCTGCTTCTGGTCATTAGGGATGTAAGTGGTAATAAACGATGTTGTGACTTTTGTGCCATCTTCTTTTATGTTTTCTTGCTGACGCACGTTACATAGTCGAATGCCTTTTCTTAAGTCTTCTAGACTCTTAATTTTAATATCGAATCCAGGAGCACTTTGGAATTCAATGTAAGTTCCTATTCTAGTAGAGTGAGATACCACAATTTCATTATCGCTCTCTTGCCAGGCAATTTCCAGTTTCTGCTTAATATATTGGCCATGTGTCGCCCTGTTGCGTACAGGAAAACTGGCTGAAGAACCACCTGACTGAGTTGTCGTAAATTCAATAGTATTAGTTGGCTGTAATACCCTTATGTGCTCTAAATTTCTTTCCATTATTACCCATCTATTCCCCTATGAGCATTTTGACGGTTAGAAATCATGACGCATAAATCTGTCGCATTGATTTTCTTCTTATCAGCTAAAATTGCTGTCTTAATAGCATCGTTACATGCAAGCACTATCTCAGAATGACTCAAACCAGAAGCTTTCTTTAGCACAGTTTTCCAAGCAAATTGTGCACCTTTAAAATTAACTAATCTATTAGAAATAAGCGACTGCTTCTCTTTATCTGTAGGCCTCTTGTAGTACAAAATATCATCAAACCGTCTAAACAGTGCCTGATCTAGAAGCTGCGGATTGTTAGTCGCTGCAATAACAATGCTATCTGAAGTGTCTTGTTCAATAAACTGCAAGAATGCATTCAGCACTCTCCGCATTTCTCCAACATCATTGTCCATAGAACGATCACCGCCTATCGCATCAAATTCATCAAAGAAATACACGCCGAGACTTTCCTGCATAAAGTCAAATATTTGCCTTAATTTCGCACTTGTCTCTCCCATAAACTTAGTCACTAAGCGGTCAACCTGAATTGTATTGAGAGGAATTTTGAGTTCGTGCGCGAGCACCTTTGCAGTCATTGTTTTACCTGTTCCAGGCGGCCCAATAAGTAGGATTTTACGGCGATGAGATAAGCCATATGATTTTAACTTGGCTTGCTGGCGGTACTCATGAATAACCTGATCAATTCGCCCTTGAATATCATCGCTCATCACAAGAACCTGTTTTGATGTTTCAGGTTTCTCTGTAAGCATCAAACCCTTCAAATCCTTTGGAAAGGATAATACGCGAGGGCCAGATTTTTTACGCTCCATATCAACAAGTTTACGGATGTCATGAGCGAGATCGGAGTGTCCTTTTTTGGCTTCATGTGCAGCAACTTGCAGCGCGATCGTGTAAAAGCGCTCTGGCTCATGTGAAAAATGAGATCTTATTAATGATTTTATCTGATCTGCTGTTGCCATGATTATATCTCCAATTCTTTATCGGAAAATATTTCTTTTCCTTTTCTTATTATAGGAGAAAAATTAATAATTTTCATTCCCATAGTTGTTCGTTTTTTAGCTGTACTTGTCATGCTGCTTGAGCCTCCTTAGCTTTGAGGTCTTTGATGACACCTTGCATGAGCACAGGGGAAAGAGGGCGTATGGTCTCTTTCAAATGCTCATTAATACGTTTGCGTGTTTCAAGCACATGATGGATTGCAACTATCGGCTTTTGTTCTTCAATGCTAGGAATGGGTAGCTCGACATCGCACATGTCGGACCAATTGAATGTTTCCCTAGCGCTTCCCCATAAATGATAGCGAGCATAGCGGTCAAACTCTGGCCGACTAAACCAAAGATACAAATATTCTGGGATTAAGACTGAATTTTCTTTCACCTCAAAAACAGTATATATTGCAGACACAATGCAAGGCTCACCTGTGTTCATGCCAAGCAAATTTGTAATCGTAGAGCTAGAATTACGATTATCTATCAGCCGAATAAGTGATCCTATTTGCTTAAGTTTTAACGGCATATCCCAACCCTTTAAATGCGTAAATTAGTTCTTGCTGGGAGCTTTCTTCTTCCGAGAGAAGGCTGCTAAACTCTCTCTGAATATGCAACATCTCTACGTCAAAATCGATTTTATTATCACGATCAACAAATGGAATATACTTACTTGGCACGAGTGAGAAGTCTTTCTCTTTGATTTCATCAATTGAGGCTGAATAGCAAAATTCAGGAATGTCCTTATATGTTTCCTGCCAGCCTTTTTGCTGCCAATTGTGGTAATTCTCCGCAATCTCCTGAATATCGTCTGTTGTTAGCTCAACATATTTCTTTTCAAACTCGGATCCCCAGCGGCGCAAATCTATAAATAGAATCTCACCTTTGCGCGAACGATAATCTTTGCTTAAGCCATTAAGCGCTAGTGGATGCTCAGACTTGTTTTTATTCACAATCCAAAGCGTTACACTGATATCAGTGGTATAAAACATATCGCGCGGGAGTGTAATAATTGCTTCCACCAGATCATTTTCAATCATTTTACGGCGAATTCGATACTCTTCACTACCGCCAGATAACGCACCATTGGCAAGAATAAAGCCTGCGACACCATTTTCTGAGAGCTTGGATATCATGTGCAAAATCCAGCCATAGTTAGCATTGCTAGCAGGCGGAACATCATAACCGCTCCAACGCACATCGTCTGTTAATTCATCTTTCGCACGCCAGTCTTTCTGATTAAACGGCGGGTTAGCCATAATGTAATCAGCTTTTAGGTCCGCATGCCGATCTTTTGAGAAGGTATCTGCATGTACATCACCCAAATTCGCTGAAATACCTCGGATAGCTAGGTTCATCTTTGTCAGCTTATAGGTTGTGGGCGTTGCCTCTTGCCCATAAATAGAAATATCTTTCTGGTTTCCTTGGTGGCTCTCAACAAATTTCATAGATTGCACAAACATACCGCCTGACCCACAGCAGGGATCATAAATTTTGCCTTTATAAGGCTCAATCATTTCCGCGATAAGGTTCACGATGCATTTTGGCGTGTAAAACTCGCCTTTTCCTTTGCCTTCCTTAAGTGCAAATTTGCTCAGGAAATATTCGTAAACACGTCCGACAATATCTTGCTCATTATCTTTTGTGGTTTGGATGTTGTTAATTGTATCAACAAGTGCCGCCATCTTACTGGCATCGAGACCAATACGGGAAAAGTAGTTGTCAGGCAATGCCCCCCGAAGAGCCTTGTTATTTTTCTCGATAGTATGAAGAGCCGTATCAATTTTTACGGCGATGTCTTGCTGCTTTGCGTTTTTCTTAATGTAGCTCCAGCGAGCTTCTTCAGGCAGATAGAACACGTTTTTCATGGTGTAAAATTCCACCATATCTGCGTATGATTCTGGACCTTCTGCAATTAGCACTGCGCGTCTTTCTTCAAACTTATCGCTTATAAATTTTAGAAATATTAAGCCAAGAACAACGTGCTTGTATTCCGAAGGCTCGATGCTTCCACGCAATTTATTGGCTGAATCCCAAAGGGTTTCTTCAATAGACTTTTGTTTTTTCGGTACGGCTGCTTTTTTTGACATCCTCTATTTATCACCTTTAGCTTTACGTTCTTGCTCTTTTATCCACGCGTCTATTTCGCTTTGTCGAAAACGCCAAGCGCCACCAACTTTGAATCCAGGGATTTTTCCATCCGAAGCTAGCCTGTACGCTGTCTTTTCGGCAAGCTTTAGATATTCCGATACTTCTTTAATTGTGAGTATTGCGTTTTCAGTCACTCTTATTGCACCTACATTAAAATTGAGCTATTTTTAGAAAATACGGAAATTTTGGGCAAATGGCAATGTAAAAATGCGCCCTAATAAGCTATTAACTCTTAAAGTAAACAATGACCATATAGGCGAGTTCATAATCTCTGGTGTTTGGAGTAGACATGAGTTTGAGATTTGTGAATCTTCATTGAAACCTGGATTTAATAACCTATCGATTACAATAGAATTGATTCAGCAAGACTCAATTCGTAAGGTCCTGGACCAGACTGAAGCATGTCTATTATCAACTAAAACTGAGTTCAATCCAGTTTTGACGGAGTATTTTTCAATTGACGTTTCAATCATCGAATAACTCATTAACCAATCAAGCAACGAGTGTAAAAATGAAAGACAAATAGTTGTAGGTTCTGGTGACAAGGACTTCAGAGGGTACCTACTCGAAGAACTAAAAACAGCAAACTATAGAGTGTTTTTGATTGATGAATATCTAGATACTGGCATATCGAAATATATTGATGTGTTTGTGGAGGCTGACTTTTCGCGAACTGTTGAAGAACAATTCAATAAAATACGCGACTCACTTGGAAACTTTGGAAATGCAAAAGCTTTAACTTATATCGAACCATTAGTAGAATGGGCTTCATTTTTTTTGAGCGAATTGGTATTTCTTACTTGCCAGCCCAAAACGTGGTTTATGCTCGAGATAAGTTTCTTATGAGAGAGAGATTGAAAGCATCTGGGTTAAACACTCCTTTTCTTCGTACTTTCGACTCGGGCACTAGCATGGATTCATCTGAATTTGTTTTTCCTACTTGTAGTAAAGCCAACTAGGGGCTACTCAAGCATCAACGTGTCGCTCGTGACCAATATGGACGAACTTAAGAATGCTGCGAGGGACATAGATTCTGGAAGTTATAGAGACGTATTGGTTGAGTCATTCCTGGATGGGAAAGAATACAGTCTCGAGGGATTTGTCGACGAAAAGAGTGTTGCCCATTGTGTTGGAAAAACCTTTAAGTACAAATCCGATCTTCCCTATTTTGAAGAACTGGGGCAGTTTGTGGATCCAAAAGCGGTCGAACACACTATCGAAGAGAGAACCCTACTTTCCAGTTCTGCCTGTGCTTTAGGAATCAAAAATTCTGCAGTCCACTTGGAATATATTGAAAACGGTGGTATCCCGACTGTTGTAGAGGTCGTCGCTCGGCTAGGGGGAGACAAGATTCCTTATCTGCATGGCATCGTATCTGGTAGAAGCATTCTCTTGGAGTTGCTAGGAGATAAAACACAAGTTTACGAAAAAATGATAAATACTGGTGCAGGAATAGTTTTCCTCGTCCCATCCGAGCAAGGAACAATTAAGTCTGACGAAATCCCAATCTGTGATGACATGGTTGAGGAATGTAGGTTATTTTTCGAACCTGGCTGTTTTGTAACTTGTGTACCAGAAAGCTATTTCACTCGAATTGGTTACTTCATCATTCGATCGGAATCAAAAGAGAAGTTTACCGAGCAAGCAAATTACTTGATTCAAACATTCGAGGATTCCTTAGGAGTTAAACTTCAGCGTCTGATCAACTAAAGTGACAATTAAGAGTAGAATATTTATCAAGCTATGCAGTGGGCAATTGCGCAAGCAATCTTGGCGATGGCGTTAGTATGGTTCTTATCCCATTATTTGTAGTCTCTGTCTATAACGATCCAATTATTGTTGGATTATCCGGTTCAGTAAGGATGCTAGAGGAAGATAAAAACTATGACTGACTTGAAATCAGCTAATCTAAAAATTGAACATATACCGGTGGATGAGCTGATTCCCTACGCTAAAAATGCGCGCACCCATTCGGAAACGCAGATTGCACAAATCGCCGCTTCAATGACGGAATTTGGCTTTGTGAACCCTATTCTACGGGGTGATAATAATATTATCATTGCGGGGCATGGTCGCTTGATGGCTGCCAAAATTCTGGTTGGGATGAAAACCTGTTGCGCGAAGAATTATCCGCGCTGGATGATTTAGATTTCAACATAGACATGCTGGGTTTTAATGCTGATGAGCTTGATAATCTATTCTTGGATGGTGAAGCAGGTTCAGGCGGTTTGACCGATGAGGATGCTGCGCCCGAAGCTCTAGATAATTCAGTAAGCGCCCCAGGTGATATTTGGATTTGCGGGGATCATACAAGTGGACCTTTCACGTTTTAGTGCCGCTCCATGATCTTATTTAAGCAGCCATTCGCTCGAAAGCCGAGGGGCTTTTCCAACCTAATGCTGAGTGTTTGCGCCTTGGACTGTAGAAGCCATTAATATATTTGAGTATTGCTGGCAAAGTCAGGAATGCCTGCAAAATAATCCAGCCATGCAATATCTCGGACATGGTATGGAGCAGATTGATCTGGAAGGCATAATCTACCCTGAGTTCACGGGCGGACTGGATCTGACTGAACAAATGAAGCGCGCGGCTGACAAAGGTGAGCCGCTCCTTTTGATTGATGGTGTGGGCGGCGTTTGGGGGCGCTGTTACGCTTACCGATGTTGTTGGCATAATTGCCAGTGAGCATGGTTTAAACCCCAGAGTCGCCGATGACTTTGGGGATATCGCCTATGATAATTTGCTCTATCCCCAAGGGGAAAGCTAAATCTGTGAGTGGTCAGCTGATACCGCCTGTCACCATTGTTAAAAAAGAGATCACAAGCTGGAGCATGACTTTTGCAGATCGGGATAAATACGGCTCGGTACAGGCTGAATACAATGACAAGACGCTGGCTGAAAAAGTAAAAGTTACAGCGGGTGATGGTGATACAGTTTTTAACCTGCGCCATACCTATGACACGCCGGAACTTGCTATGCAAAATGCTAAGTCCAAGCTTAAAAGGCTGCGGCGTGGCACTGGCACAGTAAATTTAACTTTGCCTGGTAACAACCCAATTTATCGCAGAGGGCAAGATTGATCTGGTGGGTGTGCGCGCCGGTGTTGATGGCGCGTGGATTCTAACCCGCGGTGGAACACAGTTTTGACGGGAGCGGCTATCAATGCCGCCTTGATGGGGAAACTCTCAAAAATTAACCATCTAAAAATAATGGAGATTGAATATGTCGGGTTCTTCAAGAATAAAAAAGAGGGGATGGTAATCCCCTCTTTAAATTAATATTATTTATGTTTAGTAAGATCGACCAGTCGAAAACCTAGACCTGGCTTCCGTGTAGGTGGAAATGGTTCTCCCTTTACTGCGGTAATCTCATGACCTTGGCTGCCACCTCTAGGGCCTACTACTTTATATTGTCCTGAACGTGGCACTGATTGACCTGGTTTAAAAATTTCTTTAGACATTTTAATGTCGCCTTTTTAATTAAGAAACTCCAAGGATCACGGAAGTTCGTTGACAATAAAGGAGGAGCCATATTACACTATAAATATGTGATATTTATAGTGAGGTGGCTAATCCTACCTCCCATTAGGGTCGTTCATTGACGTGAACGGCCCTAACTTGTTTATGATGAGATAATATTATAAAACGCTATTCGTGCGCAATTCTACTTACATTTATTCCTCATCTATTTACTCTTTAATCTTCTCAGTTGAAAACTTTCCGATTACAATTAAGCCTTTTTTGGTGATTTTATACTCACCCTTACTTTTGGTTGGCTCGAGAAGTCCTTTTTTTACAAGACGATAACATGTCGTCATCATGTATTGTCGTGTCTTGACTTCTTCGTGTTTTCTATAATATCCGACAAGAAGATTGGATAAGTTTAATATTCCAGAACCTTCATAAAACAAGTTTAAAAGCACACTATCTACACTACCAGATAGTTTAAGTTCTTTGATTAGTTCAGGTGGTAAATCACCAATGTTTGAAGTGTCGAACAAAGACATGGGAGCATCCTTAAATATCAATTTATATTTAATATACACTAAATCGATTAATAACGAAATCTAAATATAGTTTTATTTGCAATTATATTATATAACTAAAAAGTAGGTATAAAAATAGGTACAAAAAGTAGGTACAAAAAGTAGGTACAAAAAGTAGGTACAAAAAGTAGGTATTAAAAGTAGGTATTAAAAGTAGGTATTAAAAGTAGATATAAGCAGTAAAAAAACATGTTTCTTATCAAATGGAGCCTGTTTTTTGGCCTACTTGCCAAAGGTGTCGGCCTTTTAATTACGCTGGTTAAGGTGGTCGCGTGGGGTTTTATATCTTGCTAAGATTAATGAACGTCTCAACAATATCGAAAATAAAGTTAATAACGATATCACGGTCGCAAGTTCGTCGGTGAAATGCGGCAGGATATTACGGTCATCAACACCCAAAACACCTATATTCGGCACGATCTGAAAGCTTTACGCACACCACTTAACTAACTTAAAACGAAAGGAAAAAACTATGCTGACATTACTTGGATCATTACTTGGGTTTTTATCATCTGCATTCCCAGACGTTCTGAAACTCTGGCGCGATCATACCGACTGCAAACACGAGCTGGCTATTCTCGACCGGCAAATGGAGGCGCAACGTCAAGGCCGCACCCAGGGTTTGGAAGAAATACACGTGCAGACCGATATTGCCGAAAGCAAGGCGCTGTACCGCTACGCTTAGCGGGGTGTTAAATGGGTGGACGCATTACGGGCATCACTGCGACCTGTGATCACTTATGCCTTCTTTGGGCTATTTGTCACCGTTAAAGGGGCTGGCCTGTATTATCTCATCCACACTGAGAACATAGACAGGTGTCGCGGCACTTATACAGATCTGGGACGGCGAAACGCACGTGTTATTCGCAGCTATTATGTCCTTTTGGTTTGGCCAGCGTGCCTTAGCAAAGTTCCGCCCAAATACTTGAAAAATAACATCTTATTTACTTGATAATCCTCAAAAATGAAGCGTTACTGTAAGTGTAAAAAGCAATTGAAAACAAGAAGATAGCGCAATGAGCAAACTATTTTATAATGCCATGATTGAAGACATTCAAAACGAAAAATGCACCAATGCGGAGTTATAAGCTCTGGTCGGTACATTTAAATATGTGATGAAGTGAATGGCCACCACGCTGGCTCGTAAAGCGTGGTACGTGCTGGAAGATTTCGCTACTGCCAAGAAACATGGCATTAAATTGCTTTACATTGACGCTAGAGCGCAAAGATGTCCTCGGGCAAGAGCAATAGCATGAGGAATATAACTCAAAACCGACTGAAACTGATCAAACCTTTCTACGACTGAAAACAGCCACTTCTGAAGCTGAGACTTATTGTCTCCAAACATATGGTAAATGTCTTGCCCAGATATTGACCGTTCATAAAACAATCCAAATCAGCCTAAAGCTTCCTTCGCTTAAAAATATACAGCAAACCGGCTACAACAAAGCAAATGAGACTTTCAATGGCCAGAAAAACTGATAACGGCAAAAATATACTGTCTACCAGTATGCCATTTTCATCAGCGTATCCATAAAAAGTGTTTTGTATGGCACACGATGCGAATGCAAAAACCAATATAATTGCGCCAAACGACACTAATTTTTTTGGCATACTAAAAATATACAGCATGACCGCTACAAAGATGGAAATCGTACTTATAAGGAACAGAAATATTATCATCGTACTTTACATTTTAGCTATTATATTTTTTTATATCAAAATATTATTATTAATTATTTCTTTAGTCAACCCGATTCATACTCTTACCTCCGAGCAAATCAGAAATTTAATTCCGAAAATGTAAGGTATAAATATCACTAATTTTCCCAAACTGCGCCGAAACTGGCAACCATTTCAATAGATAGCATATTCAGCCCATAAAAAGCTCGAAAGCATCGGATAAAGATCATGCTCTTTTAAAATTGACCTATTTATTTTTGAAGCAGCAGGCTATCCTACTATCGGCTACGGCCATATTGTCAAAGTTGGCGAGGATTTCTCAAACGGTATCATAGAGGGCGCAGGCTGAAGAGCTTTTGCGCCAAGATGCTGTTATTACAGAACGAGCTGTCCTGCGCTTAATTAACCTGCCGCTGACAGATGGCCAGTTTGATGCGCTGGTATCATTCACGTACAATTTTGGCGGTGGGGCTCTTCAACGCTGCGTCGTAAAATTCACCGCGAGGAACACGCCGATGTGCCGGAGCAGTTCATGCGCTGGGTTTGGGCTGGTGGCCGCAAACTCAATGGGTTGGTTCGGCGCAGACATGCTGAGGTTGGATTGTCGCAATCTAGATTAAAGCCATTTCGAGCTTATGTTTCCGCTTCATCCAATCAGGCAATGTGCGGTCCAGAAGTTTATAAAACTCAGTCCCATGGTTATGGTGGATGAGATGGCAGAGCTCATGAATGACGACATATTCAACGCATTCTTTAGGTGTTTGGATCAAGTTGACATTAAGAGTGAGCTGACCTTTTCCTGACAAACTTCCCCATCGCTTATCCATTTTTTGAAGTTTCAAATTTGGCTTATTTAAATCGCTTTTTTTGAAACCTTCCCAACAATCATCAAAGATTTTTGAAAGGTACATCTTGGCACGTCTTCTGTACCAATCATCCATGAGCTGCTCTATGTGATGAGGAAGACTGGAAGTTGCTTCGATACAGAAATACCCATTTTTCAAAAGTACCTTATCTTTATCAGACGTCTCTATTTTAAGTCGGTATTTTCGACCGAGATAAAGGTGGCTTTCACCGCCAACATATTTCCTGTCAGGCGTTCTTGGATCAAATTGGTTAAAATAGGCAATTTGCCGCTTAATCCATCGGGCTCTTTTCTTGATTTTTTCTTCAATAGCCTCAAGCGTTGAAGTTTTCGGCGCTTTGACCACGACACTTTTGTCAGGATGAACTGCAATCTCCAGTGATTTGCGGTTCATCATTAAGAGTTCATAGTCGATTTCTGTTTTGCCGTAGCTGATGGTGCACGCAATACTTTTCATTATGCATGCCTTCTGCTTTTAGCTATTTGCATTGTTTTTTCGATGATCTCATCCATTTGCTCCAAACTTAATGCCATATCAAACTTGTCTTTCACCTCATCATAAAGGAAGTCATCTATGTCATTAATCGCAGATTTTTGAGCGTCATCATCCGTCCAGAAATCAACTTTCCAATGATCTTCAATGATGCGCTGAATAGCCAGCGATATTTCTGCAGATACAGATTCAATTTCCTGTGCTTCTGCCTCATATTTCATGAAATATGGCTTGATTACACCGTGGTATGCACAGGCTTCATCATTGCCGGTAATGCTCTCAGGGACATCATCATGCTTCTTTGAAACGACCGAGTCACGAATATCACTAACCTTGCTAAGATAATCGAGGTCAGAGATGCGGCGTGCCTTAAAGTCATCAATGGCTTGCTGGATCAGTTTTGAAAACTTCTCATAAAACGCAGGGTCTTCATCCATCTTTTCATTGATAACTTTTTTCGTCGCATGTGCGATGGTGTCAGCCTTGGCTGCAGTTGATTTACCTGAATGAATCCCTTGTCCTTGTTTAATCGCATCAAAGTTTTGATCGTCAAAAATATTGATGGGTGCGTTTAGCTGAGTGACCTCATTTGCCTGAATGTGTGTATCAAGCAGCTTTTTGATTTTTGGCTCATAGTCACGGTAGTCGATAGCTTCAGCATAACGCAGCTTGACCGACTCTTTCAGATTTTGGAATCGTTTCAGGTCTGCTTTATATGTTCGCAGCTTGGCCTCATCAGTTTCCATGATGAATTTATCAGTTGAGAGAGCAATCCCAAGGGTTTTGCTGTATTCGGCAAGTCTCTCGTAGAAGTCCTCGCGTAATTCGTCATCTGCTAATAGAAACTCAAATGCTTCTTCATCATGCTTGTTTTTCACCTCTCGGAAAACGTCCCATAGATCAGAATAACGCTGCGGAAGCATTTGCACTTCTTCATTAACCGATGTCAGCGTGCCCAAAAGGTCTTCTTCGTCAAAACCTTCAAACGCATCATACATGGTCAGCGCTTTGTCTAGCTCACCTAGAACACTGGCGTAATCAACGATATAACCAAAGTCTTTGCCTTCATGCAGACGGTTCACGCGGGCAATTGCCTGTAACAAAGTATGCTCGTGCAGCGTGCGGCAAAGGTAGAGAACTGTATTTTTTGGCGCATCAAACCCGGTCAGAAGTTTATCAACAACAATCAAAATTTCCGGTTCTTCACCATATTTGAACTGGTTGATGACCTGCGTGGTGTATTCTTCCTCAGAACCAAAGCACTTCATCATCTTATCCCAGAATTTACCAACCTCATCAGTTGGGCCTTCATCCACTTCCTCATGGCCTTCACGAGTATCCGGTGGTGAAATAATCACTTCCGATGTGACGAACCCAATATCTTTAAGGTCTTCGTGATACTTAAGCGCAGCTGCTTTGCTTGGAGCTACCAACTGCGCTTTAAAGCCTGTGTCTTGCCAGTTGGCGCGATAATGCTCGCTGACATCAAAGGCCCGCATATAAATAACCTGATCAGATTTGTTCAGCGTCTCGGCGCGAGCATATTTCTTTTTCAGGTCAGCCTGCTGGTCTTTGTTTAAATCTGATGTATGACGGTCAAACCATAGGTCGATGGCAGCTTGATTTTGCTCCATCTCTACGTGACGGCCTTCATAAAGCAATGGCAGTACAGCCTTGTCTTTCACCGCTTGCTTGATGGAATAATGCGGCTCAATCAGTCCACCAAATTTTGAGAAGTTATTCTTCTCTTTTTTCAGTAGCGGTGTGCCTGTAAAGCCTAAATAGCAAGAATTAGGCAGCATCTGGCGCATTCTGGCAGCAAACGAGCCAAAGTTTGTTCGGTGGCTTTCATCAACTAATACAAAAATATCGTATGATTCATCAACATATTTTTCTGCTTTCCATCCTGATTCAAACTTGTGAATGAGCGTGGTGATAATGCTGACTTTTTCTTTCAGGTGCTTCACAAGGTTGCGGCCAGATGTGGCGCGTTCTTTGGAAAGCCTGCAGGCAGCAAACGTATTGCCCAGCTGTTTATCAAGATCATCACGGTCTGTAACTAAAAGAATTCGCGGTCTTGATAATTCCTTACTCAATGCCAGTGCCCGTGTTAACATTACCATGGTTAATGACTTCCCTGATCCTTGAGTTTGCCAGATAACGCCACCAGCTCTTTTTCTTCCGTGATCTGGTTGCATAATACGTTTCATGATTGAACGGATCACAAAAAACTGTTGGTAACGTGCAATTTTCTTAACTCCCGCATCAAATAGCGTAAATCGATAGGTCAGCTCCAGAAGCCGTTCTGGGCGACAAAGGCTGTAAAGCGCTTTGTCCTGCTGGGTAAGCATGCGCTCGCCTTTATTTTCTAACGTATCGAAGAACCCACGGGCAGGTGCAAACTCACCAGAGAACAATGCGTTCTTCTCATCATCTTTTAACGGCGTATTGATGATCTTTGTGATCTTATCTTCTTTATCTTCCAGCTCGTTCCACACACCCCAGAACTTGCCGGATGTTCCTACCGTCGCGTATTGAGCCGCATTCCTATTAACGCCCATCACCAATTGCACATAGGTGAAAAGCTTTGGAATGTATTCATCACCCTGATTGCGGATGTTTTGGGAAACGGCTTGCTCAATCTCCACATTGGGGGATTTGCATTCAATCACTGCCAAAGGGATACCGTTAACGAACAGAACAATATCGGGTCTAGCTGTTTCCACACTGCGGTTACGCTCTACAGCGAATTCCGGCACAACATGAAACACATTATTGGATGGTATTTTCCAGTCGATATAATTTAGGTTAAAACTTTTGTTGTTACCTTCTACCGTTTGTTCCAACGCTGTGCCAAGGGTGATTAGGTCGTAGATTACCTCATTGGTTTTTTGCAGGCCATCATATTTGACGTTTTTGATTTTCTGGATGGCTTCCTGAATATTGGCTTCAGAGAAATAATAGTCTTTACCCTTGTACTGGATAAGATTGAATTTTTTTAGCTGTTCACGTAGTACGCTTTCCAGCAGCACATTGTTGTTTTTACCGCCTCGCATAGCCAATGCTTGGTCGGGGGAGAGATACGCGTAACTAAGTGCGATCAACTCCTGCAGCGCAGGAATTTGCGAGAGATATTTTTCGTTAAAGCGAAAGCCTTGTATATTGCTCCCTGACATTACGCAGCCTCCTTATTTTTAATATGCCATTCACCGGACAACAGCTTTTGCATCAGCCCACGCTTTTGCGTGCTATATTGATCAGCCAGCTTTTTGAGGAGTGTGATTTCTTGTTGTGCCGTATCGAGAAGTGCGACAACTTCTTTTTGTTTATCAATGCTTGGAATTGAAACAGGGAGCTTCATGATCTGCTTATCAGAAAGCTCTTTTTGACCCGTCCCATCCATGATGTGACCAATTCGCAGGTAATAGTCTTTCCTAGAAAAGAAATAGAACAGGTATTTTGGATCTAGCTTCGCTGGATCAATTTCAAGAGTTGTTATTGCACTAGACGCGATAAATCCATCTAGTTGTTTCGGGACTATTCCGAAGCCGCCATTATGAAAATTTTGACGGCCAATTAGAAACTCACCAGAGAACCTTTGAAAATATGGGCGACCTTTTTTTGATAGTGTGATTTGCACATCACGCTCGTTTGCTTCAATTCCCTTACAATGAAGCTTGACAGTAAGCGGCTTTAAGTCTCCAACCTCTTCGATTTTTTGCTGCTTCATGATTCCAGCATAATCGGACAAATGGCCATCATATGATTTGAAATCATCATCCAACACACTTTTTTGCAACCACCCGAATTGACGCTCTTTGGCACGGGTCAACGCTTTGGTTTTTTCGATCATATACCCCCATTCATCCAGAATTGAGACTATTAATCGTTGGTCCTCCATTGGAGGAATAATAATTGGAACTTTTGATAAATCTTTTTGACCGATATTAGCTCTAACAGCCCCTTGACTACGGCGGATCATTTCTTTTCTGATTGTGTCTGTTTTAAAGCAGTACTTTGCAAACTCTGGTAATAGCAGTTGCTTTGTTTGTCTTCCACGAATAACAAATCCACCAAAGGTGATCTTTTCCTCACCTAAATATACGGATGAAAAGGCTATCTCTTGGGGGGTTTCTGACGTTCTGTTGAATAAAATGTCACCTCGAACAACCAAATATTCATTAAGTTGCTTGTCTGTAATTTCTACGGAGCCAACCACATCATCACTGCTCAGACAATTTTTGCGAAAAATGTCCATTACATTTACGAATTTGATGCCCTTGCCGTATGCATCCTTATCGGCGTTAACCCCATTTTTGAAATCCATAAAAGTGCCGAGTGTAGTTGTTGTCCAACCAGTTGGGAGATTTATGTTACTCATCATCACTTCCCGAGCTGATTTGCTTCTTATGTTGTTTTTCGAGGGCCTTGACCTGCTTATCAAAATCAGATTCAAACAAACGATCCTGCACAATGCGGTATTTCTCAAATTCACTTATCGCGTGCGCTTTGGCAATCTCGGCGCTGACTTTGCCCGCATACTGTAAAATTTCTCGATCTGTAGCAGCAATAAAACGGTTCAGGCGCACTTCCCAATCGGCCATGGTCATCGGGATTTTCCGCAGAGCCATATCCTCAGCCACATCTAAATAGGCGTTTACGATCCGGCCAAGTGAGTCCAGCTCATCTTGAGTTAGATAGTTTTTTGCCACCGCTACATCTGTTTTTACGACTTTACCTTCGGGGCCACCTTCCCAATTGGTCAGCCCCATATGGGGCTTTGAGCTGTCGGCTCGTTTTTTGATTAGCTCGGATGCAGTATGCCCGTGAATGGCATAGTGAAGCTTGTTTTGCACTTTGGCGAAAAACTCACGGGTTGTTGGGGCATCTTTGTTGTAATCCATGCTTGTGGCATAAATATCGGTGATTTTCTGATAAAATCGTCGCTCGCTGAGGCGGATTTCCCTAATTTCAGCAAGCAGGCGCTCAAAATAGTCCTCGCCAAGGAAAGAGCCATTTTCAAGGCGCTTCTTATCCATGACGTAGCCCTTTATGGCAAAATCACGTAGAATTTGAGTGGCCCATTGCCTAAACTGGGTAGCGCGCTTTGAATTCACACGGTAGCCGACGGCAATGATAGCATCAAGGTTGTAGAATTTTACTTTCCTCTGAACCTCCCGATTGCCCTCAGTTTGAACTACCGAGAAATTCTCGGCAGTTGCCTTTTCAAGTAATTCAGCGTCTGCGTATATGTTTTTGAGATGGAGGCCAATGTTGTCGGTTGATGTATCGAACAATTCTGCCATTAGCTTCTGGCTTAACCAGATCGTTTCATGCTCATAGCGGACTTCAATTCCGTCTTCACCAGCCTGCTGGGTAAATATTAGAAATTCAGCTGTGCTATTTCGGATGGTTAGGCTTTGTGACTCTTTCTTGCTCATGCTGCCACACCCTTTAGAAGGTTAGCCATCTTGCCGCGTACTTCTGCCAATTCACCTTCAAGCGTATCGATTTCTTGCTGAACAGCTTCGATGTCGATTTCTGCTTCTTCCTTAAAGGTATCAACATAGCGCGGGATATTCAGGTTGAAGTCATTTTCTTTGAGTTCGTCATAACTTGCCAAATGGGTGTATTTCTCAATTTCCTCACGCGCTTCATAGGCGTTTAGGATGCTCGAAATATGCTCATCCATCAGGGCATTTTGGTTTTTACTCGGCTGGTAATCTTGGCTGGCATCAATGAAAAGAACATCCTTGCGGTCTTCATTAGCACCGCCTTTTTCGCGGGAGCGGTCAAAGATTAAAATAGCGACGGGGATTGATGTTGTCGGGAACAGATTGCCCGGCAGGCCAATGACGGCATCCAGCAAATTATCTTTGATCAGTTTTTCGCGGATGCGCCCTTCAGCTGCGCCACGGAACAGAACACCATGCGGTACAACGATGGCAACGCGACCTTCTTTTTCAACAGCGGCCTCAATCATGTGGCTGATAAAGGCATAGTCACCTTTTGATTTTGGGGGAACGCCACGCCAGAAGCGGTTATATGTATCGGCTTCAGCTTCGTCAGCGCCCCACTTATCAAGCGAGAATGGCGGGTTAGCGACGATATTGTCGAATTTCATCAGGCGATCATTTTCCACCAATGTTGGCGATGTCAGCGTATTACACCATTCAATACGGGCGGAGTCAGTGCCATGCAAAAACATGTTCATACGGCATAAGGCCCATGTACTGCCGTTCACTTCCATGCCATAGATAGAATAGTTGCGGTCACCCACAGCCTTGGCAGCCTCAATCAATAAGCCGCCTGAACCACATGATGGATCGCAGATGCGGGCGCCAACCTTTGGCTTACACAGTTTGGCAACCAGCTCTGATACTTTGTGCGGGGTGTAGAACTCGCCAGCCTTCTTGCCTGCGTCAGAGGCAAAGCGTTCGATCAGGTAAATATAAACATTACCAATAACATCTTCTGAAATACGGCTTGGACGCATATCAAGCTGAGGCTTATTGAAATCCTGCAATAGCATTTTTAGGCGGCGGTTACGGTCTTTGGTTTGCCCCAAATTAGCTTCGGAGTTAAAATCAATATTACGAAATACGCCTTCCAGCTTACTTTTATTGGATGTCTCAATTGAGTCCAATGCGATGTTAATCAGCTCACCAATATTCGCTTCATTGCGCTTTTCATACAGGTCGTAAAAACTTGCATCTTTCGGCAAGATAAAACGTTCACGCTCTAGTTTGCGGTGAATACGGACATCGTCATCACCATATTTTTTGCGGTATTCCTCATAATTATCCTTCCATACATCCGAGATGTATTTCAGGAACAGCATCACGAGAATATAATCCTTGTAACCAGCTGCATCCATCACGCCACGAAAGGTGTCACAAGCAGCCCATGCAGCGTTATTTACGTCTTGTTGTTTAATTGCTTCATTCGTCATATTTGTGCTCCTTGTGCTTATTTCGTATCTTTCGGTGGATATGGGTCGTTGCCATAGCTGTTTCCGGCTCTGATTTTGCCGTCAAGGCCATGGACTTTGACATCTGATTGTTGGTTGCCGGCAATTTTTTCGGCATATTCAATCGCTTTTTTCTGCGTATCGGTGACCTTTGTTGCCTTGCTATTACCTGCGCCCTTAACGGCCCAACCGTCCGGGTGCTTCACTACATGTTGATTTTTTCCTCGTGTCATAGTATTAATTCCTTGCTCTTGACTGAGTTTAACCTGGAGTAGATGTTGCCGCATCGAAGCCGGGTTTTTTATTACTCGCTGTTTGGCGAGACTCTGATGCCATCTGCATCAAAATTCCTTGGGTGTAGATCGCTTTGCGATTTTTAATCTTTTCTAAGAGTTGCTGCTCTTGCATGGAAAGACTAAAAAATTCAGCCACCTTTTTTTGCTGCTCTAATGAAGGCAGATTGACCTCTAAATCTTCCAAACCCTGCTTGCTGACCATTTTGATCATGGTGCCTTTGGATTGCGAAGCCAGATAGATTTGCGAAGATGGTTGGTTGATCCACCAAAGCAAAAACTCTGGCACAACCTTTTTTACATCTGGTCGCACACGGAATAGCGGAGCCGCTACAATTGTGCTCTTCACATCTTCATTCAATAGCGCCGCGGTATTTGTCTGGCCGCGAGAACGGAAAATAATATCCCCTCGCTTGGCAAGCTGATTCGGCTTAGGCTGGGCGTGGTCGATATGGATGCTCTCGCTCAGGTGCACAAAATTGTCGTCACCAAGGTCTTTCATCTGAATGACCCTAACACTGCCGTCTTTGGATGCCTCAATCCGAGAGCGAAATGTCACTCCCGATGAAACCGTGGCTATATCTTTTAACTTCAAAACCATCTTAAAAACTCTGTAATTCGATTACTGTTATCATAAATGTATCACGGAATGTTCTGCGTGCCAACAATAAAAATACAGTAATGGCGTTTTTGTAAAAAATAATATACAGCAATACGGTAACTTTTCAGTTCTCGCTGTACCTTGGTTACCTTTTTTTGGGGGGGCGAGCTTCCTTAATGTAAAGACACTGAGTGCACAGATATGGACAAGCTTGATGTGGATAGCTCTAGCAGAGAGAACTCTTGGAGTATGAGGCTGCTTACCTACAGCGTCTCAAAGATGAAGGCAAATCCATCATTGAGATTCCCCAAGACCGTAATCTGCAAGGATCCGCGCCCAGCTAACCCTGGAAGCTATGTAGTTTGGCGCTGATGTTGTTTATCAAGGGGTATTTTTTGCTACATCTTGGCGGGGTGATGCAGATTTTCTGATCAAGTGCGATACGCACTCCACCTTAAGCGGGCCAATGCCTGGCTCGGCCAAGAATTTACCGATAGCTATTTATCTATACCTGTAGGGAGAGAGTGTGTTAGATGAAATAATTGCTTTTCCAATGAAACCCCAAACAGGGATTCGAACCCGCGTTTGGTACGGTACTTTCGTCACTATGGTTGAAGTCATGCCAAGAGCAGCAATCAAAACCGTACAAGGCGTTGCAACAAAAAACTTCATTTTGTTATCTTTCAGAACGATTATTGTTGCTACTAAATGGTAGGTATAGAGGATTCGAACTCAAAGGGGTTCAATACACCGCCATTAACTTAAAATAAATTTTCATATGCCTCAGATGGCATAGCCGTGGGAAGGCCAGTATTTGCCGGATTCTTGCTGTTTGCAATTGACTTCCTCTGACATAAAAACACCCGATTTTTCTTTAATTTTTCGTGCATTTATAACCTTCCCCCTTAACATGAGGTATAGGATCATAGGACTGCCAGAAAGCCTTTTTAAGGGTTCTGTCGCAAACTTTTGAGGTCTATCGTTTGTTGTCCGATTTTGCGACATAGTTATCAAACAAGCAAGCAGCAGGGTGTTGACGGTGTCGGATGATTTCCATTATCCCAAAAGCGTGATCCTGTACTCAGTGTTTTTCTAAGTTCGATATGGCGTTGGGCTTGTCGTAAAGTTAGTTAAGTTAACTTAACTTAACTTGGCCTTTTGTTTTGGCTGATAAATCAGCACTCCTATTAGTTGGAGTTCTGCGTTATGATTCTCAATGCCATTGTACAAAAACTAAAGTCACGATCCAAGAATGACTTTAAAGGCCGCCAGTTCGAAGCGTGGCTGATCGTTCAAGCCGTAGCTTGGTATTTACGTTACCCCCTAAGCTATCGGGATCTTGAGGAAATGTTCTTAGAGCGTGGATTTGAGGTCGATCATAGTACAATTAATCGTTGGGTCTTGGCCTATGCTCCCATGATAGAGAAGCGATTGCGTCAATTTCGTAAACCACATTGTGGTTCAATTCGAATTGATGAAACCTACGTCAAAATTCGAGGACAATGGAAATATCTGTACCGAGCTATCGACAAACACGGCAACCCTGTAGATTTCCTATTTACCGCAAAGCGTGATTTAAGTGCAGCTAAGCGGTTCTTCCGCAAGATGCTCAAGGATGCTCGCACCACAAAAACTTGGAACCGGGGGCGCAAACACATTTCCATCCACAATCAAAACGTCCATCCAAGCCTGTACATTACATCACCAAACACCTCCAACAAAGCATTGAAAGTGACCATTTCTGGGTCAAAAAGAACATGCCGAAAGTCGGTGGTTTTCAATCATTCAATACGACCAGGCGAACTATTGCAGGTTTTGAGGCTATGTTGTGGTTGAGGAAAGGCTTTGGAAATTCTTGCAGTTGGAATGTTAATAATCAGAATGAACTACTCGGGCACCTCTTCGGACGTCAACAGGTTAACAAAGTATGAAAGTAGCGACGATCAGGGTTAATTACGCTCTGAGATAATCTTTGCGACAAGCTCGCTTAGATTTTATTGTTGGCAACGTCCCATTGCGGTGCGCTAAGTGCTTTAACAGCGCCCAAGACAGATTTCATTTGAGCGGTGTGCGCCACGATAAAGTCCTCGCCATACACGGTTTCATCCGGTGCCTCTGTGATAATTGTGATTGGAAATAAACCTTCATCTATTTCACTTTCAAAAACCGGGAAGTCATTCCGCACTTCGAATGAAAACTCTGACACGTAGCGCTTGTATCGTGCAAGTTGCGCGCGATTGAGAGAAACGATTGGTTCATAGGTGGATAGTTCAGAGATGATAGCGTCAAGTAGGACGTTCCCACGTTCTCTCCAACCCAGTTTGTAGCGTAAAATTAAGGAGAACCCTTTTGGAATTGTCCACATGTCGAATCCATTTGGAATGTATCCAGAAAAAGGACGCGTCCATTCATGGGCGGGATACCCGTGCAAACTAAGATGAATGTCACTGTTGGTTTTTTGCTGGCCAATGTACCGAATTTTATTTTCAAATGTGTGATCCAAGAATTCAAGATCACCACCTCCAGCGGTATAGCGGGATGCATGATGCATGTGGTTTGGGTGTTTGGCACAAAGTTCGCGGAACAAGGCATAACCATCAGGGTTGTCGAGAGGAGAAATTGTAAAATCAATTTGACCCATTTTTTTAAGCTGTTCAGCAGCGCGTAATGCACCTACTGGTCCTGAGGTCTCGTTAGCGTGTTGGCCTGCAGTTATGACGACGGAAGGATGGTTTCCCTGAATGTGAGTGCCCCATACTGGACGTCCGCGTTGGGAGAGCGATTGGTAGGGCGTGCCACCGAGTGCGTCCAAGTGCTCTTTTATTGTTGCAGGCTCTAGCCAATGCTCAGCAGTATCTAAGTTCAAGAGTGGCGTGTTTGAAGTGGTATTCACAAAAGTTAGATCTAGTGGATCATCACAAATGGAAATACACACGCGTATTTGTCCGTTGTTTATCACAATTTCAGGAACGATTTGCCCAGGCTGAAAAGTGCGATCTATTGTGTCAAAACCCATGCGGTGCTTGAACACTTCAAGTGCTGAGAAATAAATATCTTCATGCATGGCTTCTGCCGTGCTTATGAATTCGGTCTCCAACGGCAAGCGATAATCGTAAAAAGGGGCCTCAATCCGAACATTCATACGCTCAAAGTAGGGTGGGTTGGCTGGCCATACGTGATTTTCTAAGACAGAAATAACTACATGGAATGCTTGTTCTTGATCAGTTGGATGGACTTTGTCGAAGGAGAGTTCTGGAGTTGTTGGCGCGGTAACACGGCACCAACCAGTATTGTTCAATATTTTTTTGCCATTGCTCGTCTTAACGAAACGATTGGGTGATGCAATTTCAAAGTGTTGTTTGCTTTTATCTGTTGATCCTGTTTTTATAAGATCGACATTGTAACTGAGTAATTCGTCTGTATTGCTGGTAACGCGTGGCACAAAGGTTAGATGTCTTTCTCCAACTATTTCTCCGATTGGATAGCATTCCAAACGGAAACGGTTTTTGTGTACACTGGGGATAACTGGATAGTGCACAACTATATCAGTGACATCGGTCAAATCCAACTCTTCTAAAAAAGCATGCACAAGGGGTTTGTATGAGGAACGAACGTAGGCGTCCACCCCTTTATCACGCAAGCTGCGCTGCGCAGCAGCACGTCGTTCTGGTCCATCAAAGGTCCATAATTCAACACGTGCACCCGAATACTCGGGAGAAGTATAGCGCTCTACCAAAGCGTCAAGCGTGGCAGGAATGCTGATATCAATAAGAACTTCTTCAGAATGTGTCACTTGTTTGATTGTCCCAACGGATCCATTTGGTCACGTAGCCAATCGCCCATCAAATTAAGGCCAAGCACGGTAAGCATGATAGCCAACCCAGGAAATACCGTTACCCAAGGTGCAGATTGCACATAATTGCGTCCTTCGGAAAGCATCCCACCCCAGCTTGGTGTTGTGGGGTCAGCGCCCAATCCTAGGAAAGTAAGACTGCTTTCTAGCAGTATATTATTTGCCACATTAAGGGTCATCAGAATGATGATTGGTCCTAAGGTATTGGGCAAGATGTGGCTGAAAATAATTTTGAAATTAGGGAGGCCGTAACTCTTGGCCGCAAGCACAAATTCTCGCTCTCGTAATGAGAGTACAGCTCCACGTATAAGTCGAGCATATTGCACCCATTGAGAAATCACCATCAATAAGATGATGCGATCAAGGCCGGGGCCGGCAATGGCCACAAACGCGATGGCCAGCAGAATAAAGGGTAGTGCCAATTGCACATCGGCAAAGCGCATCAAAAATATATCCCAAAACCCGCGATAATATCCTGCAACCAAGCCGATCAATGTGCCCATTACAACAGCCCCTATGGTGGAGAGAATGCCAACGGTGAAGGAGATTTTTCCACCAACTATTACACGTGCTAAAATATCTCGACCTAATGGGTCGGTGCCAAGGATATGGTTTAGGTCCGTAAAAGGCGGCGTGAGGCGCGCAATAAGGTTTATCGTTTCTCCACCTTTAGGAAACAAAAAACCGGAAAAGAGTACGAGTAATGCCAATATGCCAGTAAGTAAGGCTCCTGCAATAAATTCAAACTGCATAAAGCGACCTAGCCATTGGCTGCACGGTTTTTTGGAAGATGTATTTTGTCTAGAAGTCGTCATTTTACTTAACCCTTATACGCGGATCTATGAGGCCATAAACAAGGTCTACTATCAAGTTTACGCCAACAATCATCAAAGACAGAATGGTGACTGTAGCTTGTAAAATAGGGTAATCACGTTGGGCAATCGCTTCCACAGCTAAAGTGCCAAGCCCAGGCCAGTTGAACACAAGTTCAACAACAACAATACCACCGATCAGATTACCAAACTGTAGCCCCATAAAAGTTATGAGAGCAATCGCGCTATTGCGCAGTGCATGTTTGTAAATCACGGTCCGCTCTCGCAATCCTTTGCTACGGGCAACCATAATGTATTGCGCTGACAATGTTTCGAGCATTGTGGTGCGCACTAGTCGGACATTTGTCGCAGTTAAAATGATACCGACCGTAGTAGCGGGCAGGATCAGCGATAGGGGGCCCGAATATCCACTTGCGGGAAATATTTGAAAGGTGACTGAAAACATCAACACCAACATGATGGCCAGCCAAAAATTGGGAAAGGATAATCCAACAAGCGAGACAATCCGAATAAGTTGATCAGCAAATTTACCTCGATGGGTGGCTGCGTAAATTCCCAATGGAATGGACACGGCGATAGAAAATACCATTGAAGTAAACGCCAGCAAAAGGGTAGCGGGCATGGTGATGGCGATGAGGTCCCCAACCGGTCCACGGAAAAGACTCGTTCCTAGATTTCCCGTAAAAAGCCCCCTGATGAAGGAAAGATATTGAGCTAAAAATGGTTGGTTTAAACCCAGCGTCTCACGAATGCGTTCCAAATCTGCTTCGGTAACACTGCTAGAGTTTTGCACCATCATCACAGCGGGGTCGCCGGTTAACCGAATGATAAAGGACACAAAAAGCGTCACTACAATCATAACAAAAAGAGACTGCAGCAGGCGTTGTCCAATAAATTTAAAAACAGGCATGTGTCCCCCATTTGCTACCTCCCCAGCTACATGATTAGGGGAGTATTTTGTTAGTGAATAAAACTGGCAATCGCCGAGAACTTCGGCGATTGCCAGTTTCTGGAAGATTAGTCCACAGAGATTGTGAAGTAGCGCATACGGCTATCTGGGGCCGCGACAAAACCTTTTACTCGTTTGCTAACCGCATAAAGCGTTTTAGTACTGTAGAGCGGCAGATCCAAAGCTTGATCATGAGCAAGAGCTGCAACGGCGCGCAGGGTCTTCAGACGAACATCATTGTCATATGTCAGACGTTGAGATTCAAGCAATGCATCGATTTCAGTGCCGGGATCAAAGTATGGTGTCCAACGCTCGCCGGAATGATAGAGAAGGTAGGCTGTATTGTCGAAGTCAAAAGTCCAACCGCCCCAACCGCCTTGATACATTTCACCTGTTTTACCATTGGGTACAATATCGGATAAAAAGACGTTGGATTCATGTGGCTTCAACTTAACTTTAAGGCCCACAACATCGAGATAACCAACTATGGCTTGCGCCACTTCACGGTATGTGTCGTCATTGCTTCGATAGTCAAAAGTCATCTCTGTGCCGGGTGCAACTCCAGCTTCTTTCAATAAGGCTTTTGCGCCTTCCGGATCGTAAGCATATGCTTTCAGGTCAGGGTCAAAACCAAAAGATTTAGAGCTTTGAAGGCTGGCGATGGTGCTTGCGTTGCCTTTAAGCAAAGCATCAACAATGGTTTGACGGTCAACAGCCATATTTATGGCCTTGCGAACGCGCTTATCTGCTGTGATCGCATCCTTTGTTTTGAGACGGCTAAAAACAACCGTTGGGCCATTAACGCTAATTAATTCCACTTTGTCATTGGCATTTATGGTATCAATTGAACTGGCTGGAACTCCCGTCATAATATCGATACCGCCCGACAATAGTTCAGCGACACGAGTTGATGCTTCAGGTATAAAGCGAATTGTTAGGTCATCAAGCTTGGCAGTACCATTCCAGTAATTGTCATTGCGCTCAAGCTTAAGATCAACCGAAGGCGTATACTTGGCGACCTTGAATGGACCCGTACCAACTGGGTGCATATTAAAAGTCTCTTCGCCCACTTCTTCAATATACTTTGGCGGAACAATCATTGCACCATAACCAGCCAATTTAGTGATCATTACCGGATCAGGCTGTTTCATGATGAAATCAACCGTGAAATCATTTATGATTTCGACGTGATCGATGGATGTGTAGTTAGAGCGTTGCGGTCCTTTTTCACCCTCAGCACCCAACAAGCGATCAAAGGTGTATTTGACTGCTGCAGCGTTGAAAGGCTCGCCGTTGTGGAACTCTACGCCTTGGCGCAGGGTAAAGCGAATACGTGTGTTGTTGTCCAGAAATTCCCAGTTTGTTGCCAGGCCCGGTCCAACTTCGATATTTTCATTACGGGAAAGTAGTCCTTCAAAAATATTACTACCGATGGCACCCCATGCGATCAGGAAAGTATCAATCGGGTCAAGATTTGTGGGGTCCTGCCCATGCGCAACTGTTAGTGAACCGCCAGCGAAAGCCGGTTGGACAAACGTACCAGGTGAAATAGCAACCGCTGCAGCAAAAACTGCGAGGCGCATTCCATGCCAGCGATTTCCGCTTAGGAAAGCTGTGGTTTTTGTTTTAGTCATCAACATTGTCCTCCATTGTTGTTTTTGGTTTAAGTCTAGTAAGTGCTTTTCGTTCTTAATCACCGGCCTAGTCCCGACCTAATCACTGGGTCGTGCAACAAAGTGTTCCTCCTCGACCTGATGAAATGAATGAATGATTGGTCCGTCTCCAATGCGCCTGATGGGGCTTGGAATTTCGCCCTCAAGCGGCACGTGTGTTTTCCGGCGGGTAGGGTCGGCTATCGGAACGGCGGCCAGAAGTTTTTTGGTGTAGCTATGCTGTGGGTTTTCAAAGATTTGCTGTCTTGTGCCGATCTCAACCAATTGTCCCAAATACATCACAGCCACACGATGACTAATTCGTTCGACAACGGCCATATCGTGAGTAATGAACAGATAGGACAAGCCCCGTTCAGCCTGCAAATCCATCAAGAGATTGATCACCTGTGCTTGCACGGACACGTCCAATGCAGAAACGGATTCATCGGCAATGATCAAACTCGGATCGCATGCAAGTGCACGGGCAATGCAGACGCGCTGCCTTTGCCCGCCAGAAAACTCGTGCGGATAACGACTGGCATGGCTCGGCTCTAAGCCCACTTGGCTTAATAATTCAGCAACTCTGGCGTTTATAGCTTGTTTGCCGCTGATTAAGTCGTGGGTGAGGGCTGGTTCAATAATGCTCGCCCCAGCAGTTTTGCGTGGATTGAGTGAGCCAAAAGGGTCTTGGAAAACATATTGAATTTCGCGACGAAACCGTTTCCGTTCGGCTAAGGGTAGTGAAAAAATATCTTGATCACGGAACCGCACAGCACCAGAAACAGGTTCGACCAACTGTTGAATTGTCTTGCCAATAGTGGATTTTCCGCTGCCAGATTCACCGACCAATGCTAACGTTTCTCCCGCTCGAATTGTAAAAGATACACTTTCAGCGGCATGGACATGGTGGGTAAGCCGATTGAAAAGCCCTCCGCGTATGTCGTATCGTGTGGTCAGCTTATCGACTTCGATAATTGTTTTAGAGATATCAATGACTTTTACTGGTGTAGCTTTGTGCGTAATCTTAGCTTCACTGGGTAACGCAAAGCGTTTTGGCGCAGGCTCGCCCTTCATGCTGCCAATGCGGGGTACAGCGGCCAGTAACGATTTGGTATAGTCAGCCTGCGGGCGGGCAAAAATGTCATCGACTGGTGCTAATTCGAGCCGTTTGCCATTTCGCATTACTAATACATCATCGGCCATTTCTGAGACGACACCCATGTCGTGACTAATAAAAATAACCGCTGTTTGAAACTCTTTTTGCAGCTCACGAATGATATAGAGAATTTGTGCCTGAATGGTTACATCAAGCGCTGTAGTTGGTTCGTCAGCAATCAATATTTTGGGTTGGCAAGAAAGGGCCATTGCGATCATGGCGCGTTGGCGCATCCCACCAGAGAGCTGGTGAGGATAATAATTGAGCAAGCTTGCAGCATCGGGAAGACGCACCAAATCAAGCAGGTCTTTAGCTTTACTCAAAGCATCTGCATGCGAGGTATGACGGTGCAACATGATAGTTTCTACAATCTGAGATCCGATGGTAAAAACAGGATTGAGCGAGGTCATTGGTTCTTGAAAGATCATGGCAATTTCATTGCCGCGAATGGTTCGTAAATCGTGCTTGTCGAGTTTGGCCAAATCAACACCGGCTCCAAGCACATCGCTATCAAAGGTAAGTTGGCCCGCGCCAATACGCCCGCCGACATGCTTAACCAAACCCAATAATGCTAGCGATGAAACTGACTTACCTGAACCAGATTCTCCTACTATCGCTAAAGTCTTGTTACGTTGTAGGTCAAACGACAGGCTATTTATCACACGTAGTGGATGTTCTGTGTGGCCAAAATCTACACACAAATCACGTACGCTTAGAATTGGGGTGTCTTTTGAGTTTGCCGATTGGTTCGGTGTTGCTTTGTACACGTTAAACCTTTCCCGCTTGCGCATCGGCCATCATATGCCGAAGCGCGTGCTCAGCGGCGCGTGTCATTGTGTTCAAATCCATAGACGCTTTAGCCGCCTCCGTCGCTGGTTGTTGCGCAACCTGCTGTGGGGTTAGGGGCACATGCAAAAAACCACAGCGCGTATTGAGTTGGTGGTGGGCTATGAGGTGTGAGGTTGTATAGAGCATCTGGTTGCACATGTGAGTGCCAGCCGAATAGGAAAGCATTGCCGGAATACCCATTGCCTTGAGTTCTTCGACAATTGCAGAATTAGGGAAATCGGCATTATAGGCGACGGGCCCACCGTCGATGACTGGCATACCAATAGGGCAGGCGCCTTCATTGTCAGGTATACTAAAATCCAACCAGTTAGTACCAAGCATTTCAGCTCGAATAAGTGCTGCGCCCGATGACACGCCAATACTCATCCAAAAATCAGGTTTATGGGCGAGTAAGTTTTTCTCAACCAAGTCGAACAACGTGGCACTCACAACAGGTACTTCAAGACCCACAAATGTGAAACCAGGCCAGTCTAGGGATTTAAGACGCGTTAAAGTCTGAGCAGAGGGGTTGGTTGCAGTCTTTGCCCACGAGCCGTAGGCGGTAACAACAAATGTTGGTTTTAATGTCATATTGCGCTCCTCTAATGATATTTTTGCTTCACGTTAGCATAATAAAAGAATAATATAAAATCGTATTACTCTATAGGGGTATGTCTAAATATTATAGTTTGATTCGAATGGATAGAAAGGTATGCGCTACAGACAAATAGACGCTTTTCGCAATGTGATGGTGACGGGCACAACGACTGGAGCTGCTAACTCTATGGCGATCACACAACCGGCGGTGAGCCGTCTTGTGTCTGATCTTGAAGTAAATTTGGGGTTTAAGTTGTTTGAGCGCTATCGAGGGCGGTTGCTACCAACTCCGGATGCAATGAGCTTTTATCAAGCTGTGGATCAGTTCTATATGGGCTTTGATCAATTGGAGCGAGTTGCTGATCAAATTCGCATGCAACATCATGTCGACATTAAAGTATGCGCAACTCCGGCGCTGTCCACATTTACATTTCCCGACTCAATTCGCAGATTCAAGGAACAATATCCAGCCGTACATTTGCGGGTGGAATCATTTTCATCATCGGAAATTGTAACGCGGTTGCAAACGCATATGGCCCATTTGGCCATAACTCAGGCGTTTCCAGAAGTCGCTGGTATCGCGCAAGAGACATTGATTGAGGCTAATCATGTATGTGTGGTGCACGAAACCCATCGATTGGCAAAAAAGGAATTCGTGACAGTTGAAGATTTCATTGGCGAAGAAGTATTGGCGATTCTGCCCAGTGGCTTGGTGAATTGGAATAGCGTGCATCAAGTGCTTAATGATGCTGGTATAAAGTACAATAAAAGTATTGGAATACAGAATTCCCATACCGGATATAGCCTTGTTTCAGCTAATCTCGCCATCGCGCTAATCGAACCCTTTGCTGGTTCCGCGTGGTTAGAAAATGGGGTGGTGATGAAACCATTTTTACCTCCGATAACCTTTCGCTATGTATTGGCCTACCCATTGATGCTGCAGCGTACGGAACCTATGAAAGCCTTTGCCAAAATTATTATCGATGTTTTTAAAAAATCCAACCTCCGCAGCGTCTACGTCGTAGGGGATGACGCATCTACCGACGGCTAAGGCAACAATTGCTTAGACTTGATAAAATGGGCTCCCGTGTGTGGATTAGCCAATATCACGTGTGTAGACTTCAGTCTTTTCGCTGAGAACAACAGAAGTCCGTTTGTATATCGGGAGCCGACTTCATTAAGTTCTGATGTTTTGGAGCTAAGGTTACTTCTATTGATAACAGCATATGACGAGGGTTAGCTTATCTAAAAGTGATTATTTAAATCCCAATTATTGGAAGCGAGTTATGTATCTAGCATTAAGCCAAAGTATACCCTTGTCTTTCTGAAGTTTTTTAAATGGAGCAATCATCACTGCTATATTAGAGGCAAGTTGGTGCAAAATAATCGCAGATGTGCAGAGAGAATTCCTGAGAAATTCACAATCATTTAGAGTATTATTGTCCATGTAACGCATACACAACTAAATCATTAAAACCAACCGTTCTAACGCTAGTTATGAGCGGTTTTTTTGTGCCTGAAACCCCAGTTTTTGCGGCATTTTTGGACGCAACCTGTTCACAAGCTCAGGCCATCATATGCATGGAAATGTGCCTTATACCCTCAAAATATCCCCATCCGTCTAAAAACTTGCCGGCTACTTCCCATCCAACCCTCAGGTCAAGAACTTAGGCTTTTCAACGGTTTCAGGACTTCATAATTTTTTGTAGTTCGAAAACATAAGCGCCCATCGTGCTGATTTTTATGGTGACATCCAGCGCCGAAGACCTAGCGCGCAATATTGAGTTTCTCTAGAACAAGAACCGCCTGAATGTTGTTGTCTCAGGCGCACAATGTCTGGCGGTGGTGACTATCAATCTTAAACAATTGTGAAAAACCGATAAGATTGAGTGCAAATGATATTCTGATATGCGTTAATAAAAAATAAAGTTAACAATATGAAGTAATATGGTTATAATGCAAAACCATAGTAATAATAAGGCATCAGTACTGATCCGTTGCTCATCTTTTTTTTTAGATAAATATATATAATTTGTGGTGTTTGACATGGATGATACTAATTTATTAGTTTATTTGTTCTCAAGTCATATCTTTATGGCAACTATTTTTGCTGTATGGATTATGAGTAGGAGACACTATCTAAGTATTAGCTTACCTGGGTGGTTGTTACTGGTGTGGCTTTTTCCTTTTTGGGGCATATTCATTTATATCTTATTCGTTAATCGAGAGACTTTGCATTGTGTTGGCCAGCCTTTGACTGCATTAGAAACAGGCAAGTTAAATAATAATGATTTTGACTTTATTGAAGATGAATATTTTACGCAACGTCTACTTGAAGATATAAAACAGGCAAAGCATAGCATCTTTATTATGACGTATATTTTTGGAGGTCATATCTCTGAAAAATTCTTGGATAGCTTTCAAAAGGCTGGAGATCGTGGTGTATCCGTTGTCTTGGTTATAGATCGAATAGGGTCAATTAAGTTCCTGCTAAAAAAGCGACATCCTGTTTTCCGATCAAAAAATTTCACACTTAAAGTGTACCATAAGAGCATACTAAAAAGCTGGTATAGAGTTAATCGGCGTGTCCACTCAAAAGTGGCAGTCATTGATGACAAAATCACTTATCTTGGATCTCACAATATTCGAGACGAAAGTACTGATACAAAAAGTCATACCTTTGCGAACAATGTTTCTATCCGGATCGTCAATGCAGTAATCGCCTTGTACTACCGGTCATATGTTCAAGATTTTCCTAGTAATAGGCGTACTACTCATAAAGGTAAAAAAGAACTCTCTGGGACTGAAAAGGTTTATGTTGCTGAAACGTATGCTATAAAGCCTAAATACGATCTTTATCAAAGCGTCATACAACACATAATTAGTGCTAAAAAAAGTATTTATATATGCACACCCTATGCCGTTTTGCCCAAAACTCTTAGAGATATTATAGCAGTTAAAAAACAACAGGGCTTGGATATTAAGATACTCATTCCCAAAGTACCAGATAGTTCGATTGTTCAATATAACCACAAATTAATCCTCAGGGAGTTATTAGATGTAAATGTGTCCTGTTATCTTAGCAATCCCAATCCGACAAGCGGCCTGTTTGATCATAGTAAATTTATGATTATTGATGATCAGATACTTGGTATTGGTTCGTTGAACTTTGATTATAGAAGTTTCTTCATTAACGCCGAGACAGTTATTTATATCAACGAAGAATTAGTTGTTAAAAAATTGATAAGTATCTTTGAGAGAAAATTAGCTGCAGCTACACCTATAACGAAAATTCAGTTCACTAGATTTGAAATGATTATTAGCCAGTTTATAAGTATTCCTGCTTCTATTGTTTAATAGAGATGAATTTTATTAGCTAATGGATACAAAGTTTACTCATATGAAATAGCTATTTATCTATACGTGCAGGGGGAGAGTGTGTTAGGTGAAATAATTGCTTTTCCAATGAAACCCCAAACAGGGATTCGAACCCGCGTTTGGTATGGTACTTTCGGGGCGACGCGGCGTTTGCCTCACCGGATCTCTACAAATACCTGGAATTCAAGGGCATTCTCGATGAGATCCGCATCAAGGCCAACAAGTTCTTGCAGGAGCACATCGCCCATTTGCTCCGCCGTCCCGCCGAACGGGTCGTCACCTTCTACAACCAGCGGGGGCACGGATGAGCAATGGATCAATGAGGGCAAGAACGCCATCAAGTGGACCTAGGCTGTCATGTCGCAAGTTCCGCAATTAACGAGGTTCGGCTCCAGCTTCACGCCTTGGCCAAGGAGGTAGAAACACGGTCGTTGACGACGATCCAGGAGAAGCGGGTCAAGATCGCGGCTATAGTGGTCGTTCATGGCCGGCACGTCACTTTCCAGATGACGGAGGTTGCCGTGGCGCGTGGGATCTGTTCCGAAAAACCCTGCGCCTGATCGAGCGACTGCGAAAACCCAATCAGGCGACGGCCTGAATGAAGGATGGAAACGCAAACATGATTAAAGGGACAAGTCTCTCTATATGAGATGGAATCTGGGGGAAACAAAAGGCCAAAGGCCGTCGTACGGTTGAAAGTTCGATCCGGCGGGCGGGAACGCGGTTTGTGGTTCCATTTTGGCGCCAGCTCACCTAACATCGGGGCTTAACTTGGTAGTTATCTGGGGAATGTCGCTTTATACTAGAGACAACTAATTGAAAAAGTCGGTTTTTTTTCATATTACAACGGAAACCTATATATGAAACGATTAGCTATACGGTCTATATTTTTTGCCCTTACCCTCAGCCTATTGACAGGCTGCGCCAATTTAACATTTAAGAGTAGAGAACTTGAAAGTCATGTCTTAATGGTTGATGACATGGGAAATGTTTGGGCAAGTGGTAAGAATGATTACGGACAACTTGGGTTGGACCTTCCCAGCGATGTGACGGTAACACGACCAACTCAAGTCCCAAGCTTACAAAATATTACCAAAGTATATACCATGGGTAATTCGTCTTATGCCATTGACAGCGCTGGATATATGTATTCATGGGGTCAAAATGATAAATGCCAACTTGGCAATGGCAATCGGATAAACCAGTTTTCCCCGATAAATATTTTATCTACAGGACTCAATCCTACTGCTAATATTTGGCGGATCAAGTCTACTGGGGAGGCACATTCCCTTGAAATTGATAAAGATGGTCGTCTGTGGGCCTCAGGTAATAATGACAAAGGTCAGCTTGGGCAAGGTAATACCAAGGTTTATGATGATCCTGTCATGGTGTTGCCAAACGTTAAGTTTAAATCGGTATACGCATTGAATGATTATTCCCGGGCAATCAGCGAAAATGGCGATTTTTATGTTTGGGGCAACAGTTTATATAGATATTTGGGGTATGATATTACCTATCCAAAACCACTCTTAACACCAACAAACCTGACAGGCGTTGGCAAAATCCCGATCATTGACATCTGGAATCAGAAAGATACCATCCCGCATACCCCTTTCTTACCACTGGATGCAGAACGTAGCATTATCACATTCTACCCTGACCAGAGAGGAGGAGGTGCTGCAATTCAAAAAGATGGAAAGGTCTGGGTTTGGGGTGTTTTCGTCAATTCCTGTATACCCACAGAAAAGAGGGATGTACTGAGAAATATTTCCAAGGAGAAACGTTTACCATCGTCACAAGTAAATAATAGCATATTGTTGGAAATCACTAATACTTCGCCTTATGTGGGAGAACCTATAACCCTGCAAGCTCGCGTAGTGCATGGTACTACGCGTAATATACGTTTTATTATTGATGGGGAAGAACTTGTGCAATGTAAAGTTCCAATTTTGGGACAAGAGCCTCCTATGCAAAATTGTGTTTTTAATAACTATATTAATATGGCTGGGGTGATAATAGGATCTAACAAGCCGGATACACTCCAAGGGCTTTATGATCGTTTCCAGCGCACAGTTGCGCTTACTCGATATAAAGCCCCTAAATCCGCAGGCATTATAAAGGTTCAAGCCTGTGCAAAAATCAAAAATGACAATAAAGAGATTTGTACTTTAGAGCATGAGATCAAGGTTAACGAACTGAACTGTGCAAAAACTGAGTATAGCTGGGATCTTTATCAGCCAGGTAAATGGGCACTGAAAGCGAATCAAATTAACGATATTTTTCGTCTAGACCCGATGTCCACTTGGGGAGAAACTGATACCTTAGAAGCTACCGATTCTGATCTGACAAAGGGAATCGTTAACTTCTTGGGACGCAATACCCATACTATGATCAGAAAGATTGACATCAGTGAAACGAATATCGTTATGAATGTTGACTCACAAGCTGCCCATGACTGGCTGCCTGAAAATCAAACCTTTTATTGGAATCCTATTTATAAGGCTTGGATTACCACCAAGACAATGAAAGATGGAACACGTTGTGTTACACATGTTTCTAGGGATAGGAATATAAATTTTCGTACGACGTCTCGAGAATCCAGGAGTGTATTCACCGATGGTTTCAAAATACCCACAGCCTTACAGGGTGATCCAGGTACACAAACGATCACAACTAGCCAGATATATCATGTCACAGTTGCAGGTAGTCGTTCACGTACATCCTATATTAGTACTTCCGAAAATTTTAAATGGACATATTGGGTTGCCGGTTATAACTTGGGGCGTCATACTAAAACACCATATAAGCTCTATGTTGGTTATACATCAAACGGACTTGTATCAAAGGTCCATACTACACGCGGCGACCAAGCTGAAATATCTGTACCGTATTCTATACCAGGCCATAACATTCTTGGTGTTTATCAACTGAACCGTCCGGAAGATAGCAAATTCAGCTTCAAGGAATTCACACTTAATAAAAATTTCTATCCTCATACAATCGACTATTTTCAATATGACTGATTAGAGAGCTGGTTTGCGGCCTCATAGTCTATGAGGTGATGATCAGTTCACGCCTCTTGGCAGCATGGGTATTGTGCAGCCAACGGCATACGTGATAGGTATCGACTGGTCGTTGAGGTGGCTTAAATACTTCTCGGATATCGGGGTGGTCATTGATGGATATAACAACTTTCCCCGAACAGCTTGCAGGCTAGTATGCACAATGATTTTGATCCAGACGAAACCTACGAGATGCTCGAAAAAAGGTTTGAGCAATATCGCTGCCTTATAGAGTCTGGCAATGGTGAATGGTTTGGCGCGTTTCAAGGCGATAGATTGGTTGGTGATTTAGGTATAATATTTAATGAATCACGTCGCCCGCTTTCAAAACGTTGAAACCCATCCCGATTTCAGACAGCAAGGAATTTGCAAAGCACTGGTGAATGCTGCAATACAACTCATTGCAAGGTATCAATTTTTCTTAATGCCTTTAAAAAATTGCAAAAGCTATTCAATGTTTTCGTCTTGATATTAAGACAATTTCTGGTCACAAAAAATTATCCCAGCACAAGCCCCTTAAAGCTATTGATACCATGTTGTCTAAATTAAAAGATAATGAATCAACCTTGGCGATACCATTATTTGCAGAAATTGAGAAATATATAAAGTGATTTAATGATATGTGTGGTTTGGCTGGTTTTTTTACAGGTTGTGATCTAGAAGATCGTTTTTTTTCTTATTTATTATGTGATGCTTACATACATTATAAGAGTCCATTTAAGCAATGGAATCAAAAAGCTGGTGTTAGGTGAAGACTTGAGCGTAGAATTGAGACCAAGAGAGCTCTCAAAGGTGCCATGTTATTCCCCTCAACATTGGTAGCCAGTACTTCAACACCCGTTGCTACAGAAAGAAAATGAAGAAAATCGTAATCATATTCTTACATTTAACTTCTACCGATATATGAACTTTACTATCAACCTTGAGAGGATGATTGTTAATGAAGCAGTACGTGATATTGCGCTAAATTCAGCTGGTTTCTTACTTCCTCAAGGTATGATAGATGATGCTTTTTGTATTTATACTGATGAAGCATACCATACCCTTGTATTCACATCGCCTTCTTCAAGATGCAATGAACTATATTTAAAGTGATTACAGAAAATGACTCATAATATTCGAAAAGCGACTATTAAAGATATCCCCGACATAACAGATATTTATAATTACTACGTTAAAACCTCTGTTGTATGTCTGGATAAAGAAGCAGTTACTGAGGATTACTTTGAACAATTTTTAGAGTCAAGTGCATTCTGATATCTACTTTTCGTTTATGAGGATATTGGTGGGATACGTGGCTTTGTAGATCTTTACCCTTTATTCTAAACGAAAAGCTTATACACCTATGTCAGAATTAACTCGCTATATTGACCCTAAATCAACTAATTTAGGTATTGGAACTTTGTTGTGCAAGTCGGTTATCAACCTAGCACCAAATCTAGAATGCAGGTGTATCCTTTCTTTGGTCAATACCAATCTCTTGCATGTTATCATAAAACAACTTTGTTGAAAGACGGATAGAGTTGATATAATCATGGTTTGGCGTTCCCTAACAATTATCAGTTTCTAATGAATCCCAAACAGGGATTCGAACGCACGATTGGTACGGTACTTTCATCATTAGGATTGAAAATATGCCAAGAGCGGAAATCAAAGCAGCACAATGTGTTGCAACATAAAACTTGATTTTCGTTGTTTTCAGGGGGATTATTTGTTTATTGATGAGGCGGGGCAAGTTGTTACCACCAATGTGGTTGCCATGGCCACAGCGACCAAGAACATCATTCTGGTCGGCGATCAGATGCAGCTCGGCCAACCTATCCAAGGCACCCATCCCCGCTGAGTGTGGCGTCTTTCTTCGGTCAGACACGGCCGTATGCGCCAACACACTCTATCGCATCCATATCTCGCGCATATCCTACGTACAGGTGTGCCCTACGTTGCTAGCGTGCTCCAAAAGTACAGATATAATTTCTCATTCATTGTCCGTAAAATCGCTTGCATAAGGTAATGCTCGCCAGTTACAGTGGATACAAGTGGTTTACGTCTAGGACATATAATACTTAGTCGTCTTTTCAAACTACAGAGAATCATAAATAACTGAAACCAACCAACTTAATTTTCGGTCAGGCTCTAACAAAGGAAGAATAAGGTCTTAAAAATAAATCCTTGGCGAATAAAAATGTAGGAATGCGATGCACACATTAGACCCACCTCAGATTATAGCGGTATCAATAATCTTACTTTTTTTCCTAGCAGCGTTATTTGGTGTGGGCAAGAAACAAGGGTTTCTCGCACAAATTGCCGCAATTGCACCTAATACACTTACCTCTCTCGGAATTTTCTTTACGTTCTTAGGCATATTAATCGCCTTATCGAATTTCGATGTGAATTCGATCAATAGCGCTGTTCCAAAATTCCTATCTGGCTTGCAACTCGCTTTCTTATCATCCGTTTTTGGTTTGTTCTTATCGGTTTTTTTCCGATTCGTAATTGCATTTAATAATAGACGCTCCTCTGCAGGTGAGATAGGCGTAGGTGAACTCTACGACCAGTTAAAGCAGATGAATGAAAATATTCTTCTTGTGAGAGATGCCCTCGTCGGTGAAGGAGACGCGAGCCTATCAACACAGTTTGGAAAATTACGAAATGACTTCCGAGATTTCGCCGAAAAGATGGCGGAAGACGGAACAAAAGCGTTAGTAAAAGCATTGGAAGAAGTCATCACAGACTTCAATCAGAAAATAACAGAACAGTTTGGTGAAAACTTTAAGCAACTCAATGAGGCGGTGGGCGCACTCCTTAAATGGCAGGAGGAGTATAAGAACCAAGTCGAGGTCCTGACACTTGCCTTTCAGGAAACGCAGAAGGGGATTCAGAATGTCGAAGCAACCACGGCGAAGATACCATCACACATGGAATCAGTCGAAACTGTATTTAATGCTACTGAGATACGAGTTGCTGAGTTGTACGAAGGAATCGGTTCTCTGCACGAACTGAGGGAGTCTGCGAAAAATGCGGTACCCGAGTTGCGTGAGTCGATTGAAAGCATGACGACTGGAATGCGACAGTCGATCGACGCGCAATTGGAAGTGCTCAGAACCCAAATTGGTGAAACGAAAGACCTTACGGAAAATCTTGGGTCGATAGTAAAGTCATCGCCTGATCAAACTGAGCAAAACTTTACACGCCAGATGGAAAAATTCCAAGGCGTACTGGATAGTCTGAATATGGCTGCAGACAACGTGCTCGGATCCACGGAGACAGTTGCTAAACGGGTTGGTCAGATCATTGATGAATTCTCAACGAAACAAGAACAGGTCGCTAGGGATATACAGTCACGAATAGATCAGTCTGTGGCGGAAAATGTAGAGGCGATGAACCAAAGTCTGCAGGACTTAGATAAAGGCATGCAGCAACAGTTACAGAGAGCAATTAACAAGATGGGCAATAATCTTACATCGATAACTGACACATTTGTTACGACGTATGAAGAGAATGCCCAGAAGATTATTGAATTGACCAGCAGCATTAGTCGGTGAATAATATGTTCTCCCAGCGATTAACGCAAGACGAACAGTGGATTTCAGTCTCAGACATGATGGCGGGACTGATGATGGTTTTTCTATTTATCTCCATCATCTATATTGAAAACTTAAGCAAGTATTTCAGTGAGGTTTCAGATGTAAGCGATGAAATTTGCGCTGACCTAAAGCGTGAATTTGCAAAAGAGACTAATAAATGGGATATGTCTATTTGTGATGATGGTCTCTTAATATCTTTCGATAACGACTCAAATTTCGAGGTTAATAGTGCCAGACTATCTCCAGAATTCTCCGCCGTGCTTTCAGAGTTCTATCCAAGACTGATGGCGGTGGTCTATGAATATATGGAGTCAATAAGTGAGTTGCGCATTGAGGGGCATACAGACAGTTCGGTGCGCCGATTTGACGACGAGTTATCGGGTTACCTATATAACACCCAACTTTCTCAAAACCGTTCCCGTAATGTAATGAAATATGCTTTAAACCTCCCCGCTATTCTGGAAGACCAGGACTATTTAGATTGGTCATATACCCATGTTACAGCGCACGGTATGTCGTCTAGCAAGAAGATTTTCATTGATGGGGGAGTTGAAGACTACGCAGCATCAAGAAGGGTAGAATTCCGTTTGCGTACAAGGGCAGAGGAACGACTCCTTGATTTAGTTTCAGAGGTAAAGACCGGTGGAATTAAAGAGTAGTTTTGATGGACTGGAGAAACTCAGGAAGCGACTAAACGCTCCTGAGACAACCCTCTCGTTCGACCAACCCATAGAAAAACGTAGGGATATTGAGCGTGAACTGAAGACAACAGGGATTATTGTCGAAAAAGACGACATTCAATCTGTCGGACCCTATTTAACTTACCGAGGCGAACATCTCGCTATTCTTTACATTTTGAACTCGACTTCTCCCTCATTCGATCTTGAGAATAACGAACCTTCGAAGTCTACCCCTAAGTTTCACCTTACATGGTGCAGAACCTTAGAGCATATGACACGTATCAAACGCTTTGACCGGTATGTCCTCTCTCGCTCCCCATCTAATTTATTTAGAGTTGAAGCGCTGGAGCGTGATGCTCAGGAAGTCCAACAGTTCGGTGAGCGGCACATGTTAGAGGATGTTCGATTATTTCCGTGTCAGAACTGTCTTAATGCGCTTGAGTATAAGAGTTTTAGTCTGAAGACAGCGAAAAGAGATCGCCTTACTATGGTGGAACAGTTCGTTGTCAGCGAGTTCCTAGATGAAAATGATGGTAATCTGACAGTAATGCGGCATTTACCAAGAACGCTTGCGAAAAATGCTAAGAGTGGTGGGTATACAGATGATTTCCCAAAAATATCTTGCCGCCTTAGAGAAGAGCAGCAGTGGCGCTGCTCAAAGTGCAATGTTGATATGTCTGGAAAAAAGGCAGGGTTACACACGCACCATATAAATGGCGTAAAGTCTGACAATTCCCTCCGCAATTTATTAGTTTTATGCGCACTCTGTCATAAAGGAATTGATTCACATCATTCAAATATGTACGTTAAACCCTCAACTGAGGGTTACATTATCAACGAGAGGGAGAAATATTCCTCTCTCTTAAGACGCGAGCTCAATGTTCACCTACTATCACCCTGAACGAGTTTCGCTCACCACATTTTCCCTTCAGAACCTCTGCCCACGCATTGATATTCTCCAGTTTATGCTGTTTGTCACCGGATACCCGTCAGTGTCGATAGGTTGAGTTTCTCTAGAGCAAAACAGTGTGGCATTGACCGCTTTACGTTGATGCTAGAGCGTAAAAACATCACATGCCATGATTGCAGAGCGTGCCGTCCTTCGTTTAATTAACGTGCCGCTAACAGACGGTCGTTGGTGTCATTTACCTACAATCTGGGCGGTGGGGCGCTTCAACCCTGCGCCGTAAAATTAACCGTGAAGAACACGCCGATGTGCCAGAGCAATCCATGCGCTGGGTCTGGGCGGGTGGCCGTAAGCTCAAAGGACTTATCCGGCGGTGGAAGGTTGAGACTGTGTTTTATAAGATATGATGCTTAAATCTCATCCATTTTAAAAACAAGCTTTGAACTGTTCAATAAGTCTGTAATAATCGGAGGCCATTTGCCTGTGCTTTTGGTAAAGAAAAGATTTTCCTTTGCTCTAGATAGACCAACAAAAAAAGAACTTTTTTCTTCTCTTATTTCTTCTCTTATTTTTTCTTGATTTTTTACATTGACAGCTCTTTTTAATGCCCACCAAGCTTTGTGATTAAAGTTGACAAAAAAGACAGTATTGAATTCAAGGCCTTTACTTTTATGTATGGTCATAAGCTTAACTTGGTTCACGCCCTCATAATTCTCTATGGCCTTTTTTATATTTTGCTGTTCTTTATCGAGACTATTCTGAAAAAGAATATAAAACGATTCGTAAACCTTATTTAAATATTGAGACCTATATTGCGGAAAAACAGATTTTATTTTTTCCTTCCCAATATTGTTTATAATTTGCGTGAAGATGTCTTTTATGGAATTTGAAAGGTCAACGCACTCTAGTAATCCATGAATATATTCTTTTAGCTTTCTATAGTCTCGATCTTTATCCAGATCATAACCTGTCAAAGACGCTACGATGCTCTCAAGGTCTTTTTCCTGAGTATAATTTATATATCCTATTTTTTGTTTTATGAGGAGAATCCAGAAATTAGCAATAGGTTCGGACATAAGATCTTGTATCGTTACTCCATTTTTAAAAACTAGAGCATCTTCATTACGAAGGTTTAAAGCATTACTTTCAAAAGCATTTACAGCTTTATCAAAGTAATCTTTTGCTTTTTGTCTTAATATCAGAGCAAAGTCGTTTGGTAATAAATTAGGGTCTTTTTTTATTAAATAATTTATATATTTGGAAACAAAAATTGCCTCATTATCGATGCTATCGAAAATCTTGCCTCCGATACAGTTGGAGTATGGAACATCTTTTCTGGTTCCCTTATAGATTATTGGGGATTCATCGGCAGGAGTGAGATCTTTTATAACATGGTTTATAAGTTCTATTATTTTCGGATTAGAACGGTGATTAATAGCCAATGAAATTATCTCTGAATTAAAATCATTCTTGAAATTTTCAAAGTTTTTAGGATTAGCTCCAGCCCAGCCCATTATCATTTGGTTTGTATCACCAACTGCTGTGATGATGGTATCGCTATCTTTAAAAATTGTTTTTACAAAATCATATTGTGGATCTGTTGTGTCCTGAAACTCATCAAGAAACAAGTATTTGTATGTTGATAGGATTAAGTTTTTAACTTGTTTATGATTTTTGATAATCGTAAACGCCATAGAACGACACATGTGATAATCGGCTATTTTCTTCTCAGCACAGTAGTTCCATATCTTCAACATTTCTTTGTCTGGTTTTTGGCTTAAATCCAAAGGGGCATGTAAATTATGTTTTGTAGAGGTGGCTTTATACTTACATGGCTGACCATCTAGTTCTGTTCTTTCAAAATTCTCCCACCAGTTTTTATCAAAAGAATAAATGTCAAAATCTTGAGGAATCTTAACCCACTGGGGTAATAAACAAGAAAAACGGCGTACAAGAGAGATAAAAAATGCGTCAAATGTCGATGAATCAAATCTGCGTGCTAATTCCTTGCCACATCTCAAGTTTACGCGTTTTTTGATATTGTTAGCAGCATCACCTTTAAAACTTAAGGCTAATATTTTTTGAGGTGATTTACATGCACGAATTTGTAGTAAGAAACTTGCACGTTGCGCTAAAATCTCAGTTTTCCCCGCTCCAGGGCCTGCAAGAACACCTAAGTTTTTCTGATCTTCTTTAATAGTTTTTTCTACTGTCTCTGTCGTTATAAACCCATCACTAGGCTGCCATAATTTAGTAGATAGATATTTACTCATCTTCACCTCTTTTAAGAAGTTTAGAACTTTTTTTAATAAGTCGTGTTATAAAATCGGGGCATTTATCTTTAACATCATTATCTTCAAGCTGCACTATCTCAGCCATTGCTTGATAATGAGACGACACTTTACTTTTTGTGCAAAAGAGATGGCGATATTTTTTTAGCTCTTCATCAGAATAAGTTTTACAATCGTTATCATTATACTTATTATCATCCTCATGAGCTTCGCCAAGAACAGTTCTAACTAGGTCTGTTCTCTGGCTCTCGCGCGCATTAGAAGCATTGTATTGACCTGGGAAAGAGCGAATCATTGCCATATCTAGATCAAGCGGATAAGAATAAAAGACATCGGAATCTTCAAGCTCAATAGCAAAAGGCTCCAACGTTTTAAAAGTTAAGCTTTGTTGTTCAATATCTTCAGCCGTTATGCCAGATGGAGATGAAAATTTCTTTTCAATTTTCTTTAACTCATCAATTGCATATTTGATGCGTGCTGGGCCCGCTCCACTTCTACCCAAATCCATATCTAGTAAAGTCATAAATGGTAGTTCTAGATCTGATAATAGTCGCCACATGTGATTCACATGTCGGCCTCCTAACTTAATAAAAGATACAAATGAAGGATCTAGGTCAAAACCTAGTTTTTTAGCCAGTTGAGGAATAATAATTTTTTCTGAATCACCTTCTCCTAACAGAACTAGCTTAGAAAAGTATAATTCTGGGTGTGCTAGAACCGCTTGATTAATATACTTATAGTCTTCTTCAGTTTTTTTCGAAGGTAATAAAATACTTTTCACTACAGAATGCCGGTGATCAGATATTGTATCTTGGCGAAAATACCTAATCTGTTCAACTCTATCCATACGACGTACAACGCTGGAAGAGTGAGATGTAATTATGCCGGTGGCTTTGAGAGTTTTTGTTTTTGTTTGTAGAGTTTGAAGGACTTTTCCTAGGTAATAAGGCGAAAGGTGGTTCTCAGGCTCCTCGAATGCAAATATTGTAAATACAGGTATGTCTCTATCTAGAGTTTTAAAGCCCTCTGCTTTTCCTGCATGGTGCTTTTGTTCAATATCATAAAGCGCGATAGCTAAAGTAAAATATAATAGAGATATCTGACCGTCGCTTAGCTCGCTTATATCTCGGCTTCCCCCATCTTCTGATGGAGAAAGTTTAATTGATATTGACCTTAGCAGCTCTCCTATTTTAGTAGGCGTTGCTTCTAGTTTTGGATTTTGATAATGGGCTAATGTTTCGTCATGAATTTGGCTCCAGATATCTTTAAGTATACCCGTTGTTATTTCGATGGCAGTAAGTTTTTGAATTTCATCACTGAGGTTCTTGCTATGGGTTTCTATTTTATTTTCACTCTCGCTAGATATTTCTGTGTAATCTTCAAGAGTTTTGGTAAGAACTCTCACTTCATTTTTTAGCATGGCTTTTGAATCTCTAAAGGCAGGCACATATCTCAACTTAATATGTTTTCTGTCGTGTGATGAAACTGGAAACTTAAAGTCTGAACTTTCTCCAAACTCCACTTTTTGAGATGTTGTAATCCAGTATATTTTAGATTGGACTTCATCTTCATATTCTGTATCTTCCCATTGTGCTTCAAGGCGCATGCGCGCTTGAAGCTTACCGTCTTCCTCATCAGCATAAATGACTGGATAGAAAGCAGGACAGACTTCATGTACTTTTTCGACCCGCCCCTCAAGTTCGGGGAATGAGAAAATAACTTCTAAATATAATTCTCTTCCATTAATGCTTTTATGATCTTCATTGGGAGCGAGATAAAAGTCATCTCGTGTGATATAGCGATCTTCTCGTGATGACCCAAAAAGACGTTTAAGAGCAACAATAAGTGTAGTTTTTCCTGATCCGTTATTGCCTACAAAACAACTCAGATCTTCCTCAAGGAGGATCTGAGTTTCATTTTCATTAAAACATCTAAAGTTTGATAATATAATTTTTTCTAAATGCATAAGCTATAACCCAGTCTGTAAGTTGCATAAATATGCTGATAAACACTATTAGACCTTACAAGAAGCTCTTGATCAACCCATGGAATTCATCAAATGCGCGTTCGCGTTTGGCACGCTGGTGATAATCTAACTTTTTACTTTCGATAGTCCTCCGCCATATCTTCGTCTAGCTCTTCTTTGATAATAGGCGTTGCGATCTAGCCTTTAAACCAACGTTCATTAAAACTCTCAATAATAGGTTCAATAGGGTCTTTTCCCTTGTCACAAGTTATCTAGCAACTAAGTATCCAAATCTTAGATTTTTTCGCCATATTGCGTAGCAGATTTATTCGGGTATGCCGAATGATATCCATTCCGCAATCTGACGGGCCTTATATTTATGTTCTTTATTATTTTTAAGGAACTTACAAACTGTATTATTTAAATTTAAGGCCGTTTTATCTTTCTACTTTGTCCATGAATTTGAGAGCACTTCAGCTTGCTTTAAAACCAAGTCGATAGCAGCTTTTTCTTGATCTGGCGGATATTTGTACCTTTGTAAGGAGCGGCGCACGAGAATACGTAATCTCGCTCTAACGCTGTCTCTTACCTGCCAATCAATAGTTGTTGATTTTCGGAGTTTATCTGTAATTTCTATAGCTATTTTCTTTAAGGTTTCATCCCCCAGCATACGACATGCACTTTCATTATTGGCAAGCGCATCATAGAACGCAATCTCATCACTATTTAAACCAAGTTTACTTTCGCGATTAAGATCATCTTGGAATTCTTTGGCCATTTGGATAAGCTCTTCAATAACCTGCGCTGATTCAATGGAACGGTTGTTATATTTCCTAAGAGTTTCATAAAGGCGGTCAGAATATTTCTTTTCCTGAACAACGTTAGTTCTCATTTTTGCACGAATATGATCTTTTAAGAGTTTCTCTAAGAGCTCTACAGCCAAATTCTTTTCTGGCATTTTACGGACATCTTCTAAGAATTCATCTGATAATAAACTGATATCGGGTTTATCTAATCCGCAAAATTCAAAAACATCAGAGATATCTTCCACTACAATCGCGTTGTCCAAAATTTGTTTGAGCGCTGAGTTTTTCTCCTCGTAGTTAAGTTTTTTATCAACCGTCGTAAATTTAGTGATTACAGCCTTTAAAGCGGAAAAGAAAGCAATCTCGGTTTTAATTCCTTTTATTTCATCTAAGGTGCAGCAAAGGGAATATGCTTTGGTCATGGCAAGAACGATATTTAAAAATCGTTTTTTACCATCCTCTAATGATAAAATGTAGTTAGCCGCAGGCATTAAAAGGCTTTGAGCCTTCGTTTCATATTCTGAATAATCAAAACCTTCCGTTTTGGCGTTTTTTGCAAACATACCACGTGCGGTATCCAGTTTTTTGAGAAGGGTGGAGAGAGCTTCTTTCGCATTTAAAGTTGGGGCACCTTTTCCTTTTGCATGCGTATATATTTTAAGGGCTTTTTTAAGCTCATTTGCAATCCCGATATAATCAACAACCAGCCCCCCAGGCTTATCTTTGAACACACGGTTGACACGTGCAATGGCCTGCATAAGGTTATGTTCTTTCATGGGCTTATCAATATACATCGTGTGACAGCATGGCGCATCAAAGCCAGTAAGCCACATATCTCTTACAATGACGACCCTTAAAGGATCGTTGATATCTTTAAACCTTTTTTCAAGACCTTGCTTGGTTTTTGTATTGTATATATGGGGCTGAAGTACTCCTTGATCAGAAGCTGAGCCAGTCATAATAATCTTAATCGCCCCCTTTGTTGGGTCGGCATCATGCCAATTTGACCGCAAAGCTATAATTTCATCGTACAAATGCACACAAACCTGTCGACTCATCCCCACAATCATGGCTTTTCCATCCATTGATTTATTACGGGTTTCAAAATGCGTGACCAAGTCTTTTGCAATTTTCTTTAATCTAGGTTCTGCTCCCACAAGCTTTTCTAATTGGCTCCATTCACCCTTTGTCTTTTCTCTGGTGCCGATGTCTTCTTCATCTTCGATAACTTCATCAACCCTGTCAGATAGAGCTTCTATTTCTTCATGGTTAATATCAAGATTAGCTAGCCTAGATTCATAATAGATTGGTACAGTTGCGCCATCATCTACAGCATCTTTAATATCATAAATGGAGACGTAATTACCAAATACAGATTCTGTGTTTTTATCGTCAAAGGATATAGGTGTTCCTGTAAAGCCAATAAATGCCGCATTTGGTATGGCATCTCGCATATGCTTGGCGTAGCCGTATTTATATTTACCCTTTTTATTAAGCGTGGCCTTGAGTCCATATTGGCTTCGGTGCGCTTCATCAGAGATCACAACGATATTATGTCTGTCATTGAGTATTGGATGTTTATCTTCATCATCTAGCAGTGAGAACTTTTGAACGGTGGTGAAAATAATGCCGCCAGTCTCTCTCTCCGTTAAAAGACGTCTCAGCTCATCGCGTCCATCAGCTTGAACAGGACTTTGTTTCAGAAGCTCTTTGGCATTACTAAAAGTACGGAAGAGCTGGTCGTCCAGGTCATTGCGGTCAGTCACCACAATGAGGGTTGGGTTGTTCATTTCTTTTTGTTGCACTAACAGGCCCGCGTAACAACACATGGAAATACTTTTACCAGACCCTTGCGTATGCCAAACAACACCAGCTTTCTTATCCCCATCTTTTGACGAAGCTTTAATAGTTTCTTTGACCGCTTTACGCACAGTATGGAATTGGTGATATCCTGCGATCTTTTTAATGATACTTCCGCCATCATTTTCAAAAATGACAAAATATCGAATATAGTTTAACAATAATTCGGGATCAAAAAAGCCGCGAACCATTGTCTCTAATTGCCATTCAACAACAGGCTGATCATGTTCATTTTTTACTGTACGCCAAGGCATAAACCACTCTTTGTTTGCGGTTAGTGATCCAACACGCGCCGTAAATCCATCACTAATCACATTGGCTTGATTGAAGATAAATAAATCGCTGATTTCATCTTTGTAAGTTTGAATTTGATTGAAAGCATCCCAAATATTAATATGCTCATTGCTTGGGCTTTTAAGTTCTATAACAGAAATGGGAAGACCGTTAATGAAACACACAATATCGGGTCTGCGCGGCTGTTTTATCCCTTTAACTGTGACCTGATTAATTGCTTGAAAGCGATTGTTTTTAGCGACCTCAAAGTCAATTAAAAATGCCTGATCGTACTTAACTTCACCATCTTGTTTATATTGAACAGGAACACCTTCAATCAACATTTTGTGAAAAGCGCGGTTATTGACGAGTAAATCTAGGCTATGGGGTTTCAAGACAACCGATAAAACTTGCTCGGTGCATTCTTCAGGCAGGTGCGGATTAATGCGATTAATACTGGCTGTTAATACGTCTTTTAAGACAACTTGAGTGTAGTTTTCTCTCGCAGGATTGTCGCTATCAGGCGCAATGTCGGGGCCATAAACAACGTCCCATCCTATTTGTTCAAACCAAGCTAGGCAATTATTTTCAAGTTGCGCTTCGTTCATTTTGGTGTCTCTTCTGTTTTATTATTCCAACAGCCTTTACTTGCTGAGTTAAAGAACACAAGTTTTTCCAATTTTAAATCTTTTAACTTACCTTTAACTTCTCTTACTAATTCTTGGTCGTTATTATAAATGGATACAGCGATTTTTTTAATCTGAGATTTAGCTATTTGTTTAATAATATGGGTATCTTCTTTACCGAAACCCCACCCATATACAACCAGTGTGTCTTCTAACGAGGGTATTACTTCGTAAAAAACACGTTTAAAGTAGTTGCAACTGGAAATAGCATCACGTTTTTTATTTTCTGTACCTTCACAAACAAAAGCAGGTACAAGATTATCTGTTTCCCATTTTTTCAAAATAGTATCTAAGAGGTTATTATTCTCATTGGATTTTATTTTTTTTTCTCCTGAAAAATTATCTCTTTTAAGAACCAAGTTTCCATGTGGGTAAAAGTATAAAGTAGAACCATCTGTATTTGAATAAAACTTATAAAGTTTTTCCCAATTATCTTCAAAAGAAGAATTTAGAAAACAATCCTTGAACCAAGTTCCTAAAGTTCTGTTTCCTAATTGAGCAGCCCAATAAACAATAAGATCATAGTTTAATGAAATTACGGTTGTAAATTTTTGCATAAAAGTATAAATGGGCTCAAGATGGCTTTCTGCTTTATTATAATCAACATGGGTGTCTCTAATTGTTTTAATTAATGCTTCTCTTACGTTTTTACAGGCATCTTCTATGACACTACTTTTTAAGTCCAACGCGTTATTTACCAGCGTCGCTTGCCACAAGTACCTCAGAACAAGCTCAAAATCATTTACTTTGAATTTTTTAAATACATCTTGTACCTGATCCGTGAGATGCCCCAGTTCACCGGCTTTATCGAATAGAGACGAATAATAAAAACCCTTATCTACTGCAATACTGGAACCATTCCCAAGCAATAAAGACCCTTTATGGTAAATTTCTTTAATGTCAGCAAATTCAACAATTTCTTCCATTTTAAACATTCTCCTTATTTATATCAATTTCACTTGAAAGCAATTTTGGTAACAGCGCATCGCGTATTTCGGCGAGGGATTGGTTTTCGTCTCTTAATTGAATAGTTACAAATAGTTTAATGATTTTTTCAAAAGCATGTTGAATTTCTATACTTGGAAGCAATAGATCTATTGTTTCCATGTCTTTTCTTTTGATGCTCTTTTGTACTGTGATTACAAGTCTGGACTCTATATCATGCCTAAATCTGGAGGAGTTCATCTGATAGTACATAAAATAAGGTGATGCTTTATGGCTATTAAACCTTAGCCCTAAAAGGTTTTGAGCAATAACCATTTTTGTGCCTTCCGGCACCATGCAAAGTCGACCTATCGTGCCGACGGTAGAAATTATAATATCTTCCTTTTCCAAATGTGCGCGAAACCAAGAATCATAAGTATCCTGATTTACTCTTTTTTCAGTATTCAAAGATGGCTTTATTTTTCCATCTGGAAGATGTTTTACCTCAAGTAAAGGAATTCCTAGCTCAGAAAGTGGTGGAGTTTTACCTCTATTATCTATGTACTTTTCTACAATATTAGAGAAATAAACACTATCCCAGCCCTTAGGGATTTGTCCGAGGGGGGAGTCGATGAAGGCAGAGGGGAAGGCGTCAGCGGTGCGGTGAAGCTCGGCGTAGGCCTCAAAGTTTTCAGATTTGAGGTGCTCTAGGGCTTCGCTTGTTTTACCACTGATCGCGCACATGGCTTTGAGGCGGGCGTCGTCTTGACTGCCGCCATTTTTAAGGGCTTCTACTTTCGCATGGACAGGGTCAAAATCGACAAACCAGCTTTTGAAAATCGCCTGTGCCATTCCTTCCAACGTCGCATTCATCCGCCGGTTATTCTCAATTTTATCGTCGAGATTGCCAATTATTTTTGCAATACGCTGCTCCGCTTCCAAGCCCATATCGCTTATTAAAATGCTAGATAGGTGATTACGATTTAAAGTGGGAACACCAGATCCTACGTTGAAGGTTGAAAAATCAATGTTTTTCAGAAGATAATAAATAAAACGAGGATCATGCCCTTTAAAATCTTTAACCCATAACGTTGTGTTCAAAGGCCAAAAGTCTTCAGTGATATATTGTCCGCCGCCGATACTTCCACTTTGGCCGATTACAACTCCAGGAGCTTTTACTTTTACTTGATCATGGTAGCCGCCGATCCCTGTAGATGCGACTACAGGAACATTACCATTGTTTCTATCCTTCTTGGGGAGATCAAAACCACGCTGCAAAAGTATAAAATTATTTAAGGGTATTAATTCACGCATGCCGCCCCCCTTTTTCAAAGAAAACGCCACTTTATCCTGCTTTATTGCCTTTAAAAATGTATCGGTCGTATTGTGAACGTCCAGCAGGTCAACTTTCCAGGGCAGGTCTGATTCATCAAAGGCTGTTTCCAGATCAATCATCAAATCGTTTGGGAGCTTCGCTTGACCCTCTAACGCTAAATCCAGATCAGAGAAATCTTTGGCTTTCCATGTCGCGCGGCTGCCGAACACCCAAACTTTAACGCCGCGCGGTAAATGTTCGTGCAAAATATCTTGTACAATCTCTAAATGATCGGGGCGAATGTCAATTTTATTGCTCATTGTGCGTTTCTAATTTTTCTAACAGATATTTTGCTTCTCGATAAAAATCAGGGATAATTTCAAAGACCTCATTTGCCTTTTCTTCATTATAGGCATGGCTGGTTGCATTTCGTGCCTCACGATACTTTTTCCAGACATCCCAGCTGTGAAGCAGCAGCCCTGTCTCTGCACCATGCCTTATCAGGTGTTGAAAGCTCATTGTATCAATCGTTTCGGCAGCGGCAGACATGGCTTCTAGCTGGCGTTTTAATAGTTTATGAGATAGCTCATACGTATATTCAAAGCGTTGTAGACAAGAGTCTTTGACAAAAACGTTTTGTGTTTTCTCAAACTCATCCAGAGCGATTTTCAGTGATTGCACGGCATTTTTTAATGATGTGATTTCTAGTTTCATATTTTAAATCCCAACCCCGCCAAGTTCTTTTTAATTTCTGCTTCTAACCTGTCACCTTTGGCGAATTGCTCGGTAAGTTGGGCGGTGAGACGTGCCATTTTCTCAGGGAATGGTTCGCCGTCATCTTCCGTCTCTGGTGCGCCGACATAGCGCCCAGGGGTAAGAACAAAGTCATTCTTTTTGATGTTTTCCAGTTGTGCAGAAAAACAAAAACCCGCTTCATTCTCGTATCCTTTGCCACTTTGCCATGCATGATATGTGTCAGCAACTTTGGCGATATCCTCTGGGGTGAAGTCGCGTAAGACTCGGTCTTTCATAAAGCCAAGATTACGCGCATCAATGAACAGTGTTTCGCCGCTGCGATCGCGTTTAGTTTCATTGAAGCGCAAGCCGTTTGTTTTATCTTTTGTTAAAAACCAGATACACGCTGGGATTTGCGTGTTGGTGAAGAGCTGCCCAGGAAGGGCCACCATACACTCTACCAAGTCTGCTTCTATCAATTTTTGGCGAATCGCACCTTCATCGTTGGTGTTTGAGCTCATCGAACCATTGGCCAGCAACAGCGCCATTGTACCCGTTGGCGCAAGGTGATGGAGCATATGTTGAATCCAGCCAAAGTTGGCGTTGCCTGTAGGGGGTCTGCCGTATCTCCAGCGGGCGTCGCCCTCTAGTTTGGAATGCCACCAGTCCTTCACATTAAATGGAGGATTGGACATCACGTAATCCGCGCGTAGATCTGGGTGCTGGTCATCTAGGAATGTATCACCATTCTTTTTACCAAAATTGAAATCCAAGCCACGGATCACCATGTTCATGGCGGCGAGTTTCCAGGTTGTTGGGTTGGCTTCTTGGCCGAAAATGGAGATTCTTTTAAGCTGTTCTGCCTCGTCGTAGTGTTTTTCTTTGGCGTGCTCTTGGATAAATTTATCGCTGGAGACAAAGAAACCACCACTTCCCATGGCAGGGTCATAAACACGCCCCGCGTATGGCTCAAGCATTTCTACAAACAGAGTTACGATACTTTTAGGGGTGTAATATTGCCCGCCTTGCTTACCTTCAGCCAAGGCAAACTCGCCAAGGAAGTATTCGTAAACATGGCCGAGAATATCTTTGCTGTGCAAATCTAAGCTCTGTCCATTATATTTGGCCTTACTAAAACTGGTGTCCGAGAATATGTTAATCAGCCCCATAAGCTTTTCATTTTCTAGCTGATACTGAGTGATACGATTCAAAATACCTTTAAGCCTGGGGTTGGATTTCTCGATCTCGTCTAGTGCATTGTCGACCAGCCATGAAATGGAGCGGAGTTTGACATCTTCGCCTTTAGCGTTTTGCCACACCACATCGCCGATTGGGCGTGCGGCTTTTTTCTTTAAATCTGACCAGCGCGCATGTAGCGGAACCCAGATTACATTAGCTTCTTGGTAATAGTCGATCATCTCCAGTTCTGCTTCAATAATTTTGTTATATTCTTCAGAATTATAACTAATGGATGGCAGGTGATAAATGTTATCGTCAGCGGCATTTTTGAATAGCTCCAAGAGTTGTTCTTGACGCTCTTCAAAAGCATCGGATACGTATTTTAGAAAGATTAACCCCAGAACAATGTGCTTGTAATTGGCGGCATCTAGGCTGGAGCGGAGTTTATCCGCCGCTTTCCAGAGTTTGTTATTGAGTTCTTTTAAAAATGTTTGTTCTATGCTCATCTATTTTCACATTCTTGTGTTGTTGTAGCCTTTGATTGACGCTTTATCCACGCATCAATTTCTGATTTTTTGAATCGCCATGTGCTGTCAACTTTAAAGCCTGGCACTTTTCCCTTCGGACGCAAAGCGGCAAGCCGTTTTTTTCAGTAATCTTCAAATAATCAGCGAGTTCTTTAACCGTGATAATGTCATAATTGGGCATATTAAGCTATTCTTTATAATTATAATTACGATTAATGGGCAAAGTAATCGGTGATGTCTGCTCTCGTTCTAAAGTGGCCTCAAGAAGCAATTCAACCCTTTTGCTGTAACCTTTTGAATAGGAGATTAATTATGCGTTTAAGAACATCTAACCGATGAAAAGTTAAGTAATCTGCTTGGCCTGAAATTATCGGAATTAAAGAAACTTGGTAAAGATTATGGTGTTGAGGATGATGTTATTGATAAACGTGTTGCCTCTCTCTGGCGGAAGGCCATTCGAGATGCTTCTCAACCTTTAACTCTCACTGAAACATTATTGGATGTTGGTAAGGGGTTATCACCAGACGGAAAATCAGTTTGGGATAAAATTCAAGATCAACTCCCAACATTTGCCCTATTTAAAGCTGACCGTGAAAGCAGTGACGGTGATGCAGAAGCAAAAAACCCACTCCAGCAGGCTGTGAAGGATGCTCAAGCAGCATTGCAAGAACAGATTTCTTCCCTTGAAGAGAAGGTTAAACAGAGTGTACTAGATGTAGCTAATCGCACGCTGGATAAATTGTGTGAGATAAGGGCGTTATCTTGGTAGAGGGAAAGTCAGATGTAATCTTCTTGCGCCATACAACCCAAACTCTGAAAGATGCAGGTCGTATTGCATTCAGTTTAGATGATGTTGGGATAGTTCCCTTGCTAACTGGAGGGAGTGGTAATGTTAAACACTGGGTAACCCATAAGCTAGCTGATGACTGCGGGGTGAAGAGTTCGCCACCCGATCTACCCGCATTGGCGGCATAGTTAGAGATTAGGTATTCATAGGCATCGCCGAACAGGTCAATTTTATTGTCCCAGAAATCCCCAAATTCTAGCTCCGCCACGCGTTTTAACACTTTTGCTAGGCGGTAATTTTTGTCTTTGACAGTGCTGCCAAGGCGGTTGCTGGTGGTATCAAAATCCGCAAACAAGCCTTTGATAGCGTCTTCTGAAGGATAACCACTGGCAGATGCCTCAATCTAGGTAAATATCTTCCCCAAGTCTGCGTTCAGGCTTTCATTGGTGTCGGCGGTTTCAGTAATATTGGCGAACAGCTGGTGAGGATAGATGAAATAACCTTTAGTTTTGATGGCATCATCTTTAATCTCTGGCGTAATCAGCCATCTTGGCATAATTGATACTTTCATCATCAGCTTCAATGTAGTTGGTAAAGTTTTCACTGATAAAACGGTAGAAAAGTGTGCCAAGAACATACTGCTTAAAGTCCCAGCCATCCACCGCACCACGAACATCATTAGCGATTTTCCAGATCTGGTTTTGCAGGGCTTTGCGTTGTTCGCTGCTTGTCATGTTTATTCCTCCCCTTATTTTTGCTGTTCTTGCTTAATAATCCAAGTATTAATTTCTGATTTTTCTAAAACGTCAAAAGCCACTAGCTTTAAATGCGAGCAGTTTTCCCTTTGATGCAAAGCGGTAAGTTGTCTTTCCAGTAATCTTTAAATAATCCTTAATTTCTTTAATTATCATAATGTCATTATTTGGCATATTAAGCTATTCTTTAAAATATGATGATGAAATGACAAGACGAGTAAGGTTTATCAATTCATTTACAAGAAGCGAAGAAGGAATCTCTTCTCATTAATAATGAGTGGATTGTACAAGGGGAAAATATGCACATATCCAAAATAAACATTAAAAACTTTCGACTTTTGAGAAACGTTGAAATGGATCTTGAGGAGAAGGTTTCTTTACTTGTTGGTAAGAATAATACTGGCAAGACCTCCCTTCTTGTGATACTTGAGAAGTTTTTTGAAGACAAACCGTTTACTTATAACGATTTTAACACGTCCCTTAGAAAGGATATTGAGGGGATTAGCCAAGATACTGATTTTGAAAATCTCAAAATATCATTACAGCTGACAATTAAATACAATGCTAATGATAATCTGCAAACGCTTTCTGGTTTTATACAAGATCTAGACCCTAATCAGATGGAGATATCAATTTTGTTTGAATGCTCAATTAATAGTGAAATACTAATTACAGATTTAAGTAAAGTTGATGAAAAGTTGAAATTTAAATATATTCGCAAAAACCTGTCTAGGTATTTGAAGAAATCATATTGCTCATATGATCAAGGTCATAAAGTTGATAAAAATCTTTCAGAAATAAAAAATCTAATTAATTTACAAATAATTCACGCCAAACGAAATGTGGCCAGCTCTGACAGTAACAAGAAGCCAATATCCATAATTACAGGGCAGTATTTTCATCACATTGATAAAGCAAATGAATTAGCTTTTCAGGATGTCGAAAAAGAAATTTCAGATATCGATAAGTGTTTGACGGAAAAATATCAACCTGTTTTTAAGGAATTCTTAGAAAAAGCCAAAGGTGTTCTTGAGTTAAACGATTTAAGTGTAATATCAGATATCGAAACTAAAGTTCTGTTAGAAAACAACTCCCAAGTAGTCTACGGCGAAGACGATAATAATCTCCCCGAGAATATGAATGGTTTAGGTATATTAAACATACTGTATCTTTTACTGCAAATTGATTTGAGGGAGCAAGACTTCAAATCAGAAAACAAGGATATAAACCTTCTTTTTATAGAAGAGCCAGAAGCTCATACACATCCTCAGATGCAATATATTTTTGCTGAAAAGACTCTTAAAGAGCTTAGTGCTAAAGAAAAACTCCAAACGCTTGTTACCACTCATTCATCTCATGTGGTTAGTCGGTGTGATTTTTCTTTTATTCGATTTTTACAATGCTGTGAAGATGATAAAAAGGTTATTGCTAAAAATTTTAGGACCGATTTATCTTCAAAATATGCAGATCAGGATGATTTCAATTTTTTGAAGAAATATATCACACTAAATGCTGCAGAGTTATTCTTTGCCTCTAAAGTTATCTTTATTGAGGGAACAACAGAAAGAATGTTGTTGCCATATTTTATTGATCAGTATGACTCTAATAATGATACAAACCTCAAATCTCAAAATATCAGTGTGCTAGAAGTCGGCGCTAATGCGAAAGTTTTTAAACATTTTTTGAACTTCATTGGTGTAAAAACATTAGTCATTACGGATATTGACACAACATTTAGCCCAGAAGGAAAGACACGTTATCAATCATGTAAAGTTGCTGATGGAACAAACACGAGTAATGCATCATTAAAGTACTTTTTATCTGCACCAGAGAGTACAGATAATAAATTTCCAGAATGGATTCAGAAGCTTAAAGATGGAAATCTTAAAGCTAGCGATCCTTTGATACATTGTTGTTATCAGCAGCAAGAGAAAGACTATCATGCTCGAAGTTTTGAGGATGCATTCATTCATATAAATAAAGAAAAAATTTGTCAAAAAAGAGAAAAATTATCTGGTTTGGTTAATACATCATGTTTAACAAAAGATAACCTTGATAGTTATGATTTAACCGAAAAAATCATTGGTAAAAAATCAGATTTTGCATCGTCAATTCTTTATCAGGCTCTAGTTTTAGATGAAGAGTGGGCAACGCCAAAGTACATCAAAGACGGATTGGAGTGGTTATGTCAGAAATAACTCCAATTGAAGCTATTTATGATTGCTTGGAAAGCAGCAAAAATTTTGTACTACAAGGTGGGGCTGGTAGTGGTAAAACTGAAACTCTAAAGAAAACCCTTGCGTATATATCTCAAAAATATCCTAATGCTCGCGTAGCATGTATTACCCATACAAATTTTGCCGTTCAGCAAATTATTGATCGTGTTGGAGATAGGTACACAATTTCTACGATTCACTCATTCTTGAACCAGCTGATTAAGAATTATAAGAAAAATATTCATCAGGTTATAGATCAGTTATTCTGCATCAATCCAATCGTCAGAACTTTCTTGAATGATTATGATAATGAAAAAGCTTTCAAGCAGTTCGAGTATTATCAGTATAAGGCAGCGTATGAGAAATATGCTAAACGGCTGTTCCAATTAAAAAAAGAGAATATGCCAAAAGTCACAGGTAAAAGAGAGTATGATAAAGACTTTGAAGCATACAATGGTGACGTGAACGGTAAAATAGATGCATTGAATAAAGAAATCAAAACAAGCATTAAGAAAGAAGACTTTACGTCAATTGGATATAACGAAACGCAATTTAATAGTTTATCGCATCTAACTTATGGTCATGATGGTCTTTTAGATATTACTTGTATTTTAATAGAAAATTTTACGATCTTAAGAAAAATACTGGCGGATAAATATGACTATATATTCATAGACGAATATCAAGATACCGCGCCGAATGTGATTGATGTTTTTATAAGAAAAGTTTCTAAAAATGGACCTGTCATAGGTTTATTTGGAGATAGTATGCAAGCAATATACGAAGGTGGTGTAGGCGACGTGAATCGATACATTGATGACGGCCTTATAAAGAAAATTGAAAAGAAGGATAATTTTCGGTGCTCGAAACAGATTATAAACTTTGCAAATAAAATTCGTTATGACGGATTATCCCAAAAAGTTGCTCTAAAAACAAACCCGAATGGACAGAGTGAAAAAATAGAGGACCGGCAAGGTAGAGTTGAATTATTTTATGCATATAGCCCAGTAAAGCCTGAAAGGCCTAAAAGACCAAAAAAGCCTAGCTCGCAAGCATCTCAACAAGCAACGGTTAAATATAATGCTGAGCTAGCGGAATTTAATAGCTTGCTCCACGAATACGATAATAGTCTCGCTAACTATAAAGATAAATACTCTCAGGTATTAGATTGTTTAATTAAAAGCGCACGATATGAGGGTGATTGTAAATACACAGTATTAAAATTGACAAATAAATCAATTGCACAAGATGCTGAGTTCTCAACTCTATATCAAATATTTGATAATCGTTACCCAAGGGGAAAAGATGAAATCGAAAAGATGTTGTCTCTTTGGCAATTTCAAAATTTATTTGAATTGTGCGATTCATACCAACCTTTTTTAGGTTCTGAAGATATAAAGCCTAATTATAATGATGTGATCGCACGGCTTAAAAGAAATGGCTTTCAATTAAGAAAAATAGAAGACAAACAGCTTATCCAGCAATATATTCAAGAAATATTAAATTCCGAAGATGGAGCTTTTGAAACCTTGGAAAATGCTTTCTCTCGAGGACTGCTGAAAAAATCAGAGAGTAACGAAAACTTCTTTGCTAGAGCATATGTAAGCAAAAATTCTTATGTAGCTGACGAATTGCACCAGGCTTTCAAAACTATATATACGAATGGTGGAAATACATTTGACAGATTTAGTTCGCATCTAAATGTTACAGAGCATGAAATATTTAAAAGTTTCAGTATAGAAAACTTTGATGAGAAGAAGCGTGATTTAGATAAAGAAATATTCCTTAACCGGATATTAGATGATGAAATACGCTTTAAAGAAATATTGAATTATTATTGTTATTTGAATGAATATCTTGGGTTTATGACGATGCATAAAACAAAAGGTGGTGAAATAGATAATGTTTTGGTTGTGCTGGACGAATATTCCTGGACTCAGTATGATTTTATCCATGCCTTTAAACTAGATTCTGAACGGAGTAAAAGAGAAAAGAACGCAAATTTAATTTATGTAGCATGTACGCGCGCTATCACCAACTTAAGATGTGTAAAACTTATCAAGGATAAGGACGAAGAAGAATTCTTCCTTTCATATTTTTCGAATGCAATAAAAATAAAAGTTGAGTTTGATTAATGGGTAAAAAAGAAAAAGTCGGAATGGATAACATACTGGGGTTTTAAGTCCTATCTATAAAGGTATGATTGATTATGCAAAAATGATTGAGCTTAATTATGCCCCAAAGTGCTGCGAAAAACTCTCAAAGATTCACTGGTCTGCATAAATGTAAATGGCTCGCTTTAATACCTAATATTGGAATACAAAAACATGAAGCTTTTCTCTTCACGCAAGTTGGCGCACAAATAACTGCAGATGTGCAGGGATATTTTCTCAGAAACTAACAATCATTTAAAGTATTCGGAATGATTTAACGCACGCACTAGGATATTACTACTCTAATTTGTTTGAATAAACCTTAAAAATGTGTATTGTCAAATATAAAAATTCATGCAATTTTGCATGCAGTTTTGGGAATACTTACTTTCTCAAGGGGGCACTATATTGAGTTTCTCTATAGCAAGAACCGTCTGAATGTTGCTGTCTCACGCGCATAGTTTTTGGCGGTGGTGGTCGCCAGGCCTGCTGGAAACCCCTTGTGGCACTTTGGAGCAGATGAAACTGGTCAATACATTTTGCTGGCTCGATGAGTATGCTTCCCACGGCCTCAGGGAGGCTGTATGAGTCTTGATTTTAATCCAGAGTTTGAGCAAGCGATCCGCTTGATGGAAGAAACCAGTCAAAGCCTGTTTATTACGGGTAAAGCAGGTACAGGTAAATCAACCTTGCTTGATTATTTCAGCAATAACACCAAGAAAAAACCAGTGGTGTTGGCTCCAACAGGTGTTGCTGCCCTTAACGTCAAAGGTCAGACGATTCATCGGTTTTTCAATTTCTATATCGATGTGACGCCTGAGAAAATTCGTAGTAAAGATACCAAGCCACGCGACCTAAAACTTTATAAGAACCTCAAAACCATCATCATTGATGAAGTCTCAATGTTACGAGCCGATTTGCTGGACTGCATTGATGTATTCTTGCGGATGTACGGCCCCGAACCTATTCAGGCTTTTGGCGGCGTTCAAATGGTTTTTGTGGGTGACCTGTATCAATTGCCTCCTGTTGTGGGCAGAGAGGAGCGCGATATCTTCCGCACCCATTACGCCACGCCTTATTTTTTCAGCGCTAAAGCACTGGAAACTGATGCACTGGAAGTTGTCGAGCTGGAAAAAGTCTACCGTCAGAAAGATGAACAGTTCGTGCGTTTACTGAACAAAATTCGCAATAATTCTGTAGAGCCAGAAGATATAAAGGAGCTTAATCAACGCTACCAGCCTGATACGGATACAGCTCAAGATGAAGCCTTTACGATCAATCTAACAACAACAAACGCCAAAGCCGATGAAATCAATGAAACGCACCTGAATGGGTTGGACGGCAAGCTACACAGCCATAAGGCTGTTATTAAAGGGGATTTTGGCAAAGAATATTATCCGACAGCAACCACATTGCAGTTTAAACTTGGATCTCAGATTATGCTGCTGAATAACGACCGGAAGAAGCGCTGGGTTAATGGCAGTATTGGCATTATTGAAGCGGTAAAGCGAGATGAGGACGGTGAAGAATATCTCAATGTTTATCTGCATGATAATGACAAGCTGGTATCGGTCTCGCCCTTTATGTGGGAGGTCTATAAATTCTCAGTCGAGGGCGGTATCATCGTATCTGAGCCAGCAGGCAGCTTCATACAATATCCATTTCGACTTGCTTGGGCAGTGACTATTCATAAAAGCCAAGGAAAAACATTTGATCGTGTGATCATTGATATTGGACGCGGCACCTTTACCAGTGGTCAAACCTATGTGGGCTTAAGCCGTTGTACGTCTTTTGAAGGGATATCTTTGAAAGTTCCCATCAAAAAGCAGCATATCCGCACCGATCCACGCATCTATAAGTTTCTGACATCGCATGCATACAAAAAAGCAGCTGAATCCCTGTCTTTTGATGAAAAGCTCGCCATGATTAAAAAGGCAGTGGCAGCAAAACAAACATTGGAAATGACCTATCTGAAGGCCAACGATACCAAATCAACGCGGGTCATATTGCCGCTGACGGTAGGCGAAGAAAATTATCAAGGTAAGAAGTTCCTCGGCATGCTAGCTTACTGCACCAAACTTAAAGAGGAGCACATGTTCAATGTGGCGCGTATTCTTGATTTAAAAGAGGCGTAAACGATATGAGTATATTTGATGAAAAAATCTTTACAAAGTGGGCAATCAATGGGGTTGCCAAATGAACAAGCCGCTTACAGTATTACAACAACGTTATGGGTATGATCATTTTCGTGATCAGCAAGCCAGTATCGTTGATCATGTCATTGCAGGCAATCATGCATTTGTGTTGATGCCAACCGGTGGCGGTAAGTCACTGTGTTATCAAATCCCTGCAATATGCCGTGAAGGTGTAGGTATTGTGGTCTCACCATTGATTGCCCTTATGCAGGATCAAATTACTGCATTGGAGCAGCTCGGCATTTCCGCTGGTGCGATAAACTCTGCCATACCATGGAAGCAGGTGCGTGAATACAAAGATAAAATGCGCAATGGATCATTAGATTTACTCTATGTTGCCCCTGAACGTCTGGTCATGTCGGAGTTTCTAGAGTTACTGGATGAGTGTCAAATTGCCTTGTTTGCTATTGATGAAGCACATTGCATGTCACAATGGGGACATGATTTCCGCCCTGATTATGCGGCATTGTCAGTGTTAATAAAGAGATTTCCGGATACCCCCCGTATTGCACTGACAGCCACAGCTGACGTACCAACACGCAAAGACATCGTTGAACGCCTAGGACTTTCTGATGGAAAGACCTTTATAAGTTCCTTTGACCGTCCAAATATTCATTACACCATAGCGGAGCGGAATAACCCTAAACAGCAGGTTTGGAAGTTTATTCAGGAAAAACATACTGGTGACAGCGGTATCGTCTATTGCATCTCACGCAAAAAAGTTGATGAAATGGCGGAGTGGTTGCAAGAATGTGGCGTCAATTCATTACCCTATCATGCGGGATTAGAGGCTGATGTGCGCGCAAGAAATCAAGGTTGCTTCTTACGTGAAGATAATATTATCATGGTCGCCACTATTGCATTTGGTATGGGTATCGACAAGCCGGATGTACGATTTGTTGTGCATATGAATATCCCTAAAAACATCGAAGCCTACTATCAGGAAACTGGCCGAGCTGGCCGTGATGGCCTGCCATCTAATGCTTATATGATCTACGGTATGGACGATGCAGCCATGCAACGTAGTTGGATTGAAAATTCAGAAGCACCTGAAACCCAGAAGCGCATCGAACATCAAAAACTTAATGCACTGCTTGGTTTCTGTGAAGATGCTTGTTGTCGTCGTCAAATATTACTCGAATATTTTGGTGATAAATGTGACCCATGCGGAAACTGTGATACCTGCGACAATAAGCCAGAAACCTTTAATGGCACTATCGCAGCACAGAAAGCTTTATCCTGTGTGCATAGGACTGGACAGAGATTTGGCGTGGCCTACCTGATAGATGTATTGCGCGGTAAGGAAAATGAACGTATCACTCGCTTTAATCACGATAAGCAAAGCACTTTTGGTATCGGCGATGAATTCAGCAAACGCGAATGGCTCAATATTTTTCGTCAGCTTGTTGCTCAGAACCTGCTGGTCGTTGATATTGCTGGTCATGGTGGTCTTAGTATTACTCAAAAAGGAAGAGGGTTTTTAAAAGAAAAAGAAGCTATTGCTCTTCGTGCCTATCCAAAAGATCTAAAACATGACAGTCCTGCAAGGAAACGCACAAAGGTTGTTCATACACTAAATACGCCAGAAGAGAACACACTCTTTCAGACTCTAAAATCTACCAGAAATATATTGGCCAAATCCCATAATGTGCCACCTTACATGATTTTCCATGACAAAACATTGACCGAACTAGCTAAATGTAAGCCGCAATCACCGGATGAAATGCGCTCTATTAGTGGCGTAGGTGAAGCAAAGCTTAAACGTTATGGTGATAAATTTCTTGCAGTGATTCAAGAGCATATGTAAGCAGCTTAATAGAACATTAACGCAAGAAAATACAGCCTCAATTTCATTTCAAATCTGTTTCCAATGAATCCCCAACAGGGATTCGAACGCACGGTTGATCCGAATACCCACCTGCCGCGACAAATCCATGCTATCGGTTTTAATTCTGATGCGCTGAAAAATACATCAAAAGGTGCGCTTACAAAGCTTATTCCAGGAACTGTTCTTGAAAGAGAATATTACGGGGAGACCTATGTGGTATATTACGGTTTTGGGTATGATGAATACAGTCGGAAGAATGACAACAATCGCGTATGAGGTTACGAGCATATAGTGTTCTGGTTCAAATTTTTTTACTAAAACCCGCGCGTTAACCCCAAGATCATGCCATGGAAGTACTCTAAAAGCTCACAGGGCAAGAACATGGACGGGAATGAACAAATATACGGGCAAGCGCTTACATGGGATTAATGATATTAGCGAGGGCAAAGTTACATTGCTGATAAGCTGTGTGTATCTGCCAAATGGTGAGCCAATCGACAGCAATAATTTGGACGTCAGATGAATGCTTTGCAAAATAGCATCCCATAAGTGTGCCCAGGAAGCCCATTATTTTTGGCTCGTTGAGTCACGGGAATAACGCTTGTACTGAGTGTCAGCATTGCATTGAGGGGCTGTCCTGTTAATATGAGGATTGATCAAACAAGACTGGTAAAGCAATAACCCCTAGCGGCACAATCTGAAGCGCGTGCAACGTTAAGATTGCCTAAGGTAAGGCCCAGTTACTTCACCCTTTTCATTGAAGAGTTAACTTATCTGAGGCTGGCTTCAATATTGCCACCGTCAACTGTCAAGATGTGCGCAGTTGTGCGCTCGGAAAGAGCCAGCGCTACGAATGCGTTTGCGACGTGATCAGCTTTTACTTCGCGTTGAAGTAAATTACCCGACATGTAGACTTCGGTGCTGATGTTGCGTGATTTTGAGCGGCTTTTAATAAATTCATCGGTTAACAACCCTGAGCGGATGCGGTCTGCGTTGATCCCGTTCACACGGATACCGAGCGCGCCAAATTCCAGAGCTAATTGCTTTATAAGATAGAAGGTTGCTGCTTTGGGCAGGCCATACGCGCCAAAGTCTTTGCCCGGATTGATGGCTTGCTTTGAAACATTGAAGAGAATTTGTCCGCCAACAGCTTGTTGTTTCATCACCTTGACTGCGGCTTGAGCGATTTTTTGGTGTGAGAAGAAGTTTAACTCAAAGCTTTTTCGAAGGGTTTCTTGATCCATATCGAGCATAGATTTTGACCATGCCGCCCCCGCATTGCTGATAAGAATATCGATGCCACCAAACCGTTTGGTGATGGCATCAACGGCCTTTTGAGGTCCGTCTTCGCTACAGAGATCCAGAACGGCACCATCGTGATCTGTGCCTAAGCTGGCTACAGCGGGATCCAAATTTTCGGCATTTATATCGATAAGGAAAATGTTCGCGCCTTGGTCTTTGAAAACCTTTGCTGTGGCAAGGGCGAGGGTACCAGCGCCGCCCGTCACCAAGACCGATTTTCCCTGTAAACTTTTTGGTTTTGCTTTGCCCAACTTTGCTTGTTCAAGCGACCAATACTCCATGTCAAAAAGATCATTTTCTTTGATTGGATAAAAACCGCCATTGGCTTCTGCCCATTCTATGACCTGCATGGTTTGTTGACCCAAGTCTGCGGCGATACGGGCCGCCGAAGCATTTGCACCTGCACAAATCAAACCTAACCCAGGTAACCAGAACACGTTTGGTGTGGGGGTGAGCATGGTCTTTTTGTCGATTGCTCGGGTATCTTGTCGGGCAAAGTAGGCTTTGTATTCTTCAACAAATTTATCGATAGCGTATTCGATTTCTGATGTCTCAGAAGACCGAATTATTACCGGAAAAGCTTTGGTGCGGATCACATGATCGGGGGTTGCGACGCCGCGACAGGACAAGTCTTCCAAATCTGGGCGCTCAAGAAAGTTTAAGATCTGATCAGTTTGCCTCAGATCAAGAAGTGGGGCCACCTGATCAATATTACCAGAATAGATTTTTGCGGCACGCGCAAGGGCAGCGCGAATTTTTGGCAAGATGTCTGTTGGGTCGAGACGGGCATTGACGGATGGTCTTTGTGATTGCTCACGGGTTTTAAACCAGTTCTCGACGGCGGTGACATGTTCAACCATGAGGTCATATGAGCTTTTGGCGTCTGGCCCGAATGTGAAATGCCCATGGTTAATCAGATGGAGCCCTTCAATGTGAGGATTCTGGTCAAAAATGTCGGCAGCGAGTTTGGCAAGATCAAAACCAGGCATAATGTAAGGGACCAGTGCCACACGGTTTCCTAAAATCTCTTTTACGACTTCCTCAACGTTGGGCATGTTTGCCAAGGCAAGCATCGCTGTAGCGTGGGTGTGATCGACAAATTTATGGGGAATATAGGCATGCAGAAGCGTTTCGATGGAAGGATTGGGTGAAGTGCTATCAAGAAGATTGGAGCGCTGCAGGTTGACCATGTCTTCATCGGAAAGCGCGTTGAGTGCGCGCAGTTTATTGAGTGGTGAAATCTGTACGGCAGAGAGGCCCGCCGCTTCGATGGTTTCAAGATCCCAACCACTGCCTTTAACGTGTAATACGTCGATTTCATCGCCAAAAATGTTTAAGCGTTTGACTTTTACTGAAGTATTGCCCCCGCCATGCATCACCATGTCAGGGTCTTGACCAATAAGTCTTGATGTATAAACTCTCAACGCTAGTTGACGATCCGCTTCCGATGAACCGGCATTGTCTATAAATGATTGTGCGTCTTGTTCGTTCCAAAGATTTTTTACCACGAGTCCGTCCCTTCTAATTTTTACGATTTTTTAATTTTTCTTGTCACCTTACAAATACTCGCATTGCCTGTCAAATACAAATAGACAAGGGGATTTATGGCATACGGCAAAAGGCGCGTGAGAAAAATTATACCAGTCTGACCATGGCGCCCGACGCAATTTATGGGACACGAGTTCTCCCATAAATTGCGTAAAAAAATTCAACCTCAAGGTTGCTTTCATTGTGCCAAATAGGCAGGACGCTCATGATTTGCGTGGGCAGCGCCAAGTTTATCGCGCTCCACATAAATTGATTTAGCTTATCCCACGTTCAGGGAACAACGCTTTTAACCCCTCACTTGATGCTTCGCACACACCGCGCTCTGTAATCAGGCCAGTGATGAGCCGCGAGGGTGTGACGTCAAATGCTGGGTTACCGGCTGGTGTGGCATCAGGTGAGATTTGAACCCAATCCCGAGAGCCATTTTTCAGTTTGCCATAAACATGGGTGACCTCACGGCCATCTCGCTCTTCGATTGGGATTTCTTTGATACCATCATTGACGGTCCAATCAATGGTTGGCGAGGGCAGAGCTACATAAAAAGGCACATTGTTGTCTTTGGCAGCAATGGCTTTGAGATAGGTACCGATTTTGTTGCACACATCCCCCTGCGCCGTGGTGCGGTCGGTGCCCACAATCACCATATCAACTTGGCCGTGCTGCATTAAGTGACCGCCTGCATTGTCAACGATGAGGGTATGCGGCACGCCATGACTGGCCATTTCCCAGCTGGTTAATTGAGCGCCTTGGTTTCGGGGGCGGGTTTCATCGACCCAGACGTGAACATTGAGACCTTTTTCGATCGCGTGATATATGGGGGAGGTTGCTGTGCCCCAATCAACTGTGGCCAGCCAGCCTGCATTGCAGTGGGTGAGGATGTTAATGGTCTCTCCCGTTTTTTTCTTGGAGGCAATATCCTCAATGATTTTGAGGCCATGCTCACCAATTAAGCGATTGATCTCAACGTCTTCGTCACAAATTTTTGTCGCCAAATCATAAGCCGAATTTGCCCGATCGCTCGGTTCTATGCCGCTCAAATGTGCCTTGGCACGATCAAGTGCCCAACGTAGATTAATCGCGGTTGGTCGCGTTTCGTTTAAAATGTTCCATGATCTCTCTAAGTTCCTATCGGACGGGTCGTCCGCCATGGCAATTGCCATACCATAAGCGGCTGTGGCACCAATCAAAGGCGCCCCGCGCACCCACATATCTTTAATGGAAATTGCGGCATCTTCGAGGGTTTTCAATTCAACCACTTTGAACTCGTGCGGCAGCAGGCGCTGGTCAATAATCTGCACAGTTTTATTATCATCTGCCAACCAAATGGAACGATAAGGCGTGTCATTTATTTTCATAAAATTTTTTCCTTTTTTAATGCCCGCAGTAGGCTTGATACCTGTTGTGGAGATTTGTACACATCAGGGGAAATGACGATTTGTCGGCCAAAGTTTAAGGCACGCGCTTCACACGCGGCGCGCAGATCTATGTTTTGAATACTCTCCAACTCCATTATGTGCGCCAGACCTAATATGCGACGATGCATCTCAATGCCAGCAAAGCCTAACGCATCACTCCAGATTTGCTGTAAGCGATCTGCGAGTGCGTGCTCGGAAGCGAGGTTGTGATTTTGATCTTCATAAAGGCGCTTGTCGTACAAAACTCCGGTGCGTTCGGTTCTCCAAAAATGACTGAACTCGGTTTTAAAACTATGCCAAATATCTTCGGCAACCCCTACGATCCATTCGGAATACTCATCGCGATCACCTGCGGTGCTTTCATGTCCAGGTTGGGCGAAATAGGCCATGAACAGATTGCCTAAAAGCATGCCAATATCAAAGCCAATAGGCCCATAGGTTGCGAACTCGGGGTCAATGACGATGGTCTTATCCTCGGTCACCATGATTGAGCCCGCGTGAAGGTCACCGTGTAATAGGGTTTCTGCGTTGTTGCAAAACTTTGCTTTAAAATGCTGCACGGCGACTTTTAAATCCATATCAGCGCGAAGTGAGGCCACCACCCCATCCAGCTGCGGAGAGGTATGGCGGTTCATCTCGGCGTCAAAATAAGGGTCGGTGAACACTAGGTTTTCGGTGATTTCGCACATCTCAATATTGTCCGCGAACAACGCCAGATCTTTTTTGTACTCCTTGGTAGCCATTGAAAGATTAGAGCCACGGAACAATGTTCGGGCGCAATATTTGCCCATGAAATCCGCTAAGTTTGCGTGTTTGACGCCACTGCATAAACTGTTGCGCAAAATCACATGAGAGGTCATGAATTGCATGATGATAAGCGCTTGCAACTCATCGAAATGATAAACCTGGGGCACAGTATCTGGCGCGTATTTGGCCTGACGGATAAGTGCGTGATACTCGAAAAAAGAACGTTTAAGAGGAAGAGGCCAACTGTCACCCACAAGACGAACATAGGGCAAAGCTTGTTTCACAATCACTTGGCCATTCGGACCGGTCACGATGAAAACCAAATTTAGGTTGCCGTCACCAACTTCTTCAGCAGACCAACTGGTGAAATCTGGACCAACTTTATCTTTTAGGATCTTCAAGTGACCGAGTTTTACGCCAATGGTGGCAACGCTCAATGGTTCATATGTATTACTCACATTTTCCTCCCAATACATTGTTAAAACAAACAAAATTGGCTGTTAGGGTGCCAAGGTTAATGCATAACGCCAAACAATTTTTAATTAATTAGTTACAATTAAAGTAGTGAATGTCAATAACATTTGACATTTGATGCGATATGGATTTATCGTAAAATAATAACATGGGGAGAACATGGAAAAAATACCAATAAAAATTCGGGGTTTAGAGAAAAGATTCGCGACCAATCGCGTGCTTCGCGGCGTGGATCTGGATATTCCTGCGGGGCAGGTGACCGTTTTAATGGGCGCAAATGGTGCTGGAAAGTCGACATTGGTCAAAATTATCTGCGGTCTTGAGGTCGCTGATGCAGGCCAGGTTGAATTGAATGGTGAGCTGTTCGCCCCATCGACACCTTCTCAAGCCCTACAAGCTGGTGTGGTCACGGTGCATCAAATCATCAATGATGGGATTGTGCCTGATTTAGATGTGGCCTCAAATTTGATGCTGGATTGGCTGGCAAATCCTAAAAGCGCACTGATTCTAAATCCTAAAAAGCTTAATCAATCTGCGCAAAATATTGCGTCAAAGCTCGGTCTTCAGTTTAATATGGGGATGATGGTGAGCGAGCTGACCCCTGCAGATCGCCAATTGGTTGCCATTGCTCGGGCAATGGCGCATCAGCCGAAATTGATGATTTTGGACGAGCCGACAAGTTCCCTCTCTGCCAGTGAAGCTACGCGACTCTTTAAGCTGGTGGACACGTTACGTGAAAGCGGCGTGGCGATTCTTTATATTTCCCATCGCATGTCAGATATTCGACGTCTTGCGGATCGGATTGTGTCTATGCGTGACGGCACCATTGTTGGGCAGTATGAAACGCAGCCTTTAAATTATGACGGCGCGGTAAATGATATGTTAGGTCACACCATGACCGACCTGGATATTAATGTTCAAATACCCGGCGAAAAAATTCTTGAGTTAAATAATTTGTGCCTTAAAGAAGATAGCGCGCCGATAAATCTAGATGTGCATCAGAACGAAGTAGTCGCGATTACTGGTTTAGTGGGCGTGGGGAAAACGCTTCTTTCAAAGGTTCTGTTTGGACAGGCCTCCCCCCATAGCGGTGAAGTTAAGCTTAAAGGGCAGCCTTACGCGCCGAAGTCTGCCCGTCAGGCGATTAATCAAGGGGTTTATTTGTGTGCAAAGGATCGTGGCACTAACGGTATTGTGCACGATTTTGACATCAACAAAAATATTACCCTGCCATTTTTATCGGGGCTTTCCGTGTTTGGCTTTGTGAAACGTCGCGATGAAATTCGTCTCAGTAAAGAGGTGATTAATAAGCTGGGTATCGTGTGCCAGAGCTTTCAGGATGAAATCGGTACGTTGTCTGGTGGCAATCAGCAAAAAGTCATGGTTGGGCGTTGGCTGTCACATCCAAGCGACGTGCTTATTCTTGATGAGCCTTTCCAAGGTGTGGACATCGCTGCGCGCAGAGATATTGGCGCGACACTTCGTGAAACGGCAAAGAATCGCGTAACCATTGTTTTAGTGGCGGAGTTGGATGAAGCCCTGGAAATTGCAGACCGGATTTTGGTGATGGCCGACTTCACGATTGTGGGCGAACACATAAATCAAAATGTCGATGTCGACCGGATATTGGAACAAGTATCAGGGGCGACAACTTTAACTAAAATACAAGAAAAAAATGAAAGGGTAGCTTAATGAGCGCAACCCAAAAGGGTCAAAAAGTATCTACTTTAAAAGACTATATTATACGCTACGGCTTTATGACACTGCTGGTGGGGTTGGTTGTTTATTTTAGTATTTTTGGTGAAGGCTTTGCTAATCCGCGCAGTGCGGTATTTATTTTCCAATCGGTAGCGATTACAGGCATTTTAGCGCTTGGCGTTACGGCGACCCTTGTTGTGGGTGGGTTCGACTTGTCAGTTGGTTCGGTCGCCACATCGGCTCTTATGCTCTCCGCCTACGTTATGGTCGTGATGGAGCAAAACGCGTTCGTTGCTGTGATGGTCTGTTTACTTATGGGCGCGCTTGTTGGATTGATCAACGGCTTTTTGATTGTGCAAATGCGCGTACCTGATTTGCTTGCGACCCTTGGCATGATGTTCTTGCTGGTTGGTTTGCAGCGCATACCAACCGAAGGGCGCTCTATTGCAACAGGGATGAGCTTGCCTGATGGATCAATTGCAGCAGGGTCATTCTCGCCAAATTTTTTGGCTTTGGGCCGTCACCGGATCGACTTTTTGATTGATAATTTGATCCCTGTTTCAGTGCTGTTCCTAATAGCAATTGCTATCGGTGTTTGGCTGTTCTTGGAGTACACACGTTATGGCCGTGTCATGTACGCCATCGGCTCAAATGAGCGTGCGGCAAGCCTCGCTGGGGTTTCAGTTAAGAAGTGCAAGGTTATTGCTTACATGATTTCAGGCGTGTTGGCTTCGGTTGGCGGGATATTACTGTCAGCGCGTTTGGGGCGTGGCGATATCGCCTCGGGCAGTAATCTTCTCCTTGATTCTGTTGCGGCAGCGCTCATTGGCTTTGCGGTGCTCGGCGTGAGGAAGCCAAACGCCTTTGGTACGGCGGTTGGTGCGTTGTTCGTTGGGATTTTGCTGCATGGCCTCACCATGATGAACGCGCCTTACTATACCCAAGATTTTGTCAAAGGCAGTGTGTTGGTTATCGCTTTGATATTCACATTCGCTCTTTCTAACAAGCGTTAGGTTCGACCACCCTAGACTTTAAAGCTTGGTCACAATAAGTCCGGAGGAAACAAATGAATTTTATAAGACGTAAGTTTACTATTATGTTATCCAGCATATCCATCGCGGTATTTGGTTTTGTAGGAATGGCCTGTGAAGCAGATATGCCAGCGCCCTTTGATAATGCTGGTAATGTGAAAATTACCTTGGTGCGTTATCTTTCTACAGGCGATTTTTTCCAATCCTATTTGGCTGGTGTTGAGCGCCAATCTGCAGCGCTTGGCGTTGATTTGCGAGTGTTTGACAGCCGTCAGGATGCTGCCCTACAGGCTGACATGGTTGACCAAGCGATTGCACTTGGTGTTGACGGCATTATCGTGCAGCACGGTTTGACTGAATCCATTCAAGCGGCGGTTCAGCGTGCGTTAGATGCAGGTATTAAAGTTGTTGCGTTTGACGTGAACGTTGAAAACCCTGAAGTTATTCAAATTGAACAGTCTGATGGTGACCTTTCTCGTCTGGCTCTTGAGCAAGCGGTAAAGGATAATGGTGAAGTTTGGAAAGCAGGCTATGTTTATGTGCCAGGTATCGCGCCGTTGGATCGTCGGGATGAAGTATGGCGCCTTTTCAAGGGTCGCTATCCGGGGATTCAAGAGAAAGCGACTTTTGGAACATTGGATAACCCAATCGCCAACTCAATCGCTAACCAAGCACGTTCTGTTTTGTTAGCAAATCCAGATATCACTGTGATTTTTGCGCCATATGATGAGTTTGCAAAAGGTGTGAAAATTGCGGTTGAAGAAGCCGGTATGACTGAGCAAGTCAGCATCTACTCAGCCGACGTTTCATCATCTGATATTGCCGCGATGCGTGAACCAAACAGTGCATGGAAAGCAACAGCAGCGACAAACCCAGCGGTTGTTGGCGAAGTCTCTGTTCGTGTCTTGGCCATGGTACTTGCGGGTGAAAACCCAGGTGCAAGAGTTATTGTGCCGCCAACCTTGATCACCCAGGCTGATCTTTTGGAAAAAGACATCAAAAATATGGAAGAGTTGAGCGCGAAACTGCCGCAGTTTTCACATGCTGATGTGGCGGTGCCAGAGTGGATGCCCCTTCCTAGGTAAGGACCACAACGTAAGACAATGGGGCGGTCGAAAGGTCGCCCTTTTTTATTAAGGAGTGATAAAAATGCTATATGGAATCGATAGAACTCTATCCGCAGAGCTGGTTTATTTGCTGATGCAAATGGGGCATGGCGACGAAATTGTGATTAGTGACGCTAATTTCCCAAGCGCCTCGACTGTGATTGAGACGGTTAGTGGCACGTTAGTTGACCTGCCCCATCTTGACGCGCCGACTTTGATGGCCGCGATCGCACGCCATTTTCCGCTTGATGAATTTGTACCGGAATGCGCTTGGCGGATGGAGATCGATAACGCGCCAAATGAGCTTGGCGATGTTCATACTGCAACGTTTGAGGTGTTGAACGCAGCGAAACCTAAAGCGACGCGCCTAGGCTCAATTGAGCGGCAAGAATTCTATAAACGGGCAAAGAAATGTTTCGCCGTGGTGCGTACGGGCGAGATGCGCCCCTATGGCTGTTTTATTTTGCGAAAAGGTGTCATTTTTTGAGGTGCAACACTTAAACACTGCGAACTTTACTTTATTTATGTTATATGTTTAGATATTTAGGTTAAAATTTAGATGTAGCAAATGCTCACAAATTGAGGAGTATTTGTTCATTGTAAGGGGCATACGTGAAAAATCAAAAGACCACAGAGGAAATCGCGTTGGGCATTCGCCGACGTGTATTTGGACACTCAATGCGCAACAATGGTGGCTATCTCAGCCAAGCATGTTCGGCAGCTGAGCAGTTGGCATGGCTATATAATGAAGCCTTGAAGTTGGGTGACCCAACGTTGCCTATGACCCCTGCCGCCTTTGGGGGCGTACCATCAGCGGACAACGATGATTATGTCACGGGCGCAGGATATAACGGCCCGTTTGAGCCTCAATATGATCGTTTGTTTATCGCGCCTGCTCATTATGCGCTGGTGGCTTACGTCACTTTGATTGAAGTTGGGCGCATGTCTGAGGAAGGACTGGAAATGTTCAACAAGGATGGATCCTCTGTTGAGATGATCGGCGCAGAACATTCTCCTGGTATGGAAGTGCATAACGGTACATTGGGGATAGGTTTATCGACAGGTGCGGGATTGGCTTACGGTCGTCGTTTACGGGGCGAAGAGGGCGAAGTTTGCGTTTTCATGTCAGATGGTGAAGTGCAAGAAGGTCAAACATGGGAGGCTATTCAAGCGTGTGCGCATCACGGTATCGACAATGTTTGGGCACTCATGGATGTCAACAACCAGCAGTGCGATGGCGCTATGTCATCGGTGATGGATGTTCGCAATATCGCAACAAAAATGCGCGCTTTTGGTGCCTTTGTGGTGGAAATTGACGCCCACGATATTACCGCTATGAGGCAAGCAAAGGCAGAATCACATAAGGGAAAACCGTTGATTATCCTCGCGCATTCATCTCCGACCAAAGGTATGGAGTTTTTGCAGCGTCGCTTCCCACGTTTGCACTATGTGCGGTTTAAAACGACCGAAGAACGTAGCGAAATGAATATTGCTATCGCTAAAGAACTGGGCATTGATCCAGTCAGTTTTGCCACACATTAGGGGAGAACATAATGGTTGAAATGGTAACGCGCCCTTATGCGGACGCTTTTGAAAAATATGCACTTGCCAATAAGGATGTGCTTTGTCTTTCCGCAGACTTAACCTCCTCTTGTGAGGTTGATGGATTTCGGGATCGGCACCCAGAGAAATTTTTATCCATGGGCATGGCCGAGCAAAATATGATGAGTTTTGCTGGTGGGTTGGGGCTGGCAGGTTTCCGGCCATTTATTCATACCTTTGGTGTCTTTACCTATCGTCGGCCCTACGATCAATTGATGGCATCTATTGCCTATCCGCGTCGTAAGGTTCGCATTATGGGATTCTTGCCTGGGGTGACAACGCCTGGCGGTATGACCCACCAAGCCATTGAAGATATTGCAATCATGCGCGCGATGCCCAATATGTCGATTTTGGAAACGGGTGACGCTACAGAGGTGGAGAGCATCTGTGCGGCAGCAGATTCAATTAATGGTCCGGTTTATTGTCGGATCCTGCGGGGGTCTGTGCCACGTTTGTTTGATACACCGATCAAGGTAGGCGAAATGCGCGAACTTTCCCAAGGAGAGGATGTGTTAGTGGTCACTGCAGGGATTACCACGGAAGAAGCGTTACGGGCAAAATCTGCACTTGCTGGCGCGGGTATTTCTATCCGCCACCTCCATTTACACACGATCAAACCCTTTGATTCAAAACGGCTATTGGATCATCTTGCATCGGTTAAGCATGGCGTGATTACTCTTGAGAACCATGTTATAAATGGCGGGATCGGCTCTATGGTAGCGGAAACAATCGCTGAAGCAGGTCTTGATAAGAAGCTTGTACGGCTTGGACTCCAAGATACTTACGCCCACGGCGGTTCGCGTCCTTACCTCATGCGTTATTACGGGCTTGATGCAATAGCGCTTGTGCGCGGGATTGAGCGTTTGATGGCAATTGAAACCGGCATTAGCGCTGAAGATTTAGACGCTGTGCGTGTAGATGCAGTACATTCAAGCGCCAAGGCTGAGGCGCTCTAAAGATGGACCGCATGCATGTTTCTTATCACATCCACGCAAGCAGCAAGGATGAAGCCCTTGAGCGTGCCCATAATATTGCCCTTGAGCAAACTGTCGAAATTCCCCGCGATGTAGTGCCCGCCGGATTTATCGAAGATATCATCTTGGGGAAAGTTGGGAGTTGCGAACCTGCAAATGATGGCTATACGGCGACTGTATCTTATAGTCCTGAAAGTATCGGCGTTGAGCTTGTTCAGCTGTTAAATGTGATTTTTGGCAACTCCTCCATTCAAAAAGGCTTAAAAGTTACCCATATCGATTTAGGTGAAACGCTTTCGAAACGATTCCCTGGTGCACGTTTTGGGATCGCTGGCGTCCGAGAACGCTCCGGCACACCTGAGGGGGGCTTAATCACGCCCGTTTTGAAACCACAAGGCTCTAGTGCCGATGAGCTTGCAGAAATCGCTTATCTTTGCGCAGTGGCGGGGGCAAATATTGTCAAGGAAGACCACGGGTTGGTTAATCAACCTGCCGCTCCTTTCCGGGAACGGGTAGAGAAAATCGCAAAAGCCGTTAGTCGCGCTAATAAAGAGACGGGGCGAAGCTGCCTCTATATGCCGAACATCGCCGGCAAATTGCCAAACCTTATTGCGGACGCACAATTTGCCAAACAAGCTGGAGCAGGTGGAATTTTGTTGATGCCAGGTTTACTGGGATTTGAGATCGTCAATCATTTTGCGCGTGATGACGCATTTGACCTTCCCATCATGACTCACCCAAGTTTTCTGGGTCCATATGTTTTATCCGAGGACACCGGCTTCACTCATGACATTATGTTTGGCGTGCTGCAACGTTTGGCGGGTTCGGATATTTCTGTGTTCCCAAATGTGGGTGGACGGTTCGGCTTTACGGTTGATGAATGCGTATCCATTTCTGTGGCGTGTCGTTCATTAAATGGCATTGGACGGCCGATTTTTCCAAGCCCTGGTGGGGGTATGTCGAAAGACCGCGCGGGCGACATGATCAGCATGTATGGCAATGACGTGGTGTACCTGCTTGGTGGCAGCTTGCTGCGCTATGGCGACAAAATTGGCGAAGGCATCAAAGAAATGCGGGCAGCTCTCGAAGTGGCAGAAAAGTAGACGCTCTTTAACTGAAGTAACGACCTTTCCATACTCAAGGTGACAGCATGCGATGGCCCTCACAGACGAAGTTCCCTGTCTCTCAGTAAAACTCACTACTACCTCGCGAAGTGACAGAGCATGTGGCTTTGTGCCTAGGATATTACTATTCTAATTTGTTTGTATAAACCTTGAAAATATGTATTGTCAGATATAAAAATTCATACAATTTTGTATGCAATTTTGGGAATACTTACTTTCTCAAGGGGGGCACTATATCCAGTTTCTCTATAGCAAGAACCGCCTGAATGTTGCCGTCTCACACGCACAGTGTTTGGCGGTGGTGGTCGCAAATCCAAGGCTTCTGGAAAAATTCCATGCCGCATTGTTTCCAACTGGACGCAGCGGCATGCATAAAATCACCATTGGTGATTGGCGTACTATTGAACTAGGTCAAATGCAGGTTATGTCCAGTCCCATTGGTAAGTAAAAAGTCAACTTTAAAGCTCCAAGTACGGGACGATTTGAAAAAGAAATGAGTTCATTCCTCGAATAGATGGTAAGGGATGATGGCACGCCAGATCGTTTTTACAGTCTCTCATCTCAAATCGAAGCTGAGCGCAAACACTATTATGATCGGCTTGAGGCGCAACAACGCCCTACACTTGATATAACAGGATGGCTGTCATGGTTCTTGGAGTGCCTTGGTCGAGCTATTAGTAATGCGGAAACGACACTTGGGAATGTTCTATTTAAGGCTCAGCTATGGGATATCCTGTCAACTTTAAATCTTGGCACTTTTCCCTCTGACGCAAAGCAGTAAGCCGTTTTTTCAGAAATCTTCAAATATTCTACGAATTCTTTAACTAGTATAATGTCATAATTAGGCATATTAAGCTATTTTTTATAATTATAATTACGATTAATAGGCAAAGTAATAAGTGATGTCTGCTATTGTTCTAAAGTAGGCATTGAATATCCGTTGTACTTATCTGGACTATGAAGTCCTCATACTGGCCATTCCCATCGCGACCGTTTCAACAAATCTATTTCGATTCTATGTTGATATTCAGTACACTCCAGGTGGCGAGTTAACACACCATAAATTCTTTCACAAAGGCCGTAGCGATCAAGCGGCATTCGTGGAGAAACTGGTGGAGCTTTACCTTTGATACTGGGGGGGCTGTTTGTGGCCAAATCTCAGCGCCTATTGTGAGTAAGATACATATTTGATGGTACTTTTGCTCGATGTTTTAATGAAAGAAAAAGCAAATGAATCATAACAAAATTGAAAAAACACTTATTTGGAGAGGCTTACTAAGGAGCGACAGAGAAACGCTTTCCATTTTCATTGCTCTTTTTGAGGATAGTAAAGGATTGTCTTTGGTGTCGGATAAAATCTTAGATGTAAAAGACAAGACCCAAAAGCTTTATGAAAGATCACTTTTCAAGGATGAGAAGCAGGTAATACAAAATGATATAAAAGACCACTTCTCACAACGTATCGAAAAAACAGCGCAGAAAATATATAAATGTGATTTATCTGATGAGGCTCTCAAAGTTGCATTGTGGACGCATTTATTAAATGCACTTCAGCTCAGCAATAACGACTTTATGTCTCTTCGAGATGTGAAAAGACATTGCGATGATATTGCAAACTGTATGGTTCAAAATGCTACAGCTCAACAAAGTAATCAAAGTCAAACTTTCGCGCAGAAGATAAACCCATTCAAAAAAAATCAAAGCAAAAGTTTAAACTTTGAAAATGCTCTTGAGTATCTGATGTCCAAAATAACTAAAGAAGCTATCGAACAAGACACAAAAATCATCTCAGGAATAGAGCAGGAAATATCAAAGCTGGATGATCAGATTACTAAAGAGTCTGGCGTTTCCAAGCTAACAGAAGGCGCGATCAGTAAGACATTTCTTACCAGTGGAAGTCTTTTAGGATTAATGGGTAGTGTTCAAGCTGCTGGCTTTAGTGCGTATATAATGGCGGCTCAAGCTTCAGCTATTATCCCGTTTGTTAGCGGCAAAACCTTAGTTTCATTATTATTCGTAGTTACTAATCCATTTTTTGTTATTCCTGCCGTCATTGGTACCGGAATTGTTTCCAACAACTCATTAGAAAAATCAATCAAGCAATCTTTTGCAATGATTGTTTCAACTATGCTTTTAATGCGTGGCATGATTAAGGAGGATAGAATCTTCGACGCAGAAAAGCTGCTTAGCCAGTACCAAGAGCATATTACAGCAATTTCTGAAAACTCAGCTTTGCCAAACATGCCTAAAGGTAAAACACAAGAAATATTACCTATACTGGCTGATTTAGAGTTGCCGGTCATCAATGAAAAAGATCAAAATCTTCTATTGTCTCAGGTTGATGTTCAAAATAATAACGGACAGAAAAGCCTCAAAATATATCCACCCTCTATTAAAAATATTGATAATGCTGCAATCGCAGGCTTAACGGTTGCCGATTTTATTTATGACTTGGCCGCAATTGATCCGCATGTCATTGAAGCTACTGATTTTGCACGTAAAGCGGATATATCAGATGTGTTTGAATTTTCTATGTTCTCGGAAGGTTTGGCTGGGCTGTCAGAAGCCTCTTTACGTGGCCATCATTCAAACCTTATGGGGTACACAGCAGAAAGGCTTGTTGCTTCTCAGCTTGTTAAAGATGGTCATGTTGTTGAGATTCCCAACAGTGCGTCACAACCAGGCTACGATCTTTTAGTTGATGGCAATGAGTTTCAGGTGAAATGTATTGACCCTAAGAACTTTTCTATTTTAGAACGACATTTTGATAAATACCCAGACACACCTGTTTTTGTGAATTTAGAAGTTGCAGAAATTGTTGCTGATAAATCTCCTAATTGGTCTGAGCTGGTTTTTTATGTGGGTGGGTACACACATGAAAAAGCAAGCGGTTTATTAACGCAGGCTATAGAAGCTGGACAAGAATTGAATGATTACGAAATATTGTCATCAGTTGCTGTTGTATCTGCTGTTCGCAATACAATTTTTTGGCGAAAAGGTGATCAAACGTTTCAGTCTACAACATTTAATATTGTATTAGATTCTTTGAGCAAAGGGGGGATGGCAACCGCGAGTGGGTTCGTAGGAACCGGTTTGGGTATGCTTCTCTTCGGGCCAGCTGGAGCATATATTCTAGGAGGTGTCTCTACTGTCTTTGGCGCAACAAAAGGCAATATCATTACTCGTCAAGTCGATAAGTTTTTAGATCCAGAGCGTGAAGAGACGTTATCCAGACTATCAAACAAGCTTCTGGAAACCTGCAATGTTGAGCTTAAGAAAAAAATAGTCCTCTTGGATCAAAAAATATCGATGTTTTCCAATGACGGAATATCCTCATACGTTCGATATCGCCTTGTGTGGGATAAAATATCATATCAGATAGCAATGAAACGCCATGAAGCATTAATTAAAACCCAATCTATGAACAGCACTAAAAAGATATTTAAAGCGTTAAATCTCGCAAGTGAAAGCACCGTCCATCCATACTGTTTACAGAGACATTATATTGAAATTGCAGATACCCTTAATCAAAAAGTTGATCGCGTTGGTAAGGCTGGCAATTTGATAAAAGGGCTAATCAAATAATGCTATAAATCAGGATAAATTCATAATCATTTAAAGTATTCGTCCTGATTTAACGCACACACGAGGGAAAGTCAGATGTAATCTTTTTGCGCCATAGAACCCAAAATCTGAAAGATGCAGGTCAGATTGCATCCAGTTTGGGTGATGTTGGGGTAGTTCCCGTGCTGGTAACGTTGAACAACCCATAATCTCATCATTGCTCCCAACCTGCTGGATCGTAACTTTACAGCCGATTACGCCAATCAAAAATGGGTTGTAGATATAAGCTACATATGGACATAACGAAGGTTGGTTATATCTGGCGGCTGTACTTGATTTGCACTCAAGGCGTGTTATCGGCTGGGCTGTTAGTAATAGACATGAAAAGAGATTTAGCGATACGCGCCTTGGATATGGCCGCAGGCTTTGCGCCGTCCGCCAAAAGGGCGTACTCATCATTCAGACGGTAAAAGCCCCTTGGCTTTCAACCGAATGGCTGCTTAAATGAGATCATGGAGCGGCGCTACAGCGTGACAGGTCCACTAATTTGCCGTTTAAATTGTGAGATAAAATGTTTTACCGCGCTGACGAAACCCACGACCTTCCCTATGATCCTTTTAAGGCAATTATCGCACCACGTCCGATTGGCTGGATTGGTACGTTGAATGCCGATAATGTCCCGAATTTGGCACCATATTCTTTTTTTAATGCGGTCTCAAGTCGACCTAATATGATTACCTTTGCAAGCGAAGGGCTCAAGCACAGTGCGCGCAATGCCCATGAAACAGGCGAATTCAGTTTCAGCGTGGCGACCTTACCTCTGGCTCAAGCGATGAGAGCGAGTGCCGAAAAATTAGAAGATGGGGCGAGCGAGTTTAACGCTGCCGGATTGGCGCAAGGTCAGTCAAGGGTGATTGCTGCGCCGTTCGTCAAAATTAGTCCTGCAGCGTTTGAGTGTAAGGTCGTTCATTTTATGGAACTCAATGATATTGACGGTAAACTGACAGACCGGTTTTTGACAGTTGGACAGGTGGTTGCTGTGCATATACGCGATGAATTTATTGTCGATGGCCGGTTTGATACTGCCAAAGCACAAACAATCGCGCGTGCGGGATACGGCGGATATTCGACAGTGGAAGACGTTTGGAAGCTATAATATCTGGTACTTTGCCAAACGCTACTACCGGACAAGAGGGTACAACGGGTGTGTTTGAGTTTGGGCCAAGATAGACATCACATTCAACCTCATACACATCGGCAAGTCAGAAAGAAAAGCGAGTTGCATTGATCTCTGCCTTACGGGAAAACAAATCTTCACGTCTGGAGCCGAGTGTGCTTAATGCCAATAGCGCTGATCCACTTAAGCCAGCTAGGGGTGCAGAATATGCACTTAGAGGCGTGATTTCAAATGAAAAGGTAAGTTTTCTGAGTGCTCTCAAAGTGTTCTCAAAGTGCTCTCAAAGGGCTCTCAAAGTGCTCAGTGAACATAATTTGTTGATAATTCCAGAGAAGTTATAGTCGTTTTTTTCAACACCAGAAGAAAGCGATGTTGAATTAGGTGCCGATCAAGAGCCCACTTCACATAAGGTTAAAAACGAATCTGTTGAGCCGGATAAAAGTGAAATTTCTGCTTGGGCTAAAGCCTTAGAAGCTGATTTTTTTCAGACTCGAAACTACCAGGACTACGTTGATGAGAATTCAACTTTTCGAACTCATCAAGGTGTAAAAGGTAACGAATTTGAGCGTGTAATGGTTGTTATGGATGATAGTGAGCAGATTGGTTTAGATCGAACGCGGCGATTGTTCTATATCACATCAACACGAGCCAAGAGTAGTCTTGCTCATGTGATAAACACATCCGACGTGGCTAGAGTAAAAGAAACTCTTATTCAGAAAAACTTTGCGCGAGAAGACGAAATTATTGAGTTAGATCAAGAGAACTCCTGAGAAACTCATAATCATTTAGAGTATTGGTTTTGGTGTAACCCACAGACAACCGATTTACTAATTACGAACCGTATAAAATAGGTTACTGCCTCTCTCGAAAGACGCCTCTTGTTAGCAAGTATAGTGCCGCCAGCCCATTCTAACAATTGATTGAAATTATATTGATTCCGCCCCTTGCTGAATACGACCGATAGGTTTTCAAATTCAGCGCCCTTTACGCCATCTTTGGTACCAAAAGGGGGGGGTAGGTAAGTCTGTAGGGGTTATAATGTCTCAATAAGGAACAGCTCTAAGGGTCGTATAATGGAGTTAACCAAGTATCTTTTGGTCTTACTGCTGCGGGATTTGATAACCATTCCTGCAATAGATAAAAGATGACTTATTTTTTTGTCGTACGTTGTAAAAAACTTGATTCAAAGTGAATCTGAAAAGAATGTTTAATATGGTCTTGCGCAGCTTTATTCGCCGCATCTGGATTTCTATTTTTAATTTCCTCAATGATACGGTTATGCTCTTGGTATAATGTATTAGGACGATCTTCAGGGATGTATTTAACACCCCGCAAAAGTGCCATTGAATCTGAAATAGCATCAAAGACTTTGATCAAAAATCGATTATGCGTACTATTATAAATGGCGTGGTGTAACTCCCAATTAATTTGATTTAATTCACGAGGATCGCTGGATGCTTCACGTCCTTTATTAAGAATATATTCCATATTTGAAATTTCTATATCTGAAGCATGCTGTGCAGCGAAACCAGCAGCGATACCTTCAAGTTGTTGGCGAAGTGCATAAAGTTCAGCGACTTCTTGAGGATTTAATTCCGCAACAAACGAACCACGTTGAGGTTCAAATGTTAAACGTCCCTCAGATTGTAGCCGGCGAAAAGCCTCCCTCACAGGTGTACGGCTTACGTCCAGTGACTTCGTGAAATCTGATTCCCTAATACGCTCTCCCGGATGATATCGCCCATCACGTATAGCTCCCAGGACTTCTTGATAAACAAACTCACATAATGAACGTGGGGCATTTTTTTTGAAAAGAGGCATTTGTATTTATCACAGTTAGTCTACTATAAAAATTAAGAACTTAATAAAGATATTCATTTTAGACATATCTTAAACTTTTATCAACAAGTTGACAACTTTGGATTTAAATGTATACAATAAAATACATTACAAGAACACCAAAAGCATTATTTGAAAATTGTTCATCAAAACCCATTCTTGAATTAAGGGTATTGATATTAAGCAAGGAGGCTTACTTTCATGATAGGTAAAATTAAAATTTCCGTATTGGCTCTCGCTGCTGCTATCACCATCGCGGTGATCCCTGCTTTTAAAGTAGAAGCAGCTGACTTTCCTAAAAAACCAGTTGCAATGATTGTGGCCTACTCCCCGGGTGGTGGAACTGATACAGCTGCGCGTATTATTGTAAAATATATCGAGCCATATCTTGGGCAACGTGTAGTCATCCAAAACAAACCAGGTGCTGGAGGCCAAATCGGATTTACCGCCTTAGCGAATGCGAAGAATGATGGATATAAAATTGGCTTCATTAATATTCCATCCATTTTCATGGTAAAAATGCTTCGGAAAAATGTACCTTATGAAATGTCTGATTATGAAGCCATTGGAAACATTCAACTTGATCCTGTTGTTCTTGCTGTAAACGCAGATAGTCCAATAAAGACATTTGAAGACTTCATAGTAGCGGCTAAAAAGAACCCGGGTGGCGTTAACGTCGGCGGCGATGGTCCACAATCTAATAATCAGCTACAGGTTGTTGTCGCAGAAGATAAGCTGGGTATTAAAGTCAATTTTATCCCTTTTAATGGTTCTGGCCCGGCAATTACAGCGACATTGGGTGATCAAGTTACAGCATCGGTACCATCGGCGAGTTCCGCAGCTAATCATATTAAAAGTGGTCGTTTACGTGCGCTCGCAGTTTTTGCAGAGAATCGTTACCAATATTTGCCAGATGTGCCTACAATCAAAGAAGCTTCTGGTATAGATGTTCCAGGTATTGGTGCATCTATGCGTGGTGTTGCAGTGCCAAAAGGCATGGATCCATCTAAAAAGAAAATCATTGAAGATGCGTTTGCCAATGTTATGAAGGATCCAAAATTCCTTGCTCATGCCGATAAATCAGGTTTGCCCCTTCATTATATGAATGCTGAAGATTTTGACGCTTACCTTCAAACAGCAGAAGAGTCCATTAAAGAATATATTTCTTTATTGAAATAAGAACCAGAATAAACATTGCGGATAGGAAGTGTGTGATGAAATTTATTTTGATGGATAAAGTTTTTTCTGTACTCGTGATTATGTTTGCAGTCGTTTGTGGGACTGTTGCCTGTGGTTATTCATTTGAATCATCGTATTTCCCACGTTTCTTATCCGCATTTATACTCGTTATGGCGTTGGTATTAGGAGCGCGGTTAAAGTTTTCACAGTCAAATGAAGAAAACCTTCAAAGTGATTTGAAAGATCAACTCATAGCTGGTCTTTCAGTTCTAATAAGTATCGCGGTATATTGTTTAAGTATCCAAATTGTGAATTTCGAAATCTCTACAATTTTATTTATTAGTTCTTTTATTTTCTTTCTAGGCTACCGCAATTTCATTGTTATGGCGTTAGTAAGCGTTATTACGACTGCGGTTGTCTACGGTATTTTCTTTGAGTTTCTGGCTGTGAGTCGCCCTGAAAGTATCTTTTTTCAATAAGGGGTAGATTGATGTTTGAAAATATATTGCTTGGTTTGTCTACCTTCTCAGATGTGACTATGTGGGCTGCTATCACTGCTGGTGTTCTTGGCGGTGTTATTATCGGTGTTCTTCCGGGCTTGAGTAGCACAATGGGGGTAGCCTTACTTATTCCTGTAACATTCTCTATGCCGCCTCAGATTGGCTTAGCAATGCTAGGAGGGATCTATCTCGCGTCAACCTATAGCGGTGCCATTAGCGCAATTTTATTAAATATTCCTGGCACGTCAGCGGCAGTTGCAACTCTTTTGGATGGTCATCCAATGTCGGTCAAAGGCCAACCCACGCGGGCCATTGCATTAGCAACATTTGGCTCCTGTATTGGGGGACTATTGAGTGTGATTGCCTTGTTATTTATAGCTCCCCCTTTGGCGGAATTTTCTTTACTATTTGGCTCTCCAGAATATTTCCTGCTTGCTATTTTTGGTATTACTGTGATTGCTTCATTATCTGCAGGTGCGTTGGAGAAAGGCCTGATTGCTGGAGCTGTTGGATTATTATTCAGCACGATTGGCAATCATCCTTTAACCGGTGAGTTGCGTTATACATTAGGATTGCCGTCTCTTTATGATGGTATCCCTCTGGTCGTCTCTCTGATTGGGCTTTACTCCATTCCAGAAGTCATCGATATGGTTGCAAAACGTAAACAGTCCGATAAACCAGCCGTGGATACAGACGACTCTAACCCGTTCACTTTTTTACCTGAGATATTAAAACAAAAAATAAATCTTATACGTTCCAGCCTAATTGGTGTGGGCGTAGGCATTATTCCAGGAGTCGGGTGCAGTGTTGGTGGCTTCTTATCCTATGATGTAGCCAAGAGAGTTTCCAGCAATAAAGATCAATTTGGCAATGGATCTCCTGAAGGTATTATTGCTTCTGAAACTGCAAATAATGCCGTTACTGGAGGAACGCTGATCCCCCTTCTGACGTTAGGTATTCCTGGTAATCCTGTAACTGCAGTTTTATTGGGCGGTCTGATGATTCATGGGTTACAACCTGGGGCGGACTTATTCACACTCAATGCTGAAATTACGTATGGTTTTATTCTAAGTTTGTTTGTTGCCAACCTTTTATTCGTACCGATTGGCCTTTTTATAGCAAAATATTGTGTTCACGTGATTCAAGTCCCGCGTGCTATTTTGGCGCCAGTAATTTTAACTTTAGCCGTTGTTGGGGCTTATTCAATCCGAGGTTCTTTAGATGATATTGCAATTATGTTGTTTGTCGGAGCCATTGGTTTTCTTTTCCAAATATTTAGAGTTCCGCGCGCGCCTCTAGTCTTGGGGCTGGTACTTGGCACCTTGGCAGAGGGGGAGCTTGCGCGATCACTAGCACTTGTTCATGGCGAGTTAGGAACTTTTGCTCTGCAATTGGTAACGCGCCCCATATCGTTAGTGATTTTATTGCTGTGTTGTTATGCGCTATATCAAGGCGTGTCTCAACACCGTAAAAAAACCAAACTTTTAGATGATTAACTATAAAATGGAAAACAAAGAGGATAATAATGAAAAAACTTATAACATTTTTGACTTTGGCGAGTACTCTATTGCTATCTGCATGCTTGACGATGACACCTTCTGATCCAAAACTGGTGGTAGAAGGTACACTTGCACTTGATGAAAAAGGTGTGGTTGAGTTGATAGGCAGCGGGTTTGCCCCGAATACGCCAATCACTTTACTCTTCACCACTGCTGATGGTGTTGAAAGTGATATCGGTTATGCTGTTGAACCTGCACCAATCGCCGATGCCAATGGAGACTGGCAAACAACTTGGTCTTATGGCCGTTTTGTAAAGAAAAAATTGGTTGCAGCAGGTGATTTCACATTATTGGCAACAGATGCAGATTTTAATCCATTAGCGATAGGTATCGTAAGCTTCAAATAATCCTGTAAATATTACATGCCTTTACCATGGTGCAGCGGTAGAGGCATGTCTATCTGAGTTTAATAAGAAAGAAATATAATGAATGACCGTATCTCTATTGATCGTTTTTGTCCTATACGTCGAGTAGGAAACGGAGATTTACATCATTTTTTTGGATATTATAATAAAAATGTATGGGACTTTAGCGGACGTTATTTCCTTTCCAATCAAGTAGAAATGATGACCAAGGATCTGACGGGAGATGAAATTGCACAAGTAGGGTATTTCGATTTACAGCAAAATGACAAATATTATTCTATCGGTACAACAACGACTTGGAATTGGCAAATGGGCTGTCAATTACAATGGTTGGAGGGCATAGAAGGCCACCAAATCATATATAACAGTCGCGCCACAAATGGTGAGGGGACCGTTTATCCTGACTTTTGTTCGATAATTTATAATGTTGCGACTGGTAAAGAGCGGATACTTCCGTTACCCGTTTACGTTGTTGCGCCCGATAGTAGTTACGGATTATCAGTGGATTATTCGCGGTTCGAAGTAACCCATAAAACTATTGGCTACAGAGCGACAGATCAGGAGCCATCACTATCTCTTGCGCCGGATGATGATGGTATCTGGCGTATGGATATTGAAACCGCTAGCTATAAGCTGATCCTGAGTATAAAAGATCTATATGATTTTCAACATTTGCCTTCTATGGATAAAGCCATTCACTGGATTACACATCTTGAAATTTGCCCCAACTCTTCTCGTTTCTTATTTATTCATCGATGGACAGAGCGGGTGGAAGATGAGTTTTGCTTTCTGCATCGTTTGTTTACTATCAATGAAGATGGGAGTGATTTACGTCTTTTAGAATGTACCGATCACCCGATTCCCCAATTGGCCGAAGATTTTGATCCGGATGCCATCGGGACGTTTGACTATGAAAAATCAGAATATCAGATTTCCCATCCCGTCTGGAAAAATGATCAAGAGGTGATTGTGTGGGGACCTCACAAAGGGAGAATACATTATCATTTATATAATGATAAAACTGCCAAGGTGGAAATCATTGGTAAAGAATGTCTGACTGAGAATGGCCATATGACCTATTCAACAAATGGCCGCTGGATTTTATCAGATACCTATCCAGATGATGTTACAAATCAGCGTTACTTGATCTTATATGATGTAGAGAAAGATCAACGTTATAATATTGGTAGTTTTTATACCCCAAAAGATTTAGGCAAGCATAATAGGTGTGATTTACATCCACGTTGGAGTCCAGATTGTCAACAAGTATGTATGGATTCTGTGCATGAAGGCTCACGCCAACGCTACATCATTGATGTTTCTGAATTAGTAAACAGCTAGAATATTCCTTTTCGAGGATATTTTTGTAAGCGAGAATTAAAAGGCGGGATTAAAGGATGGATTTTTATATTCTTCTAACGATTGTAGGGGACTATATTGGTTTCATCCTTTAATGCTGCTGGGCCTAAAGGCGGCATATAATTGGTCTGAGTCGCCCCCTTATACCTCCTCAATTAACGACTCCCCGTATACATTCAGTCATTTCGGGCACATCCAGCATCAAAGCCAGTCACATCCAGCATCAAAGCCAGTAAAGGCCGCATTTGGTATCGCATATGCTTGGCGGAGCGGTATTTATATTTACCCTTTTTATTAAGCGTGGCCTTGAGTCCATATTGGCTTCGGTGCGCGTCATTATCTAACAGTGAGAAGTTTTGAACGATGGGGAAAATAATGCCGCCAGTCTCTCTCTCCATTAAAAGACGTCTCAGCTCACCGCGTCCATCAGCTTGAACGGGTCTTTGTTTTAGAAAATCTTCGGTATTGCCTTCAAACGCAAAGCGGTAAGCTATTCGTTAAAATAAAATTAAGATTAATGGTTAAAGTAATAAGTGATGCCTGCTATCATTTTAAAGTGGGCTTGGGTTATGGAGATAATCAAGAGCAGATTTAATCAGAGGCAGGTACTAGGAAAGGTATTTGCTGATACTGAACACATTATCGCCTTCTAAAATTTTTTTAGTTCAATATGGCTGAGTGCGTTCCAAAGGTTTGGCGTCATGAAAATATCCTCTTTCAAAATTAAAAACTACAGACGTTTAGTTGACGTAACATTGGTACTCGATGATGAAACAACAGTTCTTGTCGGCCCTAACAATAGTGGAAAAACATCCTGTGTCGGAGCTTTGCATACATTCCTGAAAAGTCCAGAAAACCTAAAGGTTCAGGACATATCAAAGTGTAAGTGGAAAGCGATTAGAGAGATAGGGGAGAAAATAGAGAAAAAAGGCCATACTGGGGCGAATATACAAGAGGCTTCAGGTGATCTCGTTAATTTATTCCCCACTTTAGATATCGAGATCAAAGCAAAAAAGCAAGAGGCACACAAGGTTCGAGATATTATTCCTGACTTAGAGTGGCAAGATAGTAGCAGTCTGTTCGTTCGTATAAATTACGAAGTGAGGAATATCAACAAATTTTTCCTTGAGTTTGTTAATGCAAGAAAAGTCGTGTCAGAATACAAGAAAGTAAGCCTTTGGCCAGAAGATCTTTACAGTTTTTTAGAGAAAGGTCAAAATTTCAGTAAGTTCATTAAGCAAAAACATTATATTTTAAGTAAAGGAAAAGAATCTGATGCTGAAGAAATTCTACAACCAATAGAGTCTGAAGTTTTAAAAAAATTAATTCGAGTAGATGTTATATCAGAGCAACGCGGATTAGGAGCAGAAGATAATACTGACGCCAAAGGAGCTTATTCAGAAAAACAACGGTTAAATAAGTTACTTCGTGAATATTATGAAAGCATTTTGAATCCAGAAGACTTCCCTGAAGCTGGTGATCTTGAGGTGTTACGAGGGCAACAGAGGTTAGAAAAAGGCTTTACGAAAAGGTTGAATACTCAATTTAAGGCACCTTTTGAAGAATTAAAAGGTATGGGGTATCCTGGTATTGGCGGCAACCCAACTGTTGAAATCTCTGCGAAAATTAGTGGTACGGATGCGCTGAAAAAGAATTCCTCTGTTCGATATCGTTTTGACAAAGCAAAGAAAGATTTTCTTCCTGAAAGTTATTTAGGGCTTGGGTATCAAAATCTTATATATTTAACATTCAGGCTTCTAGAATTTCGAGATAAATGGATGCGTGTTGGCAAGTCAGCATATTCAGGTGATAAAGCCGAAGAAGAAATTGAGCCAATTCACCTGGTTTTACTCGAAGAGCCAGAAGTAAATCTTCATGCGCAAGTGCAGCGTGTGTTTGTATCGAAAGCCTATGATACATTAAGGAATCATTCTAAGCTACGAGACCAGGACCCCACAGAATACCGTACACAGCTCATAATTAGTACGCATTCAAGTCACATTATTAATGATATTGATCTCAAAGATTTACGATACTTCCGACGAAATAATACAGATGATCCTAGCTCAAAGTATCAGACATTAATTGTAAATATGTCAGAGCTTTTTTTGAAGCCAGAAGATGAGCTTCTGTTTGTTAGAAAGCATTTGAAGCTTACTCATTGTGATATTTTCTTCGCCGACGGCGTGATTTTTGTTGAAGGTCAAGCCGAAAGGCTACTTATACCTGAGTTTATTTCTAAAAGTTTTTCAGCATTGTCAAACCGGTACATCTCTATTCTTGAGGTGAGTGGGGCACATACGCACAAATATAGACAATTAGTCGAAAAGCTTGGAGTGATTACTTTAGTGTTGACTGACCTTGATTCAGTTGACAGCGAAAAGAAATCCTGTCCTCCAGAAAGAGGAAAGCAGCAAAAGACAAATAATTATACTTTAAAAAACTGGCATCCTAAAAAAAAGTTTGTGGATGACTTAATGAACTTGCCCCAACAAGATCATGCCGAAACAACCGGAGGCGTATTCCTTTATATCACCTATCAAAAGCCAACGCAGATTTCTGGAGGGGATGTTTTATCTAGAACTTTTGAAGATGCGCTAATTTTGGCAAATTTTGAAAGCGATTATTTTCAAAGCATTCCTAAGATCAAAGCTGCTAAAACAAATTTTGAAGCTACTGAAACAAATTTTGAAGATGCTAGTAAACGATTGTCGACATCACTTTTTGAGTATGTTCGAGGTTTAAATAAGGGGGATTTTGCTTTCAACTGTCTTTTCCATCTCGCAAAAGAAGAGACGAATAGTTTTGAGATACCCCAATACATTCAGGATGGGCTCGCGTGGTTAAAAGAGCAACTTGTGCCTAAAGCTTAGGGTGGCGTCATGTCAGAAAAATTTTACTTAGCAGAAACTAAACCCGAAGATTTTGACAACAGCATTGATGAAAGCATTCGTGAGTGTTTGTCTCTCGGTTCAGGGAAAAGCTTCATAACTTTCGCGGGGGCGGGATCAGGGAAAACCCATTCTTTGAAGGAAGCGTTGGTTTTTTTACAAGATCAATACAATAAAGACTTTATTCACAAGGGAAAGCAAATTGCAGTAGTTACTTTCACGAATAACGCCGCTGATGAAATCAAGGATAGAATTGAACAAAGTCCTCTATTTGCTGTTTCAACGATTCATAGTTTTTGCTGGTTAGCTATTGATGGTTTTAACGCGGATATTCGCAAGTGGTATCAGAAAAAAATTCCTGAGGATCTTGCCGAAATCGAGAACTTGGAGAAGAAGGGACGCTCCAATAGTAAGGCATCTGATGCTCGAAAACGGGATATTATCCGTCTGAATGAAAAATTAAAATGGTTAGCAGAACCACGTATATTTATTTATGACCCAAACGGCGTCAATTCATCTTATAATTCACTGTCGCATGCTGACGTATTAAAGATTTTTTCCGAATTTTTAACTGATAAATCGATGATGGTCGAAATCATAGTAAATAAATTTCCTTTTATATTTATCGATGAAAGCCAGGACACTAATAAAGCTGTAGTGAATGCTTTTTTTGCGTTGCAAAAAGCAAAGTCGGATGCAGTTGTCATCGGTCTATTCGGAGATAGAATGCAGCGAATTTTTGGCGGAGGAGAGGATAATCTGGGTAAAGGTGAGCAAAACGGCTGGCACGCTTTTGACAAGAAAATGAATCATCGATCAGCTCGACGTATCGTTGGGTTAGGCAATCAAATCCGTAGTGAAGATGATAAGCGAAACCAGTTTGCTCGAGACGGAGCAGAAGAAGGTTGCGTTCGATATTTCTTATTACCACACAGTGTTGAAAATAAAGACAAAGTCGAAGCTAATATTCGCGAAAAGATGGCAAAAGTTACAGGTGACAAAAATTGGAAAGATGATCAATCTGAAGAAACAGCTGTATTATTTCTAGAGCATAAAATGGCTGGGCGTCGGCTTGGTTTTGGTGAGCTTTGGGATAAGCTTTCAGAATCAAAAAAAATTAAGGACCGAATTGCTACCGGTGATAACACCGAGCTAAATTTTTTCTCTAAAATCGTTTATCCTATTGCTGAGGCAAGTCAGAAAGAAAAGCGAGGTGCATTGATGTCTGCCTTACGGGAAAACAAACCTCGACTTCTGGAGCCGAATGTGCTTGATGCCAATAGCGCTGATCCACTTAAGCCAGCTAGAGATGCAGAACATGCACTTAGAGGCGTGATTTCAAATGAAAAGGTAAGTTTTCTGAGTGTTCTCAAAGTGCTCAGTGAACATAATTTGTTGATAATTCCAGAGAAGTTACGGTCGTTTATTTCAACACCCGAAGAAAGCGATGTTGAATTAGGTGTAGATCAAGCGCCCACTTCAATTGAGGTTAAAAGCGAACCTGTTGAATCGGATAAAAGTGAAATTTCTGCTTGGGCTAAAGCCTTAGAAACTGATTTCTTTCAGACGCGAAACTACAAGGACTACGTTGATGAGAATACAATTTTTCGAACTCATCAAGGTGTAAAAGGTAACGAATTTGAGCGTGTAATGGTTATTATGGATGATAGTGAGGCAGGCGGGTTTTTATTTTCTTACGAACAGTATTTCGGTGCAAAGAAGATATCCAGTGCAAGCAAGAAAAAATCAGATGATGGTGAGGAGATTGGTTTAGATCGAACGCGGCGATTGTTCTATGTCACATCGACACGAGCCAAGAGTAGTCTTGCTCATGTGATATACACATCCGATGTGGCTAGAGTAAAAGAAACTCTTATTCAGAAAAATTTTGCGCGAGAAGACGAAATTATTGAGTTAGATCAAGAGAACTCCTGAGAAATTCATAATCATTTAGAGTATTGGTTTTGGCGTAACCCACAGACAACCAATTTACGTACCACCAACCGTTCTAACGCCAGTTATGAGCGGTCTTTTTGTGCCTAAAACTCCAGAACTCTGCGCCCTTTTCGCGCGTGATCTGTTCATAAGCTCAGTCCATCATTTGCATGGAAACGTACTTTATACTCTCAAACCATTCGTTTAAAAACTTGCCTGCACTTAAATCTTATCCAACCTTCAGGTCAAGAACGTAGGTTTCTTTACAATAGTTTTAGCGCGTCAGAATTTCTTTACTTGTATTTTAGCTATATAGTTTCTTTAGTTACATAAGTAAAAATGATTAATTCATCGATCATATAATGAATCTCTCATAAAAATAATAAAATAAGGAGATGTAATTATGGCTATTACAAAAGCTTGGAGCCTACCTAATGCAGCAAGAGTTTTGGCTTAAGATGAGGGGTGGATTGGTCCATTCCCTAATCCCGCAGGTTTTAATTTTAATTATCGAAAATTAAGATATTTTGAAAAAGTATTTCAGTTGAACTCGATGACTGAGGCTGCAAAGGTTATGAATGTTTCGCAATCTAGTGTGTCGCAGGCTATTCAAGGAGATGGAAGATTATTTTCGCAACGAATTGTTTGTGAGAAGGAAGGAGGGTAGGGGCATGCTTGCCAATTAAATAGTCGTATGTACCCGCCCAACTTTTACGGTCGACATCAATCCTTACTCGGTAATCGTGGGGTAATCTCACCTTTTAATTTGATGTATATCCTCCATACCTCACTTCCTTTTAGCGCTATTTAAGGTGGTTTTTAGGGGGGTGCGTTAAAGAACTTGAATACGTTTAAGTCTTACTCTAGTCTTAAAAGTTAAAGATCTATTGTCTTTCTTGATTACGTGCTCTTTTTAGAAATTATTATGTTGCGTTTTACTTATTTTATACCGTTTTTTTTACTGACAATAATATTACTGTCTAGTTGCAGTGCTAACCTTGATAAGGGACTCGTTGTCCCAGAAAATGGGGATTTTGCAACTGCATTAAAAGAATGGACACCTCTTGCTAAGCAGGGGAATGCTAGAGCACAATACAGTCTTGGGCTGATGTATGAAAATGGAGACGGCGTTGATCAGGATTATAAGGTTGCACTGAAGTGGTACGCCCTCGCCGCTAAGCAGGGGCACGCCTACGCACAAAACAATCTTGGGGTGATGTATGACAATGGAGACGGCGTTGATCAGGATTATAAGACTGCGGTGAAGTGGTACGCCCTTGCCGCTAAGCAGGGGCACGCCTACGCACAAAACAATCTTGGGGTGATGTATGACAATGGAGACGGCGTTGATCAGGATTATAAGGTTGCGGTGAAGTGGTACGCTCTTGCCGCTAAGCAGGGGCACGCCGAAGCACAATACAATCTTGGGGTGATGTATAGAAATGGAGACGGCGTTGATCAGGATGATAAGATTGCGGTGAAGTGGTACGCCCTTGCCGCTAAGCAGGGGCACGCCGAAGCACAAAACACTCTTGGGGTGATGTATGACAATGGAGATGGCGTTGATCAGGATTATAAGGTTGCGGTGAAGTGGTACGCCCGTGCCGCTAAGCAGGGGCATGCCTACGCACAAAACAATCTTGGGTGGATGTATGACAATGGAGATGGCGTTGATCAGGATTATAAGACTGCACTGAAGTGGTACGCCCTTGCCGCTAAGCAGGGGCTCGCCTACGCACAAAACAATCTTGGGGTGATGTATGAATATGGAGATGGCGTTGATCAGGATTATAAGACTGCACTGAAGTGGTACGCTCTTGCCGCTAAGCAGGGTTATGCCCTCGCACAAAACAATCTTGGGGTGATGTATACCAATGGAGACGGCGCTCTTCAGGATTATAAGACTGCACTGAAGTGGTACGCCCTTGCCGCTAAGCAGGGGGATGCCGAAGCACAAAAAAATCTTGGGGTGATGTATTACAATGGAGACGGCGTTGATCAGGATTATAAGATTGCGGTGAAGTGGTACGCCCTTGCCGCTAAGCAGGGGCATGCCGAAGCACAAAACAATCTTGGGGTGATGTATGACTACGGAGATGGCGTTGATCAGGATTATAAGATGGCGGTGAAGTGGTACGCCCGTGCCGCTAAGGAGGGGGATGCCGATGCACAGTTCAATCTTGGGGTGATGTATGCCAATGGAGACGGCGTATTGAAAGATAAGGTCCATGCCCATATGTGGTTAAATATTGCTGCATCTTTGGGCTGTGAGGAAGCACTAGAAGTTCGAGAAAGTATGGAAAAAACTATGATACCTGCTGAAATATCTTCTGCACAGAAACTTGCGCGTGAGTGTGTTGCTAAAAACTATAAATGGTGCGGGCCTGAGTCAGCCTATGCACTATTTTCCAGTCATTGAATAACAATAAATTACGGTCTTTTTTAATGGTGATGACAGATTGACTGATGAACCATACCTCACTTCCTTTCGGCGGTATTTAAGGTGGTTTTTAGGGGGGGGTGCGTTAAAGAACTTGAATACGTTTAAGTCTTACTCTAGTCTTAAAAGTTAGAGATCTATTGTCTTTCTTGATTACGTGCTCTTTTTAGAAATTATTATGTTGCGCTTTACTTATTTTATACCGTTTTTTTTACTGACAATAATATTACTGTCTAGTTGCAGTGCTAACCTTGATAAGGGACTCGTTGTCCCAGAAAATGGGGATTTTGCAACTGCATTAAAAGAATGGACACCTCTTGCTAAGCAGGGGAATGCTAGAGCACAATACAGTCTTGGGCTGATGTATGAAAATGGAGATGGCGTTGATCAGGATTATAAGGTTGCGGTGAAGTGGTACGCCCTCGCCGCTAAGCAGGGGCACGCCTACGCACAAAACAATCTTGGGGTGATGTATGAATATGGAGATGGCGTTGATCAGGATTATAAGGTTGCACTGAAGTGGTACGCTCTTGCCGCTAAGCAGGGGCACGCCTACGCACAAAACAATCTTGGGCTGATGTATGACAATGGAGACGGCGTTGATCAGGATTATAAGACTGCACTGAAGTGGTACGCTCTTGCCGCTAAGCAGGGGCATGCCGAAGCACAAAACAATCTTGGGGTGATGTATGAATATGGAGATGGCGTTGATCAGGATTATAAGGTTGCGGTGAAGTGGTACGCCCTTGCCGCTAAGCAGGGGGATGCCGAAGCACAGTTCAATCTTGGGCTGATGTATGACAATGGAGACGGCGTTGATCAGGATGATCAGACTGCACTGAAGTGGTACGCCCTTGCCGCTAAGCAGGGGCTTGCCGAAGCACAAAACAGTCTTGGGTGGATGTATAGAAATGGAGACGGCGTTGATCAGGATGATAAGACTGCACTGAAGTGGTACGCCCTTGCCGCTAAGCAGGGGGATGCCGAAGCACAAACCAATCTTGGGGTGATGTATTACAATGGAGTCGGCGCTCTTCAGGATTATAAGACTGCTGTGAAGTGGTACGCTCTTGCCGCTAAGCAGGGGGATGCTAGAGCACAATACAGTCTTGGGGCGATGTATGAATATGGAGACGGCGTTGATCAGGATTATAAGATGGCGGTGAAGTGGTACGCCCGTGCCGCTGAACAGGGGAATGCTTACGCACAAACCAATCTTGGGGTGATGTATGCCAATGGAGACGGCGTATTAAAAGATAAGGTCCATGCCCATATGTGGTTAAATATTGCTGTATCTTTGGGCTATGAGCAAGCACTAGAAGTTCGAGAAAGTATGGAAAAAACTATGATACCTGCTGAAATATCTTCTGCACAGAAACTTGCGCGTGAGTGTGTTGCTAAAAACTATAAATGGTGCGGACCTGAGTCAGCCTATGCACTATTTTCCAGACATTGGATAACAATAAATTACGGTCTTTTTTAATGGTGATGACAGATTGACTGATGAACCATATCTCTCACTGTTAACATATCATTAGGCACATGCTTGCCAATTAAGTAGTCGCATGCACCACCCAATTTTTTATGGTCGGCATCAATCCTTACGCCGTAATCGTGGGGTGGTGTACTCACGCAGGATACTGCGTATTAAAAGATTATGCCCATGCCCACATGTGGTTAAATATTGCTGCATCCTTGGGTCATGAGAAAGCACTAGAAGTGCGAGAATTTATTGAAAAAGATATGACCCTTGCTGCCCCTTTATCCGTACTTTGGCATAAAAACAATGTACTCGTTTCGTGATTTTTTTTCAGTAATTGTGCTTGCCTTCCTAGGCACGTAGGTGCACCGGTAATTACCAGATCAGTAGCACGGCAAGCATACCGACCACTCCCCCTTTAAGCGTATGAGGGTCATAGAAATACCCAGCGATAATATTCACCCTATCCTTAAGGGGAGGGGTGTGGACCTTCTCACAGATTTTGATGTGGCAACTTTTGAACTTCTCGATTTATTAAGGGCACTCACACAGCGTTTAACGGCTGTATTTACGGGCATTGAAGTTGATGAAAGACAAAAGTTCTTAAAATGTATTATGGGGAAGGCGGTATCAGGTCAACGCCCATTTGTTTAAAGAGGTCTAGATAATCTAGGAGTACCCAATTTTCCATAATTTTTCCATTAGCACAGCGATAGAAGTCCATGACGCGCAGGGTGAGGGCTTTATTGGTGGCCTTGACCCCAAGGTAATCTCCTTTATGGGTCATTTTCATGGAAGGCCATCCACAGACCGCCGCATAGTTACCATCGGCGATGCGACAAACGTGATTTCCTCCAACGCGGTCAGGAAAGGCGATGAGGAAGGGCGCGCGGTGGTCTTTTTCAAATCCGCTCCATTGGAAATTCGCCCCAATACCTCCGGGGCCATACCAGAGCATATTGTCGTGCCATGCACCATCAACGCCGGTTTGGCCTTTAGATGTGAAGTCTTCTGGGTTGTATTCCTTGAGGTCACCGAGCATTTGCTCAACAAGGTCAAGGCTTGCCTTAGTATGCTCAGGGTGGGGTGGATGGACGCCATCATGGGTGGCTGGGCTTGGGAACAGCATTTCAGTACCGAGCATCTGTGGAAGGGGCATGGTGCCTGCCTGGCGCATAAGGTCGATAAAGTCTATATTTAAATAGGCCTGAGTAATTTTATTATTGTCAATACGGTAGAACTCACCAGAACGCAAAAACACTAAGCGATTAGATGGTTTTATACCAAAAAGGTCTTCTTTGAAATTAGCCACGTAATGACAGATTGCGCTACTCCATTCGCCTCCATCATCCCGACGATTAAGGCCGCTGATAAACACTTCATCCCGACGATGAATGCCCTTAAGAGAGGTACGCAAGGGGAGGATTAATTTATCCAAAACTTCAGAGCGTCCGTGTAACGTATTAACAGGGTGGGAAATATACCAGACTGCATCCTCAGCAATTAGCTCTCGTGACAGGTGATGGATATCGGCATCAGGGCAATTTATTAAGGTGCCCAGGGAAGAGTGGAAAGTGATTTTGTCAAACATAGTAACCTTATTTATTTTATCTTAAGATGTCGTTAATATTATTCTCACAAAAAAATGATCATGTCTAGGGGCATGTTTATAAAAGTTAATGTTCGGACAGTATGGTGTGTGGTTTAAGGTGAGGACGCAGGGGCAAGCAAAATTTTAATGAAAAATAAAACAGTATTAAGGAGCGCTCCTATTTTAAAAACTAGTTGCTAGTTAAAGTTAATTTATGTAATTCTAACGTATGTTGTATCCATAGAAATTTCTTGATTTCAAATTCAGTTGGTGGTTATTATTTAAAAAATGCATATAATTTAAGGTTAGGTAAACTAATTATAAAATAAATGTTTTTATCCGTGGGGAGAGCTTGATGGCACAGATAAAATTAAAAAATGTTTCTAAGAGATGGGGTGATCTTCTCATTGTAAATGATTTTAATCTTGAAATTGCAGATAAGGAATTTTTAGTCCTTTTAGGCCCCTCAGGGTGTGGTAAAACCACAACTATGCGGATGATTGCTGGACTTGAGGAGGCTACAAGCGGGCAAATAATTATTGGCGATCGCGTTGTCAATGATGTTGAGCCTAAGGACCGCGGCATTGCGATGGTGTTTCAATCTTACGGACTCTATCCCAATATGAATGTTTATGAGAATATTCGCTTTCCCCTTAAAGTCAGAAAAGTTGATCCAAAAACCCATGATGAGCGTGTGCGCATCGCCGCAGAAATGGTAGAATTAACTGAATTTCTTCACCGCAAACCTAGTGAGTTGTCTGGTGGTCAACGGCAACGGGTGGCTTTGGCGCGTGCAATTGTCCGTAAGCCAGATGTGTTTTTGATGGATGAACCGCTCTCAAACCTTGATGCTAAGTTACGTGTTTCCACGCGGGTACAGATAAAAAAACTGCAACACGAATTGCAAACAACGACCATTTACGTGACCCATGATCAGGTTGAAGCGATGACATTGGCTGACCGCGTTGTGGTTATGAATCAAGGGGTTATTCATCAAGTGGGAACGCCAACGGATATCTATAATAATCCAGCGAACACATGTGTTGCAGGATTTATTGGGTCTCCAGCAATGAATCTGATGTCAGGTGAGATGAAAAATGATGTTTTTGAATGCCAGAATGTTAGAGTATCAGGGTTCAAGAGGCCTGATGGTCCAATAATCTTAGGTTATCGTGCTGAGGACGTATCTGTGGTAAACTCACACGCAGAGATTAATGCAGAAATTTATACTTTGGAGCTTTTAGGTGATGCCACCATAGTCACAGTTCGGGCTGGCGGCACTTTAGTGACAGTCAAAGCTGATAAAGAGTATCAAGGAGAAGTTGGCGCGAAAATTTCTATAAGCCTCTCAAGTGCACAATGTCATTTATTTGATAAGGAAACTGGTAAACGTGTTATTTGACGAGCTTTAAGTAAACGAGACTAACAAATAAGATATATATTTAATCATCAATATAATCTGGGAGGATAAAGATGAGTTTTAAGAATATACTATTTATAATTGTCTGCGTGTTAAGTTCTGGTATTGTCAGCGCAAATTGCGGCATTACTTCAGGGCGCGTAAACATTATTGGAAATGAGTTTCCAGCAATTCAAATCGTTGGCGCGAATGCTCGAGAATGTGAGAGTGATGGGGTTAAAATTAGAACCAACCTGACATCTGCACATAAAGAAATTCAAGTGGCAGGTCTCTCGAGTAATCCATCTGAATATACATCAGCCATTGTGGCGAACTCCACGATTGTCACGTTGTTAGTTGAAGACCTTATTCGTCCCCTTGACGATTTGGTAGAAAAATATGGCCAGGACTTACAAAAGCATCAGTTAATTACTGTTAATGGTAAAATTATGGCGATTGCGTTCATGGCGAATGCCCAGCATTTAGTTTATCGGGAAGATATTTTGAAAAAGGCTGGTGTGTCTGTTCCTAAAACCTATGAAGAGCTTTTGGAAAATGCCAAGATAATTCGGGAGAAAGGCCTCCTTCAAAATCCAGTCGGTGGTGCTTATAAAGCTGGGTGGAACTTAGCACAGGAATTCACCAACATGTATATTGGTTTTGGTGGAGAATTCTTTAAGCCTGGAACTGCTGAGGCTGCCTTGAACAATGACAAAGGTATTAAAACTTTGGAAATGTTGAAGAAGCTTACCGCCTATATGAATCCAGATTACCTAACCCATGACTCTAATGTGACATCTTCTGAATGGAAAGCGGGTAATGTTGCAATGATGAGCATGTGGGGATCACGGGTTAGACGTTTGATCGAAACCGAAGGCGCAACCCCAGACGTTATTGACTATACCAGTATTGATGGCCCCATGACTGTTGGTGGTGGCACTATTCCTGCGACAACCCTTTGGTGGGATGGCTGGACAATTGCTAAGAATATCTCTGATGAAGATGCAGAAGCCAGCTTTAAAGCCCTTCTCCATGGAATCCGTCCTGAAATTCTCAACGAATTGACAATGCCTATGGCTGCATGGTTGATTGAAGGGTATCAACCTAAAGATGCGTTGCTTGGTGTTTTTGCTTCGGTGAAAATGAAAGCAAAACCGTATCCTATGCTGCCCTACCAGGGTTTATTACACAGGGCTATTGGTGCTGAGCTTGTAGACTTTCTCCTAGGAAAAGAGGATGCAGTAACTGCGCTCTCTGATATTGAAGCTGCGTACAATGCGGCTGCTAAGGAAAAAGGCTTTTTATAAGCGCATAATTTAGGAGGTGAGATCCTTGCCTCCTAAATATAATTTGATTACTACTATGGTTGAGTCATTCTATGAAGCATAAGACTTTTTTTTGGTTTTTTTTACCAACTGGGCTGGCAATGGCGTTGTTTATTGCCTTTCCTATTTTCTCAGTTTTGATTCAATCCTTACATACACCACATGATGCGGTATTTATCGAGGTAGAAAAATGTAATCCCTTTGGGTGTACTACAGAAACTACCATTGATCAGTCAGCAACAGAGCAATTACGCAATGATTATCCCTTGGGTAAGTGGTCGGGATTATCGGTTTACTTAGATCGTAGGCATTTGGCGGTTAAGGAAGTTGCCCAGGCATGGAACGGGTCAACCAGTGTGGGGGCCTTCTTTTATAGAATCGGGAATTTTCCGTTTTATCGGGCGATGGCGTTTACCTTGACTTATACTTTTACGGTGACGCCGCTGCTGATACTTTTAGGGTTTATGATTGCTATTTCTGTGAACAGTTTACATCGGCACCTTAAGGGTCTTGTGATTTTTTTCTCTTTGTTACCGATGATTGTAACGCCGTTAATTGGGTCTCTTATTTTGTTTTGGATGATTGATTCACGGGGTATTGTGGGAAACACCTTACAGTGGCTATTGAATGATCCCACGCTCTCTTTGAAAGCCTCAACCGGTTTGACATGGGTGACCTTGATTGTTTATGGGGTTTGGCATGCGGCCCCATTCGCTTTTGTAGTCTTTTATGCGGGGTTACAGACTCTGCAACAAGAAACCCTTGAGTCGGCCATGATTGATGGTGCAACGCGTTGGCAGCAGGTTCGTTATGTGGTGATTCCCCATTTGATGCCTTTGGTCACCTTTGTTGCTTTAATTCAGTTGATGGATAACTTCCGCGTATTTGAACCTATTGTTGGTTTCAATGCTGAAGCCCATGCGACATCTTTATCGTGGATTATCTTTAATGATTTGGAAGGGGAGAGTCGACTGTTATCTTCAGCGGCGACAACGTCTGTCCTGACAATTATTGGGATTTCTATTTTGCTCTCACCTGTACTTGTACGTACGTGGTATGAATTTGGAAGGAAACGATAATGAGTTTTGTCCGTAATAGAAGATCCCCAGCCTTACGTTTATTTTTAATGAGCGTTGTAATCGTTTGGTTGATTCTTGCAGCGTTTCCATTCATATGGACATTGTGGGGCTCATTTAAGGTTGAATTAGACTTCTTCTCTGTTACTGATTGGACATATGCCTTAACAGGAGAGCGGACTCAGGCCACCTACGGTAAGGCATTCACAGGTGTGGGATATGAAGGTGCTTGGGTGCAGGAAGAATTTTGGAAATCTGCTATTAATACAGGTTTAGTTTGTTTTTTTGTAGTGCTGACGTCCTTAACCATTGGGACTTTGGGGGGGTATGCTCTCTCGCGCTCCTCCTACCGTTATACATTTTGGTTGTTGATCACGGCATTAATTTTCAGAGCAATGCCGCCAATTACCCTTGTGTCAGGCTATTTGTTGCCGTTTTTTGAGTGGAGCCTCTGGGGAATTTTACCAACGACGATTATTGTGTTGGTTGCCATCAATCAACCGTTTACTTTGTGGATGCTCCATTCATTCTTTCAGAAGATACCAAAAGATCTTGATGAAAGCGCGAAAGTGGATGGGTGTAATCAATTTCAGGCCTTTCGGTTAGTGATTATTCCTGTCATGTGGCCTGGAGTTATTACAACGGGATTATTTTCTTTTTTATTAGCCTATAACGACTTTGCGGTAACGTCCATGCTGCTTACCAAGGAAAACCATACAATGGTTCCGAAAATTGCGAGTTTCTTAGGAACAACTTATTCAGAGGGTAATATTATGTTTGCTGTGGCAGCAGTAGTATCAGCAACTGCCCCCTTGTTTATTCTTATTATGTTTTTTCAACGTCAAATTGTGAGCGGTCTTACTGCTGGAGCAGTGAAAGGGTAGTGTGTGTACTAAGGTAATTTAATTTACCTTGTGCCCTGGGGGAGGTGCAGTTAAGGGACTCTTAGGGGAGTGTTGTCAGAAAACCCAAAGGCTGGGGCCGACTCCTGAATAAAACTCGTTTAAAGTATAGGGAAGATTATGATTGAATATTTAAAACGTGGCAAACCTGAAATGGAACGAGCCGATGATGATGCTAAAGTGCGAACAGTCGTTGAAGATACTTTGAAAGATATTGAAAAACGTGGTGATGTTGCGGTGCGTGAATTGGCGGAAAAGTTTGATAACTATTCTCCCGTCTCCTATCGGTTGAGCCAAGAAGAAATTAATGCATGTATGGCTCAAGTCTTACCCCGTGATTTGGAAGATATTAAATTTGCACAAACTCAGGTGCGTAAGTTTGCCGAAGCACAACGGGCCTCTATGGTAGATATAGAAGTTGAGACGCTCCCTGGGGTGATACTTGGTCATAAAAATATTCCTGTTCAATCTGTAGGCTGTTATATTCCAGCGGGTAAGTTCCCTATGGTTGCCTCTGCCCATATGTCCGTGTTGACTGCAACAGTGGCAGGTGTTCCGCGGATTGTTGCCTGTACGCCGCCGTTTAATGGCACGCCCAATCCGGCCGTCATTACAGCCATACATTTGGGGGGCGCCCATGAGATTTATGTTTTGGGGGGGATGCAGGCCGTTGGTGCCATGGCACTTGGTACTCAGTCCATTGAGCCTGTCCATATGATTGTCGGTCCTGGGAATGCCTTTGTGGCAGAAGCTAAGCGCCAACTGTTTGGCCGTGTAGGAATTGACTTATTTGCGGGTCCAACTGAAACGATGGTGGTCGCAGATGAGACGGTGGATGCTGAAATCTGCGCGACAGACCTATTGGGGCAAGCTGAGCACGGGTATAACTCTCCAGCGGTCATGGTGACGAATTCTCGCCAATTGGCAGAAGATACCATGAAGGAAATAGACCGCTTACTTGTGATTCTCCCTACGGCGAGTACTGCGGCTGTAAGCTGGCGTGACTATGGAGAAATGATTGTCTGTGATACCTATGACGAGATGTTAGAGGTTGCCAATGATATTGCGTCAGAACATGTTCAAATAATGACAGATCGTGATGATTGGTTTCTTGAGAAAATGACATGCTATGGGGCCTTATTTCTTGGGCCACGAACCAATGTCTCTAACGGAGATAAGGTCATTGGCACCAATCATACATTGCCGACCAAGAAAGCAGGGCGTTATACTGGTGGGTTGTGGGTTGGTAAATACCTCAAGACCCACTCATACCAAAAGGTGATCACTGATGAGGCAGCTGCGGAGGTTGGCGCCTACTGTTCTCGTCTCTCCCTACTTGAAGGGTTTGTTGGTCACGCTGAACAAGCAAATGTCCGTGTCCGCCGTTATGGGAGAAAGAATGTTCCCTATGGGGAAGCTGCAGAATGATTGATTTACCAATACCCCCATCATTTAAATTGACTGGAAAGCGCGCCCTGGTGACGGGTGCAACCTCTGGAATTGGGCTGGGCTGTGCCGTGGCGTTGGCAGATGCGGGTGCTGATGTGACTGTTGCAGCGCGTAATCAGCAGAATTTGGATGACGTGGTGATGGCATTTCAAGAGAAAGGATGGTCTGTCTCTTCAGTGTCGTTGGATATCTCTAAGACTGAAGACGTCAGGCAATTTATTGAGAAGAAGGCTCCCTTTGATATTCTGGTCAACAGCGCGGGATTGGCTCGACACACGTCAGCCCTAGAAACGACAACAGCTGACTTTGATGAAGTCTCTGGTCTTAATATAAAAGGGGCGTATTTTCTCACACGGGATATTGCGCGCACACTCATTCAGGCTGGCCGCCCTGGTTCTCTGATTAATATATCTTCTCAGATGGCGAAGGTTGGCGGCGTTGATCGTGCGGTATATTGCGCAACCAAGCATGCTGTTGAGGGGTTTACCAAGGCAATGGCAATGGAGTTTGGCCCCTATAAAATTCGTGTTAATACCATATGTCCGACTTTTATTCGCACGCCCCTAACTGCGGGTACTTTTGAGAATTCAGAACGGGTAAAATGGATTAAAGAAAAAATTAAACTTGGTCGTGTCGGTGAGGTAGAAGATGTCATGGGGGCGGTGGTGTACCTTGCCTCAGACGCGTCATCTTTAGTGACGGGAACATCTTTACTCGTCGATGGGGGGTGGGTCGCAGGATAACGGCCCCCTTTTTTTTGTTAGAACCTAGACCACACGCCTTAGGCCCATGGCGGAGGGGCTGGGTTCATATACGTCAGCGTGTCTGACAGTTATACTGAAAGGGAATATATGCAAGGTTTTGATCCGCACTGGAAAGATTTTCCAGATTATATTATTGGCATTACCAAGGAAATTTGGGAAGGTCGTGACTTCGCCTCAATACAGAAGTATTATACTGATGACATTATTGTGCGCTCTCCAATGTTTATTATTGAAGGGAACGAGAGTGTGATCAGTGCAACAATGGCCACCTTGACTGAGTTTCCAGACCGAAGGTTGTTGGGGGAGGATATTATTTGGTCAGGCACGCCAGAAGTTGGCATGTTGTCCTCTCACAGAATACTCTCAACTGCCACCCACCTGAGCGACGGCTTCTATGGCAAGAAGTCTGATAAGTCCTTGAAATACCGCTCAATTGCAGATTGTCATAGCATTAATAATAAGGTTAATGATGAGTGGCTTATCCGTGATCAAGGGGCGGTTGTCCGTCAATTGGGCTGGAGTCCGGCTAAGTATGCGGAGCATATTATTCAGCAAGAAGGGGGTTTTGAGCAGTGCGCGCGTCCGTTTTCCCCTGAAGTAGATAAGGTTGGTCCGTATACCGGTAAGGGTAATGAGAACCAGTGGGGGCAGAAATATGCCGCTATCCTTCAGCGGATTATGGGGGCTGATATGGCGTGTATTGCCAAAGAATATGACCGCGCGTGTACCCTTGAATACCCGGGGGGCGTCTCCGGTAAGTCCTTTGATGATGCCGAAAAATTCTGGCTCGGCCTGCGGTCAAGTTTCCCAAGTGCTCAGTTTACTATTGACCATCAAATTGGTCGTGAAGACCCCTTAATGGCGCCCCGAGCAGCCCTGAGGTGGAGTTTACACGGAAAACATGATGGATGGGGCAGCTTTGGGAGGCCTACGGGAGCCCAAGTTTACATCATGGGGGCGACACATGTAGAATTCGGTCCATGGGGATTACGTCGAGAGTATACACTGTTTGATGAGGTTGCCATTTGGAAGCAGATACTATTAAAAACAGGATAAATAACAATGAATAAGCAAGAAATGGAGCAGCGTATCGTCAGATATGGGGACTTGAGACCCTGTAAGTCGGCGTTTATTGATGCTCACACACCTGGGTCTGATCAAAAAGAGAACTTTACCATTATTGGTGCTGGTGTCACGGAGAGCCCCGACCAGTATGTGCATATTAAGGAAACACTAGGATTTAATATTGGGGCGGCTGGTCAACCTCCAAAGTGTCATAATAGCTTGCACTATCATACCACTGCAGAGGTATTCTTTGTCCTCAAAGGGAGATGGCGTTTTTTCTGGGGATTAAAAGGTGATGCAGGTGAAGTCATTCTCAATGAAGGGGATATTATTAATATTCCTACCCATATCTTTCGTGGGTTTGAAAATGTTGGTGTTGACTACGGGATGATTATGTCAGTATTGGGCGGTGATGATGCGGGGGGCGGCGTTCACTGGGCACCTCACGTAATTCAAGACGCAGCCGCCCATGGGTTGATCCTTGGGGACAATAGTATGTTGGTGGATACTAAAAAAGGCGAAAGCCTCCCAGAAGGGGTTAAGCCCGTGCCTCTACTAACACCAGAACAACTTGCAAAGTTTCCAGAACTTCCAGTCTCAGCAATTGTCCGTAATTATGTGGCGCGGTATTGGGATATGATGGCTCTTGCCGCTGATGGTCCTTGTAAAGTGATTGGCCCTGATGCTCTGTTGCGAGATCGTCCAGGTTTTGAGATTGACCTGATTAAACGGGGCTCGATTTCCGCTGATAAGTATGTCAGCGACTGTCATGAGGTTTTAAAACCTATGCGTGGACACTGGACATTTGAATGGGATGGGGGGGAGACCATTTTAAATCCAGGGGATGTGTGTGCGGTTCCTCCAGGTCTGGCACGTGCAATTTTTCCATCCATGTCAGGTGAATCGAGTATGTTCCGCGTCCGGAATACGGATGATGAAGCTGGTCCAACTGTTGTGTTAAATTAAAAAAGGAAAGAGTTTCCATGTCAAATATTGTGTTTATTCCTGGACTTATGTGTGATAACAGGCTCTATCAGCCACAGGTTGCTTTGCTGAGTGCCCATCATAATATTTTTCTCGCCAGTTTAACAAACTATGACAACATGGAGGCTCTTGCGGGTGAGATTTTAGAAAATTCTCCTCCGCAGTTTTCCGTGGTGGGACTCTCTATGGGCGGCATTTTGGCGATGGAGGTTTTTCGGCAAGCCCCAGATCGTGTGGAACGTTTAGCCCTCATGGGGACCAATCCTCGGGCTGAACATGATAATGTCAAAATCGTGAGAGGCGTGCAGATGGAAGCAGTGAAAGCTGGGCAATTGCGCGAGGTTATGAGCACGCAAATGATCCCTAAATATGTGGCAGAAAGTCCAGAGAAAGAGGCGATCGACGCATTGTGTCTGGAAATGGCCTTGGGATTAGGAGATCAGGTGTTTTTTAATCAGTCAGTGGCGCTGAGAGATCGTCTCGACCAGCAGGAAACTTTGTCACACGTGCGGGTTCCAACATTGATCTTATGTGGGGAAGAAGACCAGCTCTGTCCAATTGAACGCCATGATCGTATGAAAGAGTTAATTCCCCACGCAACTTATGTGAAACTGCCAGGTACTGGGCATTTAAGCACCTTGGAACGGCCTGGGGACGTTAATACTGCGCTCAAAGAATGGTTGGAGTCTGAAGGTGTCGAGAGCTAATATGGAACAATCTTTGTTTACTCTTTTACGGAGAGTCGATACCCCAACCGTTTGTAATTCTATTGAGGTTGCCCAAGGAAAACGCGGATTTAGGGGCTATACCCGCGGAACCGTGCTGTGTTCTGCACCAGAGGAGCCAGCCCTTGTCGGCTATGCATGCACGGCGAAAATAGCTGCAATAACACCACCCCAGGAGCCCCCAGAGGCGGTAAGAGCAATGCGCATGGCCTATTATCGTTACATGGCCAACGCGCCAACGCCCAGCATGGTTGTAATAGAGGATATGGACGTTCCCCATGCAGTTGGCGCGTTTTGGGGGGAGATTAACACCACAATTCACAAAGGCTTTGGCCTGTGCGGCACATTAACTAATGGAGTGATGCGGGATCTGGGGGATTGTCCAAAGGGCTATCCAGTCATCGCAGGATCCATAGGCCCAAGTCATGGATTTGTCCATGTCAAAGATATTGATTGTCAAGTTAAGGTCTTCGGCCTAAGCGTGCAGCCCCGCGATCTGGTCCATGCCGACCGCCATGGTGCCGTTGTGATTCCTCATGATATTATTCCCCACCTTGAAGCCGCGATTATCAAGCTGCTTGAAACGGAAAAATTAATTCTGGAACCCGCGCGGCAAGATGGGTTTGACTTTGACGCCTTTGAGCAAGCATGGTTAAGGTTTGAAGCTGCACGTACTTAAATATAGGTGGGAGAGGCACGTAAATAAGGTCATCCGCCCCTTTTGGTATTTTGTAAGTGATAAGTAGGCTCCATTCCTAATTTTTGTCTATGATTTAGGGACGACTAAGAAATACAGATATTGTTATTAACCGAGTTCTTCCACGTTATTTTCTCCAAACCACGCTTCGGCTTTAGCTAAAACTTTAGGGGGTGGTGCATGGTAATAAACAACTAAATTTTCTTTTGCTCGCGTACAACATACATAGAATAGTTTCTTAGTTCTCTCTCTTACACTTTCAGTTCCATTATCTTCGAACAGATACTGGAAATTATATTTATTCCAATTCCCGTTATCTAAAATCACCAGTACATTATCGAATTCAGCCCCCTTAATTTTATGCTGCGTAGAAAATCGTGTGTACCCCTCTAAATAGCTAAAAAGGTTCTGAAACTCTTTAAACTCGACTTGCTTCACGCGGTCATAAACATATTTTTTGGACTCAATAAATTCTGACAACTTATCATCTTTGATACATATACCATTCCCATGGGCGTATTCTATGACATCTTCGATGGTGCTGGTGGACATTCCTTGCAACTTAATAATGATCTCTTTAAGCTTCTTTTTATCAGCCACAGATTCTATCTTAAATTCAGTTTTCCTAAGAAATTCGTTGTATCTTCCTAGATTGTAAAGATCGACGTTTGTTTGAATTTTGAAAAGGTGTTTTGTAAGATTATCGCGCTTTGATCCTGTTTGATTACCCTCCTCTTCATCTTCCTTCTTGTCACTAAGCAGGGCATCTTTATCGAGATAGATTTTTCTAAATTGCTCAAAAGGGGTGCCTTTGACCTGTTCAAAAAGCAAGGGGTTATTATTTATGAACTTCTGCATGCCATTTGTCGGGTTTATTTTTTTCAATTCGGATGTGCTTTTACCCTCCTTCAGCTTCTCGAATACTTCCCCAAAAGTACAGTTGGAGAAATCCTCGGTAATATTCTTATCTTTAATGTAATCGGTTATTCTTATTTTATAATCTAAAATTTTATCGCCATCATAAATAGCCATCAGTTTTTTAAAACCAGCTTGAGGGGCTATAAGGTTATGCGTAAGGTTCAATTCCTTGGTTTGCTTAGTATCAGAAAAATTCGATGCCAAATGTTGTTTGACATCATCTAATTTTTTTTCACCCGTTGAGTAATAGAATTTTATACTTCCTTCTTTGACCATGCCATCGACCATGTTTGGCGCATCTGGGTCGTCTGCATGCACCTGCTTAATACCATCTGTTCTGAGCTTATTTGCTAATTCATAAACCAAGCGCGGATTTCTTCGGTTCTGCTGTTTTTTGACTTCCTGCACTTTATTTTCAGACACATAGGAGTCGAGGTTCATAATGCCGTCATCGTATATGGATTGCATTGCATCACCAAAAAAGCCTATCACGTTGTTGCGGCTGCCTTGCTGGAGAGAGTCCAATACAATCTTTACGACTAAAGGGCTGGTATCTTGATACTCATCTATAAAAATAAACTTAAATTTATCTTTAAGAATATCACAAAGCTTAGGGTATGTTTTAAACATATAATTGGCAAGAATAAGCATCTCATCATGGGAAATAATTCCCTCACGGATCAGCGTGTATTCCTTGTATTGAACATTTTTGTTAGCAAAATAATCATTAGAGACCTTACCATCTGGGCTTTTGATTTTTTCACACTCGATCAATGCAATAACAGACGTTTTTAACTCTTGCTGATAAGACTTAATGTTATCCCATAGGAAATCGTGGATCGTGCTCACGCGGAGGTTTCGATTATTTACGCGTTCTTCAATCTCCCTTACCGCCGCGTTTGTATACGTTATGCAGGCGATCTTGGCAGTTAGGTTTTCCGCCATAACCTGACGTATCACCTGAACTAAAGAAAAGGTTTTACCACTACCGGCACCACCGCTGAGTAAAAAGTTTGTTCCTGAATCAATATGTTTTAAAATGTCTTGGACTTCTGGTTCCAAACTCAGTCTTTCTTTAGCCACTTTAGGCCCTCCCTGATGTAGGCGGGGGTGTTCCAATTCGTGAATTCTTTCGTCATCGTAACTTTGTTACCCTTTACCTCATTTTGCAGCTCTATCTCCTCCTGTTCGCTATTTAGCTCTATCTCCTCCTGTTCGCTATTTAGCAATATCTCCATAGCAAAGGATGGCTTGCTACCAATACCGTCTGCCATTGCCCAGGCATCAATGCCGGCTCCAGCAAACTGTTTCATTTTGCATTGAGTTAAGGTCGGGAATTTCTTATCACCGATAAATTCGCCTTGTGCGCCGAATGTGTGCTGAGTAATAAACGGTTTGTTTATATGCAAAAAAGCATCCTCAAAGCTACGAGCATGATATTCAATATCCCCAGCCGTTTCGTTTGTTTGATAGACGCATAATAGATGGCCTTTAGAACCTGGAACCCATTTTTCCTTTTTTAGATCTTTGCTAAGGATTCTCTTGTCTTGGGTTAAAGGGGTGAAATGTTTTAAACCCTTTTCTTCTCCATAGAAAAACTTCAGGGAGTAATTGCTTGTTTGAGTACCTTCAGAAACTTTACATTTCTTCTTATCATCATCTACAGAATCTATATCGGTAATGATTAGAGACTTCGTCCCAATAAAATCAATGAATTTTTCAAATTTGTGAGCATATGCACCGACTTCGATGATTGATATGTTTTGAGATAGTAATGGCAGTGTGTGCGAGGTGCCTTCTGGGGATTCATTAGCAAAATCCTCTTGATCCAATTTTTTCATCATCGCTGGTAACAGCAGTCTTTCTGTATCACCCTCAATAAAGATTGCTTTATCAGCAAAGAAAAGTTCTGATCGATGAAGGGTCAGATATTGCTTCAAGAATTTATAGCCTTGCTTATCATCATTATATTCTTTTTCTAAGTCTTTAAGATTCTTTGAAGTAATTCCATCTTTCTCCCTTTTGAAATACTTAATACCTTCAAAATCACACTCAGAAACTATATGGGAGGAATGGGTACTCAAAATAGTTTGAGGACTAAGGAGGGTGCCACATTCCCTTTTAATGCTATTTTTCAGTAAAGATTTTATATTTTTAATAAAGACGTATTGCATCTGCGGATGTGTATGAACCTCAGGCTCCTCGATAAAAAGGAGATTGATATCAGATGGTTTTTCCTCTTTATCTCTTTGGAACTCATGGAGTAATATTTTGATTTCAAAAATCATGCTGATTAAGTTCATATACCCTAGCCCGTTATAGCTCTCGGGCAGAGAATGATCTTGGGTGCCAAGATTATACATTACGGTGGTGTTTTCTTCTAATAGCTCCTTATGCTGGAGTGAAGATACAACTTTGATAACGGAATCATCCTGGCGCATTCCACCAAATTTTCTAACGTCGTCTATAACGTTCTCAAATATATCTTTGTAGACGTCATCAAGGGCTTTGTCTGTATTACTGAGGGTGTCTTTGAAGTCCTCAACGATACCTGATTCGCTATTGCCAGCTTCCATCTTTTTATACATTTTAGCAGACAATGAAGATAACGCCCGATCAGAGTCCTTGTTTGTGACATTTCTTTTAGCGTTAATCATCTTGAAGTTAATGACCCTGTCGATGCGGATATTTTCTTTAATAAGGTCTGTAAAAACTTCGTCGTTTTCTATTTTGTCAGTTAAATCATATAAAATACTCTTTTTAGATAATTTGAAATATGTGGAGTGTTTATCTTTCAGGAAATCAAAAAAAAGGTCTTTTTTATTCTCGGCGTTTTTTTGTTCTTCGAGTTCTTCGAGTTCTTCGAGTTCTTCGAGTTCTTTGAGTTCTTTGAGTTCTTTGAGTTCTTTTTGTTTTTTTTGTTCTTTCTTTTCTTTTTTATTTTTGTGTTCTTTGTAATCTGTTCTTAAAGCTGAGAGGCGTTCCTCTGAGAGATGATATTGGAATGCAAGAACAACCACTTCGTTATCAGGATCGAGATCCATAATAATTTTGTTACCGATGTTTGAGAGATCATCATGCTCATCATATTTGATGAACAGTTTCAGCGATATTCCTGATAAAAGACATTCCTTACAATCTTTTTGAGGATTTTTAATATGTGACTTTAATTTGTCTTTAAAATTAGTATTAAAATCGTCAAAAGAGAATGTTGGTTTTCCAGTATTACTGCCTAAAAATCTATCCAAGATAAGGAGTACAGAGGTTTTTCCACAATTGTTTTTTCCTAGGATAATCGATAGATCCTCTTCTAGATCAATAACAATATCTTTCAATAATCTAAAATTATTAATTTTTATCTTTGTAATTTTCATGTGATCCCCAATGAAGCGAGCATACCTAGGATACTACTTTTAATTGAAATTACAATAAAAGAGCATCGAGAGACGCGCTTCCTGTGTGGGGTAGGGCGCGGGTGCTAAAATCTATTTTAACAATATTTTAGCAATATAAGGGCAGGACATTTTCTTGGGTTAGACGAATAAAGTTTTTGACTAAATTATTGTTTTCATTAGATTTTTTGTATAAAAATCCAATCTGGCGGTGGGTGCGGTGCGACGGCATGTCTATGGGTAACCAGCAGAGGTTCTTGGGGTCTTCTGGCATAAGCAGTTTTCCAAGGATTGTGACCCCCATATTGATTTCTAGTACCGTATTGATGGATAAAACATTTTCGATATGTTGAGTCGCATTTAAATTGATTTGTTTCATCTCTTTCCAGTCTACCGCGAGGGTAATTCCATTACTTATAAAGCGATGTTTTGATAAATCCTTTAAAGAGACTTTCTTTTTTTGAGCTAACGGGTGATCTTTATGACAAACAACACATAGAGGGTCTTTGAGGATGGGTATAAAGATGACGTTCTGGTCCATATTATCGAGATAACTGGTCAGGGCCATGGTAATATTCCCATTCATTAAACACTCGTATAAATCTGCTGAGGTATTATCAATCAGAGATATCTTCACATCTGGGTAGGATTCTGTAAATTTGGGCAGAATCTTAGGTAAGAGACTTTGGGCGGCAGAGGGAATGCACCCCAAATTGAGTTGGCCAATACTCCCTTTAACAGCGGAGTTCATAAACCTTTGCAAAGTCTCAAAATGGTCTAAGAATTCTTGAACTTTGGGCAAGCACGCTTCTCCAAAGGGTGTTAATGTGGCATTGTGACTGGTTTCAAATAAAGGGGCGCCAAGAATATCTTCCAATGATTTTATAGAGTTTGATAATGCAGCCTGGGTGCGTAACGCCGATGCTGAAGCCCGCCGAAAACCTTTATATTTCGCCACAAGGGTAAAGTGTTGAAGTTGTTGAACTTTTATATTCATAACTTTTATCCTTTCATTAAGGATGGATGTGATAGGTAAAACTAATCAAATATTAAGTATTCCAAGTTAGACTTATTAAAGCATATTTTGTATTATTAGGTAAATTAATGATAAAAATATATTAAAGGGTGGCCAATCATGTCTAATAAATTTAAGGTTATAAAAACTAGTTTATATGCCTCTAAGGCGCCATTAGAGTGGGCAATTACTCATAATGGAACACTCTATACGGCACAAATTCCAATCGATGAGACAGGGGCGGTTGTCAGTGGCGGGATAGAGGCGCAAACACGACAAACCTTTACAAATCTAACTTCCACATTAAATTCGGCTGGTGAAGATTTAAGTTCTGTCTTGCAAGTTCTGATTTACGTTACAGATCGTGAATATTTAGCCACCGTTAATAAAGTATATGCAGAATATTTCGATGCGCCGTACCCTAATCGTGCAGCAATGGTTGTTGCAGGGTTAGCACGTGCGGAGATGTTGGTTGAATTTGTCGTTTATGCTGCTGTCAGCGACGGACTTTTACCTAATTAATGGAGAAAAATAAATGAGATTACCCTTTAACCCGGAGCAGGCAATCTATATTGATGGTGTGTGGCATGAAGGTGCCGAAACGGTTGCGAACATTAACCCATCGGATATATCAGATACGATTGGTTATTTTTCTCAAGCCTCACCTGCTCAAGTTGATGAAGCTATTGAGGCGGCGCGTCGGGCCCAGCCCGCATGGGAAGCTGTGCCTATGGAGCAGAAGCAAAAAATATTACATAAAATTGGTGATGAGTTAATTGCCCGCTGTGATGAATTAGGAAAGCTGTTATCATTGGAGGAGGGGAAACCCTTTCTTGAAGGTCGGGGAGAGGTTTACCGGTCAGGTCAGTTCTTTCATTACTATGCGGCAGAGGTTCTGCGTCAGATCGGCGATACGGCAGATTCAGTGCGTCCTGGGGTTACCGTTGAGGTCACGAGGGAAGCGATCGGCGTTGTCGGCATTATCTCGCCGTGGAATTTCCCCATGGCAACCGCCATTTGGAAAATCGCACCCGCGTTGGCATTTGGGAATACAGTTGTATGGAAACCTGCGAACCTAACACCTGCAAGCGCCGTAGCAGTGACGGAAATATTACATCGTCATAGTATCCCTCCTGGTGTATTTAACCTTGTGGTTGGCAGTGGGTCAGTTGTTGGTAATGCGATAATTAATTCGAATAAAATCAATGGTATTAGCTTTACTGGCTCCGTGGAGACCGGGCGTTTTGTCGCCCAAGCAACGGCAAAGAATTTTGTAAAGTGTCAACTGGAAATGGGTAGTAAGAACGCCCTATTTGTGTCAGATAATGCGGATATTCCCACAGCCATAGAGGCGACAGTGGCGGGATCATATTCTGGAGCAGGGCAAAAGTGTACGGCCTCTTCACGTTTGGTCGTTGCGTCATCGATTCATGATGAATTTGTGGAAAGTTTAATTACCAGACTCTCAGGATTGCAAGTGGGCCATGCTCTTCAAGAAGGGGTCTTTATGGGACCAGTGGTTGATGAGGTACAATTAAACAGTAATTTACAATGGATACAAAAGGCGCGAGCTAGCGGCGGGGAATGCGCTTTTGGTGGTCAACGCCTATCCTTGGATAAAGAGGGGTACTATATGGAACCAACCCTGTTTACCGGAACACAGAGTGATTGGGAAATTAATCAGGAAGAAATTTTTGCCCCCATAGCCAGTGTTATTAAGGTTGATGACTTTGAGGAAGGAATCAGAGTTGTTAATGATACCAGGTTTGGTTTAACCGCAGGTATAATTACTGATAGCCTAAAATATAGTACTGAATTTAAGCGCAGAGTACAGTCGGGATGTGTGATGGTGAATTTACCCACGGCAGGCACGGATTACCATGTTCCTTTTGGGGGGCGTAAACAATCCAGCTATGGCCCAAGAGAACAAGGATCTTATGCTAAGGAATTTTATACGGTTGTAAAAACAGCATACCAAAAGGCTTAGGGTAGACAGGGTGTTATGTACAAAGATCAAATCATTATAGATGGACTTCAGTATTGTTATCCTACAGCAGAATACTTTCAAATGTTAATGCAAAGTGGGATTACGGCAGTACACGTTACGTTAGTTTATCATGAGAATACTCGTGAGACGATGACATGTTTTGCCAACTGGAATCGATATTTTGAGCAATATAAGGACATTATTATGCCTGTCATGTCCATTGATGATATCCATAGGGCGAAAGAATCAAAGAAGGTCGGGGTTTTATTTGGGTCACAAAATTGTAGTCCCATTGAAGATGAGATTGGTCTAGTTGAGGTCATGCGTAAACAAGGTTTGTTGATTATGCAATTGACGTATAATAATCAAAGTTTACTCGCGACTGGCTGCTATGAGAAGGATGACAGCGGCATTACTACTTTTGGAAAACAGGTAATCTCTGAGATGAACCGTGTCGGTATGATCATTGACATGTCCCATAGTGGGGAGCGCTCTACTCGGGAAGCGATTGATATTTCTTCTCGTCCTATTTGCATAAGTCACTCCAATCCAAAATTCGCCCGTGATGGTATAAGAAATAAAACGAAAGACGTGATCAAGTCCCTTGCGGAGCGTGGGGGGTTACTTGGATTTAGTTTGTATCCATTTCATTTGCCCAATGGACCAGCGTGCAGTTTAGAAGAGTTTTGTTCAATGGTTGCAAAAACAGCGGAAATTGCAGGTGTTGATAATATTGGTATCGGGAGTGATTTATGTTTGGGTCAACCTTTGTCAGTTTTAGAGTGGATGCGTAATGGTAGGTGGTCAAAAGAGATGAATTATGGTGAGGGGGATGCACAGAATTCAGCTTGGCCTAGACCTGTAGAGTGGTTCTCTAACCCAAAAGATATGAGGAATATTTATGATGGATTATTAAAATTTGGATTTTCAGAGGGCGAAACTAATAAAATTATTGGAGGCAATTGGTTACGTTTTCTAGAAAGTGAATTACAATCTGAGAATAACAATTTAATGCGTAGTTAAGGATTTTTATTTATGAATAAAGTCGATTTAGAGGCGGAAATGCCGAATAGCGATTCCAAAGGAGATATGTTAACTTTAGGAATTAGTGGTGGTTTTCTAACCCTTTTTGTTTTGTATGGACTTTTTGATGCTGAAGGACTCTCTGGTTTAGTTAATGCAGGGTTCGCTTGGTCTATTAAGTACTTTGGAGTTTACTGGCAAGTTTTATTATTGTTAACGTTTCTAGTTGGGATATATCTAGCGTTTTCTAAAGAAGGACGAGTTATTATTGGTAACGTTAAAAGTCCTCAAATTAATCGTTTCACATGGACATCAATGATTATGTGTACTCTGCTTGCAGGAGGGGGTGTGTTTTGGTCAGTGGCAGAGCCTATGGCGCACTTTGTAAGTCCGCCGCCGTTGTTTGGTGAACAAACAGACAAGTTTACTCAGGCGAGTAATGCCCTTGCGCAATCTTACATTCATTGGGGATTCTTAGCATGGGCTATCGTTGGGACTTTGTCAGCGATTGTTTTGATGCACCTGCATTATGATAAGGGGCTTCCTCTTAAGCCTCGTACATTACTATACCCCCTTTTCGGAGATCGTGTATTGGGCGCTTGGGGGTCTGTAATTGATGGATTTAGTATGATAGCCGTGGCTGCGGGCACAATTGGTCCTATTGGATTTCTAGGACTCCAATTAAGCTATGGTTTGAATAACTTGTTTGGGTTTGCGGATGTCTTTATCACCCAAACCATCATTATATTAATTGCGGTAGCTATTTATATTGCATCTGCCCTGACTGGGATAAACCGTGGTATTCAGGTGCTTTCACGTTTGAATGTCGCCTTGGCTGTCGGGCTGATGGCGTTTATCCTCTTTTTTGGTCCAACGGCGTTTATTTTTGATTCATACCTCTCCTCTTTAGGGGTGATGCTTGATAACTTTTTCCCCTTAACTCTCTTCCGTGGTGATGGCGGATGGTTAGGCTGGTGGACTGTGTTCTTCTGGGGATGGTTTATGGGATATGGACCGATGATGGCGGTATTTGTTTCCCGTATCTCTCGTGGTCGCAGTATTCGAGATCTTATTTTAACGATTGGGGTTCTTGCGCCCTTGGTGACCATGTTCTGGTTTACTGTTGTTGGGGGGTCTGGTCTTGCCTTTGAAATTGCTAACCCTGGCTCGGTTTCGGAAGCTTTTTCCGGGTTTAATCTGCCTGCGACGCTGTTAGCGATTACGCTTCAGTTACCATTGGGTGTGGTGGTTTCTATTTTATTCCTGATCCTCACGACGATTTTTATCATAACCACTGGGGACTCAATGTCCTATACCATGAGTATGGTCTCGACGAAAAGTAATGTTTCAGACCCACGGGTTCGCGTTTTCTGGGGTGTTGTTATGGGCGTAGCGGCTATTTTGCTGATTTCTCTTGGTTCAGGGGGAATTGGTGCGTTGCAATCATTTATTGTGATCACCGCTGTTCCAGTTGGATTTATTCTGACACCTAGTCTATGGGACTCAGTTCGTATCGCCTCTCAACTGGCAAAAGAGCAGGGGATTAAATAACGTTCTAATGAATTTAAAGGGGAGCGGTAAACGCGTTAAATATTTATTATTTATTGCTCCCTTTTAATTTTTTTTATCAGTTTGGGGAGCACGATAATGCGGAATACTATACCACAAGAGAATCTAAGAAGTCCTGATGTTGTGATGTTAGACCGTCGCTTAGGAGCCATGCATCAAAACCGTATAAGCTTTGTACGGAGTATTATTCGTAAAATGGCGCGGGAAAAGTGGCAGGTGACTCGACATTTGTGGGATTTAGATATGTCAGGGTTCGGAACTGCAATTTATCGTATTCAAACTAAAGAAGATATTTATCATTTTGTTGTCTTTTCTCAATTCATTGATGATGAGGATCGAAATGATCGCGTTATTGCGGACAAATGGGACATTACCTTTTCCCTTGTTCAAGGCGATATTAGCGAGGAACTCTTGTATCACATGCGGATGAATATCCCATTACAAGAGGCGGGAAGAAATACCAGTCGGTCGTTGGTGTTATCTCGTGCAAATAAGAGTATACGAGCTTTTGACCATGTGGTGGAGTCATTAAAGCAGGGGCACCAGCCTGATATGGCGAAGTTGTTGGACGTTGGCTATATTTTGCGGACCACTGCGGTTTATGGAAATGGAAAATTTGGTATTGCTGACTTTGGTATGCTTGGGGGCAATGGTGATTTTCAGACATCTTTTAGTGCCCAGATGTGTGCCTGTTATATTTTGCGGCAATTTAGTATTGAGTGGGTCAACCATATAGCCAAGATGAACAGTTCCAAGGCGGTCGAATTAGGGAGTGAGATTGCGCAGTTTTTGGGTGTTGGTAATGCGACAGGTCTTGGTATGGCTCCCTATTTAATTAAACACCCCCAGATCGTTGATGTCTGGCTTACTGCGCGTGAACAGGCGATTTCAAGGGTAAGCGCCCAGCACGTCACCGATGATGCCTATCAGCAGCTGGTCACGATTGTTGATCGTGCCATTCAGCATCTTGGGAGCGTAAAAGTCATTAATAAGCATCAACAGGTTCTAAATACCACCGCCTGTACAGAATTGGCGGCTTACATCGCAACCCGACCCGCTGATATTCATATCTGGAGAGATTATATTCACAGTATGCAAGGGTTAAGTTTTGAGGCGCAAGAAATCATTCTTTCCTCTATTGTGGAGCTTTATCCAGAGTTGGTTGACAGTCTGGAAAATGAGTTAAACGCTGTTGAAAAATTAAGCTTAGACGATGGATTGACAGTTGGAGATATGAAGTCAGTTCTCAATCAGCGGTATCAATGGGCCACGAAAATTGACTTTACCGATCCTGATAATGAGTACTGGTTCTGGTATTATTCCGAGGATAAAGAAGAGCCAAGATTGGGCGTACGCGAACTTGAGGAGGGGCACGACAAGGAAATGCCGTTAGATACTGCTCGGAAAGTTAATCGTTTTTATCAGGCTTTATCTGCCTTTGATGATGATACCTTGTTAGTCAACCTCTTTCTAAAGTATCCAAAGTACCGCACTATTGCGCGTCATGTCTGGACCTTAGGTAATTCGGCCATGGGGGATATCCAAATTAATACCTTGGCAAAAGGGATGTTACCCATTCATTTATTGCGGTGTAAACTGGCAATGTTTGGGGGAACTAAGTTTGATCCACGATCTGATAAGTGGGTACGTGTGACCCTATTTCAGGGGGCGCCTCTGCTTAATAATATCCACGATGGGTCATGGATTTTTCCAGTACCTCCACAGCTCTAAATCTATAAAAGTTATTCTTCAGGATAAAAAAGGGCATTATATGCGTGCGACTTATAATGAATTAATTGTTATGACGACTAAGTGCTTTATGGCACTTAATAACCAAATTGGCGAGGTTGACCGTATTGCAAGTATGGTGGCTGATTTAGAAATTTCTGGATTTCCAGGGCTCGATTATTTTTTTCAGACCATACAAAATGCCCAAGGGTCAGGGGACGATATTGTTATGGAAAATACTGCGGAAAATATTATGAATGCTGATGTAAAAAACCAGAGTATTATTTTTTATCTGCCGAATATTCTCTATTGTGCACGACAAAGACTGAAGGACTTCGCGTCCGTGCATCTGAATATTCATAATGCCTCTATGCCTTGGTTTGCTTATGGTGAGTTACGAAAAGTTGTTGAGCGCGGCTTTAACGTAAGGGCATCTTGGGGAGATGCTTCTCAAGAGGTTTTGTTTGTTATGAACCAAAATATGGAATTGCCAGATTTGTATATTTTTGCGGGTACGTCGCGCAAGGAAGTATTAGAAATTAATATCAGCAAACAGCCGTACTCTTTTCCAGCGCTTGATAAGAATGTCCAGCACATATCCCACGTAACCCTTAAAAATGTCATTAAAGCCAGCCAGAAAGAGGGGGTACTCGTGGATGATTTCCAGTGGAAGAATCTTACCACTATAGCGCGAAAGACTTTAGTAAAAAGTACCAAAGAATCGGAGCAGCATGGCGCGGGTGGCCAATAGGGCGCGTATTCCGCTTTAGCTGTGTGTTGGGTGTATGAGCGCTAAAGGGCGGGCGCCCTACTGTTAAGCTGCGAAGGGGAGGGCTGTGGCAGCAATGGGTTAGTCTTGAAGAATACGAACGGCACCTTTTGCCGCACTGCTTGTCATGGACGCATAGGCTCGGAGAGCCGTTGTAAGTTTACGTTTGCGTTTTTTTGCGGGCTTCCACCCAATCTTATCTTGTTCTTGACGACGTTGTTGTAATGTCTCTTCATCGACATCAAGATGAATAAGGCGTTTGGGGATGTCAATGACAATCGTATCACCTTCATTGACAAGGCCAACAATACCGCCTTCGGCAGCTTCTGGTGAGACGTGACCAATGGAAAGCCCTGAGGTCCCCCCAGAAAAACGACCATCCGTCACCAAAGCGCAGGACTTGCCAAGGCCTTTAGATTTAATATAACTGGTCGGGTACAGCATCTCTTGCATGCCAGGTCCACCGCGAGGGCCTTCATACCGAATAAGGACCACCTGACCTTGGCGCACGGTATTGTTGAGGATGCCCGCAACAGCGGCGTCTTGGCTTTCAAAAATACGTGCAGTCCCGGTAAAGGTGAGGATGCTCTCGTCAACACCAGCGGTTTTTACAATACAGCCATCATAGGCCAAATTACCAAAAAGGACAGCAAGTCCACCATCCTGTGAAAATGCATGTTTGGCATCTCTGATAACGCCTGATTTGCGATCCGTATCAACGCTGTCATACAGCTGTGATTGGGAGAAGGCAACTTGAGTCGGCACCCCTCCAGGGGCGGCACGATAAAAATTATGTACTTCTTCCGAGGTCGTGCGCATGACGTCCCATTGATTTAAGGCATCACCTAACGTGGGGGCGTATATTGTCCGGACCGAGGTATCAAGGAGGCCGGCGCGGTCTAGCTGCCCAAGGATTGCCATGACCCCACCTGCACGGTGGACATCTTCCATATGGACATCACTTTTTGCAGGGGCGACCTTACAAAGAACCGGTACGATACGTGATAAGCGGTCAATATCTGACATCTTAAAGTCAACTTTTCCCTCATAGGCAATAGCAAGCAGGTGTAAGACTGTATTGGTTGAACCACCCATGGCGATATCTAAGGTCATGGCATTCTCGAACGCCTTAAAGCTGGCAATATTGCGCGGTAAAACGTCGTAATCATCCTGCTCGTAGTGCTGTTTAGTAATGTCGACAATTTTGCGTCCTGCCTTTAAAAATAAAGACTCACGCTGGGCTTGTGTTGCAAGCAGGGAACCGTTACCAGGTAAGGCTAAACCTAATGCTTCGGTTAAGCAATTCATGGAGTTTGCCGTAAACATTCCAGAACATGACCCACAGGTTGGACAAGCAGAGCGCTCTACCTTTTCAACATCTTTATCACTGACACTGCTATCGGCTGCCTGCACCATGGCATCAACTAAGTCGAGGGCAACCAGTTTACCATTTTCCAGAATCAGTTTTCCTGCTTCCATTGGGCCACCAGAGACAAATACAACAGGGATATTAAGGCGCATGGCTGCCATCAACATGCCTGGGGTTATCTTGTCACAATTAGATATACATACCATGGCATCCGCACAGTGGGCGTTGACCATATACTCTACAGAATCCGCAATAAGCTCGCGAGAAGGCAGGGAATACAGCATCCCGTCGTGACCCATGGCAATCCCATCATCAACAGCAATTGTATTGAATTCTTTGGCAATCCCTCCCGTATCCTCTATTTCACGGGCAACCAACTGTCCCAAGTCTTTTAAATGCACATGACCTGGTACAAATTCTGTGAAAGAGTTTACAACAGCAATAATCGGTTTGCCAAAGTCCTTATCCTTAACACCTGTTGCACGCCAAAGACTGCGCGCGCCAGCCATATTGCGTCCATGGGTTGTAGTGCGTGAGCGATAGTGCGGCATGAGGTGTTTCTTCTTTCTAAAAAAATTTAATTTAGGTGGACGTCAAGATGATATCATCAAATGTTTGATTTTAATCACTTTCAGTCAATCAGATATGAAAACTCACCAAGAGCAAACTTTTTTATGTGCTAATGAGTATCAAAAAAGTAGGGCGATATCTTAACCCTAAGAGGTGCAGGATTATTTATATCTCCCTGTATCCCATAAGAGCAGGGGCACGCAAGTTTCGTGTGCGGGTAAGATCTTAAGGCAACCGTTAGGGTCATGTTTGAGTTTTATTAACATGAAACCAGCGGTCACCTTGAGTGTCTCAATTTATCCAATCTGCTATACAGTATCCTTAACGTTAAGGAATAACCTGTGTCACAATCTTACGGTGAAGGGTATGGGGTGAGCGTCCATATCTGTGCTCGTTAATTAATTTTTTTCCTTATTAACTAAGCGGTTTTTTGCAATCCATGGCATCATATCCCGCAGTTTTTCACCTACTTTTTCAATTGGGTGTTCGGAATTTAAGCGACGGCGCGCCTTGAAGGAACTTTGATGGGCTTGGTTTTCAAGCATCCAGTCTCGGGCAAAACGTCCAGATTGGATATCTGCTAATATGCGCTTCATTTCCTCTTTAGTTTCAGATGTGATCAAACGTGGTCCAGAAACATAAGCACCGTATTCGGCAGTATTCGAGATGGAATAGAACATATTGTCAATACCCCCTTCATAGATCAGGTCGACAATGAGTTTGACTTCGTGCAGACATTCAAAATATGCCATTTCTGGAGAGTAGCCTGCCTCAACCAATACTTCATAGGCAGTGCGGATCATTTCAATTAATCCTCCGCATAATACGGTCTGTTCCCCAAAGAGATCCGTTTCACATTCTTCCCTAAAGGTTGTTTCAATAATACCAGAGCGGCCCCCACCTACGGCAGCACCATAGGATAAACCAAGGGATTTCGTGTCACCACTTGGGTCTTGATGGACAGCGAGGAGACATGGCACGCCGCCCCCTTTTGTATATTCCGAACGGACAGTATGACCTGGTCCTTTAGGCGCAATCATGAAAACATTCAAGTCTTCACGGGGCTCAATGAGGTTAAAATTAATGCTCAAGCCATGGGCGAAGACAAGGGTGGCACCTTTTTTGATATTACCATGAAGGGCGGTGTAGTAAATTTTTGGTTGGAGCTCATCAGGAACCAAAAGAACAATCACATCCGCATTAACTACAGCTTCTTCTGGCGCTTCAACCTTAAAGCCAGCAGACTCTGCCTTAGCGCGGGTCTTAGAATCTGCACGTAGTGCAATGGTTATATCTTTTACGCCAGAATCCCGTAAGTTTAATGCGTGGGCATGACCCTGGGAACCATACCCAACAACGACAACCTTCTTGTTCTTAATTAACCCGATATCTGAATCAGCATCATAGTATACATGCATTTCTACACTCCTTTAAAGTCTAAATTAAAATCTAAAATATAATTTATTAGCGCAATTTCATAAAAAACGTTTTTATAAACATTTACTTTTTCCAAGTGGATCATGAAAATTAATTATTGTTTTTCATAAATAAAACTCGCACCGCGTCGAATTGCGACGACACCAGAACGTGCAATCTCAATTTGCCCTAAGCCTTGAATTAAATCAATAAAAGCATCTATTTTCCCCGATGACCCTTGGATCTGAAAGACAAATGAACTGCTTGTTGTGTCGGTCACTTTAGCATTAAAGTTTTCTGCAATAAGTAAAGATTCACGACGTTTAGCACCCTTCGTCCACGTCCTAATTAATGCAAGCTCTTTTTCAACGCTTGGCCCTTCAGTGGTTGAGTCATACACATTATGGACAGGAACCAGACGCGCAACTTGCGCCTTGATTTGCTCTATCATCGTTGGGGTACATGTGGTGACAATATGGATGCGGCTGATATTTTGATTATTTGTAATACAGGAGACCGTTAGACTGGCGATATTGTATCCCCGTCCCGAAAATAGTCCAACGATACGAGCAAGTATCCCTGGAATATTATCGACAATTATCACCAAGGTATATTTATTTTCCATGTATTAATCCTTTCTCCTCTCCCACATTGTCCAGAACCGCTTACAATGTTTTTTTATGTTTTATGGTATGCGCATGATATGCGCGTTGTTTTCAATTGGTTTTATACCAACGCTTTACCTTTTGTTTGAGTTGTTTTAGAGACGACACAGTTTGTTGAAAATATCATTTCATTATGTGCGGCACCAGAAGGAATCATAGGGAAGCACCCTTCCTTTTCATCAACATGCACATCACAAATTACAAAGCCATTATAGTTCAGCATTTCATGAATCCCATCATCGATTTTTGCGGGATCATCTATGACAATACCTTTACCTCCAAACGACTCAGCAAGTTTCACAAAATCGGGTAAAGATTCAGAATAACTATGGGAATAACGCCCCGCATGCATTAATTCTTGCCATTGTCGAACCATGCCTAAATAGAAGTTATTTATAATAAATATTTTAACTGGCAATTTGTACTGTGCAGCAGTGGAGAGTTCTTGAATATTCATCAGAATTGATGCCTCCCCCGCGATATCAATAACGGTACTCTCAGGATAGGCGATTTGCGCACCAATAGCCGCAGGCAAGCCAAAACCCATTGTCCCCAGTCCTCCTGACGTAATCCACCGTTGAGATTGCTCGAAATTATAGAGCTGGGCAGCCCACATTTGATGCTGTCCGACTTCTGTTGTGATGAAAGTGTCGCAATCTTTGGTCAGTTCACAAAGTCGCTCTATGGCGTATTGTGGTTTGATAACTTGATTGGAGTTCTTATATCCAAAGCTATTGATTTCACGCCAATTGGATATTTTTTTCTTCCACGGTGCACACTGGCTGCTCACGGGTTTGAAATTGCGGCGTTTAAGTTCTTTTAGCAAAGCGTCGAGGGCTTCTTCCACATCTGCAATGATAGGTAATTCTACCATCACAATTTTATTAAGAGAGGCAGGATCAATATCAATGTGCGCTTTCATGGAGTAGGGAGAAAATCCATCAATCCGACCCGTTATGCGATCATCAAAGCGCGCCCCAATGGCCAGCATCACATCACATTCATGCATTGCATGATTGGCTTGTGCAGATCCATGCATCCCCAACATACCAAGGAAATTAGGGTGCGAGGCATTTAGGGCACCCAATCCCATTAACGTAAGTGTACATGGAAAATCCGTAATATCTACCAGTTCACGCAGAAGTTCACATGCTTTTAAGCCAGAATTTATCACGCCACCACCCGCATAGATGATTGGCTTTTGGGCGTGCTCAATCATATCAGCTAACCGAGAAATTTCATCCTCAGATGGTGTGGTGCGTGGGTGGTAGAGTGGGTGCACGTAATCAGCCGTGGTTGGGGGCGTATCCGTGGATAGGATTTGTAGATTTTTAGGAATATCAATTAAAACGGGGCCAGGGCGACCTGTTTTCGCAATATAAAACGCCTCATGAATTGTCTGAGATAATTCATTCAAGTCTGTGACGAGGTAGTTATTTTTGGTACAAGAACGGGTGATGCCTGTGGCGTCACACTCCTGAAAAGCGTCTGTCCCTATGAGGTGGGTTGGTACCTGACCGCTAATGCAAACCACAGGTATTGAGTCCATGAGAGCATCCGTTAGGCCTGTAACTGAATTGGTAACGCCAGGACCACTGGTAACCAAGCAAACGCCTATCTTACCTGAGGCACGGGCATAGCCTTCGGCAGCATGGACTGCTGCTTGCTCATGACGTACCATAATGTGCCTAATTTGGGGCGTGTCAAATAGGCAATCGTAGATTGGCAAAACAGCGCCACCAGGATAGCCGAAAATGACTTCTACTCCTTGGTCTATGAGCGCTTGTATGATTAATTCTGATCCAGTTCGAGATTTAGTATTCGTAGAGTTTAACATTATATCTTCCGCACAAGTCGAGGGGTGTCTCCTAAGATTAGGATATCATTAAGTATATTATTTGAGAACTTTTTATCTTCATGAGCTGAAATTTTGAGAGTAGTTTAGGCTTTATTAGGTATAACAAAAAAGTAAGGTGTGTATTAATTTTTTGAAAAACAAAGATAATCATATCTGTAATTTAAGTCCACAGTACTAAAGTTAGAAAAGTTTAAACCAATTTTTGAGGTGTTAATCTTTAGTGTTTTCCTATCTTAAGTAGCAACAGTGTAAAGCAACAGATATAATTTAACCACCAACCTTTAAAAGTAATTGGCATTATTTACGATGTCAATAAGTTAATAACCTTAGAGGCAGAACCTTGTTTATTTTGCAGAAAATTAGACGAAAATCTAAAACTTAATGGGTTAATTCGCATCATGTACAAACGAAGGAGGGGAGGGATTCTTGGTTATTAAAAAGAGTATGCCTATGAATATTTTAGTCTGCTTAAAACTTACATTTAAAATATGGGCTAAATATTAATAATACATACGTTAGAGGGAATATAATGAAACAATTTATTAATAATTTCATGCGGCGCTGCACACCAATGTAGGGCAGATGAGCGCCCCCCCCTCGTTAACGGGTTAGCGCCATTCCTTAACCGACCTTATCCTGATGGATTTTCAATAACTATCGACCGATATAATAACCCCAACGATGATAATGTCGCACAGGCTATTGGAATCGAGACAGATCAACAAAAACGTGTGAGCCACGATTGCCGAGGCATTTGCAATCGTTAAAGCAGAATATGCTTATCTTCCGCGTCTTTAAGAACCAATTTCTTGGGGCGTTAATGATAATATACGCGTAAAAAAATGTGCGGATAACCCATTAGAATTGTGACGTGATCCGATTATAGGTTATCAACTTATAACGACTTTCTTGCGCTGCCGCTATTTTTTATCATCTTTTACCATCCCCTCAAAGCTCAGAGAAATATTTAATGCCTATGCTTTAACATATATGTTTTTGTGTAATTTTGTATTTAAAATTATAATACAATTTTAAATTAATAAGAAAATATTTGAGATGGGGTAGATTTGAGTTTGACTCTTTATAATTGCGGTAACGGGTATCACGTGTGATTCTTATTGGTGATGTTTTTAATTGGAAAATGAGGCTTTATGGTCGCACAAGTGGCTTTTGGGGCATTGGATTTGATTACAAGAAAACTACCAGTACCTTGGTATTAATTATTTCAATATTCAAAAATATTTCCCTTCTATGTATTTAGGAGAAAATAATGCACCAATTAAAGAAACTATTTATAATTTTAACTGTGCTGGTATTTAGTGCAGCAGGGAGTAAAGCGGAGGAGAGGATTTTTAAATGGTCATTTCAATCTGATGCCTTCTCTTTGGAACCGTATGTGTTAATCGATACATTCACAAAAGGTTTTTTAAATAATGTGTACGAGTCTCTCGCCAATTATGATGACAAGCTACAAATTACGCCCGCTTTAGCAGAATCTTGGGAGCATATTTCCCCAAAAAAATGGATCTTTCACTTACGTAAGGGTGTTAAATTCCATAATGGCAATAGCTTTACTGCTGAGGATGTGGTCTTTTCGTGGAAACGGGCGAAGCAACCTGACTCTAATATGAAGTACGATGCGGAGATTATATCTAATATAAAAATTATTGATGACTATACGATAGAGGTTTCCACAGCAGAGCCAAGCCCAATTCTAGTCAATGAAATATCTGCCCTATTTATGATGGATAAGGAATGGTCGGAGGCAAATAATGTGCAAGATGTGGCCAAACTAGAAGGAGGGGGCAGCTAAGCCAATACTCATGCAAATGGTACTGGCCCGTTCATCGTAACAGAGCGGCTCACAGGTGTAAGAACTGTTTTTAAACGCTTTGAGGGATATTGGGGGGAGATTGATTCTAATATAACCGGAGCCATCTTTACGCCCGTCGCCAAACCAGCAACCCGTTTTGCTGCGCTTATATCTGGTGAGTTAGATCTTATTTATCCTGTTCTTGCCCAAGACTGGCCGCTTTTAGAGAGCAGTGAGGGTTTCACTGTCTTAAAGGGGCCGGAGTTAAGAACCATATTCTTAGGCATGGATCAAGACCGTGATGAGCTTTTGTACTCCAATATTAAAGGAAAAAACCCCCTAAAAGATGTCCGTGTAAGAGCGGCCTTCGCCCATGCCATTAACTTGGAGGCTCTTCATAATAAGGTCATGCGTGGGGCGTCTACTCCAACCGGCACCTTGATTGCTCCAAATATTAATGGTTTTGACCCCTCTTTGAATACGCCCTATGCCTATGATCCTGAAAAATCAAAAAAATTGCTCCGTGAAGCTGGGTACCCTGATGGGTTTGAAATCACCTTAGACTGCCCGAATGATCGGTATGTTAATGATGAGAAAATCTGTCTGGCATTAGCGGGTATGCTGGCAAAGGTTGACATTAAAGTTAATGTTCTGGCCCAACCAAAATCTAAGTTTTTTGCCAAGGTTAACGATACGAGTAACTTTGACACCAGTTTTTATATACTTGGCGTGGCGCCAGATCCATTTGATGCGCACAGTTTTATGAAATATTTCTTAACGTGTCGGGATAAAGAAGCTGGTTTTGGTATCAATAATTTCGGTAATTATTGTAATCCAAGAATTACTGAGCTAACCAAACAGGTGGCTATTGAGAATGATCAAAAGAGACGCAATGCTCTCATCAAAGAAGCCTTTACAATTGTGAAAAATGAATATGGCCTTTTGCCGCTCCATCAACAGACTCTCTCATGGGCTATTCGCTCTGATCTTCGTGTCAAACAGCGCCCAGATAACGTATTAGATTTCCGGTACGTTATTTTACCTTAAGAAATGAACTATTTCTTATGTCAGTGGTCTCGTGCCACTGGCTTTTTTTATCATCTTTTACCATCCCCTCAAAGCTCAGAGACATATTTAATCCCTATGCTTTAACATATATGTTTTTGTGTAATTTTGTATTTAAAATTATAATACTATTTTTTTTGGTAATTAATAATTGTAATGCTAAATTTAATGTATAATCTATTTATAATACAATTTTAAATTAATAAAAAAATATTTGAGATGGGGTAGATTTGAGTTTGACTCTTTATAATTGCGGTAATGGGTATTACGTGTGATGCTGATTGGTGATGTTTTTAATAAGAAAGTGAGGCTTTATGGTCGCACAAGTGGGCTTTTAGGGCACTAGATTTGATTACAACAAAACTACCAATACCTTGGTATTCATTATTTCAATATTCAAAAAAATTTCCCTTCTATGTATTTAGGAGAAAATAATGAACCAATTAAAGAAACTATTTATAATTTTAACTGTGCTGGTATTTAGTGCAGCAGGGGCTAAAGCGGAGGAGAGGACTTTTAAATGGTCATTTCAGTCTGATGTGACTTCCTTAGATCCGTATTTGATCACCGATGGATTTACATTAAGTTTGTTAAAGAATGTCTATGAGTCCCTCGCCAGTTATGATGAAAACTTACAACTAACGCCAGGCTTGGCCACGAAGTGGGAGAATGTTTCCCCAACAAAGTGGATCTTTCATTTACGCAAAGGGGTTAAATTCCACAATGGGAGTACTTTTAATGCGGATGATGTGGTGTTTTCATGGAATCGGGTAAGATCACCAGACTCCAACTTTCGGCCTTTTGGAGAAGAGATATCTGAGATAAAAATAATTGATGACTATACAATTGAAGTCAGTACACGAATACCTAATCCTATTCTGCCCCGTGAATTAGTTATAATAAGTATTATGGATAAGGAATGGACGGAGGCGCATAATGCCGGCGAGGTTTCCACATTAAGAGACGGTGATGTTAACAGCTATACCAACTTTCACACCAATGGGACTGGCCCCTTCATCGTAACAGAGCGGCAGAGAGATGAAAAAACTGTTTTCAAGCGTTTTGATGGGTATTGGGGGGAGGTTAGTTCCAATATAACAGGCTCAATCTTTATACCTATCACTCAATCATCAACCCGTGTTGCTGCGCTTATGTCTGGTGACGTGGATTTGATTTATCCGCTGCCTGTACAAGACTGGACGCGTATTGAGGGTATCTCAAGCCACACCGTCTTAAAAGGGGCTGAGTTAAGAACAATATTCTTAGGTATCGACCAAGGGCGTGATGAGCTTCTGTACTCTAATATTAAAGGAAAAAACCCCCTGAAAGATGTCCGTGTAAGAGCGGCCTTCGCCCATGCCCTTAACTTAGATGCAATCAACAAAAAAGTAATGCGCGGCGCCGCAACGCCAACAGGTCTTTTGGTTGCGCCAAAAATCAACGGTTTTGTGCCTTCTCTAAATAAGCCGTATGCCTATGATCCTGAAAAATCAAAAAAACTACTCCGTGAAGCTGGATACCCTGATGGGTTTGAGATCACCTTAGATTGCCCGAATGATCGGTATGTTAATGATTATAAAATCTGTCAGGTCGTGGCAAATATGCTGGCAAAAGTGGGCGTTAAAGTTAATGTTCTGGCCCAACCAAAATCTAAGTTTTTTGCCAAAATTTTGGGGCGTAATGACTATGATACCAGTTTTTACCTGTTTGGATGGACACCAAGTACAACTGACTCTCACAACGTGTTGAAATTTCTTTTAAGTTGTCAGGATAAAGACGCTGGTGTGGGGAGAAATAATATTGGGAATTATTGTAACCCAATAATAGATGACCTTACCAAAAAAGTGGGTGTTGAGACCGACAAAAATAAACGTCAAGCCATGATTGAGGAAGCTTTTACGATTGCGAAAAGGGAATATGCCTATATTCCGCTTCACCAACAGCCGCTTTCATGGGGTATTAACTCTAGTATACGTGTGAAACAACGTGCGGATAACGCATTAGAGTTCCGTTACGTCATATTACCATAAAACAAATTCTCGCATGTCGGTGGTCTGGTGCCACCGACTTGTTTTTATATGTTTGAGCCTATAGTTAATGGGTATAATCTTATCAACGAAACACCTGAAAAGGAGCGTTTATAAAGCGACTTCTTTGCCGTTTTTGATGACCATATGATGGTTGCGACGGTCTGATACTTTTGTGATATCCTCAACAGGGTCACCGTTAACGATCAGAATATCAGCGCGCATGCCCTCTTTAATTATTCCCTGATCGGTAATCCCCATAAGGTCGGCACCATTAAATGTCGCGCTCAGTAAGGCATCTTTAGGGGACATGCCATACTTCACCATGAACTCAAGTTCATGGACGTTGTTACCATGGGTATTAAAGGGGGTTCCAGCATCCGTCCCCATGGCAATCTTCCCGCCTGCTTTATAGAATGCTTTAAAGGACTCGATGTGAGCGGCGGCAATGCGCTGAGTTTTTTCGAGCATGAATGCTGGAACGCCATAATCTTTATTTTTAAGAACATTTTGGAGCGCGATAATTGTTGGTACCAAGTAAATTTCCCCTTCAATCATTTCCTCAAGGCATTGTGGGGTCATAAGGATTCCATGTTCAATGGAAGTAATCCCCGCTCTTACAGCATTGAGGATGCCTTCTGAACCTTGAGCATGACTGGCGGTGCGCTTATGGAAACGTGTCGCTTCTTGGACACCAGCACGCATTTCATCGGCAGAATAGTGGGCGTCTTCAGGGTTAACGCCACGGGTCATAATCCCACCAGTTGCCATAATTTTGATTAAGTCACTGCCGGCATACACTTGTTCTCGCACGGCCTTAATAACTTCGTCACATCCATCTGCAACACGTCCCCAAGTATTGCCGTGTCCACCGGTCATACAAATCATTTTACCCGATGCATGAATTGTTGGGCCGATAAACTCATAACGATTAATAGCGTCACGGACAGCAAATTCAAGATAGTTCCTGCCACCACAATCACGAATAGATGTGATGCCACCCCGCAGAGTCTCTTGAGCATTTTTAAGGGCCATCATGGTTATTTCGGCATCTGATAACTTAGCAATAAGACCTTGCGGATCCGCATTTGCAGGTAAGCAAAGATGAACATGGCAGTCTGTAAGGCCAGGTAATATTGTTGTTCCAGCTAGGTTAACTGTTCTGCCCGCAAACCCCTCAAATTCACTGGTGGGGGCAACTTTGGTAATTCGATCGTTTTCAACCAGGACGTTATGGTCTGAGAGTATGGCACCAGTCCCAACAAATATTTTAGCTTCTGAATAAAGTGTGGTCATAATTTTATGGTCTCCTTGACTTTACGGGTAGAGTATTTTGGAGTGCACTTTTTTATTGCTATTTGATTTCAAGCTCAGGTGGATGCACTCATCTTTGGAACCAGTGAGATCAGGTGTTTGGAATACTCATGCTGCGGGGTATTAAAGAGGTCGTCCGTTTTTGCAAGTTCCAACAGCTTTCCTGTTCTCATGACCCCGATACGGTCACACATTTGACGAATAACCGGAAGATCATGACTGATAAACAACATCGTGAGGTTTAATTCTTCTTGTAAATCTTTAAGAAGATTAAGAATTTGGGCTTGGATCGAGACATCCAAAGCAGACGTTGGTTCATCACAAATAAGGAAACGTGGACGGCTTGCTAATGCACGGGCAATAGAAATACGTTGCCGTTGTCCTCCAGAAAATTCATGGGGATACCGATATGCCGCCTTATTTCCAAGGCCAACAATATCTAGAAGGTCTTTGACAACTTTTATTGTTTCTTGGTTATTGGCACATAGTTTGTGAAAACGGATTGGTTCAGCAACAATATCTAATACCTTCATACGCGCATTTAACGACGAATAGGGGTCCTGGAAGATCATCTGCATTTGACGGCGGAAGATGTCTAGTTTAGATTTTTTTTGAATGGCCGTTAGGTTGGCCCCCTCAAAGGTGACTGAACCGTTATTAGGTTTATAAAGGCCCGTAATAATGCGCGCGATAGTGGATTTACCGCTGCCGCTCTCCCCCACAAGACCTAAGGTCTCTCCAGGGAAAATATCTAGGGAAACATTGTTTACAGCATCTAAATAGGTGCGGTTCCTTTCAAGAAATGCGTGCTTGGTAACAAATCGCATATTTAGGTTTTTTAACGAGACAAGCGGTGTCCCTTCAGGTAAACCTTTGGAGGTGTTTTTAGAAGCCTCACCCAACCAGTGGGTTGTAACATCCAGTTTCTTTTTCGGTGTTTCTGCCGCCTCTATGTAGTCTATTTGCGGGAAACGATCAAGGCGGACATCCATACGCGGGACAGCGCTAATAAGACTTTGAGTATAAGGGTGGTCGGGGTCATTGAGAATCTTCCACGTGGTCCCTTCTTCAATAAGTTTACTCCGATACATCACGGCAACACGGTCGGTAATCTCAGAAATCACCCCCATATCGTGAGTAATAAGAATAATACCTACTTTTTTATCCCGACATAATTTGCGGATAAGATCAAGAATCTGTGCTTGAATGGAGACATCCAGGGCGGTGGTTGGTTCATCTGCAATAATAACCTCAGGTTCCGCACAAAAAGTTAGGGCAATCACAACCCTTTGACGCATCCCTCCAGAAAATTGATGGGGGTATTGTTTGACGCGGACTTCTGGTTCGGGAATTCCCATTTCATCTAAAAGATTTACAGCTCGCTGTTGCGCTTCTTTTTCGCTGACGTTCAAGTGAACAGTGATTGTCTCAACCAATTGTTCTTCGATGGTTTGAAGTGGGTTAAGGGACGTCATTGGGTCTTGAAAAATCATCCCAATACGTTTTCCCCGTATTTTACGTTTTTCTTCATCAGTCAGGTTTTCTATGCGCTTGCCTTTGAGTAAAACATTGCCCGAGGTTAATCGCCCTGGGGGCTCGAGCAGTCCAATGATAGCATTCCCAATGGTTGATTTACCAGCGCCAGACTCTCCCACGATACCTAAGACTTCACCTGGTTTTACATTTAGGGAAACATGATCAACTGCGACGAGTGTGCCTCGACGACTGGGAAATTCGATTGTAAAATTATTAATCGTCAATAAAGTCATATTTTAGTCTCATATTTAGCGTAATTTGGGATTGAGAGCATCGCGAAGCCAATCACCTAAAAGGTTCACAACCAAGGCAAGAGTGACCAAGGTTAAGCCTGGAAAAATCACAATCCACCATTCACCAGAAAACAGATAGTCATTTCCATTACGGATCATAGTGCCTAAGGATGGCGTGGTTGGGGGGACGCCAACACCTAGAAACGAGAGGGTCGCTTCTGTAATAATTGCTAGGGCAAGGTGAATGGTACCAATAACCAAAACTGACCCCATTACATTTGGTAAAATATGGCGGATTAGAATAGTGAAAGGACGAATGCCAATAACTTGCGCAGCTTGGACGTACTCTTTTAATTTTTCAACCATTGTCGAGCTGCGGACAGTTCGGGCATATTGCACCCACCCTGAAATACCAATTGAGAAAATTAAAACATAAATTGCCAGTTCACTATGGGTACCTTTCGGTAATTGAGTGCGCGCGATACCATCAACCAAGATGGCAATGAGGATAGAAGGAAATGAGAGTTGAATGTCCGCTAAACGCATAATAAATGCGTCTAAACGTCCCCCTAAATATCCACTAATAAGACCTAAAGAGACACCCAGCACAATTGAGAATAAGACAGATGCAAAACCTACAAAGAGTGAGACTCTGGAGCCATACATAATTGTTGATAATACATCTCGCCCCTGATCATCAGTGCCTAAAAGGAACCGTGGATCGCTATCATACTCATACCAAACAGGTGGTAAATTTGCATCCATAATATCAATTGATATAAGATCATAAGGGTTATGGGGTGCTAAAATGGGAGCAAAAACAGCTCCAATAACTAAAATAACAATCATGATCGCTGAGATCACTGTTACTGGTGAAGATTTAAAACTATGCCAAATATCACTATCAAATAAACGGGCGATGGTATTATTTGGGGAACTGCCGGATTGTGGCGTATTTACATTCATTTTTTTATTTTCCTAAACCCTAGGTATTAATTTTTGGGGGTTGTCGTCGATGTTCGTAAACGTGGATCAACAGCAAAACACAATAAATCGACAATTAAGTTTATTATTACAAATAAGAAGGCAATTATTACCAGATAGCTTGCGATAATTGGAATATCCACATTGGAAATAGCATTAATAAAGAGGAGTCCCATACCAGGCCATTGGAAGACGCTTTCAGTTATAATGGCAAAAGCAATAATCGATCCAAGCTGTAATCCAGCAATGGTGATGACTGGAATTAATGTGTTTTTGAGAGCATGTTTAAAGTGAACGGAACGAGTGGGGAGTCCTCGTGCCCGAGCAAACTTAATATAGTCAGTTCTCAGAATCTCAAGCATTTCAGCGCGGACAAGCCGCATAATGAGAGTCATTTGGTATAATGCGAGGGTAACTGATGGGAGAATCATAGATTTTAGCCCGCTCACGGTTAAAAATCCGGTAGTCCACCAACCAAGATCAACAACATCGCCTCGACCAAATGTGGGAAGGATGCGTAACTCAACGCCAAAAAATAAAATTAATAGAATCCCTATAAGAAATGTCGGTAGTGAGACACCAATTAATGAGGTCGTCATAAATATTTTAGATATTAGATGATTGCGGTTCAGGGCTGTGAATACTCCCATAGGAATACCAATGGCAAGGGCAAGGATTGCGGAAACCAGAGAAAGCTCCACGGTTGCAGGTAATCTTTCGGCAACAACTTCACTCACGGGACGCCGATGCTGGTAGGAGTGCCCAAATTCACCCTGAGCTGCATTGGCAACAAAACGCGCAAATTGTATAAAGAAAGGATCGTTAAGGCCTATTTTCTCTCGCAACTTATCACGGTCTATTTGAGTGGTGTCCTGACCAACCATGTTTACAATAGGGTCACCAACATAGTTAAATAACGCAAATGCTATAAACGCAACCGCAAGCATGACAAGGCAAGATTGGATGAGTCTTTTAAATATAAAGCTAAGCATGAGGTACTTTGCTCCCTCATTTTTGTAAAGTTGAATCCGTACCTCATTTTAAAAAATCAATACGGGTTTTAAAGAATTTTAAATTTGGAATTTAATCAAATAAAGGTATGTCGGTGGAACATATCCCCACCGACATACACAAGGTTTGTTATGGTAATACAACGTAGCGGATATCTAACACGTTATCAGGACGTTGTTTTACACGTATTTTAGAGTTAATACCCCAGGAAAGCGGCTGCTGGTGAATTGGCAGATAGGCATACTCTTTTTTCGCGATACTGAAAGCTTCTTTAATCATGGCTTGACGTTTTTCTAGGTCTGTCTCAACACTGACTTTTGATGCAAGTTCATCAACTCTTGGGTTACAGTAGTTACCAAAGTTGTAGAGACCATTGTTTTTAGCTGCATTCTGACAACTTAAGAGAATTTTCAATACGTTGTGAGAATCAGTTGAGTTAGGTGTCCATCCAAGCATGTAAAAACTGGTATCATAATTGTTATTTGCCGTCACTTTAGCAAAAAACTTAGACTTTGGTTGGGCTAAGACATTAACTTTAATACCAACTTTCGCGAGCATATTTGCTGCTGCCTGACATATTTTCTCGTCATTAACATAACGATTATTTGGGCAATCTAAAGTAATCTCGAATCCATCAGGGTATCCAGCTTCACGGAGCAACCTTTTTGATTTTTCAGGATCATAGGCATAAGGCTCATTTAGAGAAGCAACAAAACCGTTGATGTTCGGGGCAACCAAGAGACCTGTTGGCGTTGCAGTACCACGCATTATTTTTTTGTTGATTGCATCTAAGTTAAGTGCATGGGCAAAGGCCGCTCTTACACGGACATCTTTAAGGGGGTTTTTCCCTTTAATGTTGGAGTACAGCAACTCATCACGGCCGATATCTAACCCAAAGTAGATTGTCCGCAGTTCAGGTTTCCTGAGAGCTTCTACGCCTTCAGTCTCATCCAGACGTTTCCAGTCTTGAAGAGGAACTGGGTAAATAAGGTCCACCTCACCAGACAAGAGCGCTGCAACACGGGTTGCATCTTGTTTGATAGGTGTGAAAATAATTTTTGTTACATTAGATTCAATATCTCCCCAGTAACCATCAAAACGTTTAAAGACACTTTTTACGTCTTTTTGACGCTCTGTGATGATGAAGGGGCCGGTTCCGTTCATGTTAGTGTTGGCGAAATTTTGTTGATTTTCTCCCGTCACATTGGTCACAGCCACAGCGTTATTCGCTTCAGCCCATTCCTTATCCATAATATATAAGTTAACGATATTCCGTAAGAGAATTGGGTTTGGATACGTGGTGAAGACTTCAATCGTATAGTCGTCAATCTTTTTAATATCAGCAATATCGTTCGCGTAATCCTTCATATTAGAAATCGGGTTCTTTGCACGTTTCCATGAAAAGATAACGTCATCAGCATTAAAGGTGTTTCCATTATGAAACTTCACGCCTTTACGTAATTTGAAGACCCACTTTGTTGGCTCTGGGTTCGTCCACGAGACTGCTAACGCTGGTATTAATTCCAACTTTTCATTATAACGCGCGAGGGGCTCATAGGAAATACCCTTAAAAACTAAGGCAAAAGTGGTATTCAAAGTATAAGGATCTAATGATTGGACATCACTCTGAAACGACCATTTAAATGTTTTTGCATTTGCTTGCAGTATCCCGAAACTCCAAAAAAGAGTAATAGCTGTAAGCATAATTTTATTAAGTTTTTTCATTAAATTCTCCTAAAATTAATTTATTGTATGTGGAGGAGGGTATGTCCGCGTTGAGACTTCGATAAACTTAATTATGATGTGCCTCGTGTCCTTTGACGGTTGTATAAAATATAACAGTTCATCCCCTTTATGAGTATTTGTGATTTCTATATTAATTGTTACCCTAATGATAATTATATCGAAAATCAGCAGGCTTTAAGTGCCTGGGCAATCATAACATGTGTAACAGTACATTCAACTTTTTTATCATCGAAAAAAGCAAATTAAAAAATAAGGCAAATAATTAAGGTAAATCAAATGAGAACTTTGAGTTCTGGTTTGAGCATGTTAGGGAATTTAAGTTGTGCACACATTATAATGATAAAAATTTTGATATCAAATATGCCTGAACCATGAAGAAAACCATATTTTTCACGGGTTTAAAGGGGGGGTGACACCTAAAATAGTTTCTCACCTGTCTCGCTAGACAGGGTAACACATGTCCTTGACATGGAGGTCAAAAGGGAAGGGTGAAATGGCTTTAGCATCGTGCCTGTGCGGTTAATAATAATTAATTTCTGACACAATATATTGAATGCAAAAAACATACCCAATTATGGGATAAATTTTTATTGGGAAGCGTTTTAACTTTTTTTGATTAAAGTAGTGATTCTTTTGGGCTTTTATTTGGTTTTCTTAAAACATAATGCACGTTGGCTGATTTAGGGGTTGCGGGCTAAGGAGATGGGTGGTAAGATTTTTTAGAGTTTAAATTTCTGTATTTATTCAAAGTTATGAAAAATTTATTTATCGAAAACCTTTCTGAATTTCTTAAAAATCTACCCCTATATAATTATAGGGGTTGTTCTGTTTAATTAAAAAAACTATTAACTATTTTTAGAAAAATCCTTGCATAAATTGAAAAAAAGCAAGGATTTTTTTTGTTTTTGCTTCTAGCAAAATTAGGAAAAGATCCATGAATACACAAAATGACAAAGTAATAATATTTGACACTACATTAAGGGATGGCGAACAAGCTTTAAAAGCCAGTTTAACAAAACGAGAGAAATTACAAATAGCTCATGTCCTCGCGAGGTTAGGCGTAGATGTTATGGAAGTTGGTTTTCCAGTTTCCTCCCGTGGAGAATTTGATGCTGTCCAACAGATCGCTAAGGAAGTAGAGGGTCCTGTTATTTGTGGATTAGCCAGGGCAATAAAACAGGATATTCTTGCCTGTGCAGAGGCGATCAATCCCGCAGAGAAAAAACGAATCCATACCTTTATTGCCACATCGCCCATTCATCTTGAGCACAAGTTACAAAAAACTCTCGTGGAAGCTGCTGATATGGCGGTAAATGCCGTTACTTTGGCGAAAACGTTTACATCTGACGTGGAGTTCTCCTGCGAAGATGCTGGCCGGACACCCGTTAAAGACTTAGCTTATATCATCGAGAGAGCCATAGATGCTGGGGCGACAACCATTAATATTCCTGATACGGTTGGGTACACAGAACCAATTGAGTTTGCCGAGATTATTGAAGGTGTTTTTGAGCATACACCCAATATCCACCATGCAATTGTATCAGTTCACTGCCATAATGATTTAGGATTTGCTGTTGCGAATAGTATTGCGGCCTTGGGCGCGGGGGCGCGGCAAATTGAATGTGCGATAAACGGAATTGGGGAGCGGGCAGGGAACTGTTCCTTGGAAGAAGTTGCCATGATCCTCAAACTGCGTAAGGATCGCTTTAAGTATTGGACGAACATTAAATCACAAGAAATTTATCGTGCCTCTAAGTTAGTCAGTCAGATTTGTAATATGCCGATTCAGCCTACCAAAGCTATTGTTGGCGCGAATGCCTTTGCACACTCCTCTGGCATACACCAAGATGGTATCTTAAAGGCACAAAATACCTATGAAATTATGCGCCCTAAAGATATCGGTATCCAAAATAATGAGCTGAACCTTACGTCCCGTTCGGGCAGACATGTCATTAAGCATCGTATGGCAGAAATGGGATACAGGGATCAGGATTATAATTTGGATAATTTATATACGGAATTTCTGGCATTAGCTGATAAAAAAGGACGGGTTCATGACTATGACCTTGAGGCAATTCTTTTTGCCTTAAAGCTTGAAGGCGAGAGTGACTACTATAAATTGCATTTTTTGTGTGGGGTCTCCAGTCAGTTGCCCGTCAATACCGCAACCGTAGCTATCACCATTGGTAATTCAAAGGTTATGTGTCAAGCAAGTTCAGGAAATGGTTCCATTGATGCTGCATATAAATCATTAAAATTACTGACGGGTATCGACCTAGAAGTTATTGACTTTAAGTTGTACTCTAACGGCGAGGGCGCGGACGCTATGGGTCAGGTTGATATTATTGTAAAATACAATGGACGTCGTTTCCATGGAACAGGCTTGGATACAGATATCATCCATGCGGGTGTAAAAGCGAACATTCACGCCTTGAATTTAATTCACCGTGCACAGCAGGTAGAACATATTAAAGAAAAACAGAAAGCTACAATTTAAAAACTTGATGAAAGGTGCGTCTGATTTTAAGTCAGGTGAAGCTTTGATCACCTTAAAGGGATAATGGGAATGACAGAAGAATATAAGATTGCAGTTTTATCTGGGGATGGTATCGGTCCCGAGGTAATGGCTGCATCTCTCAAAGTTTTAGAGAAGGTTCAAAATAAATATGGTTTTAAACTAGCCTATACCTATGCTGATGTGGGGGGCATTGCCATTGATAACCATGGGTGCCCGTTGCCAGCATCGACTTTATCTATTTGTGAAGGGTCTGATGCTGTACTATTTGGGTCAGTTGGAGGAGCTCAGTGGGAGCATTTACCGCCGAATGATCAGCCTGAGCGTGGTGCACTTTTACCCTTAAGGAAGCATTTTTCTTTATTCTGTAATATGCGTCCAGCAGTATCAGTACCTTCTTTAGCACCCATATCCCCCTTGAGGGCTGATATCAGCATAAAAGGGTTTGATATCTTGGTCATGAGAGAATTGACGGGCGGCATTTACTTTGGTGAAAAAGGCCGAGAAGGTGATGCGGCATTTGATATTCAAAGATACTCTAAGGATGAAGTAAGGCGCATTGCAAAGCTTGCTTTTGAGGCGGCGCAAAAACGTAAAGGTAAAGTGACCTCCGTTGATAAAGCCAATGTCTTACAAACATCGATTTTATGGCGGGAGTCTGTGAATGAGATTGCCCAAGACTATAGTAATGTCGAGCTTGAGCATATTTACATTGATAACGCAGCCATGCAATTGATTCGGGATCCGAGCCAGTTTGATGTTCTTTTATGTGATAATTTATTTGGAGATATACTTTCTGATGAATGCGCTATGCTGACCGGCTCTTTGGGGCTTTTACCATCGGCAAGTCTTAATGATCAAGGTTTTGGCTTGTATGAGCCTGCAGGGGGGACAGCCCCTGATCTTGTCGGTCAAGATATTGCGAATCCGGTTGCGCAAATCCTTAGTGCATCCCTCATGTTGCGCTATTCTTTACACCAAGATGAGGCGGCCGATAGTATTGATAGGGCGGTAAGATCAGCTATTGAACAAGGTATTGTGACAATAGATATTGCCCAAGGTAACAAACATTATTCCACAACTGGCGTGGCACAAGCCATTGCTGATGCAGTGTAAAGTAGGGACAAAAATGGCGAAAACTTTATATGAAAAAATCTGGAGTTCGCACTTCATTTCTGAATTAGGTGGTGATAATAGCTTGATTTATATCGACCGCCACCTCGTTCATGAGGTTACATCTCCTCAAGCGTTTGCGGGGCTCAGGGCGAAAAATCGTCCTGTAAAACGTTTAGATAAAACTTTTGCGACGATGGATCATAATATCTCAACTCAAGTACGCTCCTTTAGTGCGGCTGGGGAGACGTCTCGTAAACAATTGGAAGCCCTGGCGAAAAACTGTGTAGAATTTAGCGTTACTTTGTTTGATTTAGACCATGAAAACCAAGGTATCGTCCATGTGATAGGGCCCGAATTAGGCATTACGTTACCGGGGCATACCATTGTGTGTGGTGATTCTCATACAGCAACCCACGGCGCTTTTGGTGCCTTGGCCTTTGGTATTGGAACATCTGAGGTTGAGCATGTTTTAGCCACGCAAACCTTACAACAGAAAAAAGCTAAATCATTAAAAATTGAGGTAAACGGCTCCCTTCGTAAAGGGATTACAGCAAAAGATATTGTGCTGGCAATTATTCAAGAGCTTGGGGTGGCAGGTGGCACAGGATATGTTGCTGAATTTTGTGGTCAAACTATCGAAGAGTTGTCAATGGAAGGTCGGATGACGCTTTGTAATATGGCCATAGAGTTTGGAGCAAAGGCAGGATTGGTTACCCCCGACCAGAAGACTTTTGACTATGTTAAAGGGAAAGAGTATGCCCCGAAAGGACAAGACTTTGTGGAAGCTGTGAAGTATTGGAAGACGCTAGCAACTGACCAGGACGCTCAGTTTGATCATACAGTTTCTTTACACAGTGATAATATTAAACCAAAAGTCACTTGGGGAACCAGTCCTGAACATGTGGTTAGTATAGATTCAGCGGTTCCTAACCCTGAAAAAGAACCTGATGAAATAAAAGCAAACGCCATTCGAAGGGCAATTGAGTACATGGGGTTGGAACCAGAACAAAATATTGTTGATATCAAAATTGATACTGTATTTATTGGTTCGTGTACCAATTCACGTATTGAAGACATGCGAGAGGCTGTCAGCGTTATTAAGGGCAGAAAAATCGTGGATGGTGTGCGCGCCTTAGTTGTTCCTGGGTCATTAAGGGTCAAAAAACAAGCTGAACGTGAAGGCTTAGACAAGATATTTATCAACTCAGGTTTTGAGTGGCGCGAGCCTGGATGCTCTATGTGTTTAGCGATGAATGATGATCGGTTGCGCCCAGGTGATCGGTGTGCATCCACTTCAAACCGTAACTTTGAAGGCCGACAAGGAAAAGGGGGCAGAACCCACCTCGTCAGTCCAGCAATGGCCGCAGCTGCTGCAATTTACGGTCATTTCGTTGATGTCAGTAATTTGTAGGAAAAATAACATGACAGAAGTTAAAAAAATTTTCCATCAAGGTTTTTTGTGTCCATTAGATCAGAATAACGTGGATACGGATCAAATTATTCCAAAGCAATTTTTAACATCAGTTGAGCGCGATGGCTTTGATAAAGCCTTATTTTTTGATTGGCGTTATCTAGATGATGGTCAACTAAACCCAAATTTTGTATTGAACTATCCTCAATATAAAGGGGCGAGCATCCTCTTAACGCGGAAGAACTTTGGGTGTGGGTCAAGTCGTGAACATGCGCCGTGGGCACTGAAAGAATATGGCTTTCAGGTGATTTTGGCTCCAAGCTTCGCAGATATTTTCTATAGTAACTGCATTAATAACCAAATGCTTCCAGCAAAGGTGTCAGAGGACTTGGTTGATAAGCTGTTCAAGTTAACTCAGCAACATGACGTGCTTGAGCTGAAAGTTGATCTTTTTAATCAAAAGGTGGTGCTTGCGGGGGAAGAGGACATTCCCTTTGCCATAGATGGGGATGTAAAAGATAGGCTACTGAGAAACCTTGATTTTATTGGCGTTACCGAAGAGTTTAATGAGCTGATCATCCGTTATGAAGACCATCTGCAAAAGGTGCGACCTTGGCAGTAAACCGTCCTTGTGTAGCTTTATATCCTCCCCCTTATTTTTGAGAACGTCATCACGGGCTCACTTTCTAGACATTTAAAAAAAATACCTTATAACATGAGGAGAGAGGGGGTAATATCAATGTTTAATATCAGAACGGCGTAAGGGTTATTGAATTATTTATTGATATCATTTACCTTTAACATCGTGAAATAAACCTATATCGAGTGAGGACTTATGAAGAGAGTTGAACAATCTATTACTCAACAATACAGCGGCGCTGATGCGAACGAGCAACAAGATTCATACCCTCGAATTAAGCAGTTATCCTCCCTCGCACCCTGTGCGCAACAAATTCCCTTTACCGCAGAGTATCATGGCAAGAAGTATTCAGACCCCTATCACTGGGTGAAGGATCCAGGGTACCCCGAAGTTAATGATCCGTCAGTGCTTAAATATTTAAATGCTGAAAATGCCTATTTTGACATTTTTAAAACCAGTCACGAACCCTTGATAAATACTGTTTTTGAGGAGTTTAAAGGGCGAGTTGATGGGGCGGATACGTCCGTGCCTTGGCAAAAGGGCGGCGACGAGTATCGTTGGGAGTTTGGCGAAGGTGCCGATTATAGAACATGGTTTATACGTCCTTTGGATGGGGGGAAAGAAGACGTCTTGTTGGATGAGCCAAGCTTGGCCCAAGGGCAGGACTATTTCGTTTTAGGGGACTTAGTCCTCAGTCCAGACAAACGCTATCTTGCCTATACGGTCGATACGTCTGGGGATGAGAGGTATCAGTTATATGTAAAAGACAGGGTTACAGGTGAGCTGACTGAAGATGTTATTGATAATGTGAGCTCTGACGTTGATTTTTCACCAAAAACAAATACCCTATTTTATGGCGAACTGGCCCTAGATCGCTGGAAGGTTTCCCATATTAAATCCCATATTATCGGTCAGCCTGTTACGCGCGATGCCACTCTGGCCACAGAGGAGGATGATGGTTTCTTTTTAGGCTTCAATGTGACAACGTCAGAACAGTTTTTAATGATTACCAGTTCTCAAGCTGAACGGATTGAGGTGCAGGCGGTCCATCTTAATCACTTGGAGCGAAAGCCTTTGATGATTATCCCCCGTGATCAGGGCGTTGTTGCATCTGTGGACCATGCCTATGATAAATTTTATATTTGCGTAAACGATTTACACGTTAATGGGCGCCTGGTGCAGGTAAGTGATCAGGATCCATCTTATGAGAATTGGACCACTCTTATTGAGGGATCTGATCATATTTACATTCAGCATTTTCAGACATTTAAAGACTTTATTGCCATTAAACAAGGTCACTTAGGTGAGGAGCAAATCCGAATACGCTATTACAACGGCCAAGAACACTATATCAAATTTCCAGAGCGTGTATTTACTGTAGAGATAGGTAATAATCCAGAGTTTGACCAAAAGCATATTCGTCTTTGTTATGAATCAATGATTACGCCTCTTACGGTGTATGATTATAATTTATCGTCTTCTGACTTGGTAACCAAGAAAGTGCAAGTTATCCCTTCTGGGTATGACAAGTCACAATATAAGACAGAGCGCCTTATGGCGACCGCCCGTGATGGTGCCCAAGTTCCCGTCTCTATTGTGTATTCAAAGGAATTTAAAAGGGATGGCTCCCATCCTGTGCACCTTTTAGGGTATGGTGCCTATGGTTTTTGGAATACTCCCAATTTTGAAACGACTTATTTCAGTCTTTTGGATCGCGGGTTTGCTGTTGCCATTGCACATATTCGCGGTGGTGAAGAAATGGGGTATCAGTGGTATCTTGATGGTAAATTGCAGAAGCGTCAAAATACCTTTAATGATTTCATTGATGTTGGCACCTTTTTAGTTGACCAAGGGTACGCATCAAAGGGCAATATCTCGATTTCTGGTCGCAGTGCGGGCGGGGCCTTGATGGGAGCCGTGGTTACGCAAGCCCCAGGTTTGTGGCGTTCAGTAATTCTTGGCGTCCCGTTCGTTGATATTCTCAATACCATGTTGGATGCTTCCTTACCCTTAACACCTCCCGAGTGGAGAGAGTGGGGAAATCCGATTATCAGCAAAGAAGACTTTGAGACAATTCGTGCTTATTCCCCATATGATAACATTTCGTCATGCGACTATCCACCAATGCTGGTGACTGGAGGACTCTATGATCCGCGCGTCACGTACTGGGAACCTGCCAAGTGGACGGCGCGGATGCGTTCCACCAAAACAGATGATAATTTATTGCTGATGCGTATGAATATGTCAGCAGGGCATTTCTCAAATAGTGGGCGTTATGGACGCTTAAAAGATATTGCAGAAGAATATGCGTTCATTCTCGCCTCCCATGGCATCCTTCAATAAGAATTATGGAGAGGGAGCGTTGTTCATAAATTTATCGCCACTTTTATGAGAGTGTAGATATTTTCCTATGGTCAAAAAAAGTAAGAGTCGCTCTGTCATGACATAAAATTTTCCTTTGTTATTTTATAAAGAGGTAATTTATAATAGTTAAATCACCAGTGCATAGTATAGTTTACGTTGTAAGAAAAGTTAGAGAGTTTCTACATGTCCCCCTTATTAGAATTACATAATGTTTCACACTCTTATGGTAAAAATGTAATTTTAGACAACATAAACTTATCCGTAGATCCTGGTGAAATCATTTGTCTATTAGGTCCAAGCGGGTGCGGTAAAACTACTTTACTCCGTGTGATCACAGGTCTTGAGAATATGCAGAGCGGGGACGTGTTAGTCTCAGGGGTTCCCGTCTCCAGCGGTAACACCCACCTTGTTGCGCCAGAGCATCGTAATATGGGCCTGGTATTCCAAGATGGTGCCTTGTTTCCCCATATGACTGTGTTTAAAAACGTTGCGTTTGGACTGGGTAACTTAAACCATGATGAATATGAAAAGCGGATAACAGAGAGTTTATCGATGGTTGGAATGTTGGACTATATCCATCGGTATCCCTCAGAATTATCAGGAGGACAACAACAACGGGTCGCCTTAGCACGTGTTCTTGCCCCGCGACCCGCATTAATTCTTATGGATGAACCTTTCTCAGGACTGGATTCACGCCTTAGGGATAGTGTACGTGAAGAAGTCTTGTCGATTATCAAAAGGGTTGGAGTCACCGTGATTATGGTCACCCATGATCCTAAGGAAGCAATGTATGTTTCTGATAGAATTTGTTTATTGAACGACGGCTCTATAGAACAAATGGGGAGTCCTCAAGAGTTATATGAAAACCCGCGTACGCCCTTCGTTGCCGCGTTTATGGGCGATGTCAATCGATTTATCGGCACCTATATGAATGATCAGGTCATCACTTCAATTGGTATGTTACCGGTCCCCCACAAAATGAAGAATGGCACCAAGTGTGAAGTTTTGATTCGCCCTGAATCCATGTGGTTTGAATATACTTCAAATGCAGGTATGGGGAAGATTGTTTCCGTTCATAATTTAGGGGATTCTATTCTCTTAATGATTGATATGAATACAGGTGACCGTCTCCGTATTCGTGTCAATGAACGTTTGCATTGCCAACTTGGTTCCAATTGTTCTGTGCATATTCATGTTGGTGTCGTGCCCTATGTTTTTCCAGTTTCAGGATAAGGGACAATAGAGCGCCAGCATTTATGATTTAATTTGATGAATAAGGTAATAGACTGGAATTAAACCAATCATAACAATGATGAGCGATCCTAGGGCTGCTTCTTCCAGAAGCCCCGCATAGGTATATGCATAAATATGGGTCGATAATGTATCGTAGTTCAAGGGTTTAAGCACCATGGTAATCGACAGTTCTTTCATGGAGTCGACAAAAATTAAAATGGTGGATATAAGAGCTCCATTGCGTATTAGGGGTAAGTGAATCAGCCAGAAAACCATTTTGGGATTCTTTCCAAGAGTGCGCGCTGCGCCATCCATATTGGGAGATATGGTTTTAAGGGAGCTGCTGACACCACCGTAACCAATAGCCATAAAGCGCACGCTATAGGCGTAAACTAACCCCAGTAAACTTCCTGTCAGAAGCAGTCCAGTATTAATGCCAAAAGTGTTTTCAAAGAAGGTATTGATACTGTTATCGAATGTTGATAGGGGCACTAAAATGCCAATTCCGAGGACGGTTCCAGGAATACCATATCCTGATGAGGCTAAGATCGTTAATTTCTTTAAGAGATCATTTTGAGGGTTGATACGAATATTGTATGCTAATACCGTTGCAATACAGACGGTAAATAAAGCTGTGATAAGAGATATGGATAATGAATTGTAAGTATGGGTAATCAGTTTATTTGACCAACTTACTTCATAATAGGTAAGGGAGTACCCAATGAGGATCCCCGCAGGAATAATAAATCCAATCAGGCAAATAACACTACAAAAAGAAATCGCAAATGCCAATTTTCTCCCCGTTATGGACAAGGGCGTAAATGGCATACTATTTTTTTGATAGATAATAGATTTACAACGGGACTTGTGCTCTAACCATAATAAGAGTCCAATGAAGGAGACCATAATGATGGATAACTGAGATGCCCCTACCAGGCTATCCATATTAATCCAGACATCATAAACCCCGCGAGCCAAGGCTTGTACGGCAAAATATGAGACCGTTCCAAAGTCACTTAAGGTTTCCATAAGGACAATGGTAATCCCTACGATAATATGAGGTCGCGCGAGCGGGAGGGCGATTTGGAAAAATATTTGTCGTGGTGTCTTACCGTTCATCACTGCGGTTTCCCACATGGATTTCGTGACATTGCGAAAACCAGAACGAGACATTAAATACACATAAGGGTACAGAACCAGAGTTAAGCAGGCAATGGCGCCCCCTAAACTGCGAATATCAGGGAAATAATATTGATCTTTTGTTTCCCAATCAAAGAGCCACCTTAAAAAAACTTGAACATTACCGGCATACTCCAACTGATCCGTAAAGATAAATGCCATGACATAGCTGGGAATTGCCATGGGGAGGAGGAGGAGAATTTCAAAAAATTTATGGAAGGGAAAGCGATAACAGGTAATGATCCACCCAGCGCTGACACCAATAATAAATGTTCCCAAGCCAACCCCTAACATTAATATTAGAGAGCTCATGACGTACCCGCCTAAGACCGTCTCGAAAAGATGCTGCCAAACATCATAACTTCCAGTATTTAAAGACAGGGCTATCAAAGATAAAATTGATAACCCGAACATTAGAGCAATGCACCAGGTTATCAATATCCATAGGGTTGGAATATGGAATCTTTTAGCTAAGAATAAAGTATTTGCGGGAAGAGTACGTATAATTAATTCCTTTAAGTAGTATAATTTAAGTCTATACAGCTATAAATTAATATGGTTTTTCTTATTGTAAATACTTCAATTAAATCCATAAATTAATTATTAAATCCAACTTTATCGATTAACTTTATCGCTTCCATACGATACTTTGCAATGTCTGCGAGAGGTACGGAGTCGGTCTTAAATTTTCCCCATTGTTTCAGAAGATCTGAGTAGGGAATATTTGGGTTAACTGGGTGCTCATAGTTGACGTCAGCATACATTTTTTGCGCTTTTTCAGAGACAAGGAACTTAACTAATTCCTCTGCCGCTGCTTTATTTGGTGCGTATTTTGCAACAGCAGCTGTAGAGACGTTGGTGTGGGTTCCGGTTGTATCTTGGTTAGGGAAAATAATATAGCTGGCTGCAGCCCATTTGGTTTGTTCAGAATCTTTACCTACAGCATTTACCATTTTACCCATGTAGTAACTGTTCGCAATTGCGACATCACACTCCCCTTGCCAGATAGCTTTCGCCTGCGCTCGGTCATTACCCTGAGGTTTGCGCGCAAGGTTGGCTTTTAGCTTTTCTAGGTAGTCTTTGGTGTACGCAGTGTCTTTGTGTGCAATGAAGGATGCCCACAGACCAAGATTGTATGAGTGCTTACCGTCACGAATACATACTTTCCCTTTGAAACGGTTAGAGAGCAAGTCTTCCCAGTTCTTAACACTCCCTTTAGCAACGCGTTTTGTTGAGGCATAAATTACCCGTGCACGTGTAGTTTGTGCAATCCATTTGCCGTTTGGATCTCTAAATTGTGCAGGCACAAGATTCAACACACTTTGGCTTATGGGTTGGACTAAGTCTTTTTTGGTCAGTTCATCAGCACGTCCAATGTCAGCAGTAAGCAGAACGTCAGCAGGACTGTTCTTGCCTTCCTGTTCAAGACGGCTTGTTAACCCCTTACCGGCGTACAAAAAGTTAACTTGATGGCCGGTAGCTTTGGTAAACTCTTCAAGAATAGGTTGCATTAAAAACTCTTGACGATAGGAGTAAACATTAACAGTTCCTGCGAATGTTTTTAAACTCAAAAGTCCTACAGCTAATGCATACATAAATATCAACGGCATTCGTGATATAATCATTTATAAATCCCTTAAGTAAACAATTTCTTAAAAATTATAATTTTAATTAAACAAAACTATTAGCTATTTTAGCTATAAGTTACCGTTTTATCTGGACGCTTTAGCAATGTTTTCAAAGTCGACATCACTGTAAGTGAACTGGGCGTCAGTAAGAAGAGTGTCGCCATAGTTTTTTAACCAGTCTTGGTGAAGAGATAAAGCAATGTGTGTTGGTTTTAAAATGTAAAAATCAACAGTGTACTTATCATCAGATTCACCTGGTAACGAAATATTACGAGCATAGTGGAAGTTATCAATTAAGTTAAGGTGAGGAATCAGGTCAATAAATGTTGTACGACCGGTTCTTTGGTTGGTAACTTTACTGGTAATATTTAGGTACGGAACAAAACCACCTGGAGGGGTACCTTCTGGAATGTTATTTTCATCCCAGTTGACTCTTGCCTCAATATGAATGTGGGTTTGGTTTTCTGGTAGACTGCGGTTTTTAGGGGTAATTTGATCTTTAATGGCGCCTTCAAAAATGAAGACGATACCAGGCTCAACCCTTTTTTCACCAATAACCAGTTCAAGCGCATGAGCTTGAGATATGACAAAAATCGATAAAAGTAGGGGGAAAAATAACAAGCGATTCATTTTAAATCTCCGATTACGAATGAAAATAATTATTAATTGTATTTCATATTAATATCCCTTTACAACAATAAAAGGTCAAGTATTTTTTTCATTTTTTTTGTGTATATTGAGGAGGCAGTTAACGACTATTTTTTGGCTAACTAGAAAAATTTTATTGATCTATCGGCGGGTTAATCTGAGATATTTGTGCACATGTTGAACACATTTCGCAGGCAATATCTACCACTTCTCGTCCTATGTCCATGGTCTCGCCATTGGTTCTGGCGCGCGCTTGTTCATAGGTATAAGCAGTGATGACCCCCATGATAACAGGCTTGCTATGGGTGAGCATGACCTGATTGCATCCTTCTGTGCAGGCTTTACTGACATATTCAAAATGGGCAGTTTCACCTTTGATGACAGCTCCCAAGCAAATAACAGCCTCTATATCCTGATTTTTCGCTAATAAATGACCTGTAATTGCAATTTCGACTGCCCCAGGCACGTGGACAATGATTATATTCTTCTCAAGGACGCCAATTTCCTGACACCTTTGTAAAGCATTGGCTAACATAACCTGGGTTAACTCTTCATTAAACCGACTGACCACGATGGCAAGTTTATGGCGAGGCGGCGTGACTGTTCCTTTAATGACTTTCATGGTTTATACTTTAAGCTGGAGCGTATGGTTTAATTTATTTTGCTTGGTGAGAAGATATTTAATATTGTGGTCACAGGGCTCAACAAGAAGATTTTTTTGCTCTTTAATATGAATGCCATACTTGGTTAACTGAAGATACTTATCTGGATTATTGGACAGTAAAGCAATTTGATTCAGATTCAATTGGCGTAAAATCTGCGCTGCAGGATAATAGTCCCGCAGATCATTAGCGAAACCTAATTCGTGATTTGCTTGAACGGAGTCAAGGCCTTCCTCTTGTAATTTGTAGCTTTTAATTTTGTTACTTAATCCAATGCCGCGCCCTTCTTGGGGGAGATAAATTAAGACGCCACCTTCTTGGCTGATGGCTTTTAGGCTTAAGTCGAGTTGATCGCCACAGTCGCATCTTTGGGATCTGAAGACATCTCCTGTTAAACATTGCGAGTGAACGCGCACCAATGTACCCTCAGGAGAGAGGGGGAACTTAAGGAGGACGCTATACTCTGAATTAGTTATTTGGTCATTATAAACTTGCAGTTTAAACGTGCCTAAATCCTTAATCGGCAAGGAGGTTTCTGTTATTTTGGTGACGACATTTTCGTGGGTGAGGCGGTATTCTCTTAACTTTTCAACGGAGGTGATTTTAATATCGTGTTGTTTTGCAAATGCGTGGAGCTCTTCACCTCTGAGCATTTCTCCATCCTCGCCCATCATTTCACATAAGATAGAGGCAGGTTTGCATCCGGCCAAACGCAATAGGTCAATACTGCCCTCCGTATGACCTTTGCGGCCAAGAACCCCATCTTTGTGGGGGCGCAATGGCATAACATGTCCAGGCATCACAATATCTTTTGGAGTGGAATCATCAGCGATCAAAGTTCGTATGGTGTGGAGGCGATCAGGGATGGACACGCCCGTGGTCACGCCGTGGGCCGCTTCGACTGACATGGTAAAAGGCGTGGTATATTGATTGGTATTGTCTTGGGTCATCATCGGGATGTTTAAACGGTCTAAGTATTCACCTGCTAAGGAAATACAGATAAAACCGGTCGTCTCACGCAGCATAAATTTTAATTTTTCTGCATCAATGTATTCTGCAGCAATTAAGAGGTCGCCTTCATTCTCGCGATCTTCATCATCAACCAGAATTATTAAGCGGCCTTTTTTTAAGTCTTCAATGACTTCTAGGATTGTATTCATTATAATATCTCCAATTATTTTCAGCATATTTTGCCATCATATCAACCTCTAAATTGACATAGCTGCCAACAACATAATCTTGAGCTACCGTTGACATACGGGTATGGGGAATCAGGGCAACGCTAAAACAATCTGTTTTTAGGGTGTGGACGGTAAGGCTCATACCGTCGATGCCAATGTACCCTTTCTCGATTACATAATTTCTCAATTTCTGAGGGAGAGAAAAGGTAACTTGCAGCGCGTCACCAATAGGCTGGGTGTCAATCACTTGCACAAGAGTATCAACGTGACCTTGTAAGAGGTGACCTCCGATCACATCCCCATAGCGCAGGGACAATTCAATATTGACGTGATCATTGGTCTTTAAATACCTAAGATTCGTAATGGCAAGGGTTTGAGGGACAGCAGTAAATGTTGCTATATTTTTTTCTATATTCACAACAGTAAGACACGTGCCGTTAATGGCAACGCTGTCATCAACTGTTACATTTTTGATTAAGCCTGTTAGGTCGACTCTAAATCGGGTCTGACCGACCTGTGTGTCCACTGTTACTAACTTAGCCTTTTTTTTGACAATGCCACTAAACATGATGTTTCCTATAAACAAGTAAAAAATCATCAGCAAACTGTTTTGTGGCAAACAATGAGAATCTCTCTGCTGCGGAGACATATTCATGTCCCGCCCCCATAAAAGCGGTTGGCGCATGGGCTCCACCGACGAGTTTTGGCGCAATATAGCAATGGATTTCATCAACTAAATTATTCTCAAAAAATTGAGTCAACGTCCGTGGCCCGCCTTCAACAATCAAAGAATAAATATTGCGCTTATAGAGGTTCGTGAGCAGATCGGATAAATTAACTGATCCCTGATGATCATTTAAAATATCACTTGCCAGAAGGGTGTTTTTAGGTGATTGAGGTGAAAAAATATTTGCTGCAGGCGGCAAGGGCTGTTTGCCATCAAGAATAATACGTATTGGCTGCTGTTCTGGTTGGATGTCGAGGTCGGCGAGGCGTACCGTTAATTGGGGGTTATCTTTGATGACAGTGCCGCTTCCAACCAGGATGGCATCCACCCTGTGGCGCCATTGGTGCACGTGATTGCGCGCTTCTTGGCCAGTTAACCATTTTGAGTCACCAGAATGTGTCGCCAGTTTGCCATCAATGCTCATGGCAAATTTTGCAATAACATAGGGGCTATGTTGGTTTATATTGTGAAAAAAGATGCGGTTTATGGCCTGACTCTCTTTTTCTTCGACGCCAACTGTAACTTTAATCCCCGCCTGTTGTAATATTTTTACCGCACAGCCGTGGGGGGATTTATGGCCATCTAAACAGCCAATAACCACATGTCCGACTTTGGCCTTTATTAGTGCATCAACGCAAGGGGGAGTTTTACCATGGTGTGAGCATGGTTCCAGATTGACAAAAACGGTTGCATTGAGGGCGGCGTGACCTGCTTGATTCAGAGCGTGGGTTTCCGCATGGGCACCCCCGGGACGCTTGTGCCATCCTTCGCCAACGATTTCACCATCTTTAACAATAACGCACCCGACCATTGGGTTGGGTGAACATGTATAGCGACCTTTTTTTGCAAGCTTTAAAGCGTATTGCATGAATTTTTTATGCATTAATATTACTCACATAAGATCAAGGCATAAATAAAGGCAATACTTTTGGTTCAGCAATTATCAACAGCTGAACCAATACGCACAGAATGCCATACGCAATGGCGTGCGCATATAACCATTTATTCTTCTTTCATCCGGACTATGACCGTCGGTGCAGGACTTTGACCTGCTCTGCTTGACCTCCCACAAATTATGAGAGCGCTCGTGGACTCTTTCAAAACTGAAACTACCACCGGTGGGGAATTACGCCCCGCCCTGAAGATATAAACATACTGATTATATTATACTTAAATTAAGAAAAAGTCAATCCAAATTTATCAAACAATGATTAAAAAGCTAAGGAATTACAAGACTTAGAGTCCGGTAAAAGGGTATGAAAAGCCCCCTTTTAATCCGAGCAAGACCGAGGCTTTTTAAGGCAAATGCTGAGGGTGTAAGTAAAATATTTATTATCGAATTCTCTTGGTGGTCTTGGAATCAAAAAGGTAAAGTTTGTCTGGGAGAATCCCAAGTTCAAGTTTGGTATTAGGGGTTAAACAAGGGTGCCCTGGAATTTTTACGACAATATCATCTTGGAGTCCTACAATATGGCCATGCACGAGGGTTTCAGAGCCGAGGGGTTCGATAATATCAATGATAAGTGTCAGGTAAGCCGTGTCATCGTGAGGCTGGGTAAAGTGCTCTGGGCGGATACCAAGGATAGCATCACCTTCCCGCGTAAGGGGGGTGGGATAAGGTAACACTATACTGTCTGTTAAATGAATTTTACCTCCCAAAAGTTTTACTGGGATAAAGTTCATGGCTGGCGAGCCGATAAAGCTCCCGACAAATTGGCTTTCTGGATCATTATAAATATCCATTGGCGTGCCGATTTGTTCGGTTACGCCGCCATTAAGGACGATCAGGCGGTCTGCCATGGTCATAGCCTCAACTTGATCGTGGGTGACGTAGAGACTCGTCACTTTAAGACGTTTTTGCAGTTTACGAATTTGGAGGCGCATTTGCACACGCAGCTTAGCATCAAGGTTAGAGAGGGGCTCATCAAATAAAAACACAGATGGTTCTCGAACAATAGCCCGTCCCATTGCAACCCGTTGGCGTTGGCCACCCGAAAGTTGGCGAGGTTTGCGGTCAAGGTACTTTTCAAGGTGCAGCATTTCAGCGGCCACCCCCACTTTTTGGAGGATTGTTTTTTTGTCCATACCTTTGATTTTCAGGCTGTAGGCCATGTTCTGAAAGACAGTCATGTGGGGATAGAGTGCGTAATTTTGGAATACCATCGCAATATCGCGGTCTTTAGGTTCCAGCTTGTTAATCACTTTTTCATTAATCAAGATTTCGCCATGGGTAATATCTTCCAGTCCCGCCACAATACGTAACAAGGTAGATTTTCCGCAGCCAGATGGACCGACAATCACAATAAACTCACTCGCTTGAATGGTCATATTGATATTGTCAATTACTGGAAGTCCGTCATAGGATTTTGAGATGTTTCTTAATTCAACCGTCGACATATTTATTTCTCCGTTTCCGTCAGGCCTTTGACGAATAGTTTTTGCATGATAAGAATCACTAAGGCGGGTGGCAAGACAGCAAGGAGTGCGGTCATCATCACCAAGTGCCACTCTGGTGTTTGCTCAGTGGCTTGCAGCATTTGTGAAATTCCCATGACAATTGTGTACATATTTGGATCTGTGGTGATCAAAAGTGGCCATAAATATTGGTTCCATCCATAAGTAAAGAGGATGACAAAAAGCGCTGCAATATTGGTGCGGGACATGGGCACAAGAATATCTCTAAAAAACTGCATGGGAGAGACTCCATCAATACGCGCAGCCTCCAACAATTGATCAGGAATTGTAAGAAATACCTGTCTAAACATGAATGTTGCTGTTGCGGAGGCAATTAACGGGATGGAGAGTCCCCAGTAATTATTCAGCATGCCAAGGTTTGCAACAACGGCAAATGTTGGGATAATTCGTATTTCAATGGGGAGCATTAACGTAATAAAGATAATCCAGAAGCACGTCATCCGCAGGGGAAAACGAAAGTAAACAATCGCAAAGGCAGAGAGCAGAGAAATACTAATCTTACCGCAGGCAATAAGCAACGCCATTATTAAACTATTAAATAACATGATGCTAACGGGTGGACTCCCAGAGAATTCAACGCCTTTCGCTAAAATCAATTTTAGATTGATGAAAAATTGATCCCCTGGCCATAAAGGTAAGGGGATTTGCATCATGCGTGCTTCGTTGTGAGTCGCGGCAACGAAAGTTATCCACAAAGGGAATATAACAATAACGATACCAAAGATTAAGACAAAATGGGATAGGAAGTTTGAAATTGGACGATTCTCAATCATAGATTAATACTCCACTTTCTTTTCTATATATTGGAATTGAACCACTGTTAACGCGATCACGATGATCATAAGGACCATAGATTGTGCAGAGGAACTTCCAAGGTCAAGTCCGATAAACCCGTCATTATAGATTTTATAGATAAGGGTTTCAGTCGCGTTTGCTGGCCCACCTTGGGTTACGGCGTGAATGATGCCAAATGTATCAAAGAAAGCGTATACTATATTAATAACAAGAAGAAAAAATGTTGTTGGTGACAGCAAAGGGAAAATAATAGTCCAAAACCGGCGTATTGGGCTGGCTCCATCAATAGCAGCAGATTCGATCAACGATTTGGGAATTGCCTGCATGCCGGCAAGAAAAAATAAAAAATTATAACTTATCTGTTTCCACGCAGCGGCAATCACTACCAAAATCATTGCTTGGGTGCCATTGAGGTTATGATCCCAGTTATATTCAAAAAGTTTAAGCATATAGGTGATAATGCCAAGGGTCGGGTCAAACATGAAAACCCAAAGGGCGCCTGCGATGGCTGGGGCAACAGCATAGGGCCAAATCAGAAGAGTTCGGTATGTACTGGTGCCTTTAATGACCCGGTCCGCCATTGCGGCAAGGACCAAGGCTAGCCCGATGGCAAGTCCTGTAACTGATAAGGAAAAAATAAGCGTGTTGCTAAAACTTTTCAGGTAATAGGGATCATGATAGAGGTCAATAAAATTTTCAAACCACACAAATTCCGTTTTAAAACCAAAGGCGTCCATCAATAAAAATGAGGAGTATAGCCCTTGGAGTGCCGGCCAAATAAAAAAGACAAGAGTAATGATAATTTGTGGGGCTACCAACAGATAGGGGAGGGCGGAGGATTTGAAATGGATTCTTTTTAACATTTAAATAAACTTATGTATTTTGGTGTTCATGACAAAAAGTTTATGCCACAAAAAAATCATAAAAGCCAGTACACCTTTTTTTTCAGGTGTACTGGTCAATGAAGTGCAAAAAATTAATTATTTATTAGCTCTTTCAAATTTACGTAGCAATTTATTACCACGGGCTACAGCTAGATCTAGGGCATCTGACGCTGATTTAGAGCCGTTCCAAACCGCTTCAAGTTCTTCGTTAACAATATCACGAATTTGTACGAAGTTTCCAAAACGTAACCCTCCAGAATTTGCTGTGGGCTTGTTTAAGCTTAAAGCCTTGATCGCGGTGTCGGTTCCTGGAAACTTTTCATAAAAGCCTTGTTCCCTAGAAAGTTCATAGGCCGCTTTTGTAATTGGGACGTATCCAGATTCTTGATGCCACCATGCCTGTATTTTTGGAGAAGACAGGAAAGTCATGAATTCAGCAACACCTTGGTATTCTTTGGTTTCATGGCCGCTTAGTACCCAGAGTGACGCGCCACCAATAATAGAATTCTGCGGTGAGGCAACAACATCATCATAGTAAGGCATAAGGGCTTGACCTAAATCAAATTTAACCAATTTTCTAAGGCTACCATACGAAGATGAAGAGGTGATCCACATGGCGCACTCATTATTAACGAACTTAGGTTGACTGTCACTACGCCGTCCACCATAAGAGAATACGCCTTCTTTCTGCCACTCGTTTAAGTTGCTAACATGACGTTTAACAACATCATTATTGAATGTTAATTCAGCATCAAAACCTGTAAACCCATTATTTCTCGTCCCAATGGGAGTATTGTGCCATGCAGAGAAGTTCTCAATCATTGTCCAAGATTGCCACCCAATTGTGAAGCCACATTTCTGTCCGTTAGCAATAAGTTTCTTAGACGTAGAGACAACTTCAGACCAGGTTTTAGGTGCGCTATCAATACCCGCCTTTTTAAAAGCATCTTTGTTGTAATACAATACGGGTGTGGAACTGTTAAATGGCATAGATAACAGTTTACCGTTCACACTGGTGTAATAGCTGACCACAGCGGGAAGAAACGAATTTCTGTTAAAAACTTGGCCAGTATCTTCCATGAGCTTTTCAATTGGGTAGATCGCACCTTCTGCCGCCATCATAGTGGCGGTGCCGACTTCAAAGACCTGCACAATATGAGGTTGTTTTTTGGCTCTGAACGCTGCGATCGCTGCGGTCATCGTTTCAGTGTAGTTCCCCTTGGATATTGGTAAAACTTTATATTGAGACTGTATGGCATTAAAATCATTTACGATTTTATTCACTCTTTCGGCATTAGCACCGCCTAAAGCATGCCACCATTCAATATTTATTGTTGCAAGAGCGTTAGATGCGGTAAGCGTGAGCGCCAAACTTAAAATACCTGTAATTAATTTTTGCATCATAAATTTTCTCCAAATTCTGAGTGTTTTGTACATTAAAATTTGTTTTAGTGTTAGTTAAATCGTTTGATATTGGTGATATTTTTCGCAAATCTTTCTTCAGCATAATTAATTAGTAAAGTTATATTGTTAAATATGAAATATCAACAAGGACATTATACTAAATCTGTAAACTTTTAAGTGACATTATAAATTTATTAACATTATGCTATGATTAAAAAAAACCAACCAACTTAATTTAACTTAATATTGTTAGTTTTTATACTTTAGAGAAACTAATTCCAGAAATATAGCATCTTAATGTTGCAATTTTGTTACCAATTGGGAATTGGGAGAGGGCTCCTAGAGTATTGGGGTTTTACCATTTGGAGGCAAGGGGGGTTTTTTTGCTATATTTAATCTATTTTTTGGCTATTATTTTGGGTGGTTTTGTGCTGTATTTAGACAGCTTTTTATTCATTGATTTGGCAACTATCTTTTTAGGAGACTCAGACAATTTGTGGCATTGTGGGGCTGTATTCTCATCAGCCTGTCTCTCAAATAATATACGAAGGTTTATTTGCGCTGCAACACAGGGGGCAGGACTCTGCGGGTATTGCAACGTGTGAGAATCGTATATTTTACTTACATAAAAACAGCGGGTTATTAGCGCGTGTCTTTGATCAAGACAAGCTGATGAATCTTGTTGGGAATGTGGGTATTGGACATGTGCGCTATCCAACCGCAGGGGGCGCTTCTTTTATTGAGGCGCAACCTTTTTACGTAAACTCACCCTATGGGATTGTTTTATCTCATAATGGCACGTTGACCAATGGTGCAGAGGTTAAAAAGAAATTAAGTGAGGAGTGTGCCCGTCATGTGAATACTTCTTCAGATTCTGAAGTTTTGTTGAACGTGTTTGCCCATGCCCTTTCAGAATGCACGTCGGCGGTTGTGGGTGCTGCAGATATTTTTTATGCCGTTAAGAAAGTCCATGAGATATGCAAAGGGGGCTATGCTGTGGTTGCCATAGTTTCTGGAGTCGGTCTTGTGGCATTTCGAGATCCTGATGGGATTCGTTCTTTAACCTATGGGACGCATACTGATGAGGGTAAAGTCTCCCATATGTTTGCTTCGGAAAGTGTGGCTTTTGATGTTAATGACTTTACCCTTGAGGGGGACGTGCTGCCTGGACAAGCAATATTTATTGATAATGATGGCGGGGTACACCGTGGTTTATGTAGTCTTGTACAACCTGCGCGCCCCTGTTTATTTGAGTATGTGTATTTATCCCGACCGGATTCTATTGTAAATAATGTTCCTGTTTGTCAGTCTCGAGGCAAGATGGGGGTGGCTTTGGCTCATAAAATTAAAAAAGAATGGCCGACCTATCAGGAAGATATTGATGTTATTATTGCCGTGCCTGAGACGTCTCGTATTGCAGCCCTTGAGATGGCGTGGGAGTTGAATATTCCTTTCCGAGAAGGGTTTGTGAAAAATACCTATGTAGGACGGACGTTCATTATGCCAACTCAGACCATACGACGGCATGCCGTGCGTCAAAAGTTAAATACCATTGCATTTGAGTTTACAGGCAAAAAAGTTCTTTTGGTGGATGATTCAATTGTGCGGGGGGTAACGTCTCTTAACATCATTAAAATGATTAAGAAACTAGGGGTAGCAGAAATTTATCTTGCTTCAACCTCTCCCGAGGTACGGTTCCCTAATGTCTATGGTATCGATATGCCTTCTAAGAGTGAACTGATCGCCCACAATAAGTCCCATGATGAAATTTGTGCCCAGCTTGGGTGTGATCGGCTGGTCTATCAAAACCTAGAAGACTTAAAACAATGTATTACGGACATTAATCCTGAATTGGTTGAGTTTGAAGATTCGGTTTTTTCAGGGCATTATATAGCTGGAAATATCAATGAGGACTATTTAGACCAGCTCGAAAAACGCAAAACTAATACGCACCAAAAGACTGAAGGATCTTTTGTGTTACATAATATAGAAATAGACAGAGCTCCAAAATAAAACTCTAATAATGCGAGACGCAGACCTATGGTATTTACTTTAGGGTATGAGAGAGAGATGTATGTTGATCCTATTTGGAAGGTCATCCTTAGAACCCTCCCAACACCACTGTTTGTTGGCAAAACTTCAAAAACAAGACCCCCGCATTACGCGCATTTCTTCTCGGGCTGTCTATTTTATTGATGGTGAAAGGCTCTATGACCACCACGCACACCTTGTTGAAATATTAGAGTGTGGAGGGGCGGTTGACGACACCTTAGGTGCCCGCCTGATCGTCATTCCGCGTTTTGGGACCATTTCCCCGTGGGCCTCGCGGGCAACGGACATTGCCCATAAAGTTGGGCTAGGGGATGTTAGGCGTATTGAGCGCGGCATTATTTATTATGTATCGGGGGGAGAGCCCCATAAGATAGCCCCCTTAATCTATGATCGTATGACCGAAGAGGTCATTTATGATGTCGAGGATGGGAACAAGCTGTTTCGTTCGCCACCTCCAGCGCCCTTGACCACTCTTAATGTGCTTGCTAAAGGCCGTGAGGCCTTAGAGGAGGTTAATAGCACCATGGGGCTTGCCTTATCTGAGCAAGAAATTACTTATCTTACCAAAGTATTTATTGACCTTGGGCGAAATCCTACTGACGTTGAAATATATATGTTCTCTCAGGTGAATTCAGAGCATTGTCGTCATAAAATTTTTAATGCGACATGGGATATTGACGATCATCATCATAGCTCTTCTTTGTTTGCAATGATTAAAAATACTTATGCCCACAATTCAACAGGGGTTCTATCGGCCTATAAAGATAATGCTGCGGTTATTTCTGGTTTTGAGGGAGGCAGGTTTTTTCCAGCTCCCCAAAGTCGCAAGTACGGGTATACCCAAGAGCCAATCCATATATTGATAAAAGTGGAAACCCATAATCACCCAACGGCGATTGCGCCATTTCAAGGGGCGGCAACCGGTGCAGGGGGCGAGATTCGGGATGAAGGCGCAACAGGGGTTGGAGCAAAACCTAAAATTGGTTTGATTGGATTTACCGTCTCAAACTTAAATATTGAGGGGTATAGACGTCCGTGGGAAGTGGATTTATATGGGTATCCTCATCATATTGCCAGTCCATTAGATATTATTATTCAAGGCTCGTTGGGAGGGGCAAAGTTTAATAATGAATTTGGGCGTCCTAATTTGGCTGGATATTTTCGAACCTACGAGCAGAAGGTGCGTGGAGGTGCTATTCATTTTGGGTATCACAAGCCTATTATGTTAGCAGGAGGTTTAGGCAATATTCGTGCGCATCATATTGAGAAAAAAGCCATTAACCCAGGGGACCATCTGGTATGTTTAGGGGGGGCAGCAATGCGCGTAGGTTTAGGCGGGGGCGCGGCATCCTCTTTAGGGGCCAGTGATCAAAATCAGGATTTAGACTTTGCATCTGTCCAACGCGGCAATCCAGAGATGGAACGTCGCTGTCAAGAAGTCATTGATAGGTGTTGGCAAATGGAGGATAACCCCATAAGTTTCATCCATGACGTGGGTGCAGGTGGGGTCTCTAACGCGTTTCCTGAATTAGTGAAAGATGGTCATAAAGGGGGCATATTTGATCTAAGGGCGCTTCATATTGACGAACCAGGCATGTCACCTAGGGAAATTTGGTCCAATGAATCCCAAGAGCGGTATGTGCTTGCCATTCCCCCGCAACGGATGGAGGAGTTTGCAGCGATTTGCGCGCGGGAGAGGTGCCCGTTTTCTTCTGTAGGGGTTGCGACTGATGATCAGCACCTAACCGTGCGGGATGATTTCTTTGATAATCGTCCGGTTGATATTCCAATGGATGTTTTATTTGGTAACACCCCTCAAATGCATCGTCATGGGACGCGCGTCCCTCTGGAGCAAGAAGACTTTGACCCCACTTTAATTGATCCTGATGAGGCCATTGATCGGGTCTTGTCTTTACCTGCAGTGGCCTCAAAATCCTTTTTAATTACTATCGGAGATCGGTCGGTCACAGGTATGGTGGCGCAAGATCAGATGGTAGGCCCGTGGCAAGTCCCCGTTGCTGACTGCGCAGTCTCTACCACATCCCTAGATACGTATACAGGTGAGGTGATGGCAATCGGTGAGAGAACTCCCATAGCGGTTATAAACGGCCCTGCCAGCGGCAGAATGGCCCTTGGAGAGGTGCTCACCAATATGGCGGGGTGCGCTATTGAGCAGGTTTCAGATATTAAACTATCTGCAAATTGGATGGCCGCTGCTGGACAAGAAAATGAAGATGTCAAATTATTTGATACGGTCAAGGCTCTTGGGTGTGAAATGTGTCCCCATTTGGGGGTGACCATTCCCGTTGGTAAAGATTCGATGTCCATGAAAATGGAATGGGTGGATCAGGGGCAGCGTAAAGCTGTTATTTCACCTATGTCCGTGGTCCTCAGTGGCTTTGCCCCTGTGGGGGATGTCAGGAAGGTTTTAACGCCTCAGTTACAGTCTGTGGAGGATACCGCGCTTATTTATGTTGACCTTGGCAATGGCAAGAATCGGATTGCATTATCTGCTCTGGCTCAGGTCTATAATGGTCTTGGGCGAGAGGCGCCTGATGTTGATCATGTTGACCAGTTAAAAGCTTTTTTTGATGTCATGCGCCAGATAAATAAAGCAGGTAACGTCTTAGCATACCACGACCGAAGTGATGGCGGTTTAGTAACAACTTTGGCCGAGATGGCGTTTGCGGGGCGCATGGGCGTCTCACTAGATTTGTCAGAGATAACAGGACATATTAATCATATATTATTTACAGAAGAGTTAGGCGCTGTGCTTCAGGTGCGTAATATCAATCGGTCAGAGGTTTTACGCTTATTTGCCGAGGCAGGTGTACCAGCTGTGACTATCGGGGTACCGACGGTAGTTCAAGATATTGTCATTTTTAAAGAGGGGCAAAAGGTGGTGCACAGAACCCGTGAAGCGTTACAAAAGATTTGGTCTGCCACCTCATATCATATTCAAAAGGTGCGCGATCATCTGCCATGTGTTGAAGAAGAATACCAAACAATTAGCATGGAAAATCAAGGTTTACATGTGCATACAACATTTCAGCCCGATACATTTTTCGTAACTGGGTGTAGTCCGAAAATTGCCATTTTAAGGGAGCAAGGTGTAAACGGCCATGTGGAGATGGCAGCAGCATTTGATCGAGCAGGCTTTGAAGCGTATGATGTTCATATGAATGATTTACTTTCAGGGGATGTGGCATTAGATGGATTCCATGCCTTAGTTGCGTGTGGCGGATTTTCCTATGGTGATGTCCTGGGTGCGGGTCTTGGATGGGCACGATCTATTTTACATAACAGCCGATTAAAAGATCAATTTTCGCAGTTTTTTATGCGTCAGGACACCTTGACATTGGGGGTATGTAATGGCTGCCAGATGTTATCTCACCTCTCTGGCCTTATTGATAATGGCGAGAGTTTACCTAAATTTACGCCTAACCTTTCTACCCAGTTTGAGGCACGTTTCGTTATGGTGGAAATTCAAAAGTCACCGTCCATGCTCTTTGAAGGTATGGAAGGGTCACGGTTGCCTGTGGTGGTTGCCCATGGGGAAGGGCGGGTTAAGTTTAAGAGCCCTCGTGATCACTCTGCTTTAAGCCATCATCAACAAATAACCTTAAAGTATGTTGATAATGGTGGAGCTGTTACAGAGCACTATCCCTATAACCCTAATGGGTCAGCGGACGGAATTACTGGAGTGTGCTCCCGTGACGGGCGTATCAATATGATGATGCCCCATCCAGAACGGGTATATCGGGGCGTACAACATACTTGGACACGGTTTCCAAGTGAACAGAGCCCATGGATGCAAATTTTTTATAATATGTATCGTTGGACCCGTAATGTATAGAAGGAATACGATGACTGAAATGGATTATAAAAAGTCAGGAGTAGATATTATAGCTTGTAACCAAACCGTTGAACGGATTAAACCCTATGTGAAACGGACGCATACCAAAAATGTTTTGACAGGTCTGGGGAGTTTTGGGTCATTGTTTTCCCTTAAAGATATTGTGAAATCATATCATGATCCTGTCCTGGTGCAGAGCGTCGATGGTGTCGGAACGAAGACGGTTGTCGCGCAGATGGCAGGTAAGTACGAAAATTTAGGTCGTGATTTATTTGCTGCTGTTTGTAATGATATTGTAGTTATGGGGGCCAAGCCCCTTACATTTTTAGATTATATTGCTTTTAATAAACTCTCACCTCCCCTTGTTGAGGCCTTAGTTAAGGGGATGTCTGAGGCGTGCCTGGAGTCTGGTGTCGCCTTAGTTGGCGGGGAAACTGCGGAAATGCCAGATGTATACCTGAATGATGAAATTGATATTGTCGGTTTAGTGACAGGTATTGTCGAAAGAGAAAAAATTGTTAATGGCAGCCGTATTAAGAGTGGGGATAGGGTATACGCCCTCAACTCAAGCGGTCTGCATACCAATGGATTTTCATTAGCGCGGAAAGCGTTGTTTGATATCAGCAGGTATAGCATCAATGATAGACCAGATATTTTAAATGGCGAAAGTATTGGGGACAGCTTACTTGCTTACCATATTAATTACACCGACCCTATTCAAAGAATTTTGAATGCAGGCATCCATGTCAAAGGCATGGCTCATATTACGGGTGGTGGTGTCATCGAGAATATTCCGCGTATTTTACCAGCAGGTTTGACCGTAGAGCTTGATGTTGTGGCGTGGGAAAGACCTCCTATATTTTCCCTTATAAAACAGGCTGGCAACGTCAATGACTTTGAGATGTACCGCGTATTTAATATGGGTGTTGGGTGCGTCCTGATTGGGGATGAGAATATAGAACGTGCTCTTAAGGATATTATGCAAGAATACCCCAGCCTTAAGCTTTGGACAATTGGTCATGTTATTCCTGGTGGGCAGGTGCAGCTGTTAAACTGTGGTGGGTAGAATATGAGGGAAGAACATATTATTCAAGATGGCTTTGCCCGCTGCGTTAAATCGACGAACTTGGACTTTCCTCAAAAAACTGAGGGGAAGGTGCGTGACGTCTATGATATTGGGGCGGCGTTATTAATTGTGGCGACGGATCGGCAAAGTGCCTTTGATCGTTTGCTGGGGCACGTGCCCTTTAAGGGACAGGTCCTTACTCAGACAAGTATATTTTGGTTTTCACAAACCGCGCATATTATTAAGAATCATATGATTGCGTCTCCGGATCCGAACGCTATGGTGGTGAAAAAATGCCGCGTTTTCCCCCTTGAGTTTATTGTTAGGGGGTACATGACAGGAACAACAGATACCAGTATTTGGGTCAATTATAACAACAACGTGCGGTCCTATTGCGGCCATGAGCTGCCTGAGGGGATGAGCAAGAATCAAAAACTCCCCCATAATATTGTCACGCCTACAACGAAAGATGCGGTGCATGACCGTCCCTTGTCGGCTGCAGAGATTATCAATGAGGGGATTCTAACCCAAGAGCAATGGCAATTTCTGGCGCAAAAGTCATTGGAATTGTTCCATTTTGGCCAAGAGGTTGCAAGTGAAAATGGTTTAATTTTAGTAGATACTAAGTATGAATTTGGGGTTGATGATCAAGGAGAGATTATTTTAATTGATGAAATTCATACGCCTGACTCAAGCAGGTATTGGTTGGCCTCAGGGTATGAAGAGCGGACTCGTCAAGGTCAAGAGCCGTATATGATTGATAAAGAATTCTTGCGCATCTGGTTGCGTGACCAGTGTGATCCGTATCATGATACGGTCCTCCCTGAGGTACCTCAAAATTTAATTGTTGAACTCTCCTCAAGATATATAGACCTTTTTGAACGTATTACGGGGCAGAAATTTTCTTATGAGGGGTATGATCAAGATTTTCATAATCGCCTCACCAAGAATATCTCTGCCTATTTACGCACGAACCAAATAAGATGACTGAGATGAAAAAAATACTTGTTATTGGTAGTGGGGCACGAGAACATGCGATGGTGTGCGCCTTAAGTCGCTCTTCACATACTGTTGCAGTATATTGTTTTTCTTCAAGTGTAAATCCAGGCATAAGAGATCTTGTGCATGGGTACGAGGTTGGAGATATACTTGACGTTGATGGGGTTGTCACCTTTGCCACTGTGCATGCCATTGATATGGTGGTTGTCGGGCCGGAAGCCCCCCTGGAAAAGGGGATTGCTGATGCTTTAGAGCTGGCTGGCGTGGTAACAATTGGTCCCAAGAGAAGACTTGCCCAATTGGAGACGAGTAAGGGATTTACACGTCAGTTGTTAGAGGCATATCAGATTCCAGGTAACCCCATGTTTCAAAGATTTTCCTCATTGGAAGGCGTGGAGGCCCTGTTACGGACATGGGATCAAAACTATGTTATCAAGTCTGATGGTTTGATGGGAGGGAAAGGCGTTAAGGTTTATGGGGATCACCTTTTTACCTTAGAAGAGAGCTTGTTCTATTGTCAGGAGCTTCTCAGGAATGGCTATGATTTCGTCATTGAAGAGAAAGTAGTCGGACAAGAATTTTCTTTGATCAGTTTCTGTGATGGAGGTCATTTAGTCCATACGCCAATCATTCAAGACCACAAGCGGGCATTTGACAATGACCAGGGGCCAAACACGGGAGGTATGGGAACATATACCGATGCCCACCACCTTTTACCCTTTATCAGTGCTGAAGATGTCAGGCAAGCACAGGCCATTAATGAGCAGGTTATTGGCGCTTTATACCATAAATATGGCCATCCTTATAAGGGGTTTTTGTATGGAGGTTTCATGGCCACGGCTCAAGGGGTGAAGCTGATAGAATATAACGTACGTTTAGGTGACCCTGAAGCTATGAACTTATTGACGTTGCTTGAGACAGACTTTGTGGATGTTTTACAGGCAATTGTCGAGGGGACACTCACTCATGTTGATGTGCGCTTTGCCCATCAGGCCACAGTTTGCAAATACCTTGTTCCCAAGGGGTATCCTGATAATCCATTAAAGGCAGAGGAAGTTCATATTGGAGAAGTCTCAAAGGGCGTGCCGGTTTTTCTGGGTGCCGTTGATATCAAAAATGACGTAATGATTGCCACAGGGTCACGTACTCTGGCGGTTGTTGGGATGGCGCCAACCATTGGGGAAGCAGAGCGCATTGCCCAGGCAGAAATTGAAAAAATCCCTGGGAACTTTACTTACCGTCAAGATATTGGCACGATGCAGTTAATCAATGTACGTATTGATCATATGAATTCTCTTCGTGGGGAAAATACCTATAAAAAGTTAGAGGGTTAAGAGTCTGACATGACATTAAATATTGGCATTATCGGTTCGACACGGGGCACGAGTGCTCAAGGGCTCATTGATGCAGCGCGTTCAGGTGAGATTGATGGGCATGTCCGCATTATTATTTCTAATGTTCAAACGGCCGTTATTCTTGAGCGGGCAAAAAAGTATGAGATACCCGAACTTTATCTTTCACCTCGTAATAAAAGTAGGGTGGCATACGATCAGATTCTTTCCCAGTCTTTACGGGATTATGACGTTGATATTGTGGTACTCGTTGGGTACATGCGCATATTAGGTGCAGAATTTATTGACCAATGGCGTGGACGTATTTTAAATATTCACCCATCCTTATTGCCTGCATTCTCAGGAGGTATCAACTTGGATGTGCATCAGGCTGTTTTGAACGCCGCTCTTGAAGAAACTGGGTGTACTGTGCATCATGTTAATGAAATTGTCGATGGCGGCGAGATAATTTTACAAAAGGCGTGCCCTGTTTTGGTAACAGATACAGCGGAGACCTTAAAAACCAGAGTACAAGCTCTTGAGAGTCAAGCATTAGTAGAAGTATTACAAAGGTGGAGTCATAGGTAAAATGAGTATTAAAGTCGGTGTGATTATGGGGTCAAAATCTGATTGGCCGATAATGAAAGAAGCAACCATAGTTTTAGATGACTTGCAGATTGCTTATGAAAAGAAAATTGTTTCCGCGCATAGAACGCCTGACCTGTTATTTGAGTACGCTGAAAGTGCTAAATCTCGTGGTCTTGAAGTGATTATTGCGGGTGCTGGTGGCGCGGCGCACCTGCCTGGGATGGTGGCCTCTAAAACAACGCTTCCAGTCCTAGGGGTGCCGATTTTTAGTGCGAGTCTTAATGGCTTGGATTCTTTGTTGTCCATTGTACAAATGCCTGGGGGCGTTCCTGTTGGAACCTTCGCCATTGGGACTTCTGGTGCAAAGAATGCCGCCCTATTTGCAGGATCAATTTTAGCAAACTCCTCCCAGGAAATTGATCAAAGACTCTCAGCCTATCGTCAGGCACAAACACAAAAGGTCTTAAAGCAGAACTTGGAAGATGAAGAAGGAGTATAGCTCTTGAAAAAAACTTTAGGCGTTTTTGGTGCTGGCCAGTTGGCGCGTATGATCGCGTTGGCCGCGCGACCATTGGGGATCGATGTTATTTGTGTGGGGGATAGGAGCACCGATTGTGCCGCAGGTGTGGCTTCTGTCGTGCCCGTTGATCTGGCATCAGAACAGTCGGTTGGTAACTTTCTGGGTGAGGTTGACTGTGTAACTTTCGAGACAGAAAACTTCAACGTGACCCCGTTACTCCACAAGCAGAACATCTATCCACGGGGGGATATTCTCTCAATTGCCCAAGACCGTTTTCAAGAAAAGCAGTATTTTACCGATCACCAGATACAAACGGCGCCTTACAAGGCCGTAGACGCATGGGAAGACTTGCAGAGTGCTGTTGAGGAAATTGGCACACCGTCCATTTTAAAAACACGCCGAGGCGGATATGATGGGAAAGGTCAATTTATACTCAATACCCCCCATGATATAACCTCCGCATGGCAAAGCTTGGAGGGGCATTCGGGGATATTGGAAGGTTTTGTTGATTTTGCGTATGAGGTATCCCTTGTGGGCGTGCGGGGGGTTAAGGGAGAAAAATGCTTTTACCCCCTGACCCAAAATAAACATATTAAGGGTGTTTTACATACCTCAACAGTCCCCTCCCAGGCTGATAATTTACAAGGGCTCGCAGAAAAATATATGAGCACCCTGATGGACCACATGGAATATGTGGGCGTTTTGACCATAGAATTTTTTGTTATGACCAATGAAACTGGGGGGGCAGAAACTTTAATTGCGAATGAAATGGCACCAAGGGTTCATAATTCAGGTCACTGGACGCTGGATGGGGCGGCAACCAGTCAATTCGAAAATCATGTGCGTGCCGTTATGGGGCTACCCTTAGGGAGCGTGACTTATGAGAACAGCATAATGGTTAATTGCCTTGGGTTTATGCCCAATATGACGGATGTACTGAGATTGGGAGGCGTTAAATATCATGACTATGAAAAATCCCCTCGTAAGAACCGTAAAGTTGGCCATATTAATATCGTTGGGGCGGAGAATATTGCCGACTCTTTAGATGACGTTCTTAAGAGTGTTACGAAAAAATAATAGGTTTCTTTCGGTAGCTTTCTCTCTCAATGGACAGCGTGCGCGCCCCTTAAAGGGGATAAATCCTCTCTCGTGATAAATACCTTATGACGGAATGCGGGCGCTATGAATGCGGGGGGTATTGTTAATTTATTTGAGACCTGTTTGCGCCTGATGTTGCATCCATGCATCCAGCAGGGTACAGGCCATCATGGCTTCTCCTACGGGGACAGCGCGGATACCGACACACGGGTCGTGGCGTCCTTTGGTGCGGACATAAACTTCTTGTCCATGAATATTAATGGAAGGTTGGGGCGTAAGAATAGAGCTGGTGGGTTTGACGGCAAAGCGACAGACAATATCTTGGCCCGTTGAAATTCCTCCAAGAATTCCACCAGATTGATTCTTGAGGAAAATAGGCTTTTGCGTTTTAGGATCAATACGAATAGGATCCGCGTTTTCTTGACCAGTTAATGTAACAGCGGCAAAGCCACAGCCAATCTCGACCCCTTTAACGGCGTTTATTGTCATCATGGCGCCGGCAAGATCACTATCTAGTTTGCCGTATATAGGTGCGCCCCACCCAGGTGGAACACCGTGAGCATGGACTTCAATAAGCGCCCCAATGCTTGAGCCTTGTTTACGAATTTCTCCAAGATAGTCTTCCCACTTAGATGCGGTTTGGGCATCAGGGCACCAAAAAGGGTTGGCATTAACTTGATCCCAGTCCCAGGCATCCCGATTAATGGCAGAATCTCCAATCTGAACAAGGGCTCCACGGACACGAACACCAATTGTCTCAAGCACCTTGCGGGCAATGGCACCAGCGGCAACCCGAGAGGCTGTCTCCCGCGCGCTGGACCTGCCTCCTCCACGATAATCTCGCCGACCATATTTCGCATGATAGGTGAAGTCTGCATGACCTGGACGGAAGGACTCGACGATCTCCCCATAGTCTTTACTGCGGGCATCCGTATTATAGATAATCAAGCTGAGTGACGTACCAGTGGTATACCCTTCAAAGACACCAGAGAGAATCTGAACTTTATCGGCTTCTTGACGTTGGGTTGTAAACTTACTTTGACCAGGTTTGCGTTGGTCTAAATAGGTTTGAATATCTTCTTGTGCGAGGGGGATGCTTGGAGGCACGCCATCTACTACAACGCCAATGGCGGTGCCATGACTCTCACCCCAGGTAGTAAACTTAAATATACGTCCAAAACTATTGAGTGACATTATTGTGTAGGTTTCTGTTTGACAATGTCAGGGCTATTAATGTTTTTCATGCCAATTATATTATATCCAGCATCTACATAGTGAACCGTACCAGTAACGGCCTGGCTAAGATCGCTTAACAGATATAAGGCAGATTTGCCGACATCATCAATTGTGACATTACGAATAAGCGGGCTATTGTTTTCGGTCCATTGCAGGATATAACGGAAGTCTCCAATCCCGCTTGATGCCAAGGTTTTAATTGGTCCAGCTGAGAGCGCGTTGACGCGAACTCCCCGTTCACCAAGGTCAACAGCTAAATAACGGACACTTGCTTCTAACGCCGCTTTGGCCACACCCATAACATTATAATGGGGAATAACGCGATTTGATCCCTCATAGGTCATGGTAATCATACTGCCGTTATCGTTCATAATCCGAGACGCGTGGCATGCAACATTTGTGAAGCTATAGACGCTTACATCCATGGTCATATTAAAGTTAGCGCGACTGGTATTAATATATTTTCCTGTAAGTTCATTTTTGTCAGAAAAGCCAATTGCATGAACAAGAAAATCTATTTTTCCCATCTCAGCTTCAATGCTTTTAAAAGCATCCTCTACACTTTTATCATCAGAGACGTCACATTCAATAATTCGGCTACCTTCAAGTTCTTCTGCCAACGGTTTGATGCGTTTTAGAAAAACTTCGTTCTGATAGGTAAAAGCAATTTGAGCACCATGTTCAGAGAGGTGTTTTGCAACACCCCATGCCAGGGACTTACTATTTGCCAGTCCCATAATAACACCTTTTTTATTCAACATAAGTTTATTTATTGTCATAAATTATCCAACATAAGTTTATTTATTGTCATAAAAGATATTCCTAAATTATTTATACATTAAATATGAAAGCTTCAGCTGATGTTATGGCGTAATATTTATTTTAGTTACAGCATACACATGGGAAAAGCAAACATTTATCAAAAAAACTGTGTGTGTTTATAGGTCATTCTTCTAAATCAATATAGTTATTTTCTCAAAGTAAATACGTTTCTTTTAGATAAGGGGCCTTTGGTGACTACAGTTCCCACGTTAATCATATCCAGAAGGTGTGCTTGTATCACTTGCATAGCTGCTGGAATAACTGAAGGGGGGTGATTTGGGTAGATGGCAGCCGTGATTTCTTCAATCATCATTGGTTCTTTTGCGAGCAAGTAAATAATTTGTTCTTCCCGCCCATGTCGATGATCAAGTAAGGACTTTATGTAGGCGCGGGGGGCTTTTACTGAAGGACCGTGGGAGGGAATTATAAGGTCAACATCCATATCAATGACTTTTTGTAGGCTTTTCTTATACTGGTCCATGCGGCCATCAGGATGGATAACAACGGATGTAGACCAGCCCATAATATGGTCACCCGTAAACAGGATTTTAGCAGCGGGTAAGTAGAAGCACATATGGTTTGATGTATGACCTGGAGTATGGATTGATTGGAGCGTGCCAATACCACTCTCAAGGGTGTCATTGTTATTTAATGTAATGTCTGGGACAAAACTTGAATCAACACTTTCTTCGATAAATAGGTCGGTTCTAACGACATTTTCATGTCCACCATGTGGGCCGAATCCATAAGAAAGGCCCCCTAATTCTTTTTTTAAAATTGCCGTTGCTGTACTGTGATCACTATGGGTGTGGGTGATAAGATATCTTGGGTTAGGACAGTCAGCCAAAACTTCTTGGATCAGGCTGACATGGTTTTCCAAGTCGGGGCCAGGATCAATGACGATCGTATCTTCCCCCTTGCCAATAATAAAGGTTCCAGTTCCTGTATACGTGTATGGCGAAGGGTTTGGGGCAACAATACAGCGTATACCAGGCATCAAGTCAACGATTTCACCAATGGGAATATTAAACTCATGTTGGTGTTCTATGGGTGGTAGTTGAGGTATCAAGTCGGTCACCATTCATATGTAAAATTTAAGTTTATTTATCAAATATATCATAATTTAAACTAATTTAGTACGCAATTGTTATCGTGCTAAGTGATGTTTTGTGGCTTTATATTTGCTGAACTTGCCTTATCAAAATGAAGGCGTATTTTATTAATCTATTTTAAGATCAAGAAGTTGAGGAGGGAAGACGCACAATATTTTCCATGGGTTTAGTTGATATAACTACTGTAAAAGTTGGTGTGGGGTGCGTGGACATAACTCCCGTTAGGATGCCTTTGGTTTTAAAGGACAGGTGCCGAGATGATTAGAAATGTTTGTTGTCACTTTCCCGAGGTTCAGAATTTTCTACAGGTGCCTGTTTAGCTCTTATTTTGGCGAGTGCGTCGTTTAATTCGGTTTGTTTGCATAAGCCAAGAATGACCGGATCTTTGGGGGTCAGGTTGGCGCTATTCCAGTGGCTTTTGTCTCTGACTGCGGTAATAATCTTTTTGGTTGTGCCAATAAGTTTAACAATTTGCGCGTCAGTAAGTTCTGGGAAGTGCTTGAGCAGATAGAAAATAGCGTCAGGCTTCTCTTGCCGTTTTGAGACAGGTGTATATCTTTTTGCTGTACTGCGACGGGCAAGCGGGGTGATCTGAGGTTTTAATTTCAGGCTACATGAGGGGTCCTGTTCACAGCGGGTCACTTCCTCACGGGTTAATTGATTGGTGCTAATAGGATTCATGCTGTGAATATTAGTTCCTGCTTCACCATCGGCAAAGGCTTTGATTTCTAATTCATGTAAACCACAGAATTTAGCAATTTGTGCAAATGTTAGAGAGGTATTTTCTACTAACCAAGCCGCGGTTGCTTTGGGCATTAATGGCAATGAAGCAGTCATTAAGGATTCTCCGTTAAAAGCATTATGTAAATTTTCTAAATTTGATCCACAAAGGGATATTATATTAAATTGAAATATGAGATCAGTAAAAAATTAAGAGTTATGAAAAGCGTTTAATCTGAATTTTTAAAAATGTATTTCTTAGCTCATCAAGGTATCATTACTCTTTGATTTTCTGAATTGCAAGTTTATCATGATCATATTTAAAGTTATCTCTTATCAATTTTAAGGATAATTTTACCTAAAAGGGTGCCCGATTCCATTAAATTATGGGCATCTTGGGCGTGACTGAGGCTAAATACATGATTGACAACAGGTGAGATTTTCTGGTTTTCAAGAAGTGGCCAGATATTCTCAATCAGTTTTTGACATAAATATGTTTTATAGGCATCGGTTTGTGGGCGAAGTGTATTACCAATAAGTGTATGGTGCTGACTCAATATGGTGCGGAGGTTGACCTCAGCGTGCATCCCGCCCTGAAAGGCAATCAGAGTGAGAATCCCTCCTTGAGCTAGGCACACTAAATTTTCAGGCATATAGGCGCCCCCAATCATATCTAAAATAATATCAACACCGCGCCCCTCAGTAATATCATTGACCTGTTGAGCAAACTTTTTATCCGTGACTATGAGCGCGTGTTTTGCTCCAAGACCTTTGCAGTATTGGGCTTTGGCTTCTGAACGGATGGTGGTAATAACAGTCCCACCCAAGGCTTGAATAGATTGAATTGCAGCAGTGCCAATGCCGCTGTTTCCCCCATGGACAAGGACAGTTTTCCCAGGAGTAAACTTGCCTTTTTCCCACACATTATCCCAGACCGTTAACATACTTTCAGGAAGGCTGGCCGCATCTTCCATAGAGAGCCCCTTGGGAATAGGCAATGTATGCGCCGCAGGACAGAGGACGTACTCCCCATATCCACCACCAGGGACAAGGGCGCAGACAGGTTGACCAATAAGCTGAGGATCGCACTTCTCCCCAACCGCATCAATATAGCCTGAAACCTCCAGTCCAAGGTGGGGGGAGGCACCAACTGGGGGGGCATACAGACCGTGCTTTTGAAAAATATCAGCACGATTAACTCCCGCAGCACAAACTTGAATACGTACATTGTCACCATGGGCCTGAGGAAGAGGACCTTCTTCACATATAAGATGCTTTAGGGATGTGTCATCCTTAACTTTTATAAACAGCATTATGGCGCCCGATCTCTTACAGGTTGAGCAAATCTATTAAATAGATATTTGGTTTAGGTACGCTTAGGTATCACTTTGGTGGCGTTGTGACTTTTTTCTTTCATGGCTGATAAGGTATTTTTTCCGAAGTCTAATGGCTAATGGTGTCACCTCTACAAGTTCATCATCTTGAATGTAGCTGAGGGCAATTTCAAGAGGCATACTTCTCATATTGGTGAGAATAATCGCATCATCCTTTCCAGCTGCGCGGATATTAGTAATTTTTTTGGCGCGTAGCGGGTTAACTTCAAGGTCATTGTCACGACTGTGTTCCCCAATAATCATGCCTTCATAGACCACATCCCCAGGGTGGCTAAAGAGGACACCACGTTCTTGCAACTTCCATAAGGCATAGGCCACGATGGTTCCTGTCTCGGAACTAATGAGGGCACCATTACGGCGTGTGGAGGCAATGGAGCCTTTATGGGGGCTATAACTGTGAAAAATACGGTTCATGACGCCAGTACCGCGGGTATCTGTGAGAAACTCGCCGTAATAGCCAATTAATCCACGGGAAGGGGCTAGGAAGATCAGTCGTGTTTTGCCTTTATTATTAGGCTTCATCTCGGTCATTTCCCCCTTACGGAGGGTCATTTTTTCAATAATAATACCTTGGTATTCATCATCGGTATCAATTGTAATGGTTTCAATAGGCTCATGGTTTATACCGTCAATCATTTTAAATAAGACGCGAGGACGACTGATACTTAACTCAAAACCTTCACGGCGCATGGTTTCAATCAGGACGCTAAGCTGGAGCTCACCGCGACCAGAGACAATAATCGCGTCTTTATTCTGAGAAACTTCTATACTTAAGGCCACATTGCCTTCTGCTTCCCTTTCAAGGCGGGAAAGAATTTGACGGCTGGTCACCTTATCTCCGTCTTTACCTGCAAGTGGGGAGTCGTTAATTGAGAAAGTCATGGCCAGGGTCGGAGGGTCAATAGGCTGGGCATTTAAGGGTTTGGTCACATTAGGTGTTGCGATGGTAAAAGAAACCGTGGTATTGGCCAAGCCCGCAAGGCTGACAATATCCCCAGCAACCGCTTCCTCCACGGGTACTTGCTCAAGGCCTCGAAAGGCGAGGATTTTACTAATCCGGCATGTCTCAACGTGCTCTCCATTATGGCGTAGACTGTGGACAAGGGTGTTGGGCTTAATGGTTCCGGTCTCAACGCGTCCAGTGAGCAGGCGTCCCAGGAACGGGTCATACTCCATCATGGTCACAAGTAAGGAAAAGGGTTTGTTTTCATCGACTTTAGGGGGGGGGATATACTCAATAATCGTATCCATTAATACGGTTAAGTCTTTCTTCTCATCCGTACTGAGGTCATGAACAGCCCATCCACTGCGCCCAGATGCATATAAGACTGGAAAGTCGAGTTGTTGGTCGTTGGCGTTAAGATTAATAAATAGATCAAAGACTTCGTTGAGGACTTCATCACAACGCTCTTCAGGTTTATCTGCTTTATTAATCACCACGATTGGGCAAAGTCCCAGTTCTAGCGCTTTTGAGAGAACAAATTTTGTTTGAGGCATAGGACCTTCGGAGGCATCAACCAACAGAACCACGCCATCAACCATACCTAGGATGCGTTCTACTTCTCCGCCAAAATCAACGTGACCAGGCGTATCAATAATATTAATCCGGGCGTCTTGCCATTTTATGGACGTACATTTTGCAAGAATTGTGATCCCGCGTTCACGCTCGATATCATTTTTATCCATTGCGCGACTGGTCACAGCTTGATTCTCACGAAAAAGACCAGATTGTTTAAAAAGAGTGTCAATCAGGGTTGTTTTACCGTGGTCAACATGGGCAATAATTGCAATATTATGGAGTGACATTTTAAGGGGTATATTTCAAAATTAATAAGAGATGAATTTAATATAGGTACATACTAGACTAAAATTAAGTATACTTTTTACTAAAAAAAAGAATGTATACCGATATTTAGGTTAAGAGCAAGGAATAGTATATATATTTTATGTGGCGTGGGAACAACATGCGCCCATAAGTCGATAGAGAATTTGCGCAGCGGTAAAGTCCCAGGCCCTATTTCCATTAGGCGCAAGTTCAACAATATCCATGCCGACGCAGCGCCGATCCGTTAAAATATGTTCAACCAGATGCAGGGTTTGGTAGTATCCTAATCCACCAGGGACAGGTGTTCCTGTCGCGGGCATGATACTTGGATCAAGTCCGTCAACATCTATGGTGACGTAGACGTCTTGGGGGAAGTCCTCAGGCAGGGTAACAGAGGAAATATTGTGCGCAACCAATTCTTCTGCGTCACGATAAAAGACCTGAAACTTTGAGCGGCTGTCCCATTCTTGGGCACAAAGGGCGCGCACGCCAAATTGAGCTAGCGGCAGACCTTCTTCACATAAGAGATTCATAACAGAGGCATGGGAGTGGGGCTCACCTTGATAGGCAATGCGTAAATCCGCATGGGCATCAATTTGTATAATTCCCACTGGGCGGGGTACCCCTTGCCAGACGCCTAGGGCGGCTCCATAGGTGAGGGCGTGTTCTCCCCCTAATGCAATGGGTATTTTTCCTAAAGACGCAATTTGCCGCGTGTGCTGGGCAATACGCCTCATGACATCAGGCAGGGCGTCGTCACAGTTGATGCTTGGGTGAGTCATAATGCCGCGCGTGCATGGCTCATGACCATTGGTAAGCCGTTCAAGTTGATTGCTCGCCTCAATAATATGGGCGGGACCGTTGCCCGTGCCTGAGCCGTACGAGACAGTTCTTTCAAGGGGGACTGGAATAATGTGAAACAGGGCATCTTCGGTGCGCTCTTGGGGCGTCAGTTCACTCTCAAGAAAAATATTCATATTTAGTATTTCTCGTAAAATTAAGGAAGTATGTTAAGGCATATCAAGGTAATGGCAGGGGCTGTGATGCCTATGAGAGCCGTGACTTGAAATCAATATAATCAAATGTTTTGACCATGCGTAGGTCATCAGTTTCAGAATTCCATATGGCGATGGCGGGCAGAGGGACACCATTAAAAGTATTACACTTTACCATAGAGTAATGGGCCTGATCTAACAGGGCAAAACGCTGACCAATCTGTAAGGGGTTCTGGAACGTATAGTCTCCTAAGGTGTCCCCTGCTAAACAGGAAGGGCCGCCAAAACGATAGGTATAGCCATGGTCAACCTCATCTAGCATTGACGGGCGATAGGGGGCTTCTATGACATCAGGAATATGACAGGTTGCTGAAATATTGGTAATCGCTAAATTCATTTCATTTTGGGGCAGGTCAATAATTTCACCAACTAAAACTCCCGCATTCAAGGCAACAGCTTCTCCAGGTTCAAGATATATCTGAATATCGTATCGGGAGCGAATGGAGTTGAGGAGGTCAATTAAGTCTTCTCGGTTATAGTCTTCGCGGGTAATATGATGACCTCCCCCCAAGTTAATCCACTTCAACTGCGGGAGGTAGGGCGCTATTTTGGGCTCCAGACTTAACCAGGTGCGGTGGAGGGGCTCAAACCCTTGCTCACATAAGGTATGAATGTGAAACCCAGAAACATCTGTCAGCATGTCCGGTTGCAGGGTGCTTATGGGGATACCAAGGCGCGAACACGGGGCGCAGGGGTCGTATTTTGGGAGGATACCTTCAGAATGCTCTGGGTTAAGGCGCAACCCAACTTCAGCGCCTGCTTGCCTGCATTGGAGTCCGTAGAGGGCCTTTTGTGCTGGTGAATTAAAGATTACATGGTCAGAAAGTTGTGCAATGGGGGTAATATTCTCTTGGGTGTATCCTGGGCTGAACGTAGAAATTTGCCCTTTGAATTCTTCGTGACCTAGGCGTGCTTCATATAGACCGCTGGCACATACCCCTGCAAGATAGCGAGAAATTAAGGGCGCAAAAGCGTACATTGAAAATGCTTTTAAGGCAAGAAGAATATGGGTATCTGTTGCTTGAGAGATATGTGCAAGGATACGTAAATTTTTTTCTAAACTTACCTCATCCACAACAAAGCAGGGCGATGGAACTCGATATAGGTCGAATGAGGAAAAAATACCCTTATCCCGCCCCCATGTGGACATCTTATTGTTATGTTGGACAAACTGTGACATTAGAAACGCAGAGGGGCATCAAGTTCTTGCAGGTGCCAGGGCAGACCATTTGTGTTCAGCATACTCATATAATCATCAGGGTCGAGCTGTTCCATGTTCCAGACACCAGGCTGATTCCAAATACCTTTAAGGACTTGGGCCGCACCAATCATGGCGGGAACGGCTGTGGTATAGGCAACGGCTTGGCTGCCAACCTCTTTATAACACTCTTGATGATCGCAAATATTATATATATAGAAAGTTTTTTCTTCAGAACTCCCGTGTGCTTGACCTGTAACAATATCGCCAATACATGTTTTCCCCACTGTTTTTGCTCCAAGATCACTAGGGTTTGGCATAAGAGTTGACAGGAATTGCAGAGGAATAATTTTAACGCCGTCATGGATAACTGGATCAATTCGGGTCATGCCGACATTTTGAAGCACCTTGGCATGGGTGATATAGGCATCACCAAAAGTCATCCAAAAACGGGCGCGCTCAATTTCCCGAAAATGGGTTGATAGGCTTTCTAACTCTTCATGATACATAAGGTACATGTTGCGTTTACCAATATCAGGGAAATCAAATTCCACCTTACGGGTCAAGGCTGGTGTTGTGTGCCATTTACCACTTTCCCAGTGACGGGCGTCAGCGAGGACTTCTCGTAAGTTAATTTCTGGATTAAAGTTCGTGGCAAATGGCTGTCCATTGTCACCACCATTGGCATCAAGGATATCAATATGACGGATTGAAGAGAGTTTATGTTTTTTAAGCCACGTGGCAAAAACTGACGTAACCCCTGGGTCAAAGCCTGAGCCGAGAATTGCCGTTAATCCAGCTTTTTTAAATCGCTCTTGATACGCCCACTGCCAATGATACTCGAATTTTGCCGTATCTATGGGTTCATAGTTTGCGGTATCCAGATAATGGCACCCCGCTTCAAGGGCGGCATCCATTAATTTCAGATCCTGGTAGGGTAGGGCGAGATTTATTAGAATATCTGCGCCTGTCTCCCGAATAAGACGGACCGTTGCTTGAACATCCATGGCGTCAATTTGTGCCGTTTGTATATTGACTCCAGTACGTTCATGAACGCTTTTTTTTATCGCCTCACATTTTGATAAAGTTCGACTTGCAAGAACTATTTTGCCAAAAATCTGACTGTTCATTGCCATTTTATTTACTGCAGCGTGACTTACACCTCCAGCACCAATAACAAGAGATTTTGCCATTAATCAAATATCCTTTATTGAGAGTACCCTTTATTCATAGTAGGTGTATCCAGTTATATTATTGCGGTATTGATTCATAATTGTTTTACGATCGTGGGCTTTGAGATTTTTGTTTGAGATTTGTTCATCAACCATTTTCCGAAAAGAAGCAATACAGTCTGAAGGGTCGTACTCAACATACGAGAGCACTTCTGAGACGGTATCGCCTTCTTGTTCGTGCAGCAGATCAAAGCTACCATCCTCGCAAAGCTCAATGGTCACAACATCGGTATCCCCAAAAAGGTTGTGTAGATCCCCAAGAGTTTCCTGATAGGCGCCGACGAAGAAAACACTTAAATAATAGTCCTGATCTTCAGGTAGGGAGTGGATCGGCAGCGTTGACGTTAGACCATCTGCAATGAAGAACTTATCGAGTCGACCATCACTGTCGCAGGTTATATCTGAGAGAATGGCACGACGATCCGGCAATTGATCGAGCATTTGCAAGGGAATGATAGGGTGCACTTGATCAATGGCCCAGACATCTGGCAAGGATTGAAATAGCGAAAAATTACACTGATAGATATCAGCAATACTATCAATTCGTTTCTCAAGGTCACCTTCAATTTTTTGATCAACAATGACCTTTTTAAACTGAGATATTAATGAGAGATAAATCTGCTCCCCCCGTGCCATTTGTTTTATGTTGACGTAACCACGGTGGAAAATAGCACGCAGTTCATTGCGATAAAAGGTGGCATCATTCCAGCACTCTTGCAGGCGTCGCGGGGTGATATAGTTCTGGATATTAATCATATCAGAGATGTAATGATGGTCACCCTCTTCCGCCACGGGCATATCTTGGGAGTCATAAAGTGTACTATCAATGACATCGAAAACTAAAATTGAAGAAGAGGCCACAACGGCACGCCCACTTTCTGTCACCAGAATTGGGTGGGCAATTTTAGCAGCATCCATTGCGTAGGCGATTGTCTCAACAATATTTTCGCAATATTCATTAACCGTGTAGTTGATGGAGTGATCAGACGCGCACTTTTCTCCGGTATAATCAACACCAAGACCACCACCAATATCTAGGTACTCAAGATTGACCCCCTCGCGAACCAGTTCAACAAAGTAGCGGCATGACTCATCCGTGGCCCGCCGCAGGTCGTTGACGTCAGGCACCTGGCTTCCCAGATGAGAGTGTTGTAGCTTGAGGGTATGGAGCAAATTAACTTCGCGTAGTCGTTCTACGGTGGATAAGAGTTGGTGCGTGCTGAGGCCAAACGTTGAGCGATCCCCTGAGCTTTTCTGCCATTTTCCTGAAATTTCCTGGGTGAGCTTGACGCGGACACCAAGGACAGGCTCTATCCCAAGTTCTTTCGTCACTTCAATTACCATTTCCGTCTCTTTAGGGCTTTCAAGGACAATAATTGTATTGAAGCCAATTTGACGTGCCATAATCGCGAGTCTGATAAATTTTTTATCTTTAACGCCATTACAGATCAAGAGGGCGTCTTTAGACAAATTATGGGCAAGGGCAATCACCAGTTCTGCCTTCGATCCTGCCTCAAGCCCAAAGTTATAGGGGCTACCAAAACTGACAATACGATTGATAATTTGCGCTTGTTGATTTACCTTGATTGGAAAGACACCCAAATACTTCGACTTATAATTATACTGTTTTATTGCCTTAGCGAAACTTTCATTTATTTGGACAATTTCGTTTCTCAGGTACGTTGCAATCCGCAAGAGGACGGGAAGACGAATTCCCCGTTCACGAAGATCCCTAATAATTGATGGCAGGGGAATGGAAGGGACGGTGTCTTTAAAGGGAATTTTTAATGCTAATTCACCATTAGGGGTCACTTCTAAAAGATTTTTACCCCATTTATCAATACCATAGATTGAATAAGGTGCTTCAGGTTTTGTGTTCAATGATCACTCTTTAAATTAAGGATAAATTTTTTATTAAAATCAGTTTGTTTTAAGGTTATGTCCTACTTTTGATTAATTTACATACAATATAATTTTTGACAATAATATTTTGGTAAATTCTCTAACTTAAGCTTTTTGGAAATTTATGGAGGGTTAGGTTTCTAAAATTTTATGTGACTATATCATATATTATATTTTATTTTATTTTTAATTAAGTATTATAATAATTGAGAAACATTACTTTTTCTGGTCTGAAAATATTTCTTTCACCATCCATCAGATCCATGCAGAAGGGGCGGGGAGTATTTTTTAAAATGTTCTTAGATATTTAGTAAGCCTATGATAATTCAAAAGTTGTGATTTAGATAATTATAGTTCTTGATACCCCTTTATAATGTAACGGACAGATCATATATGTAAAATTATGTTATAAAAGGCGCATTCTAGTATAATTATCTTGGATATCTTAAAGATTTTTAGAAAGCCGAGGATGCTATGATAATATATCGTTTTCGTACTTTTATGACAGATAGGAGTGGTCAGAGTAAGTATGATTTAGGCTTAGGTGTTATGACTAAAATGCAACCGAAAGTCAAACGACCTTCATTATATAAGGTTTTACTTTTCAACGATGACTACACACCTATGGAATTCGTAGTTTATGTACTTGAGATAATGTTTGCTAAGTCTCATGATGAGGCAACTCAAATAATGTTAACTGTACATAATAAAGGTGTAGGGCTGTGTGGAATTTATCCATATGATGTTGCTAGTACTAAAGTCACGAAAGTTATGGATACTTCTCTGAAGCATGAATACCCATTAAAGTGCATTATGGAAAAAGAGTAGGTTAGTAAAGTGTCAGGATTTTCTCATTATTTAGAAGAAACATTACGCAGAGCTTTTAAGTGTGCTGCTGAGAGTAAACATGAGTTTGCCACCCTTGAACATCTTTTGTTTGCCCTTACTGAAGACCAAGATGCGCGTGCCGTATTGCGCGCATGTAATGTTAATATTACAAAACTACAGTCAGACCTTGAAGAGTTCATGAAAAATGAATTGAGCAATATTGTTGTCAAGGACTTTGACGATACTAAACCAACTGCTGGATTCCAGCGTGTTGTCCAACGTGCTTTAATTCATGTTCAGTCCACTGGTCGAGAAGAAGTGACAGGGGCGAACTTGCTGGTTGCTTTGTTTGCAGAAAAAGAAAGTCATGCGACGTACTTTCTCCAGTTGCAAGAAATGACGAGACTCGACGCGGTCAGTTATATCAGCCACGGTATTGTTAAAGCTGCAGGATCTTTCGAACAGCAAGAAATCCGTAGCATCGAGGCTAATGACACCTCATTTTTGTCTGACACTCCTGAGAGTCATGTGGATAGTCTTGAACAAACCTTTAGTGAAACGCTGGATGCTTTTTGTATAAACCTCAACTTGAGGGCGGCTGAGGGTAAAATTGATCCTTTAATTGGTCGTCAACCAGAGTTAGAGCGAACCATTCAGATTCTGTCCCGTCGGTCAAAGAACAATCCACTGTTGGTCGGAGATCCTGGCGTAGGAAAAACCGCTATTGCGGAAGGGTTAGCCTTAAGAATCTTTGAAAAGGATGTCCCTGAAGTGCTTGAAGACGCTGTGATTTACAGCTTAGATATGGGAGCGTTACTGGCGGGTACACGGTATAGAGGTGATTTTGAAGAGCGCTTGAAAAGTATCATAGCTGATTTAATAAAACAGCCTAATTTTATTTTGTTTGTTGATGAGATTCACACCATCATCGGGGCGGGATCAACATCTGGTGGTGCTTTGGATGCGTCTAATTTATTGAAACCAAGCTTGGCGAATGGGTCTATTCGGTGCATGGGCTCGACCACCTACAAGGAGTACCGTAATTATTTTGAAAAAGATCGTGCTTTACTGCGGCGCTTCCAGAAAATTGATGTGGGTGAGCCAAGTGCTGAAGAGGCGGTTAAAGTTTTAGAAGGACTCAAGTCCGCCTATGAAACCCATCATGATATTGTGTACACCTCTGGTGCTTTAAAAGCGGCGGTTGAGTTGAGCGTGCGGTATTTACACGGGTATAAATTACCTGATAAGGCAATTGACATTATTGATGAAGCTGGTGCCGCCCAGAAGTTATTACCTATCCATAAGCGTCGTAAGACTATTGGGGTCAAGGAGGTTGAGGAAATTATTGCAAAAGTGGCATCTATTCCTTCTCGGAACTTGAACCAAAGCGATTCCAAAATGATGAAAAACTTGGAAAAAGAACTGAAAAAGTCAGTTTTTGGTCAAGATAAAGCCATTGATGCCTTGTGTTCCTCCATTAAATTAGCCCGTGCAGGCCTGCGTGAGCCTGAAAAACCAATGGGCTGTTATTTGCTCTCTGGCCCGACAGGCGTTGGGAAAACCGAGATGGCACGTCAACTTGCTGAAAGTTTAAATGTGGAACTCTTAAGGTTTGATATGTCAGAGTACATGGAACGCCATGCGGTCAGTCGTCTTATTGGTGCACCTCCAGGGTATGTGGGATACGATCAAGGTGGACTGTTTACGGATGCCGTAGATCAAAACCCTCACAGTGTTGTGTTGCTTGATGAAATCGAAAAAGCTCATCCAGATATGTTTAATATGTTGCTGCAAGTTATGGATCATGGCAAACTTACGGATCATAGCGGCAAGGAAATTAGTTTTAGAAACGTGATATTAATCATGACCACTAATGCGGGTTCAGCTGAAATGTCTTTACCTCCCGTAGGGTTCGCGCGGGACAGTCGTTCCGAGAGTGACGTTGAAGCCATTGAAAAGCTGTTTACACCTGAATTCCGTAATAGGTTAGATGCGACCATTACCTTCTCTAGGTTGACCCATGAGGTTGTTGGGTTGATTGCGGACAAGTTTATTCACCAACTAGAAGAACAACTGACAAGTCGGAAAGTTCAGGTTGTCTTGACCGATGAGGCCCGTAAGTGGTTGTCTGCTAAGGGTGTGGATGAGAATTATGGTGCGCGTCCTCTTTCACGGGTCATCCAAGATCACGTAAAGCGTCCATTAGCTGATGAAATATTATTTGGTCACCTTAAGGGTGGGGGTAGTGTGAAAATTGGCGTTAAGGATGATAAAATTACGTTTGATTTTAATGTGGCAAAGCAGAAGTCAAAAAAGGTATCACGTCAAAAGCAGACCCACAATAATTTAACATAAAGAGAAGTTTATGACTGGCTTAAGTATTGATCATGCTTCTATTGTGGTGCCCGATTTAGAGGAATTTACACTCGACTTTTCTGGGTTGGGATTCGCTTCGCCGCACTATTATCTTGCCGTTGAGAAAGATGTTAAAGTCCTTGTTCTGCCTTTTGTAGACGGCTCCAGCCTCTATGTTTATAGTGCAAATTCTTTTCGATACTGGACATTATTCCTCTTAGATAAGCTTGGGCTTTTTGACGCGACAATCGGTAAGCTTTCCCCAAGTGGGCAAAGGATAATGACAAATGTGATCCGGCACCAAGGATTAGTAGATTGGTGTTTTCGTGTGGACTCATTTAACGACTTAATGGCTAAATTTATCGAGAGTGGCTATGTTTGTCCTGAGGTAAGCCCCATAAACTGGCAGCGTACAGATGGCTTTCAATTATGTTCTCAAACAATGGATCTTAAGGGGGTTTCAGAAAAGATGCCCCTGATTATTACCGACAAGACACCGCTCTCAATGCGGGTTCCTGCTCCAGAATATTGCTACCACTCAAATGGCGTGCGCGGGATTAAAAGCTTAATTGTGCCCGTTCACAATTTACGTGAGAGTTGTGCTCTATGGAAAATTCTGACGGGGACTGAGGGGGATGTCAGCTCCTATGAGTCTGATAACGCCCATATTTTTCATATTAATCGTATGAGTGTTGTGTTGGTGGAACCTTCCTTGGGGAGTGACCTCTATGAATGGTTAATGCAAAATGGAGAACGCCCGTTTGAAATTGTTTTATGGGTACGTTTTGGTTTGAAGTCTCGCTCTTTCCCCATGACAATGTCCCATGGTGCGCGCATTAGATTAGAACCGATACTCACGGATGAGGAAGATGATGTGCCGTGGGATGAGGACGAACAGCTTGCTGACTTATTACCCATGATCTCAAGTGATAAGACGTTTATTGGGTATGAAGTCATGGACTCCCAAAATAAGATGAATTTTAATATACCAACGTTTTTATAGGTATTCAGTTCCTTGGATATATTTACCTTGGGAGGTATTTTTGTGTGTTAACCATAAAATAATAATTGATTTAGCGTGATTTTAATTCGATAATTAAAGCTCTCTTCCAAAAATATGTGAAGATTTCTGATGCTTTTATTTATGCCTGTAAAGGGCAATTTTGGATTTTAATACGCGAATTTTTATGCAAATTATTAATACAAAGCATAGTTATGGTCTTGTAACACAGCTGATCCATTGGGTTATGGCTGTGTGTATTATTATTTTGTCTGTGGTGGGATTTGCTATGCAAGAAGTGCCCTATGGAACCATAGAAGATATTGCCCAGAAAACCCAAATGTATCGCATGCACAAGACTATAGGGATTTTTATGTTTTTCCTTGCGGTTTTTCGTGTGGTATGGGCTGTCTACACTCCCAAGCCAGAGTCGCTTGTTGCCCATAAGAAAATCCACTTTATCCTTTCCTCCATTGTTCACTGGATCCTCTACATTTCTATTTTGCTTGTCCCTTTTGTTGGGTACTTATCCCATGCTTTTGATTCTTCTTTTGTACCCCTCGGCGGAGTTTTTGATTCCCTTTCATTGATTTATTCAAACCAAGACTTATCCATATTTTTTACTGGTTTACATAAACTCCTTGCGCGGGTAATGATTTTTTGTATTGTTTTGCATGTTGCAGGTGCATTGAAACATGCAATTTTTGTCAAAAGCAAAGTTTTACACCGTATGATCCCTGGTATGTATAAACATGACGTATAATAAAATTATGTTGAGACAATTCCAGTTTAAAAAATTCTTTTATACATTTCTGAAAAAATAGTTTGATTTTTTATGAGTTATTAGTGAGAAAAAATGACAAGTTTTGATTATGATCTTTTTGTAATTGGTGGCGGCTCTGGGGGTGTGCGGGCTGCACGTATGGCGGCGGGTTACGGCGCGCGCGTTGCGATTGCAGAGGAGTATCGCTATGGTGGGACATGCGTGATACGTGGCTGTGTTCCTAAAAAGTTGCTCGTTTACGCAAGTGAGTTTCATCATCACTTCCAGGACGCCCGCCATTATGGGTGGGGCGTTGAGGAGATAGATTTTCAGTGGTCGAAGTTGATTGCCAATAAAGATCGCGAGATTGATCGACTCAACGGGATTTATGAGAGGCTCTTAAATCAGTCTAGTGTAGAAATTTTGAATGGTCGTGCTGTGGTCACAGGTGCTCAGAGTGTCCGTATTAATGATCAGACAATTACGGCTAAACGTATTCTCTTAGCGGTTGGAGCAACGCCGCGCCTGCCTACTTTCGAGGGGGCAGAGCATATCATAACTTCCAATGAAGCTTTTCACCTTGAGAAGTTACCGCAGCGTATCGTTGTTGTTGGCGGCGGATATATTGCAGTGGAATTTGCAGGTATTTTCAACGGGTTACAGGTCGAGACCCATATGGTGTATCGGGGGGAGAAAATCCTGAAAGGGTTTGATGAGGATGTGCGTACGGCTGTAACAGAAGGGATGGAGAATGCAGGCGTTCAAATTCTCACCCATACAGATATAACCCACATTGCCAAGAGAGATAATTCATTAGGTGTGACGCTAAAATCTGGGCAAGTCCTTGATACGGATGCGGTGATGTATGCAATTGGTCGGGTTCCCTATACCCAGGATCTTGGTCTTGAGAGCGCGGAGGTCAAGCTTTCCGCTGATAAGGCCGTGATTGTCGATGAGTATGCGCGAACCAATATTCCAAGTATTTTTGCGGTCGGAGATGTGACGAATCGGATGCCCTTGACGCCAGTTGCTATCAGAGAGGGACAGGCCTTTGCAGATCGGGAGTTTAATAATTCTATAGAAACAGTAGATTATAACGCTGTGCCAACGGGTGTCTTTAGTCAGCCGCAAGTGGGAACTGTTGGCTTAACTGAAGAGAATGCTATCACTGCCCATCATGATATTGATGTGTACTTTACGTCTTTTCGTCCATTAAAGGATACGTTGACGGGACAAAATAATAAGATCATGATTAAAGTCATTGTCGCCGTTGAGGACGGGCGCGTCGTGGGCGTGCACCTTGTGGGGGAAGGGAGTGCGGAATTAATTCAGGTTATGGCCATTGCTGTGAAAATGGGCGCCAAAAAATCTGACCTTGATCAGACAGTGGCTGTCCACCCTACAATTGCCGAGGAGTTAGTTTTGATGAAAACCCCTCAACGCCGCTATCGTAACAAGAAATTATACCCTGAATAAAGCAGTGCGCGCCCCTTGAGTGACAGGTAAGCCCTTGCGGCACTTGGCTGGTAATATGCGGCCCATAAGCCTTAGGTCATTTGTAAATTTTTTATATACGTGTATGCTAAGAACTTTTTAAGCAACAAACCGTTGAATCTATCCTATATCTCGCGGTATAGTAAGAATGGTTTAATGTCTTTGTTTAATAAATAATGACTATAATTTTATGTATATAGCCCTTATTTTAATGTTTTACTTTAAAAATTAGGTCTGTCGGAGTTGTAATATAATGACTATGTTTAAGTGGACGCCTCAGAGCTGGCGTGAAAAGAAAATACTTCAAGTGCCAGAGTATAAAGACGTTAGTCTGTTATCAGAAGTTGAGGTAAAGCTACGAAAATTTCCTCCTTTAGTTTTCGCAGGTGAGGTTCGCAGTTTAAAGAAAAAACTCGCAGAAGTCGCTAGTGGGAATGCTTTTTTACTGCAAGGGGGGGATTGCGCCGAGTCTTTTGAAGACTTTTCTGCGGATAATATCCGTGACACTTTTCGGGTGCTCCTGCAGATGGCTGTTGTTTTGACCTATGGCGCGTCAACTAACATCGTTAAAGTTGGGCGTATCGCTGGACAATTTGCGAAGCCACGTTCATCTGATGTTGAGGAGAAAGATGGTAAGTGCCTGCCCTGTTATCGAGGGGATATCATCAATGGTATTGACTATGATGAAACATCAAGAAATCCAAACCCTGAAAGAATGATAAATGCCTATCATCAGTCAGCATCAGCTTTAAACCTGTTAAGGGCATTCTCTAAAGGGGGATATGCAGGTTTAAATGAGGTTCATAGGTGGAATTTAGACTTTGTATCTGATAGTGCCTGCGGAGAAAAGTATGCAAAGTTGGCGGATAATATCTCTGAAGCATTACGCTTTATGCAAGCGTGCGGACTCACTGAAAAAACAACCCGTATCTTGAGGGAGACGGACTTTTACACCAGTCATGAGGCTTTATTATTACCCTACGAAGAAAGTTTGACCCGCGTTGATAGTACCAGTGGACAGTGGTATGACACCAGCGCCCATATGTTATGGATTGGTGACCGAACACGTCAAATTAGCGGGGCTCATGTGGAGTATCTGCGCGGGGTTCAGAATCCTATTGGAATTAAGTGCGGACCTTCCTTGACCGCCGATGAACTGGTGCAGCTGGTACACGTGCTTAATCCCGTGAATGAGTCTGGGCGGATTACTTTGATTAGTCGCATGGGGCATGATAAGGTCACTGAGAAATTACCAGCCTTGGTGGAAGTGATTGAAAAAGAAGGTTTAAACGTCGTGTGGTCTTGTGACCCTATGCATGGCAATACAATCAAATCGTCTTCAGGTTACAAGACGCGGATATTTGATCAAATCTTGTCAGAGGTTAAAGGCTTTTTTGATGTTCATGCGCAGCTTGGAACCTATGCGGGTGGTGTCCATTTTGAAATGACAGGTCAGGATGTGACAGAATGTCTTGGTGGCGCTCAGAAGATCAGTGATTGCGACCTTCATTCTCGGTACCGTACCTATTGTGATCCGCGCCTTAATGCCAGTCAGTCTTTAGAATTAGCATTCCTTTTGGCGGAAGAATTGAAAGAGCGTCGTCACTGTGTTAATACTCCTCAAGAAGTCAGTTTTTCTTCTGTTGGATAAGAAAATTCTATAGTTTGTCTGGTGCAAAGTTTTTGGGGATGCCATGAAGGCAAAAGCGCGTATTTTTTCTCTACAAATGAATCCTATTGTGGGGGATATAGCTAGAAATCTTGATGGGGTTTATGACCATGTCCGCCGGTCAAAGGGGTGTGATATCCTTTTAACGTCAGAACTTGTCTCGTGTGGGTACCCTCCAGAGGATCTTATTCTGCGTCCGCATTTTATTGATGATGTTATGGATCATGTCCATAGGTTTGCCCGCAAGTTAACGGCAGATGATCCTGCGGTTATTCTTGGGACACCTTGGAAAGAGGGGGAGGATATCTTTAATGCTGCTGTCGTGATTGATGGCCCTAACAGCCTTGAGGTGCGCCATAAAACCCATTTGCCAAATTATGGTGTATTTGATGAGAAACGGGTTTTTACTGCCAGTAAAAGTTTGCCAGATGTGGTGCGCGTGCGTGGCCTTGTGGTTGGGATGCCCATATGTGAAGATATTTGGCGAGAAGATGTCTGCGATCATTTGAAGAGTCAAGGGGCGCAGTTGTTGTTGGTCCTTAATAGTTCCCCTTACAAAGGGCCTGGGACTTTAGCCGCTCGGCATGATGTTGCCCGGGCGCGTGTGGCCGCGTATTCCGTGCCCTTGGTGTATGTGAATCAGGTGGGGGGACAGGATGAAATTGTCTTTGATGGCGGAAGTTTTGTGCTTGATAGGCATGGTCAGATTATAGATCAGTCTCCAATGTGGGTATCTGATGGGCGAGAAATTGAGCTTAACCTGCAAGATACGGTTCGGACAAGCGCACATCCTTTTAAGGAAGAACGTCCAGAGAGTGACCAAGATAGGTGTGAAGAAGTTTATACAGCTGTAATGATTGGACTGAGGGATTACGTCAATAAAAATAAATTCCCAGGGGTTGTTCTTGGGCTTTCTGGCGGTATTGATTCGGCTTTATCTCTGGCAATTGCAGTTGATGCCTTGGGTGCAGAGCGGGTGCGGGCGGTTATGATGCCGTCTCAATATACATCTTCCCATAGTATTGAAGATGCCCATGCGTGTGCGGATGCCCTAGGCGTTGCCCTTGAGGTTGTTTCAATTGAGGAAGGCGTCTCTGCTTTGGAGAGACTTTTATCCCACGCTTTTGAACAAACCCAAACCGATACCACGGAAGAAAATATTCAAGCCCGTCTGCGCGGCGTCTTGCTGATGGCGATATCTAATAAATTTGGGTATATGGTCCTCACCACGGGCAATAAGTCAGAGATGGCGGTGGGCTATGCAACTTTGTATGGGGATATGTGTGGCGGATACTCTGTTTTAAAGGATATTTACAAAAGCGATGTTTTTAAATTAGCCTGGTGGCGCAACCGTTATCGCTCTGACTTGGCCTTCAGTTCTGTTCAGCACGTTATGCCTGAGAGAGTGATTACCAAGCCACCAAGTGCGGAGTTGCGTTTTAATCAAACGGATCAAGACAGTCTGCCCCCCTACGAGGTGCTCGACCATATTTTGTATGATTTAGTGGAACAAAAAAAATCAATCTTACATATTGTTAATAAAGGGTATGAAAAAAGTCTTGTTGAAAATATTAGTACACTGCTTAAAAGGTCAGAGTATAAACGCAGGCAATCCGCGCCAGGAGTGAAGGTTTCAAGTCAAAATTTTGGTCGTGATTGGAGGTACCCTCTTACCAACCATGCCAAGTATTAGAAAGTATAAAAAGAATAAAGGATAAACAGGTTATGCGTTTACGCTTCGCGCCAAGCCCTACAGGCAAATTACATGTTGGTAATGCTCGTATGGCGTTGATAAATTACTACTATGCCCTTAAGCTTAAAGGCACGTTTATATTACGTATAGATGATACTGATGATCTGCGTTCCACTCAAGAATTTGCTGATCAAATTGAGGAAGATTTGACGTGGTTAGGCATTCGGTGGACTGAGTTATACCAACAAAAACACCGTTTTGATGCCTATAAAAAGGCGCAAGAGAAGTTGATTTCTGACGGTTTCCTCTATCCGTGTTATGAAACACCAGAGGAGTTAAATTTAAAACGCAAACGTCTTTTGATTGCGGGTAAGCCCCCTATTTATGACCGCATGGCTTTAACCTTGACCGATGCCCAAAAGCGCACCTATCAACAAGAGGGGCGTAAACCCCATTGGCGTTTCAAGCTTCGAGAAGAAGAAATTTGCTGGCATGACTTGGTACGGGGTAAGGTCAGTTTTCAAGGGGCAGATTTAGGTGACCCTATTGTTATTCGTGAAGATGGGCGGTTTCTTTATATGTTGCCCAGTACTGTTGATGACATAGATATGCAGATCACTGACGTGTTACGCGGAGATGACCACGTGACCAATACGGCGCTACAGATTCAAATGTTCCAAGCATTGGGTGGGGAGATGCCTAGGTTTGGTCACTTTAGTTTGCTCGCAGGCGCCCAAGGGGAGGCCTTGTCTAAAAGGTTGAAAAGTTTGAGCCTAGATATGATCCGTGAAAGTGGTATACTACCAGAATCATTGGTATGTGTCTTATTGAAGCTCGGGACATCGGATCCCATCAAGGCACTCGAACGTATAGAAGACTTAATAGAAGAATTTGATTTTTCTAAATTTGGGCGCGCAACTGCAAAGTTTAACATGGATGATGTGGAGCGTATTAATGGACAGATAATTCATAAAAAGTCCTATGATCAAGTTAACTCTGCCCTTGCCGTAATGGGAATTGACGGGGAGCTTGCAGAACATTTTTGGTTAGCTGTGCGTGCAAATATAAATAAGTTATCTGATGCGGCTGATTTTTGGCCATTAGTCAACGGTAAGATTACACCAAAGATTGAAGACCATGATTTTATTGCTCAGGCGTTAAAGTTTTTACCAGAGAATATATCCGATGACGCGTGGTCAGAATGGACAGATCAGCTAAAAGCGCAAACTGGTCGTAAGGGCAAGAACCTATTTATGCCGTTGCGCCAAGCGCTAACTGGTATGGATAAAGGCCCTGAAATGCAACCATTGCTGAATTTAATGGGGCGGCAACGCATTGTTCATCGTTTAGAAGGAAAAGAAGCGTAATGCAATTGTTTATCACAGATACGGGTCAGGGTAAAAAGGTCCCATTCGAACCCATAGATTCTTTGCATGTGAGAATGTATCTTTGTGGCCCGACGGTTTATGATTTTGCCCATGTGGGGAATGCGCGTCCCTTTGTTGTGTTCGATGTTTTATATCGACTTCTCATGCAGATGTATCCTAAAGTCACCCTTTGCAGAAACATTACAGATATTGATGATAAAATTAATGCGCGTGCACAAGAAAAAGGGGTGAAGATTCAGGAAATTACCCAGAAAACAATCGAATGCTTCCATCACGACATTTCAGCCTTAAACGTTTTAAAGCCTACGGTAGAGCCTAGAGCTACTGAATATATTGCTGAAATGATTGAAATGATTCAGATTCTTATTGACAAAGGGCACGCCTATGAAGAGAGCGGACATGTTTTGTTTCACGTGCCAAGTTGGAAAGACTATGGAAACTTTGCGCGCCTGAGCCAAGAAGAATTGTTGATCGGTGCACGCGTTGAAATTGCCCCGTATAAAAAAGACCCAAAAGACTTCATTTTATGGAAACCCTCGGACAGCACGCAACCAGGGTGGGAAAGCCCATGGGGCGTTGGACGACCTGGGTGGCACATAGAGTGCTCTGCCATGAGTAAAGTCAATTTAGGGGAATCTTTTGATATTCATGCTGGAGGGATTGACCTTAAGTTTCCGCACCACCAAAATGAAATCGCTCAAAGTGTCTGCGCCACAGGGAAGGAGTTTGCTCGGTATTGGATTCACAATGGCTATTTGATGGTAAACGGGCAAAAGATGTCCAAGTCTCTCGGGAATTTCTGGACAGTCTCTGACCTTTTAGGAAAGTGGAATGGCGAAGTTATTAGGCTGGCGCTTTTAGGAACCCATTATCGATCTTCCATGGACTTGAGTACAGAGAGTTTGCAGCAGGCAAAGAATATGCTCAATCGGTTATACCGAATTTTAGATGTGGGGGATATTGAAGATACGGCGCCTCCACCTTCTATTTTAGAAGCTTTATGTGACGATTTAAACACCCCTGCAGCCATTGCAGAATTAAACAAATTAACTGATAACCTTCCTGAATTAAAGGCGGGAGCGGCGCTGTTAGGTATTTTACAGCAAAGATCTGCAGATTGGTTCAGCGGGGCGAATATGGTGCGCCAAGACGTGGAGGTTGATAAAATTAATAGGTTAATAGCCAAACGCAACAACGCCAAGATGCAAAAGAACTTTGATCAAGCGGATAAAATTCGTAATGAACTTATTGCCATGGGTATTCAAGTTGAAGACCGTCCAAATGGAACGGTATGGCGTCAGATTTAGTATTAGAATGGTGCCTGAATGTCGCATACGTGGAGTAATGTTGATAAAGATTTAACATCTGGTGTCAATAATCATGGGTTTGCAGTGGTGCTGGTTGACCCCCAGCTTGGTGAGAATATTGGCGCTTGCGCTCGGGTTATGCTGAATTTTGGGTTTACAGACTTACGATTGGTCAGGCCTCGGGATGGGTGGCCCAGTGTGGTCGCGGAGAGGAACGCGTCTGGCGCCATGGAAAAGGGCGTTGATGTGACGGTTTATGATACCGTGGATGATGCCTTAGCTGATCGCACATATGTTATGGCAGTATGTCCGCGGTTGCGGCGGATGGTAAAAGAAGTTGTGATCCCGTCTCAGGCAGTTGAGAGCCTCTATAGTATGTCGACCCAAGGGCACCGTACGGCAGTTATGTTTGGGGCAGAGCGTTCTGGATTAACCAATGATGATGTTGCCAAGGCGGGGGTTCAGATTGTGATTCCTGCAAATCCGGTTTTTTCGAGTCTTAATATTGCTCAAGCGGTTTTAGTAATTGTCTATGAGTTTTTTACTCATACAAGTCATTTGAATGTTGCCCTGTTTCAAAATAATGAAAGTGTTCATGCTTCCCAAACAACTGTCCAGCATTTAATTGATCATTTTGAAGGCGCCTTACAAGAGTCTGGATTTTTTCGCGCAGCTGGGCATAGTGAGGTAATGAAACGTAACTTGCGCTCATTAATCGCGCGCTCTCAGTTAACTGAGCAAGAAGCACAAACTTTACGGGGTGTGATTAAGTCGTTAGTGTCTTATCACAAGACTTAAGGACTTAATTTCATGAAGGTAAAATAAATTTTAATAAAAAATATTTTTTCTAAGGATTTGGTTATATAAGTGAAATTTCTTATATGCTGCCCTTTTGGTTGATCAAAAGGGGGGGGGACTCCCTTTTAATCATTTTAATTATGTGTAAAATTAAACTCAAAAGTTTAATTGAATGATTTGGTTTGGTGTATGTATAATATAATTGATTCTCGGCATATTATGACGGCTATTCGGAAGTTTCCTGCCCCTGTTGATTTAAGTAGTGGTTTTGTTCTTCATTTAGAGCTTCATAGTTTGGTTCTTACCTATACTCTTGAGCAGGAAGATGCCCAAGCAGAAAGTCAGAGTGCGGAGGTGGCTGTCTTTGATTACAGTGTTTTTGGCGGGTATGTGTGTTTTTATGATTATGAGCGGTCATTACCTCTTATTGCGGACCGTCTTATTTCCTTGATCAATATAGCTGGAAAAGCGTTTTTAGTGGGATATAAGATTAACCTTAAGAAGGAAGAGGATTTAGCTCCAAGTGTACCTGATGAAGAGCCTCCCGCCCAAAAACCAGAAGAGGTTCTCGTCATCCCCCAAGAAGTTATGGATGAGTCTAATGATATAGAGTTCCATACTCCAAAGAGTGATCAAGATATTGAAGAAGATTTCGCAGTTGTTCCAGCAACAGAAAAGGATAATGACAACCTCTTTAGTTTATTAGATGTCAATCCAAAAAAGAAAAATAAAGCTCTGGAAAGTAATGCATCACTCAGCCAAGACAGTATTAATGATTTATTTAACTAGAAAAATTTTCGTATACATTTAAATCCCATGACTGAGGGAAAATTAAACGCATATAAGATGATACTTATAGGACATAACAAAGATCATGGATGATGGTGACGCGCTTAGCATAAAACAGTTAAAGACGTATCTTGAGAACGATGACTTGGAGTCAATTAGACACCTTCGCAGCGACCGTCAGCAAAGAAACCGATTCTTTACCAGTAAGGCGAATATTTTAGTATTTGTTGGTTTAATTAGTGCTCTTATTTTATTGGTGGTGGTCTCTATTACCGTTGGGAAATCTTCCTATACTTTGTGGAATCCTAATGGGTTATTTATTGTGGTTGGCGGCACGATTGTCTCTATGCTGATTGCCTTTAGAGCACCTCAATTACATATGCTGCTGTGTATTCCCAGTATTTTATTTTGGAAGAATATTAATACTGAACGTGAAATGGCCCAGATGTTAAAGGTCATTCATGCTCATAGCCGTCATGGAGTCCGTGAAGCAGAGAAGGAACGTAAAAAACTCTCTAATGACTTTGTAAGTTTAGGGGTGCAACTGGTTTTAGATGGCATTCCCTTTGATGACTTGGTTCATGCCCTGAGTTGGCGGTTACAAAAATTGCATGAGCGTGACTTTGCAGATGCCCATTTTTTCCGTACCCTGGCGCTCTTCTCTCAAGCGTTTGGTATGTTTGGAACAGTTTTAGGGCTTATAGCTATGTTACAAGAATTATGGACCTATGACCTGAAACTTATTGGACAGAGCATGGCTGTTGCCTTAGTGACCACCTTTTATGGGTTATGCTTGGGGTACATTGTGTTTCGACCCCTCGCTATACGGGTGGAGCAGAATAGTGTGCGTAAGATTGCCCAGTTAAATGTTTTGATGCAAGGTATTTTGATGTTTAGTCTTGGGCGCGGTTATGGCACAATTGAGGAAGCAATGCGCTCGTTGCTCGAGGGTTATCAAAGTGCATACTTTTCTCGAAAATAGTCATGTCCTCATAAGTGGCAAGGTTTAGGTGTGTCAAAAAAATTAATTGTTCACTACTATAGGGATCGTTTTAAGCATATCCACTCTAATGCCGAACAATCACAAGACAATGATAGTGAGAGTGACTCTTGGCTGATTACCTACACGGATCTTATTACCCTGTTGCTGGTATTATTTATTTCTTTTGTTGTTTTATTACCTGTGCAGAAAGGCGAGGAACAACAGGACGCCCCTCATTTGAAACATGATATGCCTGCTCAGAGGCAAGAGCCAGTAGAAAAAGTTCCAGATCCACCATTATTTTTCGATTTAAATCAACGCTATCAAGGGTCGAATATTTTTTCACTTGGCCAAGAAGACCATCTAGGGATTGTCCGCCGGTCATTTAATCTGCATGAGGATGAGACTGGGCTTGATGGTGACTTGAAGGTGCGCTCTAAAGATGGCAGCATGAGAATGTTGATAAGAACACCAGTTACATTTAATTTTCATAAGTCAAGTTTTACTAATTCAGGCCGAGAGTTACTTGTAAAATTGGCACCAATACTATTGCGAATGAATGAAAAAATAACTATTGCGGGAAGCGCGAATGATTTTTCAGGCGTTGTTGGTCAGCAGCATGAGGCATGGAAAATAGCTGCTTTAAGGGCAACGAACGTGGCGAAATTTTTAATAGAAAAAGGGGTCAACTCAGAATTAATAACTGTCGTTGTCAAACCATTAGAGACTATGGAATCATTCGTGCGAGATGATAAAAGCGTGCCGGCTGTGGTAATTTCAGTTGTACAGTGATAAACTTAAGAAAGTACTTTAAGCTTTGAAGGTTTTTTATCTAATTTCTTGATATATAAGTATTGTAAGTTTTAAGCCTGACTGGTATGTCTATAGTACTAAATCACAAATATCGAGAATGAAAATTTTAACATGAACCAGGGTGAACGGACTGAGTCTTTAAGACACGATGTGGAGAGATTCTTAAATGCTTTAGAGAGAAATCTAAAGTATCTAGCTCATCTTTCCGTCAGAGTCAGTGAACAAGCTACTAAGTATGATCTAACTGATTATGACCTTTTTCGGGAAGAGGTTCGTAGCTTTCGGTCTTTATCCTATCTTATCGGTACTCGGTTTTCTGGGTTAGAGGGTGATGGTAAGAGCGTTCGATTCAGAAGTAAGTTTGAAGATCTGCAGACTTTGATGTTGTCAACTTTTGTGCGGACATGTATTAAGGCGTTTTTTGTATATTCAGCAAAAGATTTGCTTCCTCTGGGACATCGGGAGAAGCTCTTGCGGGATATGGTTTTCTTGAGTGAAGCAGAAGATTATCTTAGTAAGCGTGCGGAACATACAAAATTAGATGTTTCTGTTTTAGATGATATAAAAGTCGCAAAGGAAGTGTTGGAAGAGATTACAAGCAATGCTCCAGAAATGTTAGACTTTGGTAAGAAACTCATTCAGAAAGATAATTAGGGCTCCCAAGCACATAGTAAGGTAATTTTTTTTATTTATCATTTAGAGGTATGTATCAGGATTTTGCTGATATTAGGATAAAATATGAATAGTTTAGGGCTACCTGGTCATCCTGCTGATCATCGGGTTGTTGTTGCCATGTCTGGTGGCGTTGATTCTTCTGTGGCAGCGGCTTTGTTAAAGGACGAGGGATTTGATGTCGTCGGCATCACGTTACAATTATACGATCATGGTGAGGCGGTACAGAAGAAAGGTGCATGCTGCGCTGGTCAGGATATAATGGATGCCCGTGAAGTTGCAGCTAAACTTAATATTCCCCATTACGTTTTAGACTATGAGAGTCGGTTTCGCCAAGAGGTCGTTGATGATTTTGTTGATACCTACCTGGCAGGTCAAACTCCAATCCCTTGTGTGCGCTGTAATCAGACGGTTAAGTTTAGGGACTTATTTGCAATGGCCAAAGACCTGGATGCGCGTGTTCTTGCGACGGGGCACTATGTTCGCCGCGTTGAGGGAGCGTCTGGCCCTGAATTACGTCGCGGTTTAGACTTATCAAAAGATCAAAGTTACTTTTTATTTGCCACTACACCTGAACAGCTCGACTTTTTACGTTTCCCCCTGGGGGAGTACGATAAGAACACCACCCGCGATCTTGCTAAGAAATACGGGTTGAAGGTTTTTCAAAAGCCAGATAGTCAGGATATTTGTTTTGTTCCCCAAGGTCGTTATACCGATATTATTAAAAAGCTGAGACCTGGTGCCATTGAGCCTGGCGAGATTATACATGTCAATGGAACTGTTATGGGCCACCATGAGGGTATAGTCCATTATACGGTTGGACAGCGGCGCGGATTGCGCGTCAGTTGTTCTGAGCCTTTATACGTGATTGGCTTAGATTCTGAGCGTAAACGGGTGATTGTGGGGCCTAAAGAGTCTTTGAATGTTTATGAAGCATATTTAAAGGATACCACCTGGTTAATTGATGACCACCGCGCGCCAGAAGGGGTACGCGTTAAGATTAAGATACGGTCGGCCCACCGAGGGGTTGAAGCGCGGGTTTTTGCGCTCCCTGACCAGCGCGCCCATATTATTTTCGATGACCCAGAACCTGCAGTGTCATTGGGTCAAGCCGCAGTATTTTATGACCGTGAGTCCATGGATCATGTCTTAGGTGGTGGTTGGATTGATAAGGTGAAAAGTCCTGCGTTGGATTCAATGGTGGAATTGCGCGCTATAAATGCGTAGCAAATAGGAAGTTCTCCTCAAGAGAATACTTGTTAATTTTATTAAATATGGTTGACAATAACTTTGACTTTGGGGTAAAAAACTGTTCTAACATAAGCTTTCAAAGTATTGTTGTTTTTCATCAGGTTATAGCGGAGTAGCTCAGTTGGTTAGAGCAGCGGAATCATAATCCGCGTGTCGGGGGTTCAAGTCCCTCCTCCGCTACCAAAACTCTCAAAGAAATAGGCCGAATTTATCACTCATACCTAATTTAGGTTGAGTTTAGAATACGCTTTGTCATGTTCATTTTTCAAAGTGTGCGACCAGTGCGTGACCGAGGTGGGGGTTACTTGGCCCAAATGAAAGCATCAAGGCGCAGGGCCGCGAACCCTGCATCACGAACCTTCGATCTATTTACCGATTTGTCTTGCTTAATTAATGTTAGTGAAATACCCAAGGTGCGACAGCAATTAATACCGCCAGGATAGTCGTATATATTACTTGCAAAGAGTGCTGTTTTTTCATCTGCTGAATCTATTAGACTGAAGTGTCTGGGCGATAATGGATTTTAAGCTATAGCATAAGACAAGAATGCATGAACCAAAGTTGAAACGGGCGTTGTGCAAGTATACCAGGCGTGTAGGGTAAAATAGAAAGCACCACAAAGCCGAATAGCCAAGCCACAGCATGTAATGGCTTCAAGAGACGTTGTGCAGCACTGGCAAGACCAAAAATAGAAAGTGCTACAAACGCTTGCTGCAATATAATATAGAAAACCCCGTAGCTGAAATGACGGTCAATAAAAGAAGATTGAATAAATTGCCAGCAACTTAGCATATGGCTATTGCGCCGTTTTCGTAGTTTGTAGCGCGTCAGTTTCTTCACGTACACCTTTTGCACAAACATTTATAAGTTTTGTCATATTTCATTCCATACGCCAAGTATCCGTCCTAGTGGCATTTCAGGCGTCTCATTATCATACAATTGCGCGTAGTTCCTTGATCCAGGTATCTTGACCTTTACGGGTTGAAAGTCGGCAATTGGGAATATAATAAATTTTCATGCTCCCAGTTGTTAGCGAGCGCATCATCGACTTCGGTAACTAGTTCTGAGGGAGATTAGCTATCTCAATCGGAAACCCCGTAAAGGATATCGTGGTCTTCTTTATCGATGCTATCTTTATTCGCGCAATAGTCTGGTCCGACATGGCTCTTGCAAGCTGGATTTCTTTTTCTAATTGATGCCACTTTTTATACCTCCTCTGTGACAGAGGGGTGACTGGAGCTAATTTATGACTATTTTATCATTTGAAATCAGTAGCTCAGGTGGTTAGAGCAGCGTAATCATAATCCGCGTGTCGGGGGCTCATCCCCCCTCAGCTCCTAAAACCTGATGAAAATGTATCGTTTAGGCTTTATGCAGCCGTCTCCCGCGTGAATTCCTTTACCCATCGCTCCAAATGTTCAGTATGGTGGTGATCAGCATAGAGTCCAAGTTTTGTGCGGCGCCAGAGGATGTCTTGTGCTGTGGACGCCCATTCATACTGACAAAGATATTTAACTTCACATTCATAAAGATCGGGGCATATCTCTTTTCCTAAGTCTTGCAGCGTGGTGACCTGGTTTAAAAGAATAGCTATACGCGTGCCATAGGCGCATGCATAGCGTTTAATCAATTGTGGTGGTAAGAAGGCATACTTTTCTTGCATAGATGTGATGAAGGTTTCAATCTGCAGATTACCTAAATTCCCTCCAGGCAGCGGAACTTTACGGGTCCAAGCGGGCTGATTATTATCAAGAAGCTGGCAGATTTTAGTGACGCTTTCTTCAGCAAGTTTGCGGAAAGTTGTGATTTTTCCCCCGAAAATAGAAAGAGCAATGGACCCGTTATGGGTTTTTTGAACATCGAGACGATAGTCACGGGAGACTTGCTTTGCATCTTTGTCCTCGCCTACTAACGGACGAACGCCAGAAAAGCTCCAGACGATATCATCGCGACTTATTTTTTGATTGAAAAAGCTGTTTGTGGCCTCGCAAATATAGTCAAGCTCGCCCTCAGAGGCGGTAGGGCTGTTAAGATCCCCTTTAAAGTCTTCATCTGTGGTCCCCAAGAGGGTAAAGTCATTTTCATAGGGAATGGCAAACATAATACGTTGATCAGGATTTTGTAAAATATAAGCGCTGTCATGGTCAAACAGTTTTTTAACCACAACATGACTGCCGCGTACTAAGCGCATTGAAGCGGGCTGGGTTTGATCAGTCACATCCCGCAGAAAGTGCGCCGCCCATGGGCCTGTTGCATTGACGATAATTTTAGATGTTGCGGTAAAAGTTTGTCCGGTCCTATGATCTTTAAGAGTGATATCCCACCCTTGTGTAGTGGTCTTAGGGGTGGCCTTGATACATTCTGTGTGGGTCATAATGTGGGCGCCTTTTTCAAACGCGTCACGTCCGTTCAGAAGGGTAAGGCGTGCGTCATCCACCCAACAGTCAAAATAATAAGAACCTTTAGAAATACTTTTTTGTAAAGAGTGACCATAGGGGGAGTCGTGTAAATTTATAGACCCTGACTTTGGTAACTTCACCCGTCCACCGAGGTTATCATAAATAAATAAACCAAGGGTGATGAGCCAATGGGGACGACCAGATGGATTGTGCGGAAGGATAAACTTTAAGGGGCTGATAAGGTGAGGTGCCGACGCCATGAGGACTTCTCGCTCTTTAAGAGCGGAACGGACAAAGTTAAATTGATAGTGTTCAAGGTAGCGCAGGCCGCCATGAATTAGTTTGGTACTTGAAGAGGATGTTGCACTGGCAATATCGTCTTTTTCACATAGGGCGACTTTGAAGCCTCGTCCAATGGCATCACGGGCAATACCCGTACCATTGATGCCGCCACCAATTATCATAATATCAAATTCTAGTGTATTCATTAGTTCAAACTTTATGGAGTAAGGCGGGGCATATGATGTGTCCGCACCCTATTTTTGAGTGGAGTAAATATATAATATACGCTTCTGAGGTAGCATCATAACGTACGGAGGCGAAGTTTATTCTTCCATACCATATGCACCGTGATAAGTGTAGTTAAATTCTGCGTAAAAAAGATTACGTAGACTATATATATTTTTTTAGGAAATATTTCAATGGAAGATTGTGGGGAACACGTCTTTGGACAGCTCGAGATTAAAAGAGGTTTATTCTCAGACCTTAGGTGGAAATCAGGTTTTTTTCCAGGTGAGATTTTATGTCTTGGGGTTTATCTGTGATAATCATGTCGGCGCCAAACTGAATTTTTTTTAAGGCAACTTCCGGGTCGTTAATGGTCCAGAGGCGCAGGTGACGTCCGGTATTTTTTATCAGAGCGACATCTTCAGCGGAATTAATAAGGGTGTGATTGAGGTGCACAGCCTCGAAATTGAGTTCTTTATCTGTGATTTCTCGTTCAGAGGGGATGTGATCGTTATGAAGATATGCAAGCCGTACGTGGGGGAGCGCTTTTCTTATGTGGAACATAAAATCTTGATTAAAGCTTGATACCACAATGTTTTGAATATTTTTGTTGTGTAAGCTATGGGCGAGGGCTTGGGCGCAGAGTTTCGGGTCGTTTTGGTGACACTTCATCTCTAAGTTAAGACTCATTGCGTATTCATTGGCCCACACCAATAGGTCATCAATCCTAAGAACACGTTGATCAGCAAACTGACCTGCCGTTTTCCATGACCCAATATCAGCATCTTTAAAACATGCCCATGTCAGTTCACTTAAAGGTTTGTTGCCTGTGATTGTTCGTCCTTGCTTCTCATCGTGAAAAATAATTAAAGTCCCATCTTTCAGCAGGGAGACGTCCGTTTCAATCCACCTCAAACCAAGGTCATATGTGGCCTGAAACGCAATACGGGTATTTTCTGGGTATATGCTTGAGACGCCCCTATGGGCGATAATTGTGTCTTGTATGTTATGGTACATTTTTTGTTGCTAAGGTGACTAGTTTCCAGTTTGTGAACTAATTGTCTTTGAGGCTTTATCAATATTAAAGAGTGTATTTGATAAACTTTGTTCATCCTTGAAGAGTTTATTAAATTCTTCGGAGATCACTTCCCTCAAATTCCGGTAGGAGTGTATTTGAAACCCCCTCGAAAAAACACTATTATGTAAATTAACTTGCAAAATACCAATTTCCGCATCAGGGAGATCTTTGTAATATCCGGAGGATTGTGCCAACTTGTACCCAGAATGGGTTACCGGCATGAGTCCAGTTTTTTTGTGCCATAAATACTGAATTTCAGGTTTGTAAAGATATTCAAAAAATTTAACGACAGCTTTTTTTTGTGCCTCAGGCAAGTATTTCATAATAAAAAAAGCACTTCCATTTACGAAGGTGTTTGTCGGGGTTGGTGACACATTATGCCAGTAGGGTAAATAGGTTACCCCAAATTTAAATTTAGCTATGTCTGTAAGGGCCATAATTGAATCTGACGACCCAACCCACATGGCAACGTGTTGGTTAATAAAGACTTCGCGGTTTACATTCCACGTCTGACCAAAGTACCCATAATATCCTTTTTCTTGCCATTCCAGCAGTTTGTTTAAGTGTGTTTTCAACTTTCGGTTATTAAAGAGTGTTTTGGCATACATCTGGTTGAAACCGTTATTATTGTTGGCTATTTGTATATTATGGCGGGCATGAAAGCTTTCAGCTAAAAAAGAAGGCGCATTCGATTGAGAAAATGCAATGTACCCAACTTTCTTGAGAGCTGGCGCAACCCTCATTTCAAAGTCTTCCCATGTGGCGGGTGGTAGGGTCAACCCTGCTCTTTGGAATGCTTCTTTATTATAAAATAAAACTGGTGTTGAACCGGTGAAGCTGACGCCAACCATTTTTCCATTTTTGTTATTATAAAAACTGTTAATAATTTGGGAAAAATCTTTTTTATTCCAACTCTCACTATAGGTGTTCATCAGGTCTTCAAAGTTTAGGGTGTTTGGGTTTGCCTGAATCAGTAACGCTGCATCAATATCTTGTATTTGGATGATTTCCGGACCCTTATAAGATTTATAAGTTGTTTGACTTGCATGGAGCATGATGGTGGGGAGATTCGTAGCTAACAGTTCGACTGTAATATCAGACTGACTTGAATTAAAGTCTTGAACTATTTGATTGAATTTTTTTGTAAGTATTGAATCCATTGTGTGAGCCAGCATGATTTTTGTTGCAGCCTGAGTTGTAAATGACCATAACAAACTCATTATTAATACAAGAAAAATTCTTTTCATAAATGTCTCCTAATACCACATTCAGCTATACCATCTAAATAAATAACATGAATTTACAATTCATGTTAAAAATAAATTATTTTCTGAAATTTTAATTTTAGTATATACCAAAAAAAAACATTATTTTATGTTAAATAAGTTTAATTTTAAATTAATTGTAAATTAAAATTTGGTTATATTCGCACGCTATGCAGTAATATATTAAAAAAAGTAATATATTAAAAAAAGGTGTAAGTTGAAATATTAATTTAATAATATGCACTTATGGGAGGGTCTCTATGTTAGGTGACATGCACCTTAAGCTTGATAAAGATATAAGAGTCAATGTTAACGATTCACCCTTGATCTTGAGAGCGCACAAATCTCAAACGCCTACCTTTTTAAAATAAAACGACTTACCAACAAAAACTTCTAAGTTTATTGTACCTTAGAAAACACTTTATTGGTAGGTGCGTTTCTAAAAAAATCAATTTTTCCAATAGGGTGGTAATCCAACATATATACTTGATATATATGAAAAAAATGGTAACCACCCCATTAAAAATAATTTATTATTGAACTTTATTTAAGCTCATAAATTTTGGCAATGTCTTTTAACATGGTCTCAGCTGAGATAATTCCCCCAGATGTATTCCATATAATGTCATCTACTTTATGAACTTTACCAGCTTTGACGGCATTTAACTGCTTCCACATGGGGTCAGCCAAAGAGTCAGCTTCCACTGCGAGCCCTTTACCATCACCTGATTCATAGGTGAAATAGAAAATGCGATCACCATCCATATCTGGAATACTTTCTTTACCAGTTCTGATAGCAAAGTTATTGACGTTTTGGTTTGCAGGACGCTTAAAGCCGACCTTCTTTAAAATGAATCCTGAGAAGCTGTCAAGTTGGTAGATACGAATCTGTGCTGGCAAAAAGCGGACAACACTTACGTGTTCATTTAAGTGATTTCCTAGTTTTTGTGCAAGGTTCGCAACATTGGTATCAAATTTATCAAGGAGTTCTTTTCCCTTTGTTTCTTTGTTTAATGCGAGCGCGTACAGTCTAAAGTTTTGACGCCAATCACCTCTTAACCGTTCAGAGAGAACAGTCGGCGCAATAGCTGATAATTGCGGATAGATTTTTTCTTGACGCTCTCTGTTTCCTAGGATTAAGTCTGGCTGAAGAGCGGCGACCAGTTCAAGGTTTACTTTACTCTCAATACCAACGTTGACTGCATCTTTCATAACGTCAGAAATGTGCGGATACCAAGGGTCCCCAATCCAAGATTGAGCAGCACCAACAGGTATACCCCCAAGGGCTAATACTGCTTCTGTACCTTCATTGGTTAGGACAACAATACGTTTAGGATTATCTGGTACATTTGTCGTTCCCATAGAATGGTGCACTTGTTTTGCAAATGCTGAAATGGGAAATAATATGAGGATAATAAATATTCTTTTTAACATGATATGAAAACCCTAAAGTTTTAAGTGTTGTATGGACTGTATACATAAAACTTGACTGTATAACATAACGAATGTATTGATCATATTTTGATAATATTAATTGTCAATATCATTTCTATCTTATTAGGTATGGGTATCACCTTTCATCATATTCTTTAGAATTACGTTTCATTAAAATATGTTTGATATAAAATATAGCTGTGATTTTTTATATACTTTTATCGAACTCATATAAGTATCAGGACAAGGTTTGTGTATAGGAAAACTATTGTTGTTTTATCAGGGGCGATTTTGTGTGCGGTCATTGCGAGTTTGCATTTTGGGGTACGCACATATAGTCCCGTTCAAGTGGTGCAAGGAATTCTTGATCAAGGGGCGACCTTAGACAGCTTGGTGATTCTGACACTGCGGATTCCAAGAACGTTGATCGCCATTGTGGTGGGAGCTGGACTGGCTACAGCTGGACTTATTATGCAGGTTATTTTTCGCAATCCACTTGCGGAACCCGGATTATTAGGCGTTAACGCTGGGGCTAGTTTTGCGGTGTTAGTGGCGTTTACTTTTTTGGGGGTTAGGTCGTTATATGTTTTATCTGTGTTTGCGCTTTTAGGCGCGTTTATGGTGATGGGTATTATTTATGCGCTTATGGTTGTTACGCGTGGAGGCATGACGCCAGCTGCTCTGATTCTTACTGGTGTGACGCTTTCGGTATTTTTTAGTGCCTCAACTCAAACCTTACTTGTTCTCAATGAGGAAACCATCGAGGCGTTGTTGTTTTGGTTGGCGGGCGGTTTTGCGGATCGTGATATTAGTTTATTATGGAATCTTGGTCCGATGATCGTGGTGTGTATTTTGGCGGTGGTCTATTACAACTCAACTTTGAGTGTACTCGTTGCGGGGGAGAAGATTGCCCATGGGCTGGGGGTTAACATATTAGCATTTAGGGCGCTGTTTTTACTCTTAGCTTGTTTAATCTCTGCTTTTTCAGTGGTGATTGCAGGTCCTGTGGGATTTATTGGACTGGTTGCCCCGCATTTTGCCCGCCAAATTAAAGGGCTGCAGACCATTCACTTACTTGTGGTCACGCTTCTGATTGGGGCGTGCTTAGGGGTTGTTTCTGATATTATTGCAAGGGTTCTAATGCCCCCCCAAGAAGTGCCTATAACGGCTATTCTTTCCTGTGTCGGTGGTGGTATTTTAATATTCATAATGGGAAATAAGAAAGCAAATATGCGCCTATGAGACAGATTACCTTATCCAGTATTTTATTCGTCTTGTTATGTGTGCTGATTATAATAGCGACGGGGGTTGGGTCTTCGTGGATTAGCCCAAGTCGGGTTTTCAATGCTTTGATAGGTCATGGAAGCACTATAGATAATGTTATCGTGTGGAATTTACGCTTGCCTCGTATTTGTCTTGCAGTTTTATCTGGTGCGGCTTTAAGCATGTCTGGCCTGATCCTTCAGGATATTCTGCGAAACAATATTGCGTCACCATCAGTTTTGGGTGTCATTTCGGGCTCATGTGTTGGCGTTCTGACTTTCTTTAGTCTTTTTACAGATAATACGAATGTGCTGACGGTCTCTATTACCTATCAACCACTTGCGGCTTTCTTGGGGGCAGGGATTTTTGTGGGGGTACTCTTGAGTATTGCAGGCAAGCATGTGTTTCAGCCTCAAAAATTTATTTTATATGCAATTGGCTTAGCGGCGATTGCGAAATCATTTATTTTAATTTCGATCATTTTGATGATGCAATCTACCTATCAAGTTTCAACAATATTGACATGGTTATCTGGATCTATTCATGGTGCTCAATGGCAGGAAGTAATATGCTTAAGTATTATTTTAGCCGTAACGTCAGTTATTATCATTCCTATGGGGCATTATTTGCGGCAAATAGTTTTAGATGATGTAACGGCTGCTTCCACAGGCGTTGCTATTAAGTGGGTTAAAGGGTACCTGTTTGTTGTCTGTATTATCTTTAGTGCAAGCGCAGTTGCTTTTGTGGGGGGGATCTCGTTTGTAGGGCTGGTGGCACCAAATATAGCACGAATTCTTGTTGGGCTGAATGTGCGCGTTTTATTAGTGATTACTCCGCTTATTGGGGCAATCTTGGTTTTGGGGGCAGATGCTTTTTCCCGAGCGGTTGCAATGCCAAATGAATTACCCACAGGCGCGGTCATTGCCATGTTGGGTTCCTTATATTTTATTTATTTAATCGTACGTCAGGCGCGTTATGGATAGTTTTCCTCTCTGTATGAAAGATCTAAATTTTTACTATGACTCCTCTCCCATTCTTAAGAATATTACCTATAATTTTAGATCAAATAAATTAACGGTCATTTGTGGTCCTAACGGGGCGGGGAAGTCGAGTTTGTTAAACTTGGCGGCGGGTCACTTACGTGGTCATACGGGGAGCGTTACTTTGCAAGGGAAGAACATTTTAACGGTACCTGCTAAAAAACGTGCGCAGCAAATGGCTTTATTGCCCCAAACTTCGGAGGCACCTTCAGAATTGCAGGTTAAAGAGCTGGTGACCCTTGGGCGTTATGCGTGGCGTAAACCTCTGTCACCCCTGAGTGAACAGGATGAAATTGCAATTAATGATGGCATCGCGGCTACCCATATGACTGAATTTGTCGATCGTCCTTTGGCCGAGTTATCCGGCGGTCAAAGGCAACGGGCGTGGATTGCGATGATCTTGGCCCAACAGGCGCCCATCATGCTCTTAGATGAACCAACAAATCATCTTGACTCGACCCATGCGAATGAAATTATGAAACTTTTGACCAAGTTTGTTAAAGAACAAGGGAAAACAGTTATTGTTATTTTGCATGATATTAATCTGATGGCGCGGTATGCAGATGATGTTTTACTGCTTAAAGACGGAGACATATTTCGTTCTGGACCATTTGAATCTACGGTGACGCCACAGAATATGAGTGCCTTATATGACAGTCAGGCTTATTTTGGATTTATTTCGGCAATGGATCGCCCATTTATTATGATTGAATAGGCGATTGGGAGGTGATTATGGGGCGGGCTCAGAGACCTTAAATAAAAATTTTACTCACCTAATAGATTAATCATCTAGTTTTGAATATACTCAGTGAAGTTTTTTTAGTTCCACCTTTTGATTATGGGCATGTTCATGAAATATCTTTTGCTTTTATTTATCCTTATTAGTGGCACACTAATGGTTTCAGAAATAGATTTTATTGAGCAACTTGGCGAACGTCCAACTTTAGAGGATATAGAAAGGTTTTCTCAATCCCCGAATTTTGATCAGGAAAATTCAGTATTTGAAAATCGTATTAAAGGCAATTACCAAAGTAAAAAATTCTTCAATATTCTTTTTAGTAATCCTTTTTCCAAGGATAAGCCCAGTATTTGGTTTAATTCTAACGAGGATAAGCCGACCAGTCCATTTCCAGAAGCGCCAGTTTCAGACTTTTCTGATTTTGAACAGACTAAGAATTCTATCAAGTTTATTTGGTTTGGACACTCAACAATCTTGGTATCTTTTAATAATAAAGTCATTCTTATTGATCCAGTTTTCTCGGATAATGCGACGCCTGTTAACTTCCTCGTGACGAGGTTTCAACCTCCCGTCTATGCCTTAGAGGATATTCCAAAGGTTGATTATATCGTTATTTCCCATGATCACTATGATCACCTTGATATGAATGTCGTTAAATACTTTTTAGACAAGGATGTGCATTTTCTTGTGCCTTTGGGCGTTGGGGCGCACTTACTTTTTTGGGGGATTCCTCAAGAAAGGATTACAGAATTAGACTGGTGGCAAAGCACTGAATTAGGGGATTTAACGTTTACGGCCACCCCGTCTCAACACTTTTCTGGTCGGTCAGGGTTTAGTTCCAGAGAATCCCTATGGGCATCCTGGGTCATCAAAAGCGCAGACTATTCCATTTTTTATAGCGGTGATTCGGGCTATGACATCCATTATAAGAATATTGGTGATCGTTATGGGCCGTTCGATGTGGTTTTTATGGAGTGTGGCCAATATAATGAGTTGTGGAGGTTTTCTCACAATATGCCAGAGGAGGCTGTAAAGGGTTTTGTTGAACTTAGGGGAAAAATTATGGTGCCAGTTCATTGGGGCATGTTTGATCTTTCTACCCACAATTGGTACGACCCTCCAACCCGTGTGACCGAACTTGCCAAAGAGCAAAATATTAATTTGGTCACACCACGGTTAGGACAGTTGGTGTCAATTACGAGTCCTCCTGCATTGGATGAGTGGTGGAAGGAAGTCCCCATTAAGTAAGCCCGACGAAGAAAAGGTATTTTTAAGGTTAAAGGGGGAATATAATGCTGAAGTATGGTATATGCTAAGCAAGATAATAAAAATTTCCCAAGGGAATATACCCAGATGATATTTTAACAATAAAGATAAAACTATGCCTTTTATTTTGTCCATCGATCAGGGGACGACGTCAACCAGAGCCCTTATTTTTGATGAAAACTTATCATGTGTTGCGTCTTCTCAAGAAGAAGTTATTCAGTATTTCCCTCAAAGTGGGTGGGTTGAGCATGATCCTATGAATTTACTTCAGACGGTCATCTCCACCGTACGGGATGCCCTCAAGAAGGCGCACCTTACCGCCAAGGATATCGTCACTATCGGGATTACAAATCAACGAGAAACCACCGTTGTATGGGATAAAACAACAGGTCAACCAGTTGGTAATGCAATTGTGTGGCAAGATCGGCGCACATTTGAGCTATGTCAATCCCTCGCTCAAGACACGGCCATCGCGACCTCTGTTCGGGAAGAGACGGGCCTGTTATTAGATTCATATTTCTCATCCACAAAAATCCTATGGATCTTGAACCAAGACAAAACCCTAAGGGCGCGCGCTGAGAACGGAGATATTTTGTTTGGCACGGTTGATACATGGCTCATATGGAACTTGACGGGTGGCCAGCACCATGTGACCGATGCGACCAATGCGGCCAGAACAATGATGTATAATATCCACACGGGAAGGTGGTCAGAGCAGATATGCCAAAAGTTGACAATTCCCATGGCTATGTTGCCGCAAGTTAAGGATTGTAGTGCTGATTTTGGAAGGACGGTAGAGAAATTTTTTGGTGCACGAATTCCTATAAACGGCGTGGCAGGTGATCAACAGGCGGCCACTGTGGGCCAAGCATGCTTTCAGCCAGGGATGCTAAAGTCGACCTATGGAACGGGCTGTTTTGCCCTTTTAAATATTGGTAAGAAGGCGGTTTTATCAAAAAATCAGTTGTTGACGACCATTGCCTATCAATTGAATGGAACGCCGACCTATGCCCTTGAAGGGTCGATTTTCATTGCTGGTGCTGTGGTACAGTGGTTGCGCGATGCTATGGGATTTATTACCCACGCTGATCAGGTGGACACTCTTGCCCATAAGGCGTCCACGCAAAGCAATATTATTATTGTTCCAGCTTTTACGGGTATGGGGGTTCCCTATTGGAACAGTCAGTGTCGAGGCGCAATTTTTGGTCTAACCCGCGATACGGGCCCCCGTGAACTGGCGCGTGCCGCATTGGAAAGTGTAGGTTTTCAAACGTGTGACCTGATCGAGGCAATGAAAGCAGATTTAGGCGGGCAGATGCAAACGGCTATGCGTGTGGATGGGGGAATGTCTGTTTCCAAAATGGCTATGCAGTTTGTCTCAGATATTTGTAATATTGATGTCCAGCGTTCGATAAATATTGAAACCACTGCCCTTGGTGCTGCGTGGTTGGCGGGGACATATGAAGGAATTGTGCCCGATATGTCCACCTATGAAAGACGTTGGAAAACTGAACACCACTATACTCCAAACATCACACACTCAACGCGAGTGCAAAAGTATGAAAAATGGAAGAGTGCCGTTTCTGCGACCCTTAGTTTTTAGCCTTAGAGCCCGCGAGGTTATTTACCAATGGTAGACTCCCTCCCTGTGCGAAGGCGGGTAATATTGTCTTTATGACGATAGATCACAATTGCCGAGATGAGAGCTGTACTTATTGTTGCCCATAGGGGGGATACTGAAGATGCAAACCATCCGTGGGCTGAGAATAAATATGCAGATAGGGGTGCAATACATGCACTAATTAATGCAGATAGAGAAGAAGTACGCCATATAAGGGCAGCTGTAAGCCAGGCGGCAATGGCAATTACACCAACTAGCGGCAAGCTGATAAGCCAGACACCAAGGGCCGTCGCAACGCCTTTTCCACCTTTAAAACCAAGCCATACGGGAAAGCAATGTCCCACAATACTCGCTGTGCCTGTGATAAATGCCAGCTCAGGCGTGGCGAATTTATATGCAATAAAGAAGGCGATAGCCCCTTTTGCTCCATCTGCGAGAAGGGTGAGCAGGGCTAGAAATTTATTTCCCGTCCGCAGAACGTTCGTAGCACCTGGATTGCCAGATCCAATATTTCGAATATCCCCAAGACCTGCAAGTCGGGTAATCAAAAGGCTAAAAGGTATCGACCCTAAAGCATAACCAATGATGATAAACAACAAGGTGTCCATATTAATGTTCCATTATTTTGATGATTTATTGTAAATGTTTTTTATTTAAGAATTTCTTGTGAAACAATATTTAAATTTGACAAAGCTGTCATCAAATTATCCCTATGACCAGATAATTTAATTATTTAGTACGAATTATAATTCTTTCAAAATAAACATAAGTCACTTTATTTACGCCAAAGATTCTATTACACTCCTCAACTATTTTTTTTCCAATTTGATCTGGGTTAAATGCAAACTTTGGTTGGTTCATCGTGATTCTTCCAATATTCTTTGCCAATTCCGCGCGCAATAAAGGATCATTATTTTGAATTAAATGAAGTTTGGTTTTTCTTCCAAGCTTTAGGCTGAGGTTTATACTATAAACTCCAAAAGGCTTCCCTCGGGAATAGTGAGGAATGGCCACATTCTTCATAGAGTATAACCGAGGCGGATCAGGAAAATTCTGCGCAAAAGCACTGTTCAGGGGAAGCAGGCTGAGGAAGGTCAACGACACCATGGCGCAAATCTTAGTCAATACCAGGGCAGCTGATTGTCGAGATAGGTACTTCATTGTATTCATATATGTTTGGTCAAGGTCTGAAATTCATTTACGTAAAAGAGTCATTTTAAAACATCCATAACATTGAAAGTCGGGATGGTCAAAAGTCCTACAGCGAATCAAAGGAGATTTTTTAAAACTCCACATTCTTTATCTAATGTACCACCTTATATGTATTTTTATTTTTTATCAAAGGGTTTAAGAGTACATATTAGTAATGTATTACGCGTTTAATTATTTCATTTTGGTTAATATTAAGCGGTGTGTCGTGTTTTATTATCAAAATAAATTATTTCAGATTAAAAAAACTCTTGCGCGGCTGCGTGATGCCTTGTATAAATTCGAAACTTAATTTATATAAGTACATTCTTTGACTTTGACGGTATATCCGTAATTATTGGGGCGTAGCCAAGCGGTAAGGCAGCGGTTTTTGGTACCGCCACTCGTTGGTTCGAATCCAGCCGCCCCAGCCATTTTTTCCTACGTTCGAGACTTCCAGAGAATTTTAGCCCTGAAGCCCCGCCGTGTGCGGCCTTTGCCGTGATCCACTTTCCCGACACGCGCAAAGAAACTCCCTTTCACCCCAAATATAGCCCATTTTCTCTACGGTCCATTTTACCGCGTGTCGGATGGTGATTTCCACGTCGCAATTAAGAAAAAAATGTGAGGAACACTAGCTTACGCTATGGGGAGTGTTCAAATGAACTAGGAATTAGCAGGAAATTTATACGGATTGAAGGATGTCGAAGCTGGTGAAAATGGTATTGCCAACATAGGCTTGAGAGCAATTTTCGCGCAGGGCGATGTCTTTCAGCGCCATGCCGTCAAAATGTTCGTCACGCCAGATCACACCTTGGACTAATTTCTTCAGATCCAGTAACACTTACGTTCAGATGTTTTTCAACTAACTTTTTGAATTTTTTAGGTTTTATTTCAAGCGTTAGTTCATCAAAGTTTATTGTGATTTTGGCGACACATTTTCGGATTAAATCATAAGCGGGAATGTCTTCTTTGCGTTTTAGAAGGTGCTCTAAAACTGGACCTTCAGCTTCATTACAGAGCTTTGTGATATTATTTCGAATTGTCGTTGTGATTAGCGTTTCAATTTCGTGCGCCGGCAATCGTCCCATTACCTCATTGGGATGACCTTTGTTTTTCAGCAAATTTTGCGACACGTAATAACGATACTGCCGACCATGGCGTTTGGTGAATGTTGGGCCGTAGAGAATGCCGTTCGTATCGTACAGCAAGCCTTGCAGCATATGCCGCCCCTTTGTTTGCTTCGTTCTTGTAACTGTTTGTTCTTTAAGTTTTGTTTGAACTTGTTCCCAAATATCTAGCGGGATAATACCATCATGCAGTCCTTCATGGATTGTTCCTTTGTGTGAAATTTTACCTATATAAGCAGGATTTTTCAAAACCGCATACAGCGCTCCGCGTGAGAATTTTACGCCGCCCATGGTGTTGCCCTTCAAGGAAATGCGCACGGGGCTTTTTATATCATCGCGCTCCAGCTCTTCTTTTAATGCTCTGACGCTGCCGAGGGCGAGGTAGCGGTGGAAAATGCGCTCCGCCGTTTTCACTTCTTTTGGGTTGGCAACCAGCTGGCGGCTTTCAATTCTGTATCCAGTGGGCGGGCTGCCGCCTTGCCACATGCCCTTAGCTTTTGATGCCGCGATTTTGTCGCGAATACGTTCGCCGGAGACCTCCCGCTCAAATTGTGCGAAGGACAAAAGCACGTTGTGCGTCGAGCGTGTTGAACTCCATGTCTAAACGTTCATCCGTAGATTTTCGTGTGTAGATTCCGCAGGTTTTTTTCATGATGCGCTCACTTTCTTCAATCCAAAAAATACCCATCCGTTCCAGCGCTTTCCGGTGATGTCATTGGCAATTTTTGAAAGGCTGTTGTAGGTCTGGTTTTGGTATTCAAAGCCATCAGCCTTCACCAGCACACTGTGTTTTTTGCCGTTATGAATGCGCACAAGCCGTGTGCCAGGTTTGAGTGCGCCCGCGCGTTTGTCAAAGCAGGCGGGATTGCGTTTGTATTCCCTGACCAGTTGATTTAGCCGTGCCTGCTGTTTCGAGCTCGGGCCGCCCTGAAGTTTATAAGCGAGGCTTTTCTCCAATATGGTGCGGCCAATACGTGTGTGAGGCTGTCGCCCCCAGGCAAGCGGCCCACTGCTCCCTGAGCTTTTGTAGTGGTAATGTTTCGTGCATGTGAGTTCCTTTCGTTGAGCTCCATACATGCTTCCTGTGGCAGGTAAGTCCAGTCTAAAACTTATCTTTTTCCTCCTGCTTTTTAATCCAATCTGGGTTGATGTCGCCACTGGGCAGAAGCATCTCATCACGAAGAATTTGCGTATCTTTTGTCCATTCATCCACCGTTAGCATAGAGCGCATATTGACAGGAAGAGGGTCTTCACCAATGCCGAAGACCTTAGGGCGAATGAAGTCGGCCTCATCAAAACGGTAAAAACCATGCAAGCGCGGTGGTGATGTCTGTGGATCCCACTCTTCACCTTCCCTGAACGGTGTTAGAAATACGCTGCCATGGCCTTCCTCGCCGAAGCGAGGTTTATATTGCCCCTGCAAATATTGTTGAGCAAAAGCGTACCCTCCAATAGAGCCCAATATATCTAACAGCCCGTCATGAGATTTTCTGTCCGCATGCAATACATCACCTTTTGAGCGCAGGTGCGTGCGATTATAGGGTAAGTGCCAGATTTCGTCCTGCAACGCGATGGCCGATAAATCTAGATGCGCCCACTCTTCATTTTTAGCTAGTAGATGGGCTGTCAAATCATCCTCATGTAAGCGCTGCATCACCACGATAATTGCACCGTCGTTGTTGAGGCGCTGCGATATATTATCGTCGAATTGCTGGTGTAGTAGCAGGCGCGCTTTTGGATCGCGGGCATCAGCGGTGCTGATAGGATCATCAATAATAACAATATCAGCACCAAGACCTGTGAGGCGGCCATTGATCGACATGAATTGACGATGGCCACCAAAGCTTGTGCAGATCTTGTTTTTCTTAAGGGCAACCCGCATGCTTGGGAAAAAAGCCCGATAACGCGGCGAACTCATCAGCTCAAAGCAAGCTTCGTCCAAATCACGCCCTAGCGCGTTGCTCCCGTGTAGACACAAGATTTTTTGACGTGGATCACGGCCCAACAGCCACGCCGGAAAGGCAATGCTCGCACAATGAGATTTCAGCGTTCACGGCGGCATATTGATGATCAGCCGCTTGATGTTACCAGCCTTCACCTGCGTTAGAGCCCCTCCGATTGGCCAGTTATGATGATACTCCGCATGAGGTTGAAGAATATCGAACGCAAAGCGCGTAAAACTAGTCAGGTCATGGCGCAGGAGTCTTTGAAAATCTTCAATCTTCATTTTTTGTCTCCCCATCTTCACTGAACTGTTTCATGAAATCGTCGATGATTTTCTTATCCTCGGGCAGAATCTCAAGCTCCGGCGCATCATCCATAGACTTTATGAACGGGAGTGCCAGCTTAATCATTTGGGCGTCACCCTTAGCCGCACCTACGCCTACCTGCTGTAGTATGAGCTGGCGCAAGCTTTTGACTTGTGGCTGACCATCAATGACAACCTCACGCTCTGTGCCAAACACAGCCTTGATTTCATCATCAAAGGTGGATTTCTTTTGCGTGGGCGACCAGCCGGATTACCCGACTGGCCTTTCTTGAACTTATGCTCATCAGGCGGGTTGTTGTTTTTACGCCCATCTTTGCGGTTATCCTTACTCATTGTCAGATTCTCCTTGTGTTTGAATGTCATTGAAGGTTTGGCCAGTTTTTGCGTGCACAGCCGTTTGCCCAGTGAACGCCTGCCAGCGGCGCACTATGACGTCACAGTATTTGGGTTCGAGCTCAATGCAGCGCGGAGCGCAGCCCACTTGTTCGCAGGCGATAAGAGTGGAGCCTGAACCAGCAAAAGGGTCTAGTACAATCTCACCACGTTTGGTGCTGTCTAGAACCGCATCGGCAACCATAGGAACAGGTTTAACAGTGGGATGAAGTTTCAAATTATCCGTGCCACCCAAGGTGTTGACGCCGGGGTAATCCCAAACATTTGTGCGATAACGACCCGATGCCCCCAAAAGTACATTGTTGGTGTGCGGCGCTGTTCCATTTTTGAACACAGGCACAAATTCATGCTTGCTGCGGTAGAGCGAGCCCATTCCGCCGCTGGATTTATTCCAAATGCAGATATTTTTAAGCTCTGAATATTGCCCCTGTCCGGCACTGATGAGTTGATGGATGCCGCGCCAATCTATGCATAGATAATGCAATGACCCATTTTTACTGTACTCAATAACAAGCGCAATAAATGCGGCCAAGAATGCTACGAATTCTTCACTGGACATTTCCCCGCTGGCCATGGCAAACTCATCATGTTGAATCTTCCCATTGTCGCAGATATGGCCACTTACAGGCACATTGTAAGGCGGATCGCTAAATACCGCATGCGCCGTATCACCATTCATTAATGCTTTATAATTTGCAGGTACTAATGCATCACCACATAGAAGACGGTGATTGCCTAATATCCAGATATCACCGGGTTTGGTAACGAACTTTTCTTTAATTTCAGGGATGGCGTCAGCTTCATCATTCTCAGCGGACGCATCCACCGCCAATAATAATGTCGAGCTCGCCAGTGCCGAAGCCCAAGATCTACAAATCAAAATCAAGTTCAGCTTGTCTAGCTCTTGCAACTCAACGCGCAACAGATCTTCGTCATGACCGGTATTAAGATTGAGCTGGTTATCAGCAATGCGGTAAGCTTTCACTCGGGCATCTGATAAATTACTGACCAGAATGACAGGCACTTGCTTTAAGCCAAGTTTCTTCGCGGCCTCGTAACGGCCATGTCCAGCGATAATGATGTATTTACCATTATGCTCGCTCACTATAAGTGGGGTGATAAAACCAAATTGCTCAATACTGGCTGTAAGCTGGTTAACATGCCACACGGGATGTTGCTTTGGATTATTGGCGTATGGATTAATATCGCCTATATCAATAAGCATATAGCTATGTGGTGATCCGGCATTTTTAAAGCCTCCGGGGGCTTTCTTTTTGGATGTCATCTGACAATCTCCTTGAGTTTGAAGTTAAACTTGCGGAAACCGAGACATGAAAAAGGCATGGTTTCCGCGAATAAAGTTCAAATCAGAGCCATGTCTAAATTCGAAACCCATCCGGGACCATGCCGTGTATTAAAGTTTCAGGTTTATAAAGAAGTTATTCGAGCCAGAACCATGTCTTTGCTCACCTCACCAGATCGATGCCATGCATCTTCTGTCGCCCGAAACTTGGGATGATTTAAGTGTACGCTATTTGCAGGAAAAGGCAAGAGGCGCGCATCAAAATATATCCGCCCAAGCGTTACTGGAGTTGTCTTTTGCGTTATTGACCTGGCTTGGGTCACTCCCAAATCAGGCCCTATATCAGTTCCGGTTCAGGCCGTGCATCTTTGACCCAAGCTTCTGTTTATAAAGATTTTCAATAGCGACGATTTCGCGCTTTGTGATGTTTTTTGGCAAGGTCTGTAAAACTGAATATCGGAAGTGGCGATAATAATGCGGGTCTGATTTTATCAGCGCGACTAGTTCTTTGTTGCCGCCGGTGTAGTTGGCGGCGTATTCACTCCAGCGTTGCCAAATTCCGTCTTTACCATTTGCGCTACCGACATATTGTTGGCCCGTCTTACTGTCCAAAATCAGGTAAATGCCTTTTACGGCGCAGAGTTGATTGCGCCATTCGTAATTGGCATCAGGGTTATCAATCAAGTTTTTAAGCTCGTCGAATTCAAGAACAAAATTAAGTAGGTCCGGAAAGTTGCCTATGTAGCCTTGCGGGTAGTATTTCTATCACTTCTTTTGTTTGCGTGTGATACCATTGGTGCCAAGAAATCGGGCTCTTGCCCCAATCAATAATTAGACGATCTACAAACGCATCAAATTTAGAAACTGGCTCAAGTTCATAGTAATACATCCCCTTTTTCATTTTTGATGCGCCAACTTTAAAAACGCCAAATAGCACTGAGCGGCATCGGTCTAGCCCAATAAAGCTGATGATATAATCGCAAGTACCGAATACGTCCTTGGGTTGCTCTTTTTGATATTCAAGGAGGGTGTCCTTGTTTTTTAGCAGTTCACGATATTCAGGGCGGCTATCTTTGTGCCGCACCAACTTGACCTTCTTACCTTCTAGTATTGACGACTGTGAATTTAATATTTGCTGCAGCGTGATCATTTAATTATTGCCCCTCTTTTTAACAGGCACGCGATCAGGCTGAATACCTGCACTTAAGTTGCTTGCTGTGCCTAGGGCCGTTTCTGAAAAACTATAATCTTGTAAAATGCCCACTTTATTAAATTTAAAGCTCGCTATATTTGTCCGAGAATCTCCACCTCCAACAAACGCACCGACATAAGGAATGAAAGTTTCTGGCCGCGTTTGGTATTCCGAATACACATAAATGATGTCTGTGTTACCAAAGGAATCGATTGTTTTGGATGTGGGATTACCTAGCTCTGCAACCAATTGCTCATAGGTTGTTTTATCTTTTTGAAAACTAGACATCTGCGCTTCGCTGACGTGCACACCGGAGGCCGCGCACGCAGTAAGAATGGTGAAAATGCAACACGAAAGTGCAATTTTGGTTAGTTTGATCATTTGTGACTCCCTTTGATCCTAATAAAAAGTCACCAAGATTGCTCTTGGTGACCGGGAGTTTATAAGTTGCACGTAGACAACCGCGACGATTTTTAGCCGCGAGGCTTGGACATATATCGTCGCCTCCCGGTCATAAGACCGAAAGGCGACATCAATGACGGCTGATGTCAGCCGCTACGTGCAGGGTTATAAAGCCCCGGTGAATGCAAAATTACATTCACAGCAAGATGTTAGCTCGAATGTAGGGTGGGTATCAACTGAATATTAGAGTGCGATATATTTAGTTAGAAAATTCTAGATGCTTTTGAGCCTAGATTTCCAATAGGCGTAAGAATAACGTTACGCTTATGCGGTCAGTATAAATTTTGTGCAAATTTTTTTAGCCTATTTAATTGGCTAAAAATGGCATAATATAATAAATCATTTATAAATTAATCGTATTTTGTTTGATTGAAAGGGTATTTTAGAATGGATAGGGAGCTAGTAGACAAGTTTTTGGCGAGGGTAATTGAAATCGAAGAAAACCCTGCCTATGCTAAAAAAAGCCAGGAAACAAACAGAAAAGAGCAAATTAATAAAGCTCTAGACGAATTCTGCGAGTAGGGGACAGAATGTATTTACAAAAAATAATTTTAAAGAATTTCCGTCAATTCTACGGTGAACAAGAAATTGGTTTTTCAACGGATAAGTCCAAAAATGTTACGCTTATTCATGCTGAGAACGGGGTTGGTAAAACAACACTCTTAAATGCCCTGCTCTGGTGTTTTTATGAAGAGCTTACTACGCGATTTGAAAACCCCGATAAAATAGTAAGCAATCAAGCGATTGAAGAAGAAGACTTCGAAGCAAGTGTAGAGATTTATTTTGAACATGATAACCAAGATTATTTTGTTAAGAGAAGCACCAATGAGCGTTACTCCGATGAGGGTGAGTTTAATGCTTACCTTATTAACAATGGCAATTGGGATTCTATACCTAGTCCAAATGTGCTTGTTGAATCAGTAATTCCCAAAGAGATGTCTAAGTATTTCTTTTTTGACGGTGAGTATGCTGAAACCTTCGCAGGAAAGAAAAATAAACGCGAAGTCATAAAAGCTGTTGAAAGCATGCTTGGTTGTAATACTGCTATTCAAGCTAAGAATGACTTGCTTAGCTTGAAAAAAAATATCGAAAAACAGATAGGCGCACTTACTAAAAATGATCAATCAAACGGTCTTCAAATTGAAATTGATAAGCTTGAAGAGCAAACCCGCTCAGAAGAGGCTGAAATAATTGTGTTCAATAGTGATCTTGAATTTTCAAAAACGGCACAGCAGGAAATACAAGATAAATTGAGAAATTCTGAAGGTGCTAAAAAAATTCAGGAGAGAAGAGATGGTTTTCAGGAACAAAAAAACAAAGCTGACAAGAAAAAAATCAAAATTGAAGCTCAGCGCGTTAGATGGCTGGAGCAGTATAGCGTGGGCCTATTATCTTCAAAAGCTAACGAAGCTTGCCTGAAAATGATCGAAAGTGAAAATATCAAAGGTCAGATACCTAGTAAGATCGCCGAAACTTTTGTTAATGACATCATTGAATCTAAGAAATGCATTTGTGATAGGGCTTTTGAACAAAACTCTAACGAAGAGGGCGCTATCAAAAAACTGTTAGCTGAGGCCGGCACTGCAACAATGAGCGATCGCTTATTCAACATCCGAAAAAGAATAGATATGATCAAGCAGGCTAAGGATACTGCAATCCAAGAATTTCAGGATGTCAGTGGGCAGTTGGTTACAATTAATAACGAAATTCAGGATTACGAAGCACAAATCAAGGAATGCAGCACGCAACTACAAAGCAGCCAAGTAAGTGAAATTGTGAAGCGCGAAAGAGCCTTAGAGGAGAGAACCACTGAAAGTCGTGAACTAATTCAAAAAATTACCCGCCATAAAAAGGCTTGTGAAGACCGTGCCAAAACGATTGATAAGAAAAGAATTTTAAGAAATAGAATGCTCGTTCATAACGACCAAGCGAAAGGTTTACAGGATAAAATAAAACTGCTTGATCTTACGATTGAAAGGCTTGATGAAGAGCTTAGTAAATATAGGGAAGAATCTCGCAAGAAGATTATAGAAAGCGTAAATGGAATTCTTGAAAAAACAGCTAGACGGAGTTACTACGCAAACATTGACGAGAATTTTAACCTTGATATGCACCACGGTTCCACAAAACTCCCTGTTGCTAAAAGTAGTGGTGAGAACCAGCCATTAGGTTTAGCTTTTATAGCTTCACTTGTCGGGTTTGCAGCAGATCGTCGTGCCGAAGTCTCAAATTTGTTAAAGCCCGGAACGATGGCGCCGTTGATGCTTGATTCACCATTTGGACAGCTTGATCCAACATACAGGCAATCTACAGCAGAATTTTTGCCAAGTCTTGCTGGCCAAGTCATTCTCTTAGTTTCTAAAACTCAAGGTGATGACGATGTAATTGATGCTTTAGGAAAGAAGGTTGGAGCAGAATACGTGCTAATTTCGGAAGTTGCTGAAGAGCAAGGTGATAAACCATCTGATATTATAAATCTCCACGGAAAAGAAATTTCTTGCTCTATATACGAAACAGAGAAAAATCAGACGAAAATCTATAAAGTAGGGGGTGATGCAAAATGAGATCAATTTATAGAAGCAAAGAACATTTGAAGTTAATCACCATACTCACCTCTAAAGACACTAGTTTAGAGGTAAAGGTATTCGATACTATCAAGTCGCTCCAATGCTACGCAGCCATGTTGGGTTTTGAACAAGGTCGTCGCAAAAGTTTTGATAGAAAAGAGGTTGATAACATTGAATGGCACACCTTTGATAATGGGCAATACACAGATTACATATATTTAATAGGCCTAGCAGAAACTAAAAACTTAGGGGTTCTGAGATACAATGTGGAAGACTCTGAAGCTGGTGGCTTTAGCGAGGATATGGTCAAAATTTTTGAGGAATATGCAAATGGAGGGTTTCATATTCTCCAAAGATGGCTGGATGAAAAACCTGGCGATCCTCATGGAGCAAAAGCATTAATTGAAGGGTTAAACAGATCAGGTTTTTTCAATGTTCCAGAAGAAGATAAACAATTTGAAGAAGTAGAATTTTAAGTGTTAAGAGATATAGAAATAAAAGCTGTCTATGATTCTGAGCACGACAATATTTTAGAAGATTTTTACCTGCCCGCACTTCAAAACTCATCCGCATATGATCGCGCTGTTGGCTATTTTGATGCCAAAATGTTGACCAGTACCGCTAGCGGTCTGGCGCCATTTATAGAGAATAATGGCTACATGCGCCTTATTTGCGGTGCTACCTTGACAGAAGACGAATACAGCGCAATCGCTCAAGGCTATGGAGAGAGAGAAGCACTCGAAAAGTTAGAAAAAAACTTTGAAGAAATTGTAGAATCTAGTTCATCTGAATTATTCTTAAACCAGCTCAACGCCCTTACATGGTTAATAAAACACCATAGATTAGATGTTAAGATAGCCCTTAGACGTCATGGAATTCATCATCAAAAAACAGGTATTTTTAGGGATACAAACGGTGATTTCATTGTCTTCCAGGGGTCGGCGAATGAAACAAACAATGCTCTGTTACCCTTTAATTATGAGACAATCAATGTTTTCAAAAGTTGGTATCCTGAATTTAAGGAACACTTTGAGCCCCATGTTAATAACTTCAATGGATTGTGGGGAAATGAAGCCAAGAATACACTAGTATTAAATTTCTCCGAGATAACATTAAGGGTACTTGAAAAAAAATATCCTGACGTTCAAAGACCAAGAATTGAAAACGAAATTTCTCTTTGGCAAGAACATTTTAACGCTGAGCCACAAGCTAAAAAAGTCATTTCGACCCCACACATTCCCCTTAAAATTGGCGATAATGAATTCAAATTAAGAGATCATCAGCGCGAAGCTTTAAAAAAATGGAAAGAAAATAATTTTCATGGACTTTTTGAACTTGCTACAGGGGCAGGGAAGACGATTACTGCGATTTACGGGGCGGTAAAGATGTTTGAGAGCCGCAAAAGACTCTTCATGGTAGTTGCTGTCCCTTATCAAAATCTAGCTGACCAATGGACTGTGGAACTTAAGACTTTTGGAATCTACGCTCTCACCTGTTATGGAGGTGAAGCTAAATGGGTAGATGAATTAACTGAAAAAGTAATGCTCTTTAATTCTGGGGCGATTCGTTTTGCTGCTGTCGTTGTAGTAGATGCAACATTGTCCTCCAAAACACGAACTTTCTATAATTTAATAGACTCAATGAAAGATGGCTTGGAAGATTACCTAATGTTCATAGGCGATGAGTGCCACCATCATGGCGCAGAAAAAGTTTCGAATGCTTTACCAAATAACGCGAGTATGAGAATTGGGTTATCTGCTACCCCCGATAGGGGAGAGGAAGATATCGGGAATGATAGGATTGAAGACTTTTATGGCGGGCCTATAGCTAAATACACTCTCAAAAACGCACTAGACGATAAAGTATTAACACCATACGAATATCATTTAATTCCGGTGTCACTTACACAAGACGAAGCCGAAGAGTATATAGGGCTTTCTAAAAAGATTTCTAAACTATTTGCCTTTATAAAGAATTCAAAAGATACAAGCGACAGTGAGGGCCAATTAAATATATTATTAAATAAACGCGCGAGAATTACCAACGGATCGAGTAATAAACCTAAAGCCCTCAAGAACTTGTTACAGCAAATAAAGCCTATTAAGCATAGCCTTTTTTATTGCGCCGAAGGAAAATTGGGAGATGAAGAAAACCAGGCTGATAGTGATGGAATGAAACAGATTGAGTTAATTTCAACAATCCTTCACGAAAACGGTTGGAAATCTTGTCATTTTACAGCGCAAGAAAATAAAGCTCAAAGAGATCGTATTTTAGATAACTTCAAAAATGAGCGCGTTGACTCACTTGTTGCTATGAAATGTCTTGATGAAGGAGTGGATATACCTGCATGTAGCACAGCTTTCATATTATCTAGCTCGCGGCAATCACGGCAATTTGTTCAAAGACGTGGGCGGATTTTAAGGAAAAGTCTAGGCAAAGAAAAGGCGGTAATATATGATTTTTTCATTACGTTACCCTTTGACGATATTCAGGAAGTAGAGATCGCACGCAAATTACTAATCGCTGAACTCCAACGAATTAATGAATTTGCAAGCTTATCTTTGAATAAACGCGATGCATATAAAATATTAGAGCCCTATTTGAAAAAATATGATCTCTATCACTATATTTAATTAAGTTACCTTTTTCCAACATTGTTGCTCATTATCATACGCAAAGCCTTCTTTGTATAAATGAGCATGTATCCTACTTTTGTTAAAATCATACCCAAGAGCAGTTTTCATTTTCGTTTCAATATCAGAGGAAATCACATTATTGCTTGATTGGGGCACAAACATTTCCAATGCCTCTGAAATAGTCAAGCGGTTTGGGGTGCTCCAGTTTGATAGACCAACTAAATTACCTCTCCACTTCCTGAATCTGTCATCTACGTTCACAATGCCAAGAACGTGACCGATATTTATATTTTCAGGTAAATCTAGTTCTTGAAGTGCTTGCATTATTTCTGAAGAATGAAGCGCTGAATTTATGTGATTAAGCCTATCGAATAAAAATGTTTTAACTTTTCCCCATTCAGACAAATTGAGAATGAAATCTCGATCAATCAATCCCCAAGTAGCTGGATCAACTCGGCTATATAACTCATTAGGTTGGAGGCTAGCTATGAAAAATGAACCTACACTTCTAAGTCTCTTGATTTCTATTTCAATTTCGTCACCTTTCATCGGCCTCCCAGATTGCTTTAATACAGTCACAACAAGATTTTTAATTTGCAATCTTTCGTATTCTGTTTCTTCACCCTTAAGAACCCAGATCATTTTACCCAAATATGAAATGTTGTTTGATTTGTGTAAGCAAATATTAAGTATGTACTGGTCAATACGCTTGCACAGAAGACTATCCAATTTGGGAATTATTTTTTTTAATATTTCTGAAGAATGCCACTGCCTGCTAACGTCAGATGAGATAACTTTCTCGGTTTGATGTATAATTTCTGTACGTCCTGTATCACTAAGCCCAATATGCTTGTCATTACCATAGGTGCCTCTGTCAAAAAGATTGAACCCATTGTAATTTAATCTAGCGTGGATATTTCTATCGCTTATTTCTACACCAAACTTATTTTCGTATCTTTTCTTTATTTCTTTATAGTGGAGGGGGGTGTCAGACTCTTCTAAAATAATTTTAATTTTACTGCCTGTAGAATTACCAATACTTACTAAAATCATTTCTCCATCAACCATAGAAAAATTCAAATCTTGGTAAAGATCGCTAAACATTAAGCCATTTAGTTCGCTTGCATTTTTGGTTCTTAATGCGTTTTCAACAAGAAGTTCAATATCCTCTAACGAATAATTAAAGCTCAAATCGTATTCAAAACCATCTAATAATGAGCTTCTCGTTTCACGCCATAATTCATTATCAATTTGAGCAAGAATTGCACGATCATTAATTTTTAAAAATTTTGGCGACATATGAGAGAAATGAATTATTAAGTTTTGTAATAAAGTTTGGTTATTTACAAAACCGTCTAACCAAGGATCAAACTTTCCCATCTCATCTAAATATACAGGTTCACTTGGATTATTTAATAGAGATTGGACTTTGTATTTTAGTGTATCGTCCCAAAATTCCCCATCAATGATTCTGGCGGTTACTTTTTTCTGTATTTGCCTAACTCTCTCACGCGTAATACCTATGTCCTGGCCAATTTCCTCTAATGTACGTGGTGCGGTATCTACCCCAAGTCGTTCTTTAATTATCTTTAGATGTGTCTCATCTTCAATTTTGTTCAAACTCTTAAAAAACCCTTCATGTAAACTTTTTGATGAAGCTTCTGGGTCATCTGCGGTGGGGGGAGGGCCTTTCTTTTGAGTGTTAATTAAAGCAGAGCAAAGCTTTTTCACGCTCCCTCTTCCCATTTTAGGGGCATTAAGAAAATCACTTAACGTAAAACCTTGCAAACAACCAACTGTGCTAATTTCTTGGGCAGAGACAAAATTCTTTAAGCGGGTATCACAATCAAAATAGTAAATATCCATATCCAAAAGCCATTGAGGTAAAATGGCTAATATTTTTGTTGGGTCGGCCTGATCTACGCCGTCGAACTGAAAACAAAAACGGTAGTTCTCGGCATCAATTACAGCGTATTTGGATAGATTTTCAAAAGTTTTAACGTAATCTGAGTTGTTTGTAATTTTTAAATTGGAAAACTCATCTACATAAGTATTGTTTTTTTCTAAAAAAGAGCTGATCCAGTCCTCAGCATCAGAAAAATCATCGCCTTGAGCTGTATTCGCCGCCTCGAAATTGACATCATCAGTTTTCTCCAACTCAGCAATAGCCTCATGAACATCTTTTAGTGATTTCCCCCCCAAAGACGGCCATGATAGAAAAATATGTTTCTCTATTTTGAATAAATCATTGAGCGTTCCAATATCTTCACGAATAAAAATATTTCGTGAACGAGTGGATAAATTTAAGTTATGGACTGATAATGATCGTTTGGAATCGCTTAGATTTTTGATCTTATTTCTGATTTTATCTACTAAATCTGAATTATGAGATTGGCTTACTGCTCGTTCAGATGGAGGTGTTACACTCTGTTTTTCTTTCGAAACAGTTTGCTCACTAGCCTTTGAATTTTTTCGAAATAGAAGGAGATCAAATAATTTCTGAAACATTTAAACCTATTATTCTATTTGTGGCATGCTAAACACATTTTCTGTTGTCCGTATAAATCGTCAATATCAATTAATCCAGAATCTGGGCGTAGTTGGTCAACAACTTTTTTAGCTTTTGCTCTATCTAGCCGCTTTTGGTGGTCTGCTTTGATTTCCGCAATGCGTTTCGGTTTTGCAAGATCATCAAGGGACTCTCCTTCGCTCCATGTAAAAGGGGAGCCATGCTCTAATGCATCTTTTTCAAGTGCCTTAGCAGATTCGAAAGCCTCTGGATGACGCTCCATTAAACCGACCCATTCAATTTTACGCTGAAAAAAACAAAAGGTGCATCCGCTTCTAGAGCGCCATTCATAATAGGCTGGTAAGCCGAGGCCAGAGTTTTCAAGGATTTCAAGAACAGCTGGCTTATCGATACCATCATCTTTAAAGGGCAACTTAACAATAAGCTTACTGTTCTTGGAGGAGTATCCTTCACGGTACTCTTCATCAGCACGTATTGCCACATAACTGTATACTGTATACCCCTTGTCTAGGAACTCCTCCTTAACCCAAGTTTCGAAAGGCTTGAGCTTGAGCATGCGGGTACACCAGCGTGTTTGAGCTGAGGGCAAGAAGTTCTTGTACTGTGTAAGCCAGAATTTAAAATCACGGTTGGGATCAAGTTTATTGACCTGTTTCCCCAAGAACCCCTCGAGCATGGCAAGATAAGAATAGACCTCTTCTAGTTCTTCGCCTGTATCAGTGAAAAAATATTCAATTTCAAGCTCAGGGTGGTTTTGACTCATGTAGATTGCCAATGCGGCACTATCCTTACCACCAGATATGCCTAATACATGCTTTATTTTTTGGGCGCCTTCCATCTATTTACTCACTTTTTTTACTAGAGTATTTATCCAATCGCCTCGGCCTTTTTGATCCCCTTCACCATGGCTAACCCACATTCTTTCAATTTTAAGCTGATTATACTTACCTACTAAATCTCTAATTAAATCCTCATTCATATTGGTAAAGTGGCGACCATCTGTGTCCAGCCTATCTTCTGTGCCATATTTAAATGAAAAATACATAAGCCCATTTATTTTTAAAGCCAAAGTTAACTGCTTTAGAGAAAGCAGGAGGTGTTGCCTACTCACATGTAGCAACGATGCACAGGCCCATATACCATCATATTTTTCAACCTCTGTTATTTCTTCAAATCTCATAACGCGAGTAACTTGATTAGTTAAGTTTGTGCTTAATTGAGCTAGGAGCGCAGATGCATCAATTGCTTCGACTGCGTATCCTTTCTCCAAAAAAAATAATGTATCCCTGCCCGATCCACTGCCGGCATCCAAAATAATGCCGGTTTTAGGAATCCTGGAAAGAAACGCTTCATAAATTGGAGACATATTAACCCCCAAAGTTGCTTCGTAATATTTCTGGGCATTCTCGTCATAATATTGAACTGTGGAATTCATAACTTTATTTCTTTTTAGGGCGGCTACCAGCAAACCAAAGAACAAACAATGTAATAATAAGCGCCGCCACGCCGACCCATTTACAAATATTAAATGGCCAAAAGAAGATAAAGGCCCCAGTAAAAGAGAATAGGGAAGCGAAGCCCATAAGCCAACAATACGTAAAAATCATGCTGTAGTTGCTTAGCCATTCTATTTTTGGTTTGTCTGGTTTGCCACTCGCATAGTTAGCTCCGCTAAATTTCTTTATCTTTTCAAGATAACTCTCAAGGACATCTCTGAGACGGACGCTAATTAATACGAAGGCTATGTTGCATAACCCCGCGAATAGCAGTAAAGCAAACTTTATGCTGATATTTAAATCTACATTCTCAGTTAATCCCGCAGCAAACCATAATCCCCCAGTCAATGTTATTGCGATTTGGGGAATTTTGTTCATTTGGCTATTCAAAGCACGAGCTTGTTCAAAATTTTGTTCAAAACAGGCTTTGTTTTTTTCAAACGCCTTACCCATGGCTAGTTTTCTCTACAGTTTTAGATTTTTGTTGTTCATTAATAATCATAGCACTGACTGAAGCTAGGGCTGCGAGTAGCAGATTTTCTCCTGCCCCTTTTTTGCTAACATCTAAGAGTTTTTTGATTTCATTGGCTAGAGATGAGACCCTTTCTTTATCCGTTTCCATGACATCGAATTCATGCATGTAAGGCTGAGGGCGGCCATCTAATCCTACAACTACCGCCATCGCTTCACGTTTATCTTTACGCCCCTTAACGCGAGCAACCATTTCGTGTTTGTTAAATTGTTGAGAAAAATTGATAAGCTCAACTGCAGCCTGATCTAAATCGCTATCAATCCAGTTTTTAGCAGGTTTATTAATAGCCAAACCTGCCAAACTTTCTATTTGTTTGGCGCCACCATCTAACATAGTAATTCGATTAATGAATGCTTCGAGCCTAAGGTTTCCGGATATTCCTTTAATATTTGCAGCGCGTTCATTTAACTCGGTGTATGCCTGAGTCGAGCGGCTGTGGACCTGTAGCTCTTCAAGAACCTGTTCTCTCAATCCGCTTAGCATCAATTGATAGGCTCCTAGTATATCCTTTAAGCCCTGCTTAATATGATCAGAAATGAATTCTATGCCTTCTTCTGTTGTAATGTCTGTCTGATCAGCATAGAGAGCGGGGATATCATCAAAAATAAACTTATTAGGGTCATTGGAGCGCTTAAATAAAGCGCGTATGGCTTGCGCATTTTTCGATAGCCTAGATGTTCTTTGAACCCATGGAGGAGCTGTCTCATAAGCCGCAATTAGGGCGCGCCCGACATCTAATGGCTCAAGGTCAAAGACAGGTGCCCCTGTTAGTTCTGCCGCGACATCAGCCATGTTGGCAAGCAACTTACGTGCAATATTGCTCATGTTCATCCAGCGAATTTGAATTACTTCTGATGCCTTGAGGAGGTAATCAATATCTAGGTCTGTAATAGTTGAAAGGAATATGCCTTCTCTATAGTAAGCTAAGTTAGATCGCTCTGTTATCATAAAGAGAACGCCTAATAATGGTAGAACTCCATCCTTTATGCCATAGGGAGCATCTCGCCATATGTCATATATTTCGTCTAGTTTAATGCTTCTTGCATCGTTAGCTTGTAGGTAATCACGTGCAGCCTGCCATAGGGGGTGTAGATTCGCCTTATTATCTTTTGTAGGGGCAGTGAATTGCCACTTACCATCTATTTTTTTGTACAAGTCGTTGTGCTCGATTAGGGATACGAACAAGCCTTTCTCTGCCGGGTACTTCGTAAACCCGAGACCCTCTTCGCCTTCGCGAAGAACCATTGTGTGGAGAAGTATCTTTAGCGCCCCATTGGCACTACCTGAAGGTCTTGCCCTATTTAATAGCTCATTATGAATGCGGGGAGTTTTATTAAATCGCTTATCGGCCAATTCTGATGCGAGCTCATTTATTCCGGTCCATGTAAGGCGAAGATTTTCCTTTGCGCTAATCTGCCAGTCGGCACCATTTAATAATAGCCAAACCTCTTGTTCTATTTGATGAGATACTGCTTCCAAGCGGTCATTCACTTCTCTACGAGCAATTTTGTCTCGTTGGATCTCTCTATTGTTTTTTAGTATGTAAGTAAGCGCAGTTCTATCTTTAGCAAATGAAAGTAAATTTTTAGCCTGGCTTGATGTGGCGATTGCAAAGTCAAAAGTTTTTGCATTATCCTGAGCCGCTTTAATGGTCTTTGTTATTGTCGCTTTATTTTCATTGTTTGTGGGAAGAGCCAAAGCAAAAAGCCCAAAGGCACTGCTTTCTTTAGTGAAAGTTTTGGATGTATCTTCAAGTTGGTTTACGGGTATCACGCGGAGATCGCACCAGCGTAAAGATCCCGTTTGATGGTAATGCCTTTTTGCGCTGATTGATGAGACAGATAAAGCTTCAGAAACAGAGTTAAGATCAATTGAGGATATTTCACGAGATGCAGTATTTAAAGCCGCTTCTATATCAAAGTCACTGCCTTCAGATAATACGTACACGTCGCGAAACTTCTTGAAAATAATAATCGACTTATTCTCAAGCGATTGGATGGCGGTTGCGATTTCTTTTTTTGAGGCCAGTGGTAAGCTTAGGCTTAATGCTTCCATATCTGCACCAACGCCCGTTTGACGTTGCGTGAGCTCTAATAAGGCGATTGTCTTTATTATGCTAGCCTCTAACTGACTTTCACCGCTTTTGTGGCATCGCGCTAATGCATCTTTTGTTGCAGAAAATTGGTGACTGTCAGTTGATACGGCGATTGAAGGTTCAAGATTAAAAACTAAGTAATCCCATAAGTTTTCTAGCAAAAATGTTTTATTGGAAGAGGCTTTTGTCTGCCGTAAAAAATCTTGAAATCCCAGACCTTCAGATGAGCCCAAAAAGCTAAATATGCTTCTTTGGTTTTGCCCATAACTGCGCCTTGAAATTGGGCCTAGTAAAATGGTAGTGATTGGGTTCAATGGCCAAGCGTTAGTTAATGCACCCTCCATTGCTCCCCCCAAACTAGGGCGATTTTTTTTAATTAATGCTGTTGCTCGTTTTGCTAAGTCTGTAGCGATGCTTGGAGTTAGTGAATGCTCTATTGCTCGGCTAATTAATTCTACTTGCTCTTCACCAGATAGATTTACTGGAATATCAACAAAACGGCCTTGGATTTTTGTCCATTCATCTCTAGATTCTCTGGCTATTCGGCTAGCATATTCTTGGAATGCTTGATGTAGAATTCCAATAACTATTAGGCGGCCATTACTTCTTGATGCAGCTTCAGCAAGCAATTGGAAAAAATAGACATCTCCATCTGAAATGGCAGCATTCTCAAGAAATTTACCCATTTCATCGATTACAACTATTAGCCCACCTGAATTTTCAGGTGATGCAGCAGCGATGGATAGTAAGGCATCAATGACCTCTTCTGAGGTTAGTGATTTGGTCGTTTTTATTAAATCCAATGAGGTTAAAGCGTTGGCTATGATTTGATGCGGCTCACCGCGGCGGCCAATCAGTGATAGGCACTTCCAGCCATTTTTTTTAGGGGGCAGGAGGGTCGAGAACTTTTCTGCAAAGTCTTTGCCCATCACATTAATAGGTGCTTCCCGCTGAGGTTTTGATCCTGACAGTAGCGATGTAAATGCCATTGCTAGGCTTGATTTTCCGCTACCATATGGGCCTGTCCATGTATAAGCGCCCTGTCCCGAATCTCTCTGTTGTTCGGCCATGCCGAGTAGTAAATTTTGCAATGATTTGGAGAACACATAGCCCTCTATGGATGAGGCATTAGTATCTTGATCAATACGTATGGACCGTAAAAACCGCCCTGATATACTCACTTTTGTTGATAAGCTCATTTTAAGCTGCTTCCGCATTATGATGGACAGATGAGTAGTCCTCCATTAAGAAATTTTTCTTTATTTCTTCATTAAAAGGCTTTGAGCGAATTAATTGTTTTAAGCCCGCCGTTTCAGACCAAGAAATCAAGCCACTAGTATCGTTTGAAATTTCCATCAACCTTACAGCGAGATCATTTTGATCCATTAAGAAAATTCTTCCGGGTGAACCCGGATCTAAAAGTATGTTTTGAAAGTTAAGAGTATTAGCATCTGAGTACTGCTCCCAAAAATCGCATAGGGCATACAAGAAAGCGCCTTTATTTAAACTTGGTTTTGCTCCCCAACCCAAATGAAAGCGTCCACCGCTTCCATTTCTGATTAAGCCTAGCTCTGTAAGCGGGGATGTTAAGCTATCTTCTTTAGGGCCCTTCTTAATGGTGGCGTCCATCGCATATGTATTTAATAAGACGAGCAAATCATTGTTTAGTGTTTTCTCGTTAGGTTTGCTCCACCCGTATTGCTCTGCAGCGCCTAATAGAGCTTTCATAAGAATGCCCTTATCAAAGCTGCCTTCAGAAAAATGATTGAAGAGCCAGTATGTTGATGTGTGTTTGGGATTTGATGCTAGTTTCCAGTGTAATACCCATAGTGATGTTGGGTTTTCCATGAAAGGGTCAGCACCGTCATCGCTTAGCAAGAAGTCGCCTAGCTCTGAAACTATAGTTTCCCCGTCTCGATTTAGAATAACATCACAGGCATGAGCCCAATAGCGAATTGCGGAGACCATATTTTTCCCTACCCCGAAAGAAGCTATGGCGTCGTCATCGGTAAATACTTTGCGGGTATTTTCGCGTGCTTTCGCTACTTCATCAGTAGCTTTTTTTAACCACCCATACCTGAGGTGAAAGGTCTCGTGCCCTGCAAACTGTGGCTTATATTTATTATTCGAAAGTCTTATATTCATGAAATGCACCTAAAATGAAGACTGGGCATCATCACCAGTCTCATGTACTGTATTCAAAACTGGTGATGATGCCCAGTTGTTTTTTTAATAAAATCTGTGTAATTCACAGAAATCACCATAAGGTACTGGTATAAATGACAAAAATAAATTTTGTGTACTTGGATTACCAAGCCAGTACCCCAGTGTGCAAGGATGCTTTGTGTGAAATGCAGCCATTTCTAGCAAGAGAATATGCAAACCCTCATTCTTCACAGCACATTGCGGGCATCAAATCATTTCAAGCAATTGAGGCAGCTAAGGCTGAGGTGGCAAAATTTATAAATGCAGACCCTAATGAGATTATTTTTACTTCAGGGGCTACAGAAGCTAACAATTTAGCCTTGCTTGGAATATGTAGCCCAAAAGCGCAGAAAAAAAAGATTCTTATTAGCTCAATAGAGCACAAGTGTGTTTTAGCTCCAGCAGAATATTTGCGGTCTTTAGGTTATGAAGTTACCTACATACCAGTCACTTCTGAGGGGGCGGTAGATATTAAGGAATATGAATCGCTCCTTGATAATGATGTTTTGTTAGTTTCAATTATGGCGGTTAACAATGAAGTTGGGAGTATTCAGCCAATTGAAGAGTGCGCGTTGCTCGCAAAATCCTATGGTGCTTTGTTCCACACTGATGCCGCACAATCTGCCGCTTGCCAAAAGCTCGATGTGCATGAAATGAACTTGGATATGGTTAGCCTGTCATCCCATAAGATGTATGGTCCTAAAGGTATAGGAGCTTTGTATATATCGAGCGAACTTCAAAATAGAGTGCAGCCCTTAATTTGGGGTGGAGGGCAGCAAAATGGGATTAGAGCAGGCACTTTACCTACACATTTGTGCGTAGGATTTGGGGCAGCAGCTAAATACATTCGAGAGAACAGGGTGGAAATAAATAACACTATTCGAGAAAAAAGAGATTATTTCTACGAACAGCTAAAGGAGAAAATAAGTAACATTCAATTAGTTGGCCCGGCATTGGAAAATAGACACGCCGGAAATGCAAATATTGCTTTTGATATGCTTGATGCGGGCTCTTTACTTGGTGTGTTGCAAACTGATATTGCGGCCTCAACCGGATCTGCCTGCACATCAGGCGTCATTGAACCGTCCCATGTCCTATCAGCAATGGGGCTTGAGACAGATGTCATTGATAGCTGCGTTCGGTTTAGTTTTGGTGCCGATTTAGAGATAGAACAGATAGATTTTGCAATTGATAAAATTTGTAGTGCCGCAGCTTTGCTAAGTAATTAATGTCACGTAAACACGTTGTAATTCGGTTTAGTTATTCAAATTACGGTAACAAACAGCCTTATTATCCATAAAATAGTGTGATAATATACCATATGAAATATCTCATAAGCCGATTAAGTCTCGTATTCACCGCATATTATGCAGTGAATGTTGTTGCTTTTGCGGCGAATGCGAGCTATAATCACATTAAAACATGCGGTGATTATAATGTGGATTTACGAACATAAAGATTGGCCTAATTTTTCCTGGGACCAGGAAACTATAATCCCGTGCTTAATTAAAGTTAGGCATATACAGGGGCGATTATTAGGCCGCATGCAGGCGCTTGGTTTTGATTTAAAGCAAGAAGCCAGCCTTAATACCCTAACTAACGATGTTATTAAATCCTCCGCGATTGAGGGAGAGATTCTTAATCCTGAAGAGGTGCGCTCATCGATTGCTAGACGTCTTGGTATAGACATGGCCGGTCTTGTTCCAGCTGGCCGTGATGTTGAAGGCATTGTTGAGATGATGCTGGATGCAACACAGAGTTTTGATAAGCCGCTAAGCGAAGGTCGTTTGTTTGATTGGCATGCCGCGCTTTTTCCAACGGGTAGAAGTGGTATGCAGCGCATTACTGTTGGGGCTTATCGTCTAGAAGAGGCTGGTGCTATGCAGGTTGTTTCCGGCCTTATAGGACGTAAGAAAATTCACTTTGAAGCGCCGGATGCTAAAGCCTTAAAAAAGGAAATAGACGCATTTTTAAAATGGCTGGACCAGAAATCAGACCTTGATGCTGTTATCAAAGTGGCAATTTCCCATTTGTGGTTTGTTACAATTCACCCATTTGAAGATGGTAATGGCCGCATTGCGCGTGCGATTGCAGGTATGGCACTCGCCAGAGCAGATAATACCGCTGAGCGTTTTTATTCAATGTCTGCGCAAATTGAGGCAGAGCGTAAAGACTATTACGCTCAACTTGAAGCGCAGCAAAAAAGCGATGTTGATATTACAAAATGGCTCATGTGGTTTTTAAAATGCTTAGAGCGAGCCATTGAAGGCGCGGAAGAAACATTGGCCACCGTCCTTCATAAATCCAAATTATGGGATCATTTAAATCAGAAATCAGTAAATGAGCGACAACGCTTGATCGTGAATAGAATGTTTGAAGATTTTAAAGGCCATATGAACACATCTAAATACGCAAAGCTGTCCAAGTGTTCAACGGATACCGCTTTTAGGGATATTAAAGAGCTCCTGGAAATGGGTGCTTTTATCAAAAATCCCGGAAGCGGTCGCAGTACAAGTTACCGTTTGGCAAATACCGAAGAATTAGAATCATAAAAAGTGACAGGCTACGTGCGGGTTCGCCACCATTCCTGCTCCGCACCTGCTTCATATCTGAACATATTCAGATGGCTTCTCCTGCGGTCCCAGCGCTTTTACGGCTTTCACGTGAAAGGGTCCCTGTCCCCTTATTGCTTTGCTACGGCGCTCAAGATCTTATTGCCAAGCTTAATTGATCGAGCTGCCTTAACTTATTCTGCTGACTCCACATCTGGATTGACCAAAGATGTCATTTCCACGATTTTCTGCAATTCCTCCAAAATATCGGGATAGTTGTCGCTTAGAAATTTTACGATGCGCACATTATCTAAAAGTCGTGCGAGGTAATTTTTTGCAAATTGTAGGACCAAGTTTTTTTGCCCTCTCTCATCTTTGGTGAGTTTGTATTCACGCTCTAATCTGGTGAGTTCTTTTTGCATGCGCGCGCACTTTTCTAGACTTAGGCCTGTGCCAGCTTTGGGTTTGTCAGGGTTGATAAGTTGCTCTTTAGTTGTTGAGGCTAATAGAGCTTTGGCATAGGGCACAGTAAAAGCATTTGTGTCTATCATGAGCATTGCCGTTTCAATTTGACGAGAAGGCTTCATTTTCTTAAGAACCCTGAAAACACCGCTGGCGAGCATTTTATCTTTGAGCAAATCGACAGCTTCGGGACAAATCCCGTCTAATAAGCTACGCTTTTGCATGATGCTCTTAACATTGACGTTGAGTGCTTGTGCAATTTTTTCTTCTGAAACGCCGTTCTCAACTGCTTTTTGAATCATTTTGTGCTCTTGAATAGGAGCTTGGCGGCTAATGTATTTGTTGTAGGTGAAAGCCTCATCGTTAGTTGAAACAAGACAGACAGTTTTATTCTCTCCAAGCCCTTTAAGGCACTCTAGGCGTAGGTGTCCGTGTAGAAGAATATAACGATTGTCTGATGAGGATTCTTTGGTGACTACAAGTGGTTCAATGACGCCAACTTCTTTAATAGATGCGGTAATTTGTTGAAATTTACGACTTTCACGTAATGCCTGCGTTATGGTCTTTAATGGAATAATATCCTTTAAACTCAGCTCAATGGTCTGTTGTTCAAATCCGAGTTTTACATCGTCATTACTCATATCAACTTTCCCTTTCTTTGATCATGCACACTAGAGCTTTTGGCATGGTTACTATATTTTCAGCACGCAAGAGATTTATAAAGTTCTCGTCTTTGAGAAGATTGAAAAATGATTCAACAATGATGAGGAGCGCGTTGTTTGTCGTGTCTGCTTTTTCGACGAGAGAGCGCATACGATCAATTTCGGTCTGGAATTTTCGAAGCATTTGCCGTGTAGAGACTGAGGGCCCATCAGTGTTTCTTTTATGTCCGCCTTTACGCATGCCTTTCCCAAGATTACGGCGTTTTTCTACAAGACGTTGCGCCATGATAAACTTTTTACCGCGCAACTCTTTGCTTTCATAAGCCTCTTGTAGCGCGCGTTGTTCCTCGCCAGGAGAAGAGGCAATTTTCATTGCAATACTTAGGGGGAGTTGGCCTTTTTCAACAGCAGATAAAAGGCGCTCTTCTCCCATTCCTAATAGATTTAAAATTTCGGAGACATAAGAGTTACCAAGGCCTATCTTTCGCGATATATCCATCACGCCGTATCCCTGATCTCTCAACATTTCGATTCCTTTTAGAAGATCCATCGCTGAGTGTTGTCTGCGCGCCATATTTTCTACAAGGCTCATAACAAAGGCGTCTTCTTGGGAGAGATCGCGGCGAACAATGGCTGGAACAGTTTTCTGACCAAGCGCTACAAATGATTTAAGGCGGCCTTCGCCGCAAACTAGATCATACCCCTCACCATCATCTGATGGCCTTACGGTCACAGGCTTTTTCAATCCAACTCGAGAAATGTTTCCTTTCATATCCTGAAAGCTTTTCTCACTGCGTTCCCGTGTATTCGTAACGTGAATTTCTTCAATGGATATCATCTGGAATTTGTATTCTTTTGACATTATGCGGCCTCCTGTATATTCACGCGTTGCGCAAGCGAAAAGAAAAGCTCCAAATCGTCGAACCGGTAACAATCAAGCGCGAGGCCATTATTATCAGCTAATCTGAGCTTGGGATCTTCGACATCAATTGCAGGTAAAATATAATAATCGAGAGCATCTTTATTACTTTCATCCAAGCGCACAATAATAGTGATATCTGGTGTTAGGCCACTATCCAGCCTTACCTTCCAACGATTGCTTCCAGCTTGTGTTTTGAAGCATCGTGAAATCACGATAGAGACTTTGGACCTCGTTATTCACAAAGATCATGTCCGTTTCCACTTCTCGGTGCACGTTGCCGCCTAGGTTCTGAATGCGCTGAATAACATTTTCGCAAATATCAGGATAAAGGGATCGAATGTGGCGGTTGATTTCGATATAGCGCATATCCCGACTGGGTGTATATTCAACCAATTCATAGGCGCGCAACAAGCGACCAGAGCGGTGAGCATAAGCGCTACTGGAGGGCATTTCCTCTGCCTCATCAATCAGTATCCTGGATGCGCTCCCAGCGCGTAACATCTGAAACCAGAATGATAGAAAATCCTTCTATTTTTGCTTCGACGTCAGAAATAAGGGCTTTGAGCCCGTCGCGCCCACTAAAACTAAGGCCGCTTTTCCCACCATCTGTGTAAGTTTTTACAATCTCTATATTGTGACGAACGGCATAATCACGAATAGCCTGCTCTTGATTTTCTGTTGAATATTTTTGATGATCTGTAGACATGCGGACATACATTGCCGCTTGTCGTTTTGTATCCTGATCATTTTCACCCCTTATGGGATTGTTTTTATAATTCTTCAATTTTATTACCTGCCGTTTAATACGCAAAAAGGTGCCATGACCTAGTCTCAATTTTAGGCCACGCACCGCAAACTGTTCTTTTTCAATGATAAAGGAGAGAGCAGTAAAATGTCTTTTACAAATAACGACCAAGTTTTTCATACAATTTCAGAGCAAGAACTTGCTGAGATTATTTCTTATAACCTACGAAAAGATCATGGTGTGCATGGATCATCTGTCAAAGAAATTGTCCGTAAAATAGGAGTAAGCCCACGCATAGTTAGGAATTGGTATAAGGCCAGAAACATACCAAGTTTAGCTAATTTTTTGCGTTTGGCGGAATGCTCCCCGACCTTAATGAAAGCCTTTTTAGAACTTTCTGATCATAGCAATGTTTCTAGATACTCGAGGACACTAAACTTATCACCCCCTAATGCAAATAAGAGCAATTACGGTGACAGTTCTGTCACTATAAATGTCTCACTCAATAGAAATACTTTGCTGAAATTGAACCAAAGACAGTTATGGTTTTATGGATTTTTGCAAAAAGGCTTGTCATTAAAGGCTGAAGATGTGGCCAATGTTTGGGATGTTAATATCAGAACAGCTAAAAGAGATATCGCAGGATTAACTGAACTTGAATTGATTGAGTTTTTAGGCGCGCATAAAAATGGGCGGTATCTTCCGCTGTAGTGAGAATCCCTGATAAATCACTGTTATCTTTCTTCGTCTGCTTATAAAAACCGCAATATTGCAGAGCTTTAAGAGAATTCATCTCAAAAAACAGGGTGGTTTTCTAAAACTACCCTGTAAAAAAGCTAATAACAGTGATTATAATGCTGAGAACGGTTAGCGGCGGACTGCAAGCACAGCCATCCTCTCTGAATGTACTTGCCAGTCTGTGGTCACTAGCGTAACCGTGCGCGGACTCTCTCTCCCAAGCTTCCCTTGTTTATGGCAGACCAACCTCATTTTTCTCTTGGTGGGGAAATACCAGCTATTGTATAATTTCTTAGGTTGGGGGTTCTCAATCCTTTTGATCAGACGAATCCTCGCTTCAGCCATAAACACTTTAAGGCGCATAAAGAAGATGCGCATCATATTATTGATGTTATATACTGTGATACTTTTATGGGTCAGGCTATAGGAGAGCGCCATGTTTCAAAAAATTAATTCTGTAAAGAATATCGGACGATTTTATGACGTTAATTTTAAAGATATGCCTGGCAGCTCTCTGAGCTTAAAACAGTTTACTTTAATATATGCAGATAACGGCACTGGAAAAAGCACTTTCTCTACAATTTTAAAGTCGCTTTGGCAAAACGATCCGCAAAGATTAATTGAAAAAAAAACAATCGGCGCAAAAGGTGAAAGTGAGATAAGTCTTCAAATTAGCCATAGAACCTATACTTTTAAGAATAGACAGTGGAATAAAACACCAGATATCGCTATTGAGATTTTTGATGAAGAATTTGTCGTAAAAAATGTGTTTTCACCCAGCGGTGTTGAACTAGAAAATCGTCGTGAGCTGTTTAATTATATAGTGTTAGGCGAAGAAAATGTTGCCAAGGTAGAAGAAGTCAAACGGCTTCATACTAGTATCAAGGGTGAGCTAAAAAATAACATCGAGACTGCCGAAAGGAAGCTAACGGGTAAAGCTGAAATCCCAGATATTAAGACGCTGGATAATATCACTGAGCTGGATAACGATAAGTTAGAAGCTTTAAAGAAAAGTGTTGGTGAAAACGAAATAGTTATTAAAAACGTAGAACATATTACAAAAGAAAAAAAACTAGATAAAATCCATAATTTTGAAGAAATTCCTTATCAAGAAACGATTGCTACGGATCTTACGAGCCTATCATTTTCTGCCCAGTATAAAGCACATGTTAAAGCACATAATGAATGGATAAAAGACGGTATGGAAATACTGAAAAGTAGGAACGATGAGTCATGCCCATTTTGCTTTCAGGACATTCAAGAAAATAGTGCGATTGCAACGTATCAAACGCTTTTTTCAGAAGAATATGAAGCACTCCGCAGTCAGGTTGGAGAACAAATTAAGTCCACCGAACGCATATACAGTGATGCTGTAATCAAGAATGTCATTAGTTTAGTAAAGAGTAACGCTGAACGTTGCGCTTTCTGGCATAAGATGGATAAAGAAATATCGGAATCTCTAGTTCTTGATATCTCGCTACATGAAGCAGTAAATATGTTTAAATCCTCTCTAAATAGCTTACTGAAGAGAAAGAAAGACAACCTCTTGGAAGTGATATCTCCAAACCAAATTGAATTACAAGGGCTTAATCAAGCAACGGCGTTCAAAAGCGCTATTAATACTTATAATGCTGCTATAGAAGACCTGAATACTAAAATACAAGCGGTTAAAGACGCATCACAAGATGTTGACAAGTTAAAAGTTCAGAACGAAAAAGATCGTATAACCGTTGCTTGCAATAACATTGGGTATAAAAATGCAGAAACCGCGCAGACTTATAAGAATTTAAAAAAGGATCGGCAACAGAAAAAGGATTATGAAGCAACAATAGAAACGTTACAGGGTGAAATAGATCAGGAATCTAAAGCTATACTTGAAAAATACAAAAAGAGCATCAATAGGGAGCTAGAAAACTTTGGTGTAGAATTTTCGATTGAGGGCGTAAAAAGAAAATCTGATAACTCACGCTTGGAAAGCGTAAATTTTAACATCCGATTAAAAGGGGAAGCTTTTGACCCGAACGTCTCTAGTGATTGTCTCTATAAGCTATCTAATACACTCAGCAGCGGCGATAAATCTGCCCTAGCTTTTGCGTTCTTTATTGCAAAATATCGCAAGAAAGATGTTAGGAATCATATTTTAGTGTTTGATGATCCTATCACCAGCTTAGATTTTTTCAGAGAAACCCAGACAAAAAACATTATTAATGAATTTGTTGAAAATGCAGCGCAAGTGATTGTCATGACGCACTCAATGGAATTTGCCAAATTGTTTAGGACGGTGAAAGGTGGTTGTTTTGTCAAGATGATAAAGAATAACTCGGGGAGTGGCGTATCATGTACTCCTCACAACAAATTTTCTGATATGATCATTGAGAAACACAAAGATAACTATAACCTTATTCAGAAATATATTGATGATCCAACTTCGGTTAAACGACTGGATGTAATGAAAAGCATTCGCCCCTATGTTGAAACTGTTCTTAAGAGCCTTCGTCCTAATTTTGAATTATTAAGTTTAGGTATGATTATTGGGAAACTAAGAGACGAAGGAAATATTTGTGAAGACTATATTGCAGACTTGACTGACATTAACGATAGTGTCAAGGAAGAAAGCAGCCACGGCAGCGCAAATGTAGATGCAGATGACTATGAACACATCTCAGATGAGGCGTTGAGGACAGTATGTAACAAAGCGCTTAGTATTTCTGCACTACCCACGCGCTTAATGTAGAGGAATTTGCCTAAAATACCTCGCTATGGATTGGTAACGCGCGCCCCAGTCTTATGTCGCTGGATACTCTTTTTCCTTTATTTACAGTTGCCTAACACCATACTTTTGGAACGCCTTGCAGCTCTTAAGATTGAGGGGCAGGCGCACTTATTAGCGGCATGGGGTAATAAGAGTCCAACAGCCTGGGGTCGACTTTTAAGGCGTCCTTTTTACCTTTTGTCTGTTAGCGGAACCTCACATTGTTGCGGTTTAAGTCTTGGATGGTCCGGCAGCCCATAAGACGGAGGTCGCGGGCGATTTCATCCTTCATAAGGGTAAGGGCACGTTCAACGCCTGCTTGACCTGCGGCGGCAAGGGGGAAGAGGTAGTAGCGACCAAGTCCCACAGCTTTTGCCCCAAGGGAGAGGGCTTTAAGCACATGAGTGCCGCGCTGAACTCCACTGTCCATCAGCACGTCAATTTTATCGCCGACGGCATCAACAACTTCTGCCAGGTGATCGAACGGCGCACGTGATCCATCAAGTTGACGCCCTCCGTGGTTCGAGAGCACAATGCCGGTGCACCCAATATCTACGGCTCTTTTGGCGTCTTCCACGCTCATTACCCCTTTAAGGCAAAACTGGCCGTCCCAGACTTTGACCATTTCTTCAATGTCCTTCCAGTTCATGGATTGGTCAAGCATTTCACTTAAATAGTGACCTATTGATGAGGTTGTGCCTTTGAAGTCAATGTGTTTATCAAGTTGCGGCAGACTAAATCCCTTGTGCAGCAGATGGTTAATGCCCCATGTCGGGTGGATCAGGAACTGTAGCATTCCTTCAAGGGTGAGGCGAAAGGGAATAGAAAAACCGGTCCGTAAGTCGCGTTCTCGGTTGCCTCCGGTAATACAATCAACGGTCAGCATCATAATATCGACTTTAGCGCTTTTGGCGTCTTCCATGAGGGCACGGTTAAGTCCGTGGTCTTTATGATAGTAAAATTGGAAGACTTGCGGCGTTTTAAATGTGCGAATGTCGTGAAGACTGACCGTGCCCAAGGATGAGACACCGAACATAGTCCCAAATTTTTCTGCAGCGGCAGCAACCGCATTTTCACCGCGATGGTGAAATAACCTTTGTAATGCAGTTGGGGAGCAGTATACCGGCATATCTAATTTTTGTCCCATAACCGTGACCGACATATCTATATCTTCCACACCAGAGAGGACGTTAGGAATTAAGTCGCATTTCTCAAAGCTTTGGGTATTGTAGCGGTATGTGTATTCATCATCAGCACCACCATCAATGTAATTGAAAATTGGTCCAGGAAGACGTTTTTTTGCGAGTTTACGAAAATCATTAAAATTATAGCAGTTCTTCAGGCGCATTTTATTTATACTCTCGAGGAATTTAATGTATAATATGTTGATAATTCAGGGTTTATCAGATTTTAATAATAGTGTGATTATTAAAATAATTCTAGTCCAACATAATATATTTTTACAAATTTTCTTTTTCTAAAAGGTGCTCTCTTTGAGTATAGCGCCAACACCCTTTGACGTGGTCGTTCACGAGTCCAACAGCCTGCATATAGGCATAGATGATCGTTGGTCCGACAAATTGCATACCCGCTCTTTTTAAGTGCTTTGAAATCAGCATGCTGGTCGGTGATGTGGTGGGGATATCTTGAAGGGTCGCACGCTGATTGAGGATCGGCTTGTGTTTCACATAACTCCATAGGTAATGGGAAAAAGAGCCAAAATGTTGTTGAATATTTATGAAAACCTTCGCGTTTCTTCGTGCCGCGAAAATTTTTAAGTGATTACGAATAATACTTGGGTCTTTTTTGAGCGCGTTTAAGTCATCATCAGACATGGCAGCAACTTTGTGTACATCAAATTGATGAAATACTTGCCGATAGTTTTCACGCTTTTTCAGGACAGTCTCCCAAGAAATCCCCGCTTGAACCCCCTCCAACATTAACATTTCAAATAACCGTTGATCATCATCAACAGGAATACCCCATTCATGGTCATGGTATTGAGCGTAAAGCTCCTGACCAGGTTTATTGCCAAAACAACGTTGTATTTTATTATCATGCATTATTAAAAAACTTCATTTAATGATATAATGAATGGTGAATTTTCTTAAAAGTTGATAAATACTATTTTTATGTTTCGAGTGAGCAAGAAAAAATTATCGCCTATATTGTAAAAAATTTTTTAAAAATTGTATAGTACTTATTATAATTTATTATCACTAAAGAAAGATAATATTTTATGAAAATAGGGATTATTTGCGCCAGTAATCGTCAAAATTCAGAATTAAAACGTATCAGCCATATATTCTCAGAAAAGCTTCAAGAGATTGCAGCAATTGAAAATAAATAGGTGAGTACGGATATTTTTTCCTTAGAGCAATTAGACGTACCCGTTGTGGTCAGAGGAAAAAGTCCAAAATGACAGCGCCGAATTTATCTATTGGAGTGAGATCTGCAAAAGGCTCTCTCTGTGTAGCGGCTTTGTGGTGGTCACTCCAGAGTGGGGCGGTATAGTCACACCGCACCTAAAAAATTTCTTTTTAATGTTTAGCAACGGGGAGCTTGCCCATAAACCAGCTCTGATTGTTGCGGTTAAGTGCCGAAGCTGGTGGCAGCGTAGCAGCATTACGGATGTCGGGGTATAATAATACTTATATCTGTCCGACTCATATAATTATTCGGCGTGTAAGTAGTTTTTGCCAAGAGGGTAACTTGAATAATAGTGACAAGTCTTTACTTTCAAGAATTGAGTATTGTTTAAAGTTCTTAACTCCATACAAGTTGAGCGGTTACACCTGTTCGCGAGTCTTTACAAGACCTAAAGACCTATCCTTATGGGATGTAGGAAGGGTCACGAAAGACCCTAATTAGTTGGGACATATATGCCGCGATATCCATCTAAAGGCTTAAACTTTTCGGTTATTCCCAACAAGCTTTCAGCGCCACCAAGAAAGAGGTACCCATCTGGAGCCATAATACTTGCGAGTTGATTTAAAACCTGTCTTTTCGTGTCTTGATTAAAATAAATTAGGACATTTCGGCAGAATATAATATCAAAATTACCAAGCTCTTTCATATCATTCATCAGGTTGAAATAATTGAATGTGACCATACTTTTGATCTCATCAGAAATGTGCCACCCCTCGCTTGATTGAGAAAAGTATTTCATGAGCAAACCGATTGGTAACCCCCTTTGAACCTCAAACTGGGAATAAATGCCTAATTTTGCACGCTCAAGGACATTTGTACAAATATCAGTACCGACAATTTCGATTTTCCATTGTTTTATTTGGGCGCTAATTTCTTTAAGTAAAATGGAAAGAGAATACGGCTCTTGTCCAGAAGAGGCTGCTGCACTCCAAATTCTAATAGTTTTTTTATTGTGTCGTGCTTTAATTATATTGGGCAGGACAATGTTTTGAAAATTGTTAAAGGGCTTTTGATCACGAAAGAATAAGGATTCATTCGTTGTCATTGAATTCACGATTTCTTTTATGATGTCTTTATTTGCTTTTTTTCGTAAAATATCAATGAACTCATCAATATTTTGGCTAGAGTGGTTGCGCCCAATTGGCGTCAGACGACTTTCAATTAGATAGGTTTTTTCTTGTGTTAAGATTATACCAGATTCCTGATGTATAAGATTAGCAATAAAGTCAAAATTCTCCGGTTTCATATACCATCTCCTGCTAAAGCTTTTAATATTGTAGGCCCAATATCGTTGATTGGCAGTATTGCGCTACAAAAACCACCATATGCTACACATCCGGGCATACCCCAAATAACACTAGTTTCTTGGTTTTGCGCAATAACTGTACCTCCTGCTTTGGTCAATACTTCAGACCCTCGAAAACCATCTTGACCCATACCTGTTAGAATCACAGTCAGAGCACGTTCACCGTAAATGGTGGCAATACTTCTGAGCATGGGGTCAACTGCTGGACGACAAAAATTTTCTAATGGACTTTGTGTTAAATTAATAAAGACACGTCCCCTTTTTTGTTGGAGCTTCATATGATAGTCTCCGGGAGCAACGTATATTCTGCCCGGAATGACTTCTTCTTTGTCAGATGCTTCTTTTGCATCTAATTGAAGATTCTTTTTGATTCGATCTGCAAAAATTGCCGTAAATGTTGGCGGCATATGTTGCGTGATCACAATTGGCACATTAATTTTCTTTTGTTTCAAGTCAGACAAAACCCTTAATAAGGCTTGCGGCCCTCCTGTTGAGCTACCAATTGCGATAATTTCTGGTGTAAATTTTGATGCCGATCGAATTTTTATAGGCTGTTTTTTGTCAAAAACAACAGTTTTAAAAGTTGGTATTTCTTCAATGTCTTGATCATTTCCAGTATCAACCGGTCTATCAATTACATTATCGGGGAGGGGCTGTTGTTTTAACGTTCTGGTTTCACTGGCAATGGCAATTATTTTAGAAATAAGTTCAGAGCGATAGCCACCTTTAGAGTGTAACTCTGAGGAAGTAATGGGTTTAGGCACATAGTCGGTCGCCCCTATTTCTAAGGCACGAATAGATATTTCCGCATTTCTCGTGGTCAGCGTCGAGGCCATAATTACTTTGACATCGGGTTGTGCTTTTAGGAGATCTGGGAGAGCGTCTAAACCATTCATATCCGGCATTTCAATATCAAGAATAATAATTTCAATAAACTTAGACTTTGCAATTTCTATAGCTTGTAAACCATTGACTGCAGTTCCAACTATTTCTATGCCTTGATCTAAGGTTAACCACCTCTTCATCAGACCGCGAATGACAACAGAGTCATCGACAACAAGAACTTGGAAAGGGTTTCCATTTATTTTTTTTTGGTTATAAGAGTTATCTGTATTAAACATTTTCCCAACTTATAACAGGCCTATTTGCGTAAATTTCGATTCTATAATGTCACTATCGAATGGTTTCATAATATATTCGTTTGCCCCAGCTTCAATGGCTTCACGGATATGACCCATATCATTTTCAGTAGTACAAAAGACAACTTTAGGCTTATCGCCTTCTGGTTCTTTACGGAGCGAACGTAACATTTCTATGCCTGACATTATGGGCATGTTCCAATCTAAAAGAACTCCATCAGGCATTTTTTTCTGGCAGGCCTCTAAGGCAACTTTCCCATTTTCTGCTTCGATAACGTTAAAATCTAGACCTTCCAGAATACGTCGTGCAACGAGACGGATTACCTTTGAATCATCAACCACTAAACATGTTTTCATTGTGTAACTCCATAATATTTATGTATTTTAGATCTAGATTATTAAGCTGCAATAACATTATTTACAGCAAAACTAAAGATTTTTTCTACATCAAGTACGACCATTAGTTTGCCGTCTAAGCGGAATATACCAGCAGAAACTTCACGCCATCTTGCGTCTAATGTTGCGGGACTATTTTCATAGTCTTCTTTTTTTAGTGATAAGACTTCTCCTACTTCGTCAACCATAAGGCTGTACAGTTCATTATTATTTTCTACAACAATCGACATTCCAGAACTATTGCTCGTAGGGTGTGGTTCAAGTCCGAGACGGACACGTAAATTAATGGCAGTAACAATACGACCCCTAAGGTTTAAGACCCCAGCAACCTCCGGAGGCGCAAGAGGAATACTGGTAATACGCATGGCGCTTAGGACGTCACGTACAGATAATACGGGTACGCCAAACAGTTGCGATTCAATTATCATGGTGACATAAAGGTTACTATCTGAACTGGATGCATCTAATAAAGAATTGGTCATAGTGTACTTTCTCCATTGGGTACCGTGTTAATCACTTGAGTTAGGGTATGAATGAGAGCTTCCCTATCAAACTTTGCGATATAGTCTGTGAAGCCTGACGCACGTCCTTGTTCCATATCTTTTGCGGAAGTGTGGGAAGAGAGGGCAAGAATTGGGAGGTCTTTCCAAGCGCCACCACTCCTGATTTCTTTTACAAGTTCAAATCCATTCATTCCAGGCATTTCAATATCACTAATGACTGCGTCAAACATCTCCCCTTTATTACGAAGCTCCAAGGCTTCTTTGGCGGTGGTGGTTTGGTAAACAGCAAATCCATTAATCTCAAGCAGCGGGGCGATGAGGTTTCGGAAGAACGAGCTGTCATCAATTAACAACACCCGTTGTTTACTCCATGCACTTTGAGAAGAATCATCATGGGTTTTAAACCAATCACCAAAAGCAAGGTTAAGATAATATCCAGCATCAATAACTTCGGTTGCCTTTCCATTAACGACCGCAGATCCAAGCATACCGTCCGTAGCAGCGGAAATTTCAATATCAAGATAATCTTCAACAATATCAATGATTTCTTCGACCAGAATTCCCATAGATTGTTCGTGATCAGCAAAGACGAGTACGGGCTGTCGTCCTTCTTCCTTAATGGTGTACTTATCGTTTGCCATAATCAGAGGCATTAATTTCCCGCGATACTGAACCATATGCATATTATTAGAGGATTCTATTGTCGAGACGTCTACTTCTTCAAGGCGGGCGATGAGGGACAGGGGAACGGCCTTTGGTTCAGTTCCACCAGCTTTAAATACCAAGAGTGCAATAGGCTGGGAAGCAGAGCGGTCAAGTGATGTGTCAGTTTTCGTACTTTCATGGTCTGAAAGGGCGGTGACACCAGACGCTGTAGTCATGCTATTAGGATCAAGTATCATGATGACTGTGCCATCTCCAAGAATGGTATTTCCAGAGAATATGCTGTTTGATCGCAAAATTGGCGCGACTGGTTTGACCACGATCTCTTCAGTATCAAAAACACGATCCACAATGATACCAGATTTATAGGTTCCAATTTGCGTGACAACAATGAACAATTCGTCTTTATTTTTGGTGGAGATTTCATTATTATTTTTATCAAAAAGACTGTTAATCTTCTCAAGTTGTGGGACTAAGCCTGTGTCATCAACCTCAGATTTATCTTTGTCATTTTTGCCAGAGGTATGGTTTTTGACGTCTTTCTGGAGACCTTTTTCTGTGGCGACTTTGTTATCTACAACTTCCCGCGTGGGGAGTCCCGCGAGTTTTGGTCCATAAGGTGCCGTCCCTTTATTGAGTTTAAGAACCTCCATTAAGGAAATAAGGGGAAGGAGTCTGTTTCTGAGTCTCAAAACCGATGTATCATTGATACACTCAATACGTTGCTCTGAATTATTTGAGGCGCGGACGAGTTCAATAACACTCACCTGAGGAATTGCAAAACGTTCCTTCCCGCACTCAACAATAAGCGCGGATACAATCGCGAGAGTGAGAGGAATCTTGATGGTAAATGTTGTTCCAACGTCTTTGATGGATTTAAGTTCAATTGTTCCACCAATTTTTTCGATATTCGTTCGGACAACGTCCATACCAACGCCACGTCCTGAAACATTAGTAATTTTCTCCGCAGTTGAGAATCCCGCTTTAAATATCATTTGTAAAATTTGTTGATCATTAAGGAGCTCTGCTTCAGCGGTAGTTAGCAGCTTTTTTTCAATTGCTTTACTTTTTATGACCTCTGCGTCAATCCCTTTACCATCATCTTTGATTTCAATGATAATGTGGCCACCTTCTTGGTAGGCATTAAGAACAATACGCCCATTTGCAGGCTTCCCTTTTTTGATACGCTCTGCGGTCTGTTCTGAGCCATGGTCTGCAGAGTTACGCACCATATGGGTAAGGGGGTCTTTGATCAGTTCTAAAACTTGACGGTCCAGTTCGGTATCTGCACCAATCATTTCCAAGTCAATTTTCTTATTAAGCTCTATGGACAGATCGCGCACAATTCTTGGGAGTTTTGCCCATGCATTTCCAATCGGTTGCATACGGGTTTTCATGACACCTTCTTGCAACTCAGTTGTTACGTGACTGAGGCGCTGGAGAGGCACCGCAAATTCACTATCATGTTCATTGCGAACCATTTGTAAAAGTTGATTACGGGTTAAAACGAGTTCTGACACCATATTCATCAGATTCTCAAGGAGGTCAACAGTTACGCGAATTGATTGTGAAGATACATCTTTTTTGGGAGCGGCTTTAGTTGGAGCTTGTGCTTGTTCATTTTGTACCGCAGGGGCCTGGGTAGGTTTAACTTCTTTGGGAGCAGGGGCCTCTTCAGGGGTCGCAATTTGCTCTTGTGGCTCAACAGCAGGTGGCGTTTCCCCTTGGGGGGCGAAATCCATGAGGAGATCTTCCATACTCTCTTCAGGTGCGGCTGCTGAGGGATCGCTCGTCTCTTGGAGGGCGTTATTGTAAACTTCTCTTAATTGTTTAATGAGTTCTTCGTCAGAACCCTCTGGCTCTACTTCTTTTGTGGCCAGTTCCTGAAGAATTTCACGAATACGGTCAATTGCATTGAGAATGAGCGTAACAATTTTTGGTGTCACTTCTAACCCATCGCGGAAAAGACCCAAAAGATCTTCGGCAGCGTGGGCAACTTTTTCCAGTCGTGGCAGACCAAGAAAACCACACGTCCCTTTGATTGTGTGCACAAGACGAAAAATATTACTTAATATGTCCGGGTTATTTGGGTTTTGTTCAAGTTGAACAAGTTCTAAGTCGACAACAGCCAAGGATTCTTCTGTTTCAGTTAAGAATTCGCCTAAAAGTTCATCCATGTTTGACCTCAAACTAATTTGAATTTTGCGGTAATAAATAAAAAATCTAGTTCTTTGTATATTCTAGTTCTTTGTATATTTATTAATATAAGTATTAGTGGCGTGAATTACATTGTTTCCATTCTTAGTTTATCAATCAAAAGTGCGAATTTTATTATATACACAATACTATGTTAACACAATTAAGGAGTTTTAATAGTTAATTTGAATTGTAATCTGTGACTTTTTATTTTCTTCACTGATAGATAACTCTGAATTAATGACGATTGGGTACTGGTGGGTTTTGCAGTAGGTTGTCACCCATGCCATGGGAGCAGTACGAGCAGAGAGGTTTTCCATTACATCTTTCTGAGCATTCAGAATTGCAAGAGATGTGCTGTACATATTTATGTGGGCGTTTATTATGGAAACTGAAAGGGTATTATCACTAATTTCATTAATGGTAATTGTCCCTTTTCCTTTAAGTGCTTCAATACATGACATAATTAAGCAGTAAAAGGTTTTGATAAATTGTAGGTTATTATTCCACACATCTGTAAAATTGTTTGTATTCCATTGAAGATTAATATCATTAAATATTGTAAAGTATTGTTCTGATATTTTTTGAATTTTAGTCCAACCAACTTCAGATGTTTTTCTTTCACTCATCATCAGCCGAAGAAATTCTAGGCGTGTATTGAGGTGCAATGCACTATTTTCAAGGTGCTCCTTAGCCGTTGCATAGATATCAGGATCATCAAGAAAAGAGAGCCCGTTACATATGGCACTAATAGGACCTGAAAGATCATGAAAAGACCGAGAGGAAAGAAGGGATAATATTTTAAATTCAAGATTTGTATTCATAAGGCTAGGGTGCTCTAATACTTGAAATGAAAAAAAATTTATATAATTTATTACATATTTATATTTAGTTTTTTTAACATGACTATCTAAATAAAAAAATATATTTACGACAGGTTAATATAGATTTAACATAAAAACAACATATTTCAGTATGTTACCAGCAATGATATTAATTCTTTAGGGTCGCTGCTTCTTATAATATATATATATAGTGTAATAAAATATTTTTTTTATATCTCGTGACGTAAAAAATTAACTATGAAGGTATTTATTTTTAATAATTGGTATTTACCGTTAATTTAATTAGAAAGTTTTTTATTCAAAACCGGGGGGAATAATGCCTCCGGGGAGTTTGGCATCGGGCGCGCGCAGGTATAGGGCTTGAGGCGGCGTCAGGGGACGGGGACGGTGTAGGGCAATATGGATAAAAGCAGACGCGCGAGGCGTGGTGATTTCCAATAGGTTTGCCCCTGGACACGCATCAGCAATCAGCGGGGCGCCACTGCCAAGAAGCGTTAATTTCTCTTGTGGCAGGTTAGATAATAAGTCTGATATGTTCTCAATTTTTTGGTCGGTCAGTGGGGTGCCCTCTGGGGAGAATTTTTGGACATATACTTGACCGCGCCGGGCGTCAATGGTCACCATCATTGGGTGGTCAATACAGGATGTTTTTATCGCGGTAAGGGCGAGTGCTTCTAGTGTTGTGACGCCAAATACGGGGACATTTAAGGCGACGCCATATCCTCGCGCAGCAGCGAGACCGGTTCTCAGTCCCGTAAAAGAGCCAGGGCCAATGGTTGAAACCACAGCGGTGATCTCTTGCATAGTCGTATTTGAGGCGGACATCATATCCTCAATCATCGGGATGAGGTGTTCTGCATGTCCTTTAGAGAGATCTATGTGCCTTTGGTCAATGAAAATACCTTGACGGCTCATAAGGGCGGTGGAACATGATGATAAAGACGTATCAAGCGCAAGAAGCATTTTTTAAATTTCCATTTATTGTCATCTGTTCCTAAATTAACAAACGATACATCTGTTTTTCTAGTCCTAAATCATTTTTTTCTGAAGCATTCGTGGTCTTTATATGCGCTAATGGAGGTGCGTTTTAGACGGGATTGTGTTTCAGATCAAAGAGAATGAGATGATCATTCATATCTTTATCCTTAGGTGGGTAAAATTAAGTTTCTTTATACAGCATTACACTTTGTGATCAACATGTTTAAAACTTTTTAGTCCTAGCCTGTGCCCGAATGAAAGGTGCGTTGCCCTGAGATTAACTGAGCCTTTTCGAGGACACATATATTTAGATCATCTCTTAATCTATATGATACACACTTTGTGTTCCTAGTCTATACGCGAAATATGTAGTCAAGGTACCGCCTTTCGCTTGGATTATGAAGTCAATATTATGATTTTGATATGAATTTCATCATGTGCCAGATGGGGAAGACATAGACCATAAAACAGATGTGCATGAAGGGGGGTAAGGTTGAGTATACGGGGATTTTTTACGCGGTTTATGACAATAAAAAGGACTAGGAACATCCTATCTTAAAATTCAAGAAGTTTCCTAGGCCTTATTTTTGATACGGTCTTTAGCGATTCATTTGAATGAATTCGCTTAACATATCTGCAATTTTAGAATAGGCACTTCCGCATGCAGAGTAGTGTTTTTGTTGTTGAATCAGGAGTGTTAAACTATGACCAGTATCAGAATTGGACTTCTCAATTTGGTTACCATCCACTGAATCACTTGTGATACTTTGGAGTCTATAATCTCCTGAGGAAGCACTTTGGTTATACGTTGGTCCCTCTCCTGATTGTTCTTCAAGTTTTTCTGGATCTGTAAAAGTGGCAAGTGCAATTTGATGAGTTTTTTCTCGTTTACCACTTTTAGCGTATTCGGCATACAAAAACCCTGAATTTGTATCTACAAAAAAGTCGTCGAATACTCCAAAACCAGAGCCGTCTTGCCACGCCTTAGAAGAAAAATTACCAGTATCTGAATTTGAGGCTTGTTGGATAGTGTCTTCGTATCCGGGTCTATTTCCAAAACCCATCTCATAAATTTTATGAGCGGATAAATTATCATGATCCTTACCTGCTGCACCTGTTTTAAGCGGATCCCATATAATATCAAAATCTTTTGCATTACTCATTCTATTTTTTTTATATATTACTGCAGGGGTGCTATGGGATCCTAAGAATTCGGGAGTATAGTTTGTGGAGTCATTTTCATTTAATGATCCGTCATTGTTAAAAACTAAGCTTCCAAAACTTAAAATACCTTTATGGTGGTATGAGTTAGTACTGATAGAGAAACTTTTAATGGTGTTCATATCTGTACCTGAACCAAAATCACGCCACTCATTGGGAAATTGTTTTTTCTTCACAGAAAAACTTACTTTTTCTAAATCGCCGTTAACGTCAAGTATTTTAGTGATCTTGTCGTATATAATACTAATTTTTTTTCCGTTATCATCCGTACAAGAAAAAGCCCCTCCATTCCTTGATGAATTATCATTATTTGTCATGTTTTCTAGAGTTTTTAATAATTCAGCGTGGTTACCTAAATCGGTTGCCGAAATATCTATTTCAATTAATGCATCGTCACCTACTTGATTTGCCGTCGTTAGGGCAGCTTCATAATCTGTTTTCGCTGCATCAAAAGCTTGTTGCTTTGTATCTACAGCAGTTTGCTCAGTGACTGTATTATTAGCACCAGGTTGCTCCTTAGCAGTCGCTAAAGCAGATTTTGCGGTCTCTAGATCATCATTTGCCTTCTTTAGTTTTATTTTTTCTTCTCTTAGTGTTGCTTCTAGCGAGCCTGGTTTAAAATCTAAGTCAAGAGTACTACCGGTAGTACTTGTTTGTTGACTACTTGAATCATAGGCTGAGTCCGAAGAAATTTCATATATCCATTTATTTGCGACAGGGTGATAATGTGGAACTTTAAATGAACCTTCTGAATCATTTTTTAATGCATTTCTTATTACAGCAGATACTCCAGCAAGCGATGCGTCAGTGAGTGTAAATGTTCCTGTTGTAGCGTCATAATGAGAATAATCTAACGTGTGCTCTGTACCATTTTTAATATAAATAATAGAACTATCGTGAGTTGGAATATCGCCATGAAAATCATTGCTAAAACTTTCAATTTTTAGATTATTACCTTCTAATTTGTATGGTTGGTTACCATGAAACTCTTTTTGTTCTTTTTTTGGATTAATTCCAGCTTTCATGATGTTAACACTAATTGTATGCTCCTTACCTTGTGCGTCATAAATAGTAAATAATCGTTCATGATTCGCTTTGGCTGTATCGTTGTCATTCATAGTTTGTAGATATGTAAGCATTGTCGACGTAATTATATCGGGGCCATCCTGTATTAATCCACCTAACCCATTTGTCTGTTCAAGATATTTAATATTTTGTGAAGATGATTTTTCATTTGCATCTAGTGTATAGCTGAAATTTATAGTTCTTGTTTTTTGAGCAGACCCTTGGAAGTCGTTTTTGTTGATCATTACAAGTGTATTAAAGTCACTCTTGTTGACTGGCAATCCATCTGATCCATAGGCAATTCTATCTTCTACTAAATATTGATTAGCCTTATCTGCAGTATCATTATAGGGCCATGAAAGCAGGTAATGACCCAGACTATTTCTCAGGAATCCTTCACTATCAGCCTTGAAATCACCTATTCTTGTGAATACAATATTTGTTCTTTCTTTATCTGTGGCAACAATAAAAAATGAGTCTGGTTGTTTTATACGCATATTTGTAGGGACACCCGTCGTTTGACTCGTTCCGGAAGACATATCCGTTACAATATTTGCATTCACTCCATTCGATTGGAAGTTATTGTAATTTAACTGTCCAGAGACAACTGAATTAAAGTTTACATTTTTGCTTTTGAATCCTTGGACTTCGGCGTTTACCAAGTTTCCTGAGCTTGTTGTAACACCTAACTCGTAAGCCTTCAAACCTGCTCTTAAATGATTTAGTGCTGAAAATAAGCTAGCCATGGTTCTTCAATGCTCCTTGATTGAGGGATAGTAATTGATTGAAAGGTGGGTAATCTTTTTGATTGCCTCATTTATGAAGGTTATTCTTCTTCAGGTTGCGCCTCTTCAGGTTGCGCCTCTTCAGGTTGCGCCTCTTCAGGTTGCGCCTCTTCAGGTTGCGCCTCTTCAGGTTGCGCCTCTTCAGGTTCGTCCCCTGTCTCATTGGATTTTGAGGAAGACTCTATGGTCTGCTGAGATATATTTTCATTAGCTGCGTCAGCATAAACATATTCAATTTCATTAAGACGGATCTTCACTCCGTTTTCTAATTTGAAATAGTATTTGTTATCCTCAATCCCGACACCTTTAACAGTATCGACGTTGTTGGAGAGTTGAACATCTATTGGGTTTCCATTGGCATCATAGGCTTCTAACTTAATATCATATCCCCCATGTTTGGCCTTTTTTCCATTATTATTCCGACCATCCCATACAAATTTCTGTGGGGACCCTGGCTCAAGGTTATCCGGTATGATTTGCTCATCAATACGAATAGGGAGGCTATCTTCTCCTGAATTTAAATCATAAATTTTAGCAACAAGTCTGGTAGGTTTTGGAGCACCGTCTGGTTGATTAATCTGATACTCCCACTCGGCCCCTTCTCCGGTATTAATAGGGTAGTCGTGGGTATAATTAATATTTTTGCCAATAAAGTTCATTAAAGACCCTGAATCTGGAACATTATTTCTATCAATCATTACTTTAATAAGACGCTCAAGAGTATCGTTTATGCTGTTTTGTCCTTTTAGTGCCTGGATAGCTGTGAGCTGTTTTGACACACCTTCCATTTTCATGGGGTCAGACGGGTCTTGGTTATTCAGCTGCGCCATCAACATTCTCATCATAATATCGCTTTGTTCATTTTGCGATTTTTTTAATAATGCCGCCTTATCTTCATTATTCGTGAGTAGCGTGCTCGTGATTTCCATTTTAAGAGTCTCCTTTATACAATCACGTTAAGAAGGTGGTCAGAATATGGATCCATTTCTGACGCGTCATCACTTTGGATGATGTCTTCTCCTGCTGTTTCGGCATCATGATCCTGATCATTTATCATATCTTTAGACGCTCTGCCTTGGTCACCAGAGGTTTGGGCAAAATATGCGTCCGAGTTAGAATTATCTTTGGTTAGCTCAAACTCCATACCACTGTTTTCAAGTTCAAAGCCATTCTCACGTAAAATATCTGAAATACCTTTTTCATCTCGTCTCAGCACATTGAGCGTATCTTGGTTACTCGCCTTTACCTTGGCAACCGCCATGCCGTCGGCACTTAAAATAAGCTGGATATCAACCCGTCCAAGACTTGCGGGTTTAAGCTGTATGGATATACGACGATTATTATTTTTCAGCTCACGGTTGACAACAACATTGACCTGATCGGAAATTTCTTTTGTAACCTTGTGTGAGAACAGAGATTTTTGCCCGTCGGTTTTCATGGCCGATGACGATGAGGGGTGCGTATTTTTCGGCAAACTTACGGTATTTTCTTGTGTGTGTGACTGGGAAGTATTCGAGTTGTTTTGGTGAGATGTCGAAGAGCCCCCTTCACCCTTGGGTGCAGGCGCAGCGTTTTTTGTCAGGATAAGTAAATCATTTTTTGCCTGTACAGGTTTGACAGGCGTGAGGGATAAAGGCGCGTCATTAAGATTTTGTTTAACTTCTTCAAAGGGGATCTTAGACGCTTTTGTCAAGGTCTCGATAAAGTTTTTGGCAAGGGTCGTCTCAGGAGGCTTCGATGCCTGAACAGATGTGTCACTGGCGGCAGGTTTTTCTTTAATAACGTCTACTGGGGAAAAAGATTTTTTATCAGCTTGAGGCTGTGAGTTATGCTCTTCTGCTTCGAGGTTCTTAAGGTTTTCTGGGGCTTTAGGGAGTTTAGGTCCGGTATCTGCGACCTCCTTTACCTCCCCCATATTAGACCGCTGAATCACGTCAACGTTTTGCTTGGGGGCTTCGATGTGTATTTGGGCGACAGCTAGATCCTTATTAATGACAACTTCTGGAAGGTGGGCGGCACCAAGGTCTTCATTAATTTCATCTTCTAGAGGGTGGTCGTCAACACTCTTAATTTCTTGTAAATATTGGGGGACAGAGGTCCCTTGTTCAGTGTCCTGTTCCTTTAAAGGGTAATTAAGGTCAGGATTAGCACTTTCTAATGAAGGGGGCTCGTTCCTATTTTTCCTAGTGGCTTCTTCCTTCATATCACGTTTCACGTTATCATTTTTTTGAGAAAGAATCTGGGTTTGGCGCTTCGTCTCTTTAATGGTTTTTAGTTTGTTATGAGGGGTGTTGAGAGACTCACTCTCGATAATGGAGGGAGTGAATAAAGTGATCTGCTGAGAAACACTTTGATGAGAACCTCTTGGAGGATTCTTAAGAATTAAGTCTAATATATTTTGATAATCACTTTTTGATGATAAATCACTACGGTTTTGCGGTTGATGAACAGAAACTTTGTCTTGTGACCACAATAATTGCGATTTATCCGTCATTGAGGTGGTGTCATTAACAGGTATTGTCATCGTCTATTATTCCTATTTCTTAATTTTTGCACTTTTAATCATGTCATGTAATTGTCGATTAACTATATGTTTATAATGATTAAATTGCCTCAAAACTCATAAATCCTATTGGAAAGTTCATGGTGAAAAATGCATATTAAACTTTAGTGATGATAAATATGCATATACCGTGCCAATTATTTCTGTTTTAGCTTTTTTATTGGACTCGGCGCGTGAACATCCCAACAATATGATCCATATAATGTATTCATAAGACAGGCATTTTTTATTTATCCGAGTGGTCTGGCATACTAATTGCATGTAGTAAGCTTAAGATATTCGCGTACCATCGGGTTTTTCGAGGATTTAAACTAAATTAAGATACGAATTTCATAGCTGTTAAATACTTTTTTTAGGGGAACCTAACGTTACGGTAAATTAAGATTTTTTAATAGAATATTGTACATTAAATTGATTAGGCAAGATTATGCTAGATACTATATTAGAAATAGGGAGATCGGGGTGTGAGACCCAGACGAAGCAGATCAGGACTGTTTCAGAGAATATAAAAAATGCGGATAATCCTGATTTTATTGCCAGAAAAAGACATGTAACGACTGAAAATCATTCTGGTACTTATTATCCGCACTCTCGGCTTTTGCAGGAGACAAACTATGGTTCCAATTACCGAGAGTTATGGGCAAGAAAGAGTCTCGCTAGCTCTAAAAATGTTGAGTCCGAAGTTTTTGATCAAATTCAAAAGGCTTTTGGCGAACCCAATGCAAATTTGAATGACACCAAAAATTTGCAAGATCACATATTCATTAGATCTCTTACTGATATGCGAACCGTATTTGATTCTATTAATCCTGATCGTATGGGAGACTATGGCCCAGGTGTTGCCGATACTATGAAGCGGTATTTTACTCAGGTGGAAGAAGTTATTGATGCAGTTGAAGCCGTACAACAAAGGGCTAAAAAGAATGTTCAAGAAGAGGTTGATATAGTTAATGGTCTTCTCAAAGATATTTATGACTTTAATGAGCAGATGAGGTTAAATAAGCTTAATGAAGACGAAGTGCAAGAATATGATGCGGCGCGAAACGCCAAACTTACTGAATTGTCCAACTATCTGCAATTTGATTCTGCTTTAAATAAGGATGGAAGGATTTTCATATATTCTCCAGGTGGAAAGAAAAACCTGGTAGGAGATTTTTACGCGCATTTGAATTATCACCAAGGTACCAAAAACGTGTCGAATTCTGCTGCGGATAATTACATTTCTATTGTCTATAAAAATTCCAATGGGGTACAGTATTGGGAGCAGGATAGTTTTGAACATATTATGAATTATCGTAATAAGGTGGGCTCTAAAAATAATGCTGGTGGATCTTTGTTGACATGGTTGAAAGTGGTGAATGAGACTACATCAGAATTTGTCAAAGAAATTGTTGATTATAATAATCGTTTAATTGATGGCCTTAATAAGGCTTCGAATCAAAATTCCAGTATAGGCTCTCAAAATGTTATGTATGGTGAAACAGACGGCATGTCAGCTAAGGATTCCTTGAACTTTCGGGGAGAGATGTCGTTTGTTGTCACAGATCATGAACAAAAAATACAAGAAACTATAAAAGTTAACTTTGATACGGGTAAGTTAACAAGAAGCAAAAATAATAATGAATCTGTTGATGCTGCTGAAAGGTTTGTGGATTTTACGCCCAATGGATTCGGGAGTGTTGAAGAATTTATTAATGCTTTTAATAGTGTAGGGTCATGGGTAAAGGCGCAATTTAATCATAATAAAGGTCAAATATCTTTTCATGCTGTGAGTAAAAGTCATGGTTTAAATATTGTTGAGAGTCAGGCAACACCAGAGATTCGTATACGATATAATACAGAAGAAGACTCCACATTAGGGAAATTTGCAATGGGTGCCGATCGGATAAACCTTGAGTTTGTCCTAGATGGCGAAGAAAAAATTATAAATTTTAATATTGAAATAGGGATGACAGGTCGTGATATTGCCGATGCTCTCAACAAAAATAATAAGTTTCATGAATTAGGTTTGTTCGCAGAATGGGAAGGAAACATTGCGGATGGGGATTTGATCATCACGAATTATGATAAAGATAAATCACTTTCGGATGGAAAGTTGAGAAATGTTAAAGATCCTCGAAGGATCTCGATTGGTACCCTGGCAAATACTCCGCTCGACGGTAATTATACCTTTAAATATACCCTTGAAGATGATGAAGTGGAAAAGGAGATAACTTTCACTGTATCAGGAGGTGATGACTTTATTGAATCATTTAATTTAGCAGCGAAGACTATCCCAAGTAGAATAAAAGCAACTAAAGAAAATGATAAGATAGTATTTTATAATGTTGATCAAGATTCTACGGTCGAAGGAGCAAAATTAGAATTTGAAGATACTCCCGGCAACAATCCCGTTGTGATGGAAGCTGATTTGGAGACTTTTCAAGTTGAGAAGCGCATGTCTCAAGAAGTGCAGATAAAGCCAGCAAACCCCACTGAGCATATCAAGAGAAAGTATGCAGTTAAGTTAGATAATTTAACACAAGATGTCCTAGATAAAGACACGGAGAATCAATTAATAATTACAATTAATGGTACTCAAGAAACGTTCGACGTGAGTGAAGAAATCGCTGACATACTGAATGCAAATCAAAATTTTATAGACGCTAGGTTAAAAGCTTATTATCATAATAATTCGTTATATATTGAACATGATGATGAGGAAGTAATCTTTGATATTAAGCTTGTAGGAAAAGCAGTAAATGGGGAGGCTCCTATTATTCTTTCTGGCGAACCAATTTACACGCGTACTAAGAGTTTACAATTAGAAAAAAAAGGGCGTGGAAGAAGTTTTTCAGATTATTTTGGGTTAAATAATTTAATAACTAAGCCGGTCTTAGATGCACGTCCCGAGACTGTATCTGGAAATGAACCTACTTATTTTAAAGGCGCTTCCCTAAGTCTCGACTTAAAAACTAAGATTGGGGCACAAAATTTAAGTGAAATAAATACTTTTGCAAAAGTCAGTTTTACTTTAAAGATTGGGGATGAAACCTTCAATAAGAGTTATACCGACGTTAAAAGTTTGGGTGATTTGGTACGGAAATTAAACAAATATTTTGACACCAATAAAATTGGTGCGCGTGCTCGCATTACGGATAATGAAATTATTGTTGATACCCATAAAACAGGAAATGCCTCAGCGAGTTTTAGCTTTGAAGAAAATGGAGGTGTTCCAAAAAAATTGGATATGAGTGAAGTTGAGCACTATGGTGCTCTAAATGGAGGCGAGGTCGTTCTTGAGTTGCGCGATCCACTCAATAAATCAATTGTGGCTGTCACGTTGAATTTTAATCCTGAAACCTATGCATTTAAAAAGAATCATCCAGACTGTTTAGCGAAAAAAAATATAGAATTAAATGTAAGTGGAGAGGGCTATGAAAATTTAAATCAGATCATCCAAGGATTAAATAGTTCAGAGCTTGGTAGGTATTTGAGGTTTTCTGTAGATGATTATGGTAAAATTCAATATTCAGTTAAATCAGATTCGGGACAATATCGATTAAACCTTTTAAGTGATTCGACTAAGCGGGGGAGGACCGATAAGTCATTCTCGTCTTTTTATGGTCTTCCCAATCAAGTCAGCGCCGATCAGTTAAAAGGTTGTAGCTTGCGCGCCGATATTCAGAAAAATCATAATCTAATGTCAATCTATGAATTGGAAACTACAGCACCTGGAGAAAAAGCATTTCATTCTGGTAGTTCTGGTTCTGAGAAGTATGGGGATATATTTTCTTCTAGGTCAGAAAATGGTCAATATAAAGGTAAAGACATTGTGTCTCATTTAAATCAAATCATTGAAAAGGTTTCTAAAAAATCTAAAATGAGTTTTAAAGAATTTAAAAGTTTTGAAACTCAATCTAATCTGCAAAGAGACTTAATAAGAAAAAGCTTAGGTGTTAATAATGATGAAATGCTGGCGGAGCTTATTTCAAGGATGAAACAATATCAAGCTTCTGCAAAGATTATCAAGACGTCTATTGAGATGATGGACGTTTTAATTAAATTATGAGGATAGAAGAGGAGATTGTATAAATGTCCGTTACTGGAGTAAATACAGCACTAGTTCATGAAAATTTAAGGAAAAATGCTCTCGAGAAGTCTGTAGTTGTTGAAGATGCAGCTAGAGTGGTTAACACTGGTCATAAATATAAGGATTATAAGGAAAAAGCGGATGTTATTTATGATTTTAATTCTCTTGTCTCTTCCTTTGACTATTCAAACACCTCCGTCAAGATCCTGAAAAAAGTACGAAGTTTAAACTCTCATTATGAAAATATTTTAAACGTATTATACGAAGTCGTTGGTGACTCGATATCGGAATTTAAGAAAATTGGGGGTAATAATAAAGCAATCAATGTAAAAGACGGGGTTGATAACCAAATCAATCGATTTATTTCTTATTTAAACTATACCTATACCGGTAAACATATTTTTTCTGGCAGTAATGTTAACGAACCACCTTTAAGTGATAACGCAAATTTTCCCAGTATCTTTTTTTCAGACCCTAAAGTTTTTGCTGATGATGGAGCTGGTGTGGGGATTAAAAGACAAGTAAATGCGACAACAGACGAGACGACGTATGAAATTAGTCTGAAAGATTCGACTAAAAAGAATTTTTCTGAGAGTGATATAGGAAGTATTATTAAATTAGAGCTTAAAGATGACGGTCGGACATTAACCGGTAAAGTAAGAGAAGTAAAGGATGGTAAGGTGGTTCTTGAGCATGTCACCGTTAAACCTCAACACGAAGATGAAAGTAATGATGATTTCAGTTCAACTCTTACAAGAAGTAGTATATATAAGAAACCTTCAGATATAATTGATGAGCACTTAAAAAGTAATATGCATCTTAAGTCTGTTCCCCTCAGAAAAGGGGCGCACCTTGAATACGGAATTTCGTTGAATTCAAGTGCACGGAAATTTCTTAATTTAATGGGGCAAGCCTTGCAGTATGATCATGCGTCCACTTTGTCAACAAGCACCAGTGAAGATCTGATTAAAAGTAAGGCAAACTTTATGAGTGAAATTTCATCTGGATTGAGTGATGTTCGTGAAGAGATATTGCTTCTTACAGGGCGTAATGGATCAATTAAAAAGGTGGTTGATGATGAAATCAAATTTCATAAAAAGAATATTTCACAATTTAAGAACGAGGCGGCTGAATTACAGGATAAAGATAGTGGTCTGGCCTATGATGCATTTAACGGTGCAGTCTTGGTGTACAATCAGTCTATAAAGGTTCTGGGGGAAGTAACTAGTTTAACTTTATTGGATTATATTTAAGGGATGCGCGATTGTGTGTCAGAGCAAGCTGATGATAGGGTAGTCATGGTCTAGCCAGCCTATTATTCCCTTCTCAAGGTTATACATATTAGACCTATCGACAATTTTCTGAGTTTTTTGTAGGGCGTATGCCGATCTTTGGCCAACGGCGCAGATAAAGATAATGTCCTTAGGCGTGTTGAGGTCGAGCTCTTGAGGAATAAATGTTGAGAGAGGTATATTAAAAGCACCTTCAATGTGTCCTGCTTCAAACTCCCCAATTTCTCTGACATCAATCAGATGGGCATTATTATCTTTAATTTTCTTAAGTAACTCTTTAGAATCAATCGAACGCATAGATTATCTCATACTCGCTATAGGTCAATGGAACAGATAGTATCTAAGAAGGTAACTCTTAATGTCAATATATTTGAAGAATAATTGTAAATTTACTTATGACAATTATCCTCTTAAACCTGAAGGCATGTCCTTATATCTTTCTGGTTTGTATTGTCTTATGGCACTTTTATTTGTCTTTCTAGATCAGTAATGGACCTTTTTTACCTTTTAGGGGGGCATATAACAGATGGTGAACAATGAATCAAATTATAGATGACCAATGGTTAAAGGATCCGTGGATATTTGCTTACGGGTCATTGTTGTGGAACCCTGATTTTATAGTTACAAAGCGACATAATTATACGCTACATGGGTGGTGTCGTCGTTTATGTGTTGAATCTATTGTGTATCGCGGAACACCTGAACAGCCAGGTTTAGTTTTTGGATTAGATCATGGGGGCAAGTGTGAGGGGCAGATTCTTGGCGTAGATGTACGTGATGCAGAGCAGGTTTTTAAAAATGTTTATGATCGAGAAATGCTGCTTGATGTCTATCATCTGGCCTTTATAGATGTTAATATTCCCGCCAAAAATAAAAGCGAGCGGCCGCGATCAAGCAAATGTTTAACCTTTGTAGTTAATCATGATTCTATACGGTATGTTCACGGGTTATCTGCACTTGAAAAGTCGCGCATAATTACTGATGCTTCTGGCCAAGCTGGCACAAACATTGAGTACCTTATCAATACCAAGACATATTTATTGAAATACGGTATCCATGATGAGGAAATTAATGAGGTTGCGACGACTCTAGGCGTTTAGAAGGTTCCACCAAAGCTAGAATATATCTTTTCTATGGCGTATTTCAGTAAATGTTGCCTGTCCTGGTTCTGTGTTCATCCGTTGGGCAAGTGCGGGGTTGTCGGCACGTAGAAAAGGGTTTATAGCCCATTCCGTATCGAGTATAAATGGGACAGTGGGTATGGACTGTTCGCGTTTACGACAGACTTCTTGATACTTTTGCTGTAACAGGGTGTTTTCTGGATCAATAGTTAAAGCGAACCTAGCATTTCCTTGGGTGTATTCATGGGCACAGTAAACCTGTGTTTTTGGGGGGAGTTTTTTTAATTTACATAAGGAGTGCCACATTTGTTCAGGCGTTCCCTCAAATAGTCTGCCGCACCCTAGTGAAAATAATGTATCACCGCAAAAAAGCGCCGGCTGCGATGGAATAAAATAGGCGATGTGCCCCACGGTATGCCCGGGAACATCAAGAACATTAATTTTGACAGCGCCAAGTGTGAAGACGCTGCCTTCTTTTACACGTATATTGATTCCAGGGATGCGCGTGCTATCATGAGCCGCCCCAATAATTTGACAATTTGTGTGTTCTTGCACAGTTAAGTTCCCACCTACGTGATCGGGGTGGTGGTGTGTATTAAAAATATAATTAATTTTCCATCCCCGTTGCTGGGCATATTGAAGAACAGGCTCCGCTGTTGCAGGATCAACCACGGCTGTTTCTTGACTCTGTTTTTCATGAATTAAGTATATATAATTATCACTTAAAACTGGAATCTGAATAATCTCAAGCATAATCTAACCTTTATTTATCATATCATTCGGGATACTATCAATAAGCAAGTTCAGGATAGTATAGATATGATGTATCCAGATGTCGAAAAATTTCAATATTTTTATCAGACACCTCTAGGGTGCGTGACACAAAGATTGATTATGGAACGTCTTCAAACAGTTGCAGGCTCAAGTAAAGGTTTGCGACTTTTGGGAATTGGTTATACTTTGCCCTATTTGGGGCATTATCTTAAAGGTTCTGAGTACACCATCTCGTTCATGCCTGCGAGTCAGGGGGTGGTCCACTGGCCTCACCCTGAAAAAAACTTATGTATACTCGGTTATGAAACAATGTTGCCCTTTCAGGACGCGGTTTTTGATCAGATTTTTATGGTACATTCGGTTGAGTATGCTAATTATTTAGAACAAATTTTGCGTGAGGTTTGGCGTATTTTGGCGCCTAATGGGCGTCTGATTATTATTGTTCCGAATCGGCAGAGCATATGGTCTAAGCTAGAGTTTACGCCTTTTGGTCATGGTAAACCGTACTCTAAAAAACAACTGACGCGGCAACTGAATATGTCCATGTTCCAACGTGTAATGTCCTATAATGCTTTGTTTATGCCACCAACGAAAATACGATTTTTTCATAAGTTTGCTGATTTTTTCGAGAAGGCGGGGAGCTTGCTGTGTCCTCTAATTGGGGGGGTGATTGTGATGGATGTAGAAAAGGAAGTCTTTAGGCATCTGACGCCAGTGAAGTTACATAAGCGTTTACATTCGGTTATATTTCCTAAAAAACACACTGCTTCAATTTGATTCTGTTTATCTTGATTGGGTAAGGCGCGTGCGATCAAGGTATGACTCAAATTTATAAAATTAATTAAATTATAATATTTAAATATATATATATTGCAAAAATGCTTTGTATTCGTTTAAGGTAGCAGATGATATTTTTCAGATAAGGGACTAAAACGTGGGTTATTCCGTGCTTATCTGTGATATTTTCTCGTAAATAATCTTAAAATATAAAGAAAAATCCGTAAATGTTTGATAATTTATTAATTAAATATAATCCGTGTGTGGCTAATATTACACCTTATAAAGGCGGGAAGTCTGCATCTGGTCTCAATCACAAAACCGTTAAGTTATCTTCCAATGAGTCAAGATATGGGCCAACGCCTAAAGTGCAATCAGTGTTCGAGAATGCATTTGCCACTTCATCTTTGTATCCTAAAAATGGATCCCCCCAATTAGGGCATGCCATTGGTGAGGTTTTGAGCTTAGATCCGGATCGCGTGTTGTGTGGTCATGGATCTGATGAGATTTTGCAAATGATCGCTGAAGGATTTATCTGTCCTGGAGATGAAGTCATTTACTGCCAGCACGCGTTTTTATTGTACAAGCATTATACGTTACTTAGGGGTGCAACGCCTGTTGTTGTCCAAGAGAAAAATTTAACAACCGATATTGATGCTATCCTCAAGGCTGTTACCCCTCGGACAAAGGCTGTCTTTATTGCTAATCCAAATAATCCCACAGGAACATACATTCCCCAAAGTGATTTACAAAGATTGCGTAGCCAATTGCCGCGTTCTGTTCTTCTGGTGATTGATGAGGCATATGTGGAGTATATGATGCCTGATGAATACACGAGTTGTTTTGGAATGGTTGACCATCCAGACGGAAATGTAATTGTGACGCGGACTTTCTCGAAAATTTATGGTATTGCATCTTTGCGTATTGGCTGGGCGTATTGTCCGTCAGCTGTTTTAGAGGTGCTTAATCATGTTCGAAGTCCTTTTAATACATCCTCATTAGGTATTGCCTGCGGCGCTGCCGCTATACGGGATCAGGCGTATGTCAATAAGGTGCGGGATGCCAATCGTAAATGCCGTAAGTTGTGTGAAGACGCGTTTGAAGAATTAGGGATTTTAGTAACCAGAAGTCATGGGAACTTTACTCTCATTAATTTAAAGACCACTGAAAATGCCAATACTGTTCTTCAACTCATGGAACAAGAAGGGTATATCCTCCGTGATCTTGTTGCATATGGTTTACCACAGTATTTGCGCATAACCATTGGCTTAGAAGCCGATTGTCGAGGCGTTGTGGATACCCTTAGAAGGGTAGCGCCTCAACTTTTATGAAAAAATCTTCCTTTTTAATCCCTAATTTAGTTATTTTGGGTGGCGGACTCATTGGGGGGTCCATTATTCGTGATGTCTATGATGCTGGCATCGTTCAAGAGATTGCTTTATACGACTCAAATGAGGCTGCGCGCCAATTTTGGACGCAAAGCGGCATGGTTGATCGTGTCTACTCCCAGGTAAGTCTTGCGGTCAAAAATGCTGATCTGGTTATTTTTTGTGTGCCAGTCGGGGCAATCAATGACCTTGTGTGTGAGGTTGCGCCACATGTGAAAGTTGGGGCGGTGATTAGTGACGTTGGTTCTACCAAAACCAGCGTATTATCAGCCTTTGAAGTGCTGCCTGAGACTGTACATGTGATTCCCTGTCATCCCATTGCTGGAACGGAGAATTCAGGTCCCACGGCAAGTTTAAGTGGACTTTTTAAAAATCGTTGGTGTATTTTAACGCCTCCCCCTTCTGCCCATCCTTTAGCTCTTGAGCTGTTGATCAAGTTTTGGCGCGCCCTAGGTTCCATGACCACGGTTATGGATGTCCATTGTCATGATCGCATCTTGGCAATGACAAGTCATTTACCCCACCTTGTTGCGTACATGGTGACGAATATGGCGAAGGATCTTGAGGACTTAGATGATGGTGATGTGATTAAGTTTTCTGCGGGTGGTTTTCGAGATTTAACGCGGATGGCAGCAAGTGATCCCATAATGTGGCGAGATGTTTTTTTAAATAACAAAGAAGCGATGCTTGAGATGCTTGAGCAGTTAAAAAATCAAATTGTCGTGTTAGAAGATGTTATCAAGCAGGGGGATGGCACGTACTTGCAAAACTTTTTCAAACGAACGCGTTATTTAAGAAAAGAAATAATTGATGCCAATCAAGCTTCAGATTTACAATACTTTAAAACTTAATTTATTTCTCACAATTCAGAGGACTCTCCTCCACAGGTAATGAAAAGGGTAGGGAATGCGTGTATATTTTCAGCTTGGTATTTTAATATTCACCCATATGATGAGTATGAGTATTCGCCTGATTTATGCAGTAATTGCTGATCCAGTTGGTGAAGAATTTGTCTTGAGTTTCACTGATCTTGGCCTATTTGTCGGCATGTATAATATTTTATTTGCCTTAGCGCAAATACCCCTAGGGATTGCTTTAGACCGTTATAGTGCAAGAAATATTTATTTGATTGGTCTGGTCATCATTATTTTAGGGGCAGTGGTGAGTGCTCTTGCGCCGTCACAACATAAGTATTTGCTTTTCTTGGGGCAGGCGCTGATTGGTCTCGGATGCGCTCCAGTCTTGATGGTCACGTTTCTGTTTATTAGAAATTGTTTTCCGTCTCAATACTTTGTGCCTATCGCCAGTTTGGTTATGCTTATAAGCTCATTGGGACATATTTTGGCGTCCACGCCTCTTGCTACTTTTCTCCAGAGCTATGATTGGCGGATGGTGTATGTGCTGATTACGGTTGTGATCTCAATTGTGCTGGTGGTGGCGATGGTGTTTGGGAACCTTCCTCATGGTGAAGAAAACCGCGCGGTGCAAGTCACTATCTGGGAGCATATTGTCCAGACATTTAAGATGTTTTTAGACTATCGTATTATTGCATTGCTGTGTGTTGGGTTTACGACGTTTCCCATTAAAATGTCCATTCGGGCAATGTGGATTGGTCCCTACTTAAGTGATGTTTTTGGGGCCGATATGGAGAGTATTGGAACAAGTATTTTATATCTGAGTATTGCGTTATTGTTGGGATTCGCAGTGATTTCTTTTATTGATAAAAGAATATCTTGGTACCACGTAACTTTGTATGGTGCACTTATGGCAGGCATTACATTGTTAGTATCTCCGTTATTTTTTGGTAATAACATGGCAATAGATGTTGGTGTGATTTGCTTTGTAGTTTTCTTATTATGTTCTTCTATGTTGGTTTTTGTCTTTGCCCAATCGTTGTTCCCCCCCGAGTATGTTGGACGTGCCTTGACGATTGTTAATTTTTCTGCCTTTACAGGTGTTGCCTATTGGCAGGTATCCTCTGGCTTCCTATTAGATACTGTGACAAACGTATTCAACACAAGTGATAAGTTCGCTTACAATACAATGTTTGTATATATGGGCGTGACTTTAATTATTTCAGGTTTTCTTTTCAGCATATTCTTTAAGAAAATTAAGACTTAATGCATATGCATGCCACCATTGATATGGATTGTTTCACCGGTAATAAAGTTGGCATCGTCTGACGCAAGAAAGAGCACGCAGCGGGCAATATCTTCAGGGTTTCCAAGTCGTCCCACGGGAATATCCTTAATTATTGAATTAAGAATATCTTGAGGGATTTGTGCAATCATATCCGTATCAATATAGCCTGGTGCAATACAGTTGACAGTAATTCCTTTGCGCGCTACTTCGAGGGCAAGGGATTTAGAGAAACCAATAATACCAGACTTTGCTGCGGAATAATTTGTTTGGCCTATTTGTCCTTTAAACCCATTAATACTAGAAATATTAATAATTCTTCCAAAATAATTTTTGCGCATTTGAGCGATAACTGTCGTGCACATATTAAAAATGCTGGTTAAATTCGTATTGATGACATCGTTCCACATTTTAGAATCCATTTTGTGTAAGAAGCCATCTTTGGTAATACCAGCATTATTAACAAGCAGTCCAATATCCCCATATTCTTTTAGGATTGAATTGACCATTTCGGTGCAGTTATCTAAGTCTTGAGCATTACATTTTACGGTACGAATATTGTATTGTTCAGAAAATTTTTGTGCATTCTCATCGTTATTAACATATGTTGCAAATACATTATATCCTGCATTATGCAAAGATCGAGAGATGGCGGCACCAATTCCTCTCGTACCTCCCGTAACAATTGTGTTATGACGCATGATTAAATAGTTCCCTATAAAATATGTAAATTTATAGAATAAATCATACCATAGTCATTTATAAATACATATCTAAAAAGCTGATAATTTTAATCTTAAGTTACTACTTTATTTACATAAAAGTAGTATTAATAAAAGATAAGTTAGCTGTTATAGTGTTAAAGGCGTTCAAAACACATGGCGATTCCCATTCCTCCCCCAACACATAAGGTTGCGAGTCCTTTTTTAGCCTTTCTTCTGACCAGTTCATGAAGGAGCGTGACGGTTATTCGAGCACCACTGGCACCAATGGGGTGACCAATGGCGATTGCACCACCGTTGACGTTGGTTTTATCAGGGTCAAGGTCTAATTCTTTCATGACGCATAAGGCTTGGGCGGCAAACGCTTCATTAGCTTCGGTAAGGTCGAGGTCTTGAATGTTCCATCCTGCTTTGGTCAGGGCAATGCGAGTTGCTGGAATTGGTCCTGTTCCCATGAGTTCTGGTTCAACTCCATAGTGCGCCCATGAGGCAATGCGCGCTAGGGGCGTAAGGTTGCGTTTGGTAGCTTCTTGTTCAGTCATTAAGACGAGGGCTGCGGCGCCGTCATTAATTCCAGAGGCATTTCCAGCGGTCACTGAGCCTGATTTAGCAAACGCAGGGCGGAGCTTCTCAAGGGACGCGAGCATGGTATTTGGGCGAATATACTCATCCGTATTAACAGTAAGCGTTTCTTTGCGTGTGGCAATGGTCACAGGGACTATTTCCTTTTGAAAGAGACCTTTATCTTGCGCTTTCCCCGCTTTTTTCTGAGAATCCAAGGCAAACGCGTCTTGTTCTTCCCGTGTGATTTTCCATTTTTCAGCAATATTTTCTGCAGTTACCCCCATATGGTAATCATTGAAGGCATCCCATAATCCGTCATGAACGGTGGTGTCAATAAATTGGAGGTTGCCCATTTTTTTTCCATTGCGAAGGTGGGCGGCGTGTGGCGCTTGGCTCATACTTTCTTGACCCCCACAGACCACGATTGACCCGTCCTCACTTTTAATTGCTTGATACCCTAAGGCGATGGCGCGCAATCCAGACGCACATACTTGATTGACCACCATGGCGGGGACTTCCTTGGGGAGGCCTGCGTGAATGAGCGCTTGTCGCGCTGGGTTTTGTCCGGCACTACTGGTGAGGACTTGTCCCATGATAACTTCAGAGACCTCCGCGGGCGCAAGACTTACTGACTCTAGGGCATTTTTGATAACAGTACTTCCCAGTTCGTGGGCAGGCAATGACCCTAAGCTTCCATTGAAAGAACCAACAGGGGTGCGTACGGCAGAAACAATCACGATATTTGTCATTCTTTACGAGCTCCTTAATAATTAAGTTAACCTGTTTAAAAATATATTTAACTGATATTAATATGAGACAAAAGAACAATTATTAAAAGTATTTAAAGGTTAATTATATGTTTAAACCCAATAAAGTTTATGAAAGTTCCATCTCTGCGGCTTCTCGTCTTTAAAGATTGTATTTTTTGAGGATATATATTAAGGTAGTCAGATTTTAATAATAAATTATGGTTTAATACTATATCATCGTAAAAAATTATAATTTGGAGGTTCGATAATATTTTATGCAGGATCATACCACTGAAAAACAAAAAACTATTGTAGTTAAAAAGTATGCAAATCGTAGACTTTATAATACGGAAACTTCAAGTTATGTAACCCTTGATGATCTTACAAAGTTAGTAAAAAAAGGTCAGGAATTTCAGGTATATGATGCGAAATCAAACGAAGATATTACCCATTCGATATTGACGCAGATTATCTTGGGAGAAGAAGGTAAGGGAAACAGCCTGCTGCCCATTTCTTTTTTAAGACAACTCATTCCTTTTTATGATGATAATTTATGTTCCCTTGTATCCGCTTTCCTCGATATGAGTATGAATCAGTTTTCAGGTAATCAGGATAATATGCGTAAGTATATGAAGTATACCTTGGGTAATTTAAATCCAATGATGGGGATGGAGTCAATTATTAATCAAAACCTCACTCTTTTTCCTGAGGTGATGAAACGGTTTGCACCTGCGCCCATTCTTGAAGAATCACCTGATAAAAACCCACATTCTAAAGCTGATGAGGGTGGTGATGAGATTAAGGTACTCAAGAATCAAGTTGCTCAATTATACAAAAAAATAGAAGAACTGACGCAAAAATAAGCCGTCTTCAGGGGAGTCATCCTAAGAGCTTTTCTTGAAAGGTGAGGGGCGTCTTTGTGCGCGTTTTTTGGCAGTGAGTATTTTTCTTAAGGGTGCTACTTTTTGCACATCACTTAGAGGCATGGGCCATGGATCCCCCAGCAGTTGACTGACCACAAGCTCTGCAAGGAGGGGGGCAGTTGTGAACCCGTGGGACCCAAGCCCTGTAAGAATCCACATATCTTGATATGGCAGAGGTAGCGGCGTGGGGCTGGCAAGGATTTCTATAGTTTTTTGGATATGGGGCAGAGCTCCCGCATAGGGAAGATGGTCTGGAGTGGTGGCGCGAATTGCTGTTCTATGACTGAGAATTTTGGTTATTTGCACGTCTGGAAGGATGGCCTTAAGGGCATCAATATTCGCGTTATCAGCCTCCATGGTTGGGGGGGCGGGGATATCGCTTTCCGTACGGTCATAACTCGCACCAAGGAGCAGGGTGTCTTCCGTTAGTGGAAGGGCATAGCGACTAAAGGACAGGGGCATGGTGCCTATAGCTGATGGGGCGCGGACAAGTGTAAGCTGACCAAGTGAACGCCTCATGGACAGGCCCACAACTTCAGGGTAGTGCCATGACTGGTGTCCCGCACATATGATATGGGGGGTTTGCGCGCTTTGCTCCAGCAAAACGGGCGTATCCTTAATGAGGGCGTGAATAATTTTTTGCGGATATATCCATCCACCCTCGGGCAGATAAATCCCTGATGCGCGGACATTCCACCCACTTACAGTCTGCACGTCATCCTCACAGAGAACCTGCAGATCGGTATCGAGGATATGCTCTGCTTTGAGAAACTTTTGGTGGCGAAGGTGTTTTTGCTCAGTGGTGGCAAGCTCAATGCATCCAGACCACTGTGCGGCATCTGGCCATTGACTATAAATATGGTGTGCATAGGAGAATGCGGACTGGAAAAATAGCGATGTCGGGAGCAGAGAGGGACGAAGTTTGACCATGGCTGCGGCGTTACCTGATGTCCCTGAGGCGATGGTTGGTTTTGTCTCGTAAAGGGCGGCCTTGACGCCGCGTTTTCTTAAGGCGTATGCCACAGAGGCGCCCGCAATTCCTGTGCCGGCAATGCGTAAAACCTCGTGACCTGTGTAGGGGGGTACGTCCCTCAAGTATGGAGAGGCGGTCTCCCCAGTAGGGGCTGGGGATGGATCGGTCATCACGCCACAAATCATATGACGTTTTTGGGCATACCCGGGCGTGCGTTCTACTTGGAATCCAACATCTTGTAGGCTGCGCCGCACATCCCCAGCTGCAGTAAAAGAGGAAATCCGCGTGCCTACTTGACTGAGGCGTGCAATCTGGGCGCATACTTCTGGAGACCACATATCAGGATTTTTCTTTGGCGTAAATCCATCCAGAAACCACGCATGTGCAGTGGCGTTCAGCTCTAAAAGTACGTCTTTAACATTGCCAATCAGCAAAGTAAGACAGATGGGATGATCCTTTAACCAGATGCGGTGAAATCCCATTCTTGGAGTTGGTTTGGGATAAACCGACAGCAGGTCATCCAATAATTTAAGGTGGGCGCTAAAGGGGGACAGCGCTTTGGCAAGCTCATTGTGCGAGAGGGGAAAGCCTTCAACTGAAAGGTAATGGAGGTAGCCTTTTGATGGTGACTGCTGGTGGTGTTCTGCCCAAAGTTGAAAGGTTAGGAGGGTATTAAGGCCGGTACCAAATCCAAGCTCGCAAATAACAGGTCGCTGGTGTTTCTGGAAAATTTCCTTGATATTACACCCTTCAATAAAGACATGGTGCTTTTCTTTGACACCATTTTCCATATTAAAATAAATATCTTCAAATCTTGAAGAAAAAGGGGCTTCCTGTTCCCAAATAAGATTTGAAGAATGTTGTGTGTCTTTTGCAGTCATTTATGTGGTGAGTTTTGCCTTAAGAGAGCTATTAACCAGGGCAGGGTTGGCCGTCCCGTTGGTTGCTTTCATGACTTGACCGACAAAAAACCCAAAAAGCTTGTCTTTTCCCTGGTGATACTGGGTGACTTTATCTTGATTATTTTGGAGTATTTGATCGATAAGCTCATGGATAACTGTTTCATCTGAAATTTGAGTTAACCCCTTACTTTCAACTATTTCCAAAGCAGACTCACCCGTTTGAAACATGGTCTCAAAGACATCTTTAGCGGTACGTCCAGATATGGTTTTATCTTGTATCAGGTCGAGCAGACCTCCAAGAGATTTTGGGGTAATCAGGCTTTCTGAGATTGATAAGTTGCTTTTTTTCAAGTACCCAAACAGTTCATTGATTATCCATGAAGCGGCGAGCTTTGGCGATCGTCCGGTTGCCACCACCTCTTCAAAATATTCACTATTGCTTTTTTCTGCTGTCAGAATCCCCGCGTCATAGGCTGTTAGTTCAAATTGTTCGATGAATCGCTGCTTTTTGGCATCAGGCAACTCAGGGAGGGACGCCCGAATACTATCGACGGTTTCTTGCTCAAGAATCAGAGGCAGCAAGTCAGGGTCAGGAAAATAACGATAATCATGGGCATCTTCTTTGGCGCGCATGGAACGTGTCTCCCCAGAGCTGGCGTCAAATAAGCGGGTCTCTTGGGCAATAGTGCCGCCACTTTCTATGATTCCCATTTGGCGTAAGGCTTCGTACTCAATGGCTTGACGAATAAAACGTAAAGAGTTGACGTTCTTAATTTCACATCGTGTGCCAAGTGCGTCCCCAGGTCGGCGAATTGAGACGTTGACATCCGCCCGAATTGAGCCCTCTTCCATATTACCATCACAGGTGCCAAGATAGCGCATGATCATACGCAGCTTTGTAATATACGCCGTTGCCTCTTCAGGACTCCGAATATCAGGGAAAGAGACAATTTCCATCAGGGGAATACCAGAGCGGTTCAAGTCAACATAACTACAATGGGGATCCATATCATGGATAGACTTACCAGCATCCTGCTCTAGGTGCAAACGTTCAATACGAATACGTTTGGTAGAGCCATCCTCAAGGTCAATATTCACATGCCCCTCACCAATAATAGGAAATTCGTATTGGCTAATTTGATATCCAGTGGGGAGGTCCGCGTAAAAGTAGTTTTTACGATCAAAACGACTCCACATATTAATGTGTGCATTGAGTCCAAAGCTGGTACGGATGGCCTGGTTAATGGCCTGTTTATTGATCACTGGCAGCATTCCAGGCATACCCGCATCAACAAAAGATACGTTGGTATTTGGATCTGCGCCAAATGTTGTGGCGGCACCTGAGAACAATTTAGAATTTGTTGCAACTTGCGCGTGTACCTCAAGACCAATGATCACTTCCCAGTGGCTTGTTTCTCCATGTAAAACATAGGTCATAGGTTTGTTCTCCACCAATTTGCGGGTTTCTTATTAAAGGTTGCTGCATCTTCCATAACGTGGGCAATTTTAAAGAGGGTTTCTTCATCAAAAGGACGACCAAGAATTTGAAGACCTAAAGGCGCACCAGAGGCATCCAGTCCTGCGGGTATGGAAATACCTGGTATGCCAGCAAGGGAGGCTGGAACTGTGAAAATATCATTGAGATACATGGCGACTGGATCATGGAGATTCTCATTTAACCGAAAGGCTGAACTGGGCGCTGTGGGGGTTAAAATCGCATCAACTTTTTCAAAAGCTGTTTGGAAGTCCTTTTTTATCAGCGTCCGTACTTTTTGTGCTTTCAGGTAATAGGCATCATAATATCCTGAAGATAAGACGTAGGTACCAATGATCATGCGGCGTTTAACCTCCATGCCAAATCCCTGTGCGCGGGTTCTCTCATACATATTAATGAGATTATCCCCCTTGTGTTCCACTCTCTCACCATAGCGGACACCATCATAGCGTGCCAAGTTACTAGAGGCTTCGGCGGTAGCTACGATATAGTATGTTGCAAGGGCATAGGATGTGTGAGGGAGGGAAATATTCACAATATTCGCTCCTGCCGCCTTCAACCACTCTTCCCCTTGTTGCCATTGTTTGCGAATTTCTTCAGGTAGGTTTGATGTGCGATATTCTTGGGGAATACCGATGGTCAGACCCTTAACACCTTGGCGGAGGCTTTCTAAGTAGTTCGGCACCTTATGGGGAACGCTCGTGCTGTCTTTCGGATCATGTGAGGCGATTATGCCTAGGGTATAGGCAACGTCTTCAACAGAGCGGGCGAACAGTCCCGCTTGGTCAAGTGAGCTGGCATAGGCAACGATACCCCAACGGGAACACCTACCGTAAGTAGGCTTCATTCCTACAATACCAGTATAGCTTGCTGGCTGCCGTACGGATCCACCGGTATCAGTTCCCAAGGCAATAGGACATAAACAAGCAGAGACTGCAGCAGCAGAGCCACCAGACGATCCCCCTGCAGTTAAGGGAGAGGAATCATTTTTACGTTTCCAAGGGTTAATGACGGGACCGAAATAACTATTTTCATTACTTGACCCCATGGCAAATTCATCTAGGTTGGTTTTTCCCATCAGAATCGCGCCAGTATTCCATAATCTTTCGGTAACAGTTGACTCGTAGGGCGGGACGAAGTTTTTAAGAATACCACTACCGGCGGTTGTTGCAATATTTTTGGTACAGAAAACATCTTTGACCGCAACGGGGATGCTGAAAGAGTCTGTTTGTACATTTTTTTTCCATCCAAGGTCATGTTTTTTTGCTAATGCGCGGGCATGGCCGTGGGTTGGGGTGATAAAAGCATTTAATTCGCTGGCTGTATGGATTGCCTCAATATGAGAATCAATAAGTTCTAAGTGCGTGAAATCACCATTTTTCAAACCATTTTGCATGGTCACTGCGGATAATTCATTTAATCTTGTCATTATGTTTTTACTCTACTGTTTTAGGAACAACGTAAAACCCCTCAGTACTTTGAGGTGCATTTGACAATACTTTCTGCGGGTAATTTCCGTCACTGACCTGGTCTTCACGTTGTAAGAGGGCAAAGTCAACCGCCGAGGTCATCGGAGTAACGTCAGATGTATCAACAGTTTTGAGCTGTTCAACAAATCCAAGAATTTTATTCAGATCGGTGCTGAGTGACTCAAGGTCTTTTTCATCAATGTGCAAACGTGACAGGTGTGCTAGTTTGTTTATTGTTGTCATATCAAGAGACATGGAGTACCTATTTTATTAAATTTAAATTTGAATTATTATATATAGTTTAGTTGAGATATTTTTATTAAAGTGATAAATATAAACTTAATATCTATGGGAGTCTAAATAATTTTATGATGTTTTTATCCTTTTACACGTCCCTATGATACTCTGCAACCCTTCAGAGCTGTTATCCACATGTCCGCCACCGAGCACTTTGCTTGGGATCGACCTTGGTACAAAAACCATAGGGGTCGCCCTCAGTGATCTAAGTTGGCGTATTGCAAGCCCTGTGACCATCCTAAAACGCAAGACGTTTACTGTGGATGCGCGGGCTTTATTTAAGATATGTGACCAAGAAAATGTTGGGGGTTTCGTTATTGGTTTCCCTTTAAATATGAATGGAACTGAGGGGCCTCGTTGTCAAAGTACCCGTAGTTTTTCTCAGAATATTTTGACAAAGCGTGACCTTCCTATTTTATTGTGGGATGAGCGTATGTCGACAATGGCGGTAAACCGTGTGTTGATTGATGCGGATATGTCACGAAAAAAGCGGGGAGATGTCGTTGATAAGTTGGCCGCAAGTTTCATTCTCCAAGGGGTATTAGACCTACTTAGTACCCATACCCCCCTCTCGTGAGGGTACCGTGCCATACTTTTTCACCCTGACCTATGCCCGCGGATGGGTTTTATTATAGGTTTCCATCAGGGAGTCGATGTCAACATCCGTATAGCGCTGGGTCGTGCTGAGTCGTGCATGTCCAAGAAGTTCTTGAATTGTGCGTAAATCACCCCCCGCACTCAGCAGGTGCGTCGCAAAGCTATGGCGCAGGGCATGGGGCGTTGTTGTTTCAGGAAGTCCCATATTGATACGGACCTTTTGCATGCTCATGCGGACTTGACGGTCGTTGTGTCGTTTGCCACGCACGCCCACAAATAACGGGGATGCCCCAGTGGTGCTATGGGGGCATAGGCGGCGATACTTTTGCACAGCTTCACTGATAATTGGTAAAATAGGGACGTGGCGGGTTTTGTTGCCTTTACCGTGAATAATGACAATATTATGAGTTTCTGGCCAATCAGAACCGTTTAGGTTCATCGCTTCAGATATGCGCAGACCAGCACCATAAAGTAGGGTAATAATAGCGGTATCGCGCATGGCAATCCACTTCTCAGAGGCATCATCACTAATGTGGTCAAGGACAGTCTTGGTGTCTTGGTGATGGAGCGCTTTTGGGACGGCATGTTTTGTTTTTGGCGCGCGGGTATTGAGGATGTGGGCATTGTGGATGTGACCGGCATTATCAAGCCAGCGATAAAAGCTTTTAACTGCACTGAGTGCCCGTGCTGTGCTGGAGGCTTCCTTGTTGTTTTTATACTGATAAGCAAGCCATGATCTTATATGGCGGGTTGTGACATTGCCTAAAACATTTATGGTGATGGGTTGGCTGATATAGCCGTTGAGAATACGCATAAAGGCGATAACATCTGTAAGGTATGCGCTGCATGTTAAGGGAGAGTATCGTTTGACAGACGTCATCCACAGTTGGTAAGTATGGAGAATGCCTTTGACATTTTCGTCAATGTACCCAAGTTTCTTAAAGCCTGGGTCGTCAGGGGGAGAAGAATTTGGGGGCGTGGATTTTTCCATAACATGCAACCTTGCTACACTTTATGCCCACCTAATAATACATCGGGCAATAATTGAGGCTAAGAAAGCAATATACTCCGTTCTATGCTCCATATGAAAGTGATTAGACTGGTTAACGCCCATGGCAAACAGCACATTCGGAAAGTCGTCCGGCAGGGGAATACGTATGAGGGCATCTGAGAATATGTCAGCAGCTTTGGCGCCATAAATCTCTGTACTATCATATTCAATATGGGCGCGCAGAATAATTTCTTTTGATTCCATTAATGCCAGTGTTCTGCCCCGTGCAATCGGATGGAAGCCATGGTTTAACCATGAGGTGGGAATATTATCAGCTTCGATTAACAGGCCTGCAGCGTTGAGGCTAAGAATATTAGGCAACGTCGTGGCAACCTTCTCAACCAGGTCTCCCATTGAGTTGGCATCAATCAGAGTAAGAACCGTTGCATGAAAACGCTCGTTAAGGTTAAAGTTTTCCTTGGAGTTTTCAATAATAACTTCTTGCATCGCGCGCAGGTTTTTCAGATCCTGTTGAAGACGATTGTTGATGGTGCGTTGAAAATCAAGAACCCCGTCGCCGAATTCTCTTACGGGTAAGGATATTTGTGCCAGTATATCTGGGTTTTCAATGAAAAAGTTCTGATTCTCGGTAAGGTAAGCACGCACAAGCTCTTTTGAGGGCAGCTCAACAGAGGTGAGGGGAGGGTCTGAATTATCTTGTGATATGGGATGGGACATAACGAGAGTACCTTTATCAATCAAAGAAACATGCCTATATTGTTTGTCCAGATTTTGATGCATCTTTCAGAAAAGCTTCAAGTCCAGTATTGGTTAGGGGGTGTTGGAAAATTTGTCGAATGATCTTAGGGGGAAGTGTCGCAACTTCTGCTCCAAGACGTGCAGCTTCAATCACATGGAGGGGCGAACGGACAGAGGCAACAAGAACTTCTGTTGTAAAATCATAATTATCATAAATTTCGACAATTTCCTCAATCAGCTCCATGCCGTTGCGGCCGGTATCGTCAATGCGCCCAACAAAGGGGCTAATATAAGCTGCCCCCGCCTTGGCTGCGAGTAATGCTTGGGCAGGACTGAAACAAAGGGTAACGTTGACCATTATCTCTTCATCAGATAAGACTTTACAACATTTAAGACCGTCAATTGTGAGGGGAACTTTAACCACAACTTGATCTGATATCTCGCGCAACTTTCGTCCTTCTACAACCATGGAGTCAAAATCAGTGCTTAAAACTTCAGCAGAAATAGGACCGTCAATAATACTACAAATTTCTGTAATATTTTCTTTCAAATTACCGCCAGACTGTGCAATTAATGAGGGGTTTGTGGTAACCCCATCTATCAGGCCAGTTGGTGCTAAGTCTTTAATTTCTGTAACGTCTGCGGTATCAATAAAAAATTTCATAGTGATAAACTCATAAATCTAATTAGGGGGGAATGGTGCATTAAAATGTATTCACTTCACTGGTATATATGTTTTCTTCACATGAGTAAATATATACTCCATAATACGAGAAAGATGAAAACTGATTCAATCTGTAATACAAATTTATTTTTATCTGGTGGTTCTTTAGGTGCATAAAAACATTTTTAGCTCAAGTTTTAAGGCGGGGCAGGCTGTTGCTGTCTTGCTTCCTGTGCGCCCGGGGTATGCCTTTGACTATCGCGTGCCTGCCAGTGTGCCAGAGGTGCACACGGGGGAGTGTGTGCGGGTAAAGTTTAGGTCGCGTCAGGTTTCGGGTGTCGTTTGGGGTGCAGGAACAAGCTCTCTTGCATTGGATCGGTTGAAAGAGATTGACCACGTCCACCATGTGCCCCGTTTCCAAGTCTCGCTCATGAGTTTTATTCAATGGGTTGCCCAGTATACCCTGACTCCTCCTGGGATGGTTCTGCGCATGGTCTTGTCGACCCCACGTGCCCTTGAGCCTTTAAAGGGGCCTACAAAATATATTGTGGCAGGTGACGACCTCCCTCAGCGAATGACTGTGGCGCGTTCAGCAGTTGTGGAGGTGTGTGCACCTCTGAAGACGCCTCTTTCCATTGGGGAAATTGCAAAAGTCGCAGGCGCTTCTTCAGGCATTGTCAGAGGAATGGTTAAGGCAGGTATTTTGGTAGCTGCGCCACAAGATGAAAACCTGCGGGAGTGCCTTACCTCCCCTAGGACAACTATGGATTCCAAGGCCGCTATAAACTTTGACGGGGTTTTAGACCAGGGAAAAGTGACCAAGCCTACCCTCTCGGATAATCAGAAAAAAGCTGCCGCGCACCTTGTGCAGGGGGTTGAGGAGAAAAAATTCGCGCCCATTGTATTAGACGGGGTGACGGGCTCTGGAAAAACTGAAGTTTACTATGAAGCCATAGAGGTGGCGTTACAGCAGAATCAACAAGTCCTTGTCTTGTTACCCGAAATTTCACTTACTTCCCAGTGGCTGACTCGTTTTCAAAATCGCTTTAATCTAACGCCCTTCTTGTGGCACAGTGGGATTACTCAAGGACAGCGCAAGCGAATTTGGCGGGTGTGTGCTCACGGTCAGGCGTCTGTGGTTGTGGGTGCGCGTTCAGCTTTGTTTCTGCCTTTTAAATCTTTGGGGCTTATTATTGTTGATGAAGAACATGATAGTTCTTTTAAGCAAGAAGAAGGTGTGATCTATCATGGCCGCGATATGGCAGTGGTCCGCGCCCGTGAAGAGGGTATTAGTATTATCTTAGTTTCGGCCACGCCTTCTCTTGAAACAATGGTGAATGTCACATCTGGGCGCTACAAAAGTTTAAGCTTGCCTTCGCGCCATGGGGTGTCGGTGTTCCCCCATGTGGTATTAGTTGATATGGTGAAGATGCCCCCTGAGCGGGGGAAGTGGTTGGCATCCTCAATTGTGACGGCCCTTAAAAAAGGGATGGAACGGGGGGAGCAATCTGCCCTGTTTTTGAATCGGCGAGGGTATGCGCCCTTAACCTTGTGCCGCAGCTGTGGACATCGATTTTTTTGTCCAAATTGTAGCACGTGGTTGGTACAGCATAAGAGTGTGGGTCGTCTGGTATGTCATTATTGCAGTTATCAAATATCCGAACCTGAAAAGTGTCCAGAGTGTAGAGAGACAGACTCCTTTGTGGCGTGTGGCCCTGGTGTCGAGCGTATTGCAGATGAGGTGACGGCCTATTTCCCCGACGCACGCATACAGATTATGACGAGTGATACGGTCTCTGATATTGAGAAGGTAACAGAAATTGTGCGGTCGATGGAGGAAGGGAAAATTGATATCTTAATAGGAACCCAGATTATTGCTAAGGGGTATCACTTTCCTAAATTAACGACTGTGGGCGTTGTCGATGGCGACTTAGGTTTGGCAGGGGGAGACTTAAGGGCAGCAGAACGGACATATCAGGTTCTCCACCAAGTGGCAGGGCGCGCAGGGCGTGCGGAGGCAAAGGGAGACGTATATATTCAAACCTATCAACCCCACCACCCTGTCATGGGGGCCATGCTGTCAGGGGATCGGGATAATTTTTACAAGGAAGAAGTTACCGCAAGGAAAATGACACATATGCCCCCATTTTCCAAGCTTGCAAGTTTAATTATTTCTGGAGAAAGTGAGCAGAATGTCATTGGGACCGCGCGGAGTTTTGCTGAATCTGTGCCCTATAAAGAGGGGGTGGAAATGTTTGGGCCCGTGGCAGCGCCCTTGTCAAAGCTAAGGGGAAAGTATCGGTGGCGCTTATTGCTGCGAACAAAAAAAGAAATAAATATTCAAGGAATTATTCAGGCTTGGTGGCAATCTTATGGGAAAAAAAATGTCAAAAACGCAGCGATCAAAGTGGTCTTTGATATTGATCCCTATAGTTTTTTGTAAACGATTAAGGACTACGTGAGGATGAAGTGTGCTGTTTTTTTGACTTTTTCGCTGGCGCGAGCGCGCTGATCTTAATATAGTATTAAAATATGCAAATTTTAATTAAAATCTATATTGAATAATCCGTATGCATGTGCTAACCATCATTTTGTAGAGTGTAGATAAGTGGTAGCGGAAATGTTAATCTGATTTAACTACCACGAGCCATGCTCATAAATCTTTGTTTTTTTGGGATATTTACTAAGTGTCTGTTGAAGCATCACAAGTTTTTGGTTTGTCTGGCCGTTATTCAGTCTCCCTATTCGAGTTGGCTGAACAGAATAGTGTTTTAGAGACTGTTACTAAGGATCTTGAGAGTATTGATTCTATAATCAATGCGTCCTCGGAGTTTTCGGAGGTGGTACAGAGTTCTGTTATTGCAAGGCATGTAAAAGCCTCGGCAGTCGCTGCAGTGGTGACGCAAGCAGGTGTCTCTGACCTCGTAAAAAGATTCATTGGTGTTGTGGGGGCAAACGGGCGCTTAAACATTCTTTCTAAAATAATTCGTGATTTTAAATCTCTTATGGCTGCACACAGACGCGAGGTAACCGTACAGGTCTCTTCTGCGGTGGAGATAACATCTGGAGAGATTGAGCGGTTGCGCTTGACTTTATCAGAAAAGTTTAGTCATAAGTTTGTTATTGAAAGTTATATTGATCCTAGCCTTTTGGGCGGCGTGGTAGTGCGTCTGGGATCTCGTATGTATGATAGCTCAGTAAGATCTGGGCTAAAGTCTATTAAACTTGCCATGAAAGGGGTCGGATAATGAATATCCGTGCTGCAGAGATCAGTTCAATTTTAAAAGAGCAAATAAAAAACTTTGGTGCTGAAGCTGAGGTGTCTGAAACAGGACAAGTTTTATCTGTTAGAGATGGTATTGCTCGTGTTTACGGTTTGGATAATGTTCAAGCTGGTGAGATGGTGAAGTTTGATGACGGTACCAGCGGTATGGTTTTGAACTTAGAAGTTGATAATGTTGGTATTGTTATCTTTGGGGAAGATAAAGATATTAAAGAAGGCGATGTCGTCAGAAGAACAGGAAATATCGTTGATGTTCCAGTTGGTAAAGGGTTGCTCGGACGGGTTGTTGACGGCCTAGGAAATCCAATCGATGGCAAGGGCCCTCTTAAGAATATTGAGAGTCGCCAGCGGGTTGAAGTTAAAGCTCCTGGAATTATTCCAAGGAAATCAGTGCATGAGCCTATGCAGACAGGTATTAAGGCGATTGATGCCTTGGTTCCCATTGGACGTGGGCAAAGAGAATTAATTATTGGAGACCGGCAAACGGGAAAAACTGCTCTGGCCATTGATACTTTTATTAATCAAAAGACCACCAATGAAAAAGCAAAAGATGACTCTGAGAAATTGTTCTGTATTTATGTTGCGATTGGGCAAAAACGCTCAACAGTCGCGCAAATTGTCAGAAAATTAGAAGAAAGCGGCGCTATGGAGTACAGCATTGTGGTGGCAGCGACCGCTTCTGAGCCTGCTCCCTTGCAAATGCTCGCCCCGTACACTGGGTGTACAATGGGTGACTACTTCCGTGATAATGGCATGCATGCAGTTGTGGTGTATGATGACTTGTCTCGTCAAGCTATTGCATACCGTCAGATGTCCTTGTTGCTCCGTCGACCTCCTGGGCGTGAGGCGTATCCTGGTGATATTTTCTACTTACACAGTCGCCTGCTGGAGCGTTCAGCAAAAATGAACGATGAACATGGCAATGGATCCTTAACGGCCCTTCCAATTATCGAAACTCAATCTGGGGATGTGTCTGCATTTATTCCAACCAATGTGATTTCAATTACTGATGGTCAGATATTCCTTGAAACTGAATTGTTCTATCAAGGGATCCGTCCTGCTATTAATGTTGGTTTATCAGTTTCTCGTGTGGGGTCTGCCGCGCAAACTAAGGCCATGAAAAAGGTGGCAGGATCAATTAAACTGGACTTGGCTCAGTACCGTGAAATGGCAGCTTTTGCCCAGTTCGGATCAGATCTTGATGCTTCGACTCAGGCGTTACTATCTCGGGGTGAGCGTTTGACCCAACTGCTGCGCCAAGATCAATACTCACCATTACCTATGGAAGAGCAGGTCATTTCAATCTTCGCTGGAGTTCATGGGTATCTTGATAATGTCAAGCCTGCAGGTGTTGGACGGTTCGAGAAAGCTTTATTGCTTGCAGCACGCACCAAGCATGGTGATCTGTTAGAGAGAATTCGTGAAAAGAAAGATTTAGACGACAAGATGGTCTCTGAACTTAAGGCGTTTATCGACGATTTTGTTAAAAAATTCGTATAAGAGCTGAAAGTGGAATAGCACGATGTCCAGTCTTAAAAATTTAAAAATACGCATGGCGAGCGTAAAGTCGACGGAAAAGATCACGAAAGCTATGAAAATGGTTGCGGCGTCGAAACTTCGAAAGGCAGAGAATGCTGTGAAGTCATCGCGCCCCTATGCGTACAAAATTGAAGAAATAACCTCTTCTTTAGTTGAGGGTGCGGGAAGCGACCTAGTTGATGTCTCGCCTCTGCTTAGTGGAACTGGCAAAAGTAAGGTTCATCTGCTTATTGTGGCAGCGTCTGATCGGGGCCTATGCGGGGGCTTTAACTCTTCAATTATTAAGACTGCTCTTCGTCATACTAAAAAATTGATTTCAGAAGGCTGTGAAGTAAAGATTATTACAGTTGGTAAAAAGTCTTTACTGATGCTGGAGTCCAAGTATAAAAAGTATCTTATCGATCACGTTGATATGACCGAGGTCAAAGAGGTTAACTTCAAGATCGCAAAGAGCATAGGTGAGAAAATTGTAGGCCGGTTTGATTCTGGCGAGTTTGATGTATGTTCTATCATATTCTCAGAATTTGTGACGGTCATGCAACAAGAACCAAGAATCCAACAACTCATCCCCATTAATGTGGAAGGGATTAAAAGCGCCCAGAGCATCGGGAAGCCAGTGAAGGGTTTATATGAGTTCGAACCAGATAAGGTCACTATTTTAAATGCGCTATTGCCGCAAAATTTGAAAATACAAATCTTTAAAGCATTATTAGAGAACGCAGCATCTGAACAAGGTGCGAGAATGGTTGCTATGGATAATGCAAGTCGTAATGCAAGTGAGATGGGGGATAGACTGAAGTTAATCTATAACCGAACCCGTCAAGCTGCAATTACAAAAGAACTAATTGAAATTATATCAGGTGCGGAAGCCCTTTAAGTTGAAACAGAGTTTAATGAATACGTGGGTATTGTCCCCAAAAACAGGAGAGTCGGAATGAGTAGTGCAAAATCTGTCGGTAAAATAAGCCAGGTTATTGGTGCTATTGTGGATGTGCAGTTTCAAGAGGGCTCTTTGCCCGCAATTTTGAATGCCCTTCATACTCAAAACAATGGAAAAGATCTGGTGCTTGAGGTTGCTCAGCACTTAGGGGAAAATACGGTACGTACCATCGCTATGGACTCAACTGAAGGACTGGTGAGAAGTCAAGAGGTTCATGACAGTGGTTCAGGTATTTCTGTACCAGTTGGTCCCGGAGTTCTTGGAAGAATTATGAATGTTTTGGGGGAACCTATAGACGAAAAAGGGGAAGTTGAGCATACTCAAGTTTCAGAAATTCATAAATCAGCGCCGGCATTTCAAGACTTATCTACGGAAACTGAAGTCTTGGTCACGGGTATTAAGGTTGTTGACCTGCTCGCGCCCTACGCTAAGGGGGGTAAGATTGGCCTCTTTGGGGGTGCTGGTGTTGGTAAAACCGTTTTGATTATGGAGCTTATCAATAACGTCGCCAAGGCGCACGGTGGATATTCAGTATTTGCTGGTGTAGGGGAAAGAACCCGTGAAGGGAACGACCTTTACTATGAAATGATTGAGTCTGGCGTGATTAAAGAAGATATTAAAGGCTCTAAAGCTGCTCTTGTTTATGGACAGATGAACGAATCCCCTGGAGCCCGTGCACGGGTAGCCTTGACTGGATTAACCCAAGCTGAATACTTCCGAGATGAAGAAGGCCAAGACGTTCTGTTCTTTGTCGATAATATTTTCAGATTTACCCAAGCTGGTGCTGAGGTTTCTGCCTTGTTAGGACGGATTCCCTCTGCGGTGGGATATCAACCAACCCTCGCGACAGATATGGGTGTTCTTCAAGAGAGAATTACATCCACCAAGAAAGGGTCAATTACATCAGTCCAGGCCATTTATGTTCCTGCCGATGACTTGACTGACCCAGCCCCTGCAGCATCCTTTGCCCACTTGGATGCAACAACAGTTCTTAATCGGTCGATTGCGGAGCTTGGTATTTATCCTGCTGTGGATCCTTTGGACTCAACCAGTCGGATTCTTGACCCGCAGATTGTTGGGGAAGAACACTACAAGGTTGCACGTGACGTACAGATTATCTTACAAAGATATAAAAACCTCCAAGATATTATCGCTATTTTGGGTATGGACGAACTTTCTGAGGAAGATAAATTAATTGTTGCTCGGGCACGCCGTATTCAAAGATTCCTGTCACAACCATTCCACGTTGCTGAAGTGTTTACGGGATCACCTGGAAAGTTGGTCTCTTTGGAAGATACTGTTCGTGGTTTTTCTGAAATTATTGCAGGAAAACATGACAACTTACCAGAACAAGCCTTTTATATGGTGGGCAGTATTGATGAAGTTCTAGAAAAGGCGAAAACCCTTGAAGCGAAAACCGCATAAGTTTGTGGATAGAGAGTGACTTTTCATGGTTAAAAAAATTGCCTTCGAATTAATTGTAATTGATAAAGTGGTCTTTAATATTGAAGCTGATACCGTTGTTGTTCCTGGAACGAGTGGGGATTTAGGTGTGCTATATGGACATACGCCGTTTATCTCCACATTACGGCCAGGAGTTATAGAAGTTCATAACGATGGTAAGGTGGAACAAAGACTGTTTATCAGGTCAGGTTTTGCCAGCATTATCCAAGAAAATATCAGCGTCTTAGCCGATGAAGTTGAGGATATGGGCCAGATAAACTTGGATACAGTTGTAAAATCACTACAGGACCTGCGACAGCAAAAGACAGACCTTGAAGATAACTCAGGTCAAGAAGCTCTGGATCAAAAAATAAATGATCTTGTCGTTAAAAAAACTTACCTAGAATATATATCTTAAGAAAAACATTCCAAAAAAGATGAGACCATTTAAGGGATAGGCGCGTACTTCTAAAACGCGCACTCCGTCCTTTGGGGTACGGAATGACGACCGATCTCCAGCCCCATAAAATTACTTAGAATTTTTCTTAAGGATACTCTTGCGTAAGATGGTTAACCAGTCGGGACCAACTGTAATAAAGTCAGGCAGGGTATTAAGCGCGTCTGGAGCAGCAGCTCTACTCTCCGTCTTTGGAGCAGAAGCTCTACTCTCCGCTTTGGGGGCAGCTTTACTCTCCGCCTTTGGAGCAATAGCTCTACTCTCCGCTTTGGGGGCAGCTTTACTCTCCGCCTTTGGAGCAGCAGCTCTACTCTCCGCCTTTGGAGCAGCAGCTTTACTCTCCGCCTTTGGAGCCGCTTTCCCTTCCTCATTGTGATCAGTCTCTAAGGTATATTCCTTAATTTTATAGCCAATAAGTTTCTCAATCGCCTCAAGGTTTTTTTGGTCATTTTTTGAACATAAGGAATAGGCAAGACCTTTTTTCTGAGCACGACCTGTACGGCCGATCCGGTGGACATAGTCCTCAGAATTACTGGGCAGATCAAAATTAATAACATGACTGATATTTTTAACGTCAATGCCCCGTGCAGCAACATCGGACGCAACCAAGATATTGATTTCTTCTTGTTTAAATTTTTGTAGAATATCGTTTCGAGTCGCCTGATCCATATCCCCGTGGGTGGCGCCAGCGTTAAACTTATGCTTAATTAATGAGCTATGAAGTTCATTGACACTGGTTTTACGGTTACAAAAAATAAATGTACTGGTAAAGTTATTACGAGTGATTAAGTCACGGATAAACTTACGCTTACGATTCTCAGGCACTTTAATAATAAAGTGCTCGACGTTATCAGATAAGGAAACGTCGGGCGTGACGTTGACCTCTTTCGGATTCGTAAGAAACTGTTTTGTGATCGAGAGTATCTCGGGCGCAATGGTGGCCGAAAAGAACAAGGTTTGGCGATGTTGAGGAAGTAATTTTATAATTTTCTTAATATCAGGAATGAATCCCATATTTAACATACGATCAGCTTCGTCAATTACCAGGATCTTAATATCAGCCAGCATGATTCCGCCCCGTTCAAAAACGTCAAGCAGCCGTCCAGGGGTAGCAATTAAAACATCAACACCTTGGTTTATAAGCCGCATTTGCTTGGTGATATCAGTTCCGCCGATAAGCAGAGCCTTGCTGAGATTAACGTGCTGGCAATAAAGATCGAAGTTCTCTCCAATTTGAATCGCGAGTTCCCGTGTGGGGGCGAGGACAAGACTGCGCGGCATGCGCGCACGAGACCGTCCGATAGCGAGTCTCTCAATGATGGGAAGGATAAAAGATGCAGTTTTACCAGTTCCTGTTTGCGCGCACCCAAGGATATCGTGACCATCTAGGGCAAGAGGAATGGCCATACCCTGAATAGGGGTTGGTTCCAAATATCCAATTTTCTTAATAACGTCAACTTGTTGAGTGCTTAGTCCTAGGTCTTCAAATTTTGTATGCATATAGTTTTTTGATTACAGAAAATATTTTGAGAATTTATTTTATTGGAGGGGTCATCGGTATAAAAATCATTGTAAAAGAAGCTAAAGTTTTAATTTTAAGAGCACTTAAGATTACAAAGTAATCTGATAACTAAAGGTATTATATGAATTAAACAGTAATTTTCAGGGGGAAAATGATTTTTTCACAATGAATTATTTATATTTTAAATAAGTTTTTTAAATGAAACCTAATCTAATTTCCAGGAACGGTCAAGGTGCTTTTATAACAAGTAATTACAGACCTATAAAATATGTGATCATATTTACAGATAAGTGGAAAGGGGACTATATATCAAGATTTGCTGCAAAGGACGCATTTTTTTGAATAAACGCGAGACGCAGTTCAGATTTTTTCCCCATAAGCTCATTGACAATAGTTTTCGTTTCCTCGGTTTTTGATTCTGGAATAATCACTTGTAAAAGCGTGCGGTTCTTTCTTGACATTGTGGTTTCTTTGAGCTGGGCAGAGGGCATCTCTCCAAGCCCTTTAAAGCGACTGATTTCAATTTTCCTACCTTTAAAGTGTTTGGCAATGACTTTATCTTTATGGTCATCATTAAGCGCGAACTTTGTGATTCCGCCAGCTGTGATCCGATAAAGTGGAGACTGGGCAATATATAGATGGCCGTTTTTAATTAATTCAGGCATTTGTTGATAGAAAAAAGTAATTAACAAACTTGAAATATGGGCACCGTCCACATCCGCATCAGTCATGATAATCACGCGGTTATAGCGTAATTTATCTTCATCATAGGTATTATTATTGATACAGCCGAGGGCGAGTTTTATATCTTGGATTTCTTGGTTATCATGGATTTTTTCTTTATTGGCATTGGCAACATTTAAGATTTTACCGCGCAAGGGAAGAATTGCCTGAGTCGCCCGATCTCGGGCTTGTTTTGCTGACCCACCAGCGGAGTCTCCCTCAACAAGAAAAATCTCGGTATCCTCAGACGAGGTACTGGTGCAGTCCGTAAGTTTTCCAGGCAGCCGTAAGCGCTTGATGGCAGTTTTACGGCTTACTTCCCGTTCTTGGCGTCGACGTTGGCGGTCTTCAGATTTCTCAATAATATAGGTTAACAGCTGGTTCGCTGCTTGTGGGTGTCCATTCAGCCAGTGGTCAAGGTGGTCACGGATGGCTGACTCTACCAATTTCGTTGCCTGAAGGGTGGTGAGTTTTTCTTTAGTTTGACCAGAAAACTGAGGTTCAGGAATAAAAATACTCAATATGGCATGAATACCAGCGAGGACATCTTCATTTTGAATGTTTGCGGCTTTTTTACGATTCTGAGTGAGCTCTCCGTAAGCGCGGATACCGCGGAGCAGGGCAAGACGTAAACCCGCCTCATGGGTGCCCCCTTCAGGGGTGGGAATGGTGTTGCAGTACGAGACAATGTTTGACGTATCAGAAAAGTTTTGCCAGCCTATGGCCCATTCAACTTGACAAACCGTGTCCGCCATTTCAACCCGACCAGAAAATAACTCTTGAACAACGCGATTATCCTTCTCAAGATGGTCATTGAGGTAGTCAACCAGTCCATTGGGAAAGCTCAAGACGCATTCTACGGGGGTGGTATCAGTAATTAATTCCGCGGCACATTTCCACCTAATCTCAACACCACGATAGAGGTAGGCTTTTGACCGCGTTAATTGATAGAGTCGTTTTGGTTTGAAAGTCGTATTGTCTCCAAAAATTTCTGGATCAGGGTGGAAAGTAATGGACGTGCCGCGCCGATTTTTTATTGTTCCAAGGTGGATAAGGGGCGTCGTTGGAGTCCCCTGCTTGAAAGTTTGAGAAAATAGTTTCTGACCACGGGCAATCTCAATATAAACGTAGTCGCTTAAAGCATTAACGGCAGAGATACCAACACCATGCAGTCCACCAGAGACTTTATAATTTTGACTATTAAATTTTCCACCAGAGTGCAAAGTCGTCATAATAACTTCTAATGCTGATTTATCAGGAAATTTCGGGTGCGGGTCTATGGGGATACCACGCCCATTATCCGAGACTGTAAGCAAGCCTTTGGCATCTAATTTAACATCTATTCGCGTTGCAAAACCAGAGACAGCTTCGTCCATTGCATTGTCGAGTACTTCTGTCGCTAGGTGATGTAAAGCATTTTCATCTATGCCACCAATATACATACCAGGACGCAGGCGGACAGGTTCAAGCCCTTCAAGTACCTCAATATTTTCTGCCGTGTACGTGGACTGCTCTTGAGATTTTGAAGACGAGTGGGGGGGTGCAAATAGATTAATTTCCGACATAAAGCATTAATTTCTCATGGTGAAGATAAATAATAAATATAAGGAACTCCTATACCTAGGACTCTATAAATATTAGTGGGAAATTTTTTTATTGTAAGTGAATATTCTATAGTTAAGAATAATTTTATTCAATGGTAACTGATCCTTTAATTTAAATCGTGTACCTGAATATGTTGGTATAAAAGTATATCAAATGGGGCAGGGCGCGCGTATGAACCCTTAGAACGTAATCAAGTAAATGTTTATAATTTATGGTAAAAATAAATTTCGGAATTTCTCATATATAAAAATATGAAAAAATTCCGAAACTTTTTAATCACGTTGGACGGTAAGAAACGTCTAACTGCTGTAGTACATTTCAAATTCTATAGGGTGTGGTGTCTCATTGAAGAGTTTGACTTCTTGGGACTTCAGCTCGATGTACCCATCAATCATGTCATCTGAGAACACATTACCTTTTTTCAAGAATGCACGATCTTTGTCTAAAGCCTCGAGGGACTCTTGCAGAGAGGTGCTCACTTGTGGAATGTCTTGTAACTCTTCAGGTGGGAGGTCATAGAGGTTTTTGTCTAAGGTAGGTCCAGGATGGATCTTGTTCTGAATACCATCAATACCCGCCATCAACATTGAAGAGAAGACCAAGTACGGGTTTCCTAAAGGATCAGGGAAGCGCACTTCTATCCGCTTGGACTTTGGACTGGTAGAAAACGGAATACGACAAGATGCAGAACGGTTCCGTGCAGAATATGCCAACATTGTTGGTGCTTCAAATCCAGGAACCAGTCTTTTGTAAGAATTAATCGATGGGTTAGAAAAGGCATTTAACGCTTTTGCATGTTTGATAATTCCACCGATGTAGTACAAGGACATTTCAGACAAATCAGCATACTCGGACCCTGAGAATAAGGGGGTGTCCCCATTCCAAATAGATTGGTGAACGTGCATTCCAGAGCCATTATCGTTATGTAAGGGCTTGGGCATGAACGTGGCAGTTTTGCCGTAAGCGTGGGCAACGTTACGCACAATAAACTTAAACTGTGTCACCGCATCAGCCGTCTTTACAAGAGTTGAACCGCGCCAGTTGATTTCATTTTGACCAGGGGCAACTTCATGGTGGTGACGCTCTACAGAAAAACCCATTTCTGTCATGACAGAACATATCTCTGCCCGCAGGTCGGTTAAGCTGTCAATGGGCGCACAAGGAAAGTACCCTCCCTTATTTTTCGGACGGTGGCCTAGGTTAGAGCCAATTCCTTTTTCGAAATAGTCAATTTCAGAACTGTGGGGTAACTCTTCTGATTCGAGGTTAACGAATGATGAGTTGTAGGAATTGTTCCATCTGACCTGATCGAAAATAAAAAATTCAGGCTCAGGACCAAAGAGAGCATGGGTACCAATGCCAGTTGAAGTAAGATAGTTTTCCGCTCTTCGAGCAATATGTCGGGGACAACGTGTGTATCCCTCATTCGTTGTTGGTTCGTGGGTTTCACAAATGAGAATTAATTGAGGTTGCGCCGCAAAAGGGTCAATTACTGCAGTAGATAAGTCGGGTATTAACAGCATGTCTGATTTATCAATTGATTTCCAGCCTGCTATGGAGGACCCGTCAAACATGACACCTTCAGAAAGCATGTCTTCATCTATGTGTTCAGCGCTTACTGCAAAGTGATGCCATTGTCCCAAAGTGTCTACAAAGCGAAAATCAACAAATAAGATATTGTCGTTTCTAATTCTCTCAATAATTGAATTTACATCTGACATATGTTTTTTTTCTCCTTTGAAGATTATTGAATTAGATTGTTAATTAAACTAGCATATTTGCTAAAATTATTAGCAGTATTACATACCGATAGTAGTCATAGCGTTATGGTATATATTCAGTTTAAGGATGTGCTTATGTGGATCAACCAATAGCGGAACTATAAACTGTAACATGTCTCTGCTAGCAATATTTTATGATACCAAATGGATTTATTAGTATTTTCTATTAATAGCAAAATTTAGACGCAATGCAATTAAATATTGCTCATCTAAAAAATCTTAACGCAACTAAATTGCATCATTACCACGTTCACCTGTACGGATACGAACGACTTCATCAATGGTACTAACAAATATTTTTCCATCACCGATACGGTCGGTATTTGCTGCATTTTGAATTGCTTCGATTGCAAATTGTACTTGGTGGTCTTCGATGACGACTTCAACTTTAATTTTTGGTAAAAAGTCTACGACATACTCGGAACCACGATAGAGCTCAGTATGTCCCCTTTGCCGACCAAACCCCTTAGCTTCGGTGACAGTGATCCCTTCAATCCCAATATCTTGCAGAGCTTCTTTTACTTCTTCAAGTTTAAAGGGTTTTATTATGGCTTCAATTTTTTTCATGATCAGAGTCAATTTCTGATAAGTATAGATTAAGAAAAGTAAAAATATTATTAGCCACTCTAACTTTTTTTTTTAAGTTCGTACATAAAAAAATTGTTTTTTCCTATTTATTTGCTGCGGTTGTCTGCTTAAAGCAAAGGACTTTGAAGGTGCAGAGCGCTTGTGCTGTTTGATGTTCTGAGATAATGTCCATCATTCTTTTAGGCCTAGACGCGATATTTTCTGCTAATACCGATGAATTGTTCTTGACCTTTGAAGAAATTCCTATTAATTAAAAACAAAATGACGTCCATAGTTTTTTGTTTGCTCTTTAAAATAAGAGATAGCAGTGGCGACATTTTTTAATGATAATTAATTATGGCGGGTGTAGCTCAGTCGGTTAGAGCGCTGGTTTGTGGTACCGGAGGCCGTGGGTTCAAGCCCCATCACTCGCCCCATTTCCTCAGATTTTGATGAAAAAAAATTTTTCAAAAATCGTTAAGTGATTTTTTATCTGGGAAAATAAGGCTTTATCAGCCTGTGCATTATGCCTATTAAGGCGTCAAGGAATCTTGGTGTGTATAAATACATAAAGGGTTTATCTTAAGGGTCTTATATGGTTGATGTCGTACCAAAAACAAATAAATCATCTAAATTCTACCACCTAGAGGTTATAAAGGTTAAGCATTATACCGACCAGTTGTTTTGGTTTCAGGTTAGGCGTCCTGAAGGGTTTCGTTTTCGCTCCGGTGAATTTGTTATGATTGGATTAATGGGGGATAATCAGAAGCCTCTGCTCCGCGCGTATTCCGTGGCATCCCCTCAGTGGGACGAGGTTCTTGAATTTTACTCCGTTAAGGTTCCTGATGGGCCTTTAACCTCAAAACTGCAACACATTCAGTCGGGTGACCATGTTCTTATGGGGCGTAAACCCACGGGAACCTTGGTGTATGATGCCTTGCGTCCAGGTAAAAGGCTTTATATGTTCTCTACTGGAACAGGTATTGCCCCGTTTACCAGTATTATTCGCGATATTGAAACCTATGACAAGTTTGAACAGGTCATTTTGACCCATACATGCCGTCATGTTGCGGATTTGGCCTATGGTCAAGAGGTGTTTCAGAGCATTAAGACCCATGAGGTGCTATCAGAAATTGTGGGGGAGCGTTTGCACCTCTATAACAGCGTAACTCGTGAAGATTTTCCTGTACAAGAGCGTATTACTACACTGATTGAGACGAAGCGCTTGTTCCGTGACCTAAAAGTATCCCCCTTAAACGTAGAGGAAGATCGGGTCATGATTTGCGGGTCCATGGCCATGCTGAAGGATACAAAGGACTTATGCCTTAAAGCGAATATGCAGGAGGGGTCACTTTCAATGCCAGGACATTTTGTGATTGAACGGGCTTTTGTGGGATAACCATTAAGGTATCAGTGCGGGGTGTTTTTGTATTTGATTACTGCATGCTGTACAAGCGGAGCAAGAGAAATAGTGCAAGGGATATAATACATAAGGTAACCACTATCTTTTTTGCTGGATTATCGGTCTTCTTATGATTTTTATGGCTATGGGGCTTACGGAACACTGTAAAGATAAGAATTCCGATAGCGATAGAAATAATTACACGAATGCTGTCATCAGTTGTCATCACATAATTTATCCTGCTTAAATGAATTGTTTTATCCTGTCATGTTTTTTTGGTGAGAGTGAGAATAAATTTTTGACTATTTTTATATAGTATATAGCTTTTATGATATAGTATCTGCTGAAATGAAAAGATTTGTTTGAATTTGATCCTAAAGTTATTTTATAAATTGGGAAAAATAGAATATTTAAATATATATAGCTATATCCATACGGAGAAAATAAGAAATCGTGGTAAATGACATATTTGAAGAAGTTGAGCAAGATGTGCGTCGTGACTTCTTTATTGGACTACTAAAAAGGTATAAAACTTATCTAATAAGTGTATTAAGTTTAGTCCTATTGGGCGTGGGCGGCAATTTTGCTTGGAATTCTTACATACTCCATAAAAGCCAAGAGCGTGGCCAAGTGTTGTATGCAATTGAGAGCCAATTAGAAAATAAAAATACAGAGGAAGCTTTGCTCTTATTGGAGCAGTTATTTGAAGGAGAGTCCGCTGAAATCACTTATTTAGCTCACATGAAAACGGGAGAGATCCTTAAAAGTGTCGAGCGGAACCAAGAGGCTGCTGATGCCTTTAGGCGTGCTGCGGAACAACTTCCTGATAATAAAGTGCTGAGTGATTTGGCTCTGTTGCGCGTTGCCGTGTATCTGATGGAAACTCAACAGCTAGCTGAGGCATCCCCTTTATTAGAGAAGTTATCGGGTTCTCAGTCACCTTACCGGTTAAGCGCGCTTGAACTGTTTGCTGTTTTGCAATTAGAACTTGGCGAGGTTGAAGTTGCCCGTTCAAGCTTTCAGGCAATCCTAGATAGTCCTGGGGTCAGCAAGGAGATGATTGATCGTGTAAATGCGATTATCAATAATATATCGGGTTAATAATTTTTAAAGGTTAGTGATGATTAAGCGGGCAAATTCTAGCTTCTTTACGAAACTTGGGCGTGTATGCCTCGTGGGTATGGCGTTCTTAATGTTATCTGGCTGTGGTGACAGGCTAGACAATGTCGCCAGTTTGTTTTCTGATGCGGGTTCTGAGCCACCTTTAGAGGGTGAGCGTCACAGTTTATTTCATTACGAGACACGCCTATCAAAGGATCCGCGCTTAGCGAAGGAAGAAATCCTTTTGCCTGAAGCAGTTAAAAATGCGTCATGGCCTCAAAATGGGCGTTCTGTCTCTAATGTTATTGAGCATTTGGTTGGTCCTGAAACTTATAGCAGTAAGCCTTATTGGAGTGAGAGAATTGGTTTTGGTACCGGTCACAGCCTGCGGCTGATGGCGTCGCCTATTGCTGCAGAGAATAAAATTTTTACCATGGACTCTGAGGGGCTTATTCGAGCGATCGATGCCAAGAACGCAAGAACCTCTTGGGTACGCAGTACGCTCCCAAAGCATGAGCATAAGTTTTCTGTTCAAGGGGGGGGGCTTGCCTACGCAAATGGTAAAGTTTTTGCCACATCCAGTTTTGGGCAAGTTTACGCCCTTGACAGCAAAAGTGGTGATACCTTATGGAAACAAGATATCGGTCAATCAATTCGGATGATGCCGACCGTCAGTGATGGTTATCTTGTGGTTGCCTCAGCTTTAAATAATTTATTTGTCTTTGATGAAGCAACGGGTGAGACTGTTTGGACCTATGAAGGGGCTCTCTTGAGTGAGAACTCCATTGCAACTGCCTCCACTCCTGCTATTTCTCAGGGCCGTTTGGTGAGTGTTTTTTCAAATGGCACCGTGGTTAGCTTTGATTTAAAAACTGGGCGTGTTTTATGGGAAAGTTCGGTTTTCTCTAAATATCAAATTTATGATGTTTTAAACCAAATCAATGATATAGTTGCCAGTCCCGTTATTGATAATGGAGTTGTATATATTACGACTTTCAGCGGGAATACCAGGACAATTGACTTAGAGACCGGTGAGAAAATATGGGACTTGGAACTGAACGGCACCCAAACACCGTTGGTTGTTGGTGACTACGTTTTCATTATCTCTCGGAATGCTGAGCTGTTTTGTATCTCTCGAAAAAATGGGCAGGTTTACTGGGTGACGCAACTGCGCCAGTACGCTAAAGAAAGGCAGCGGTATGATCCAATAACTTGGGTTGGTCCACTCTTGGTCAACGGTCAGTTGTTGGTGACATCCTCCAAAGGTGAACTTCTCACTTTCTCTCCCTATGATGGCATGATGACCAGTCGTCAATTCTTTCATAGCGGAACGACGCTTTCCCCAATTGTTGTCGATGGATGGTTATATATTTTAACATCTAGTGGGAAGCTTATTACATTTAATTAGTTTTGGATTTTTTTAATGAATATTGACCCAACATTTACTGCTGTTCTTTTTGGTCGTCCTAATGTTGGAAAATCCACATTATTTAACCGTTTAGTTGGCAAAAAACTAGCTCTTGTTGACGATCAACCTGGCGTGACTCGTGATGTCCGTTATGGTGTATGTACGTTGGCGGGTGTTGATTTTAGTATTGCTGATACCCCTGGTTTAGAAAGTGTGGAGAACGACTCGCTTCAGGCGCGTATGACAGTTCAGACCCAGCGTGTGATTGAGAAGTCTCAATTAGCGCTATTTGTGATTGATGGTATTGCTAGCGTAACGCCTGAAGATAAGATTTTTTGTCAATGGTTACGTCGCGCCAGCTGCCCTGTGATTGTCGTTGTCAACAAATGTGAGGGGGCAAAAGGCGATACGGGGTATTTAGAGTCTTTCAATCTTGGTTTTAGTGACGTGGTCAGAATAAGTGCTGCCCATGGAGCGGGGATTGATGACTTTCTGCAGATGATTGAAGACCATATAACCTTTTACCAGGCCCAAGCTTCACTTTCGCCCTCTATTTCCGATCAAGAGGCTGGGGCTGAGATAAACCACGATTTACATATGGCGATTATTGGTCGTCCAAATTCGGGTAAGTCCACACTTATCAATACCTTATTGAAGGAAGAGAGAATGTTGACGGGGCCTGAAGCTGGGATTACGCGGGATTCAATTTCAGTAAACTGGCAATGGCGCGACACAAATATCAAACTGGTTGATACTGCTGGGATTCGTCGGCGTGCACGGGTTAAAGAGAAGTTGGAAGTGATGTCCGTGCAAGACAGTCTTCGCTCTTTAAAGTATGCGCAACTTGTGGTGCTGATGACCGATGCCGAGTCGGCTATGGAAAGTCATGATCTGCGCCTCGCCTCCTACGCCGTGGACGAGGGACGAGCCTTAGTTATTGTCGTCAACAAGTGGGATACGGTGACCCAACCTAAAAAAGTATTGCAGACCATTCGGGATCGGGTAGAGAAAGGCCTCAATCAAATTAAAGGTGTTCATATTATTACAATGTCAGCTTTAACTGGTCAGGGGATTAGTAAATTAATGGATGCCGTTCTTAATGTCTGGGAATTGTATAACAGTCGCGTACCTACGGGGGAGTTAAATCAGTGGTTGAAAGATATGGTAAGTCATAACCCGCCTCCGTTAATTTCTGGGCGCCGGTTAAAAATTCGCTATGTTACCCAAGCCTGCACGCGTCCCCCAACGTTTGCTTTTTTCATGAATTTACCAGAGAGTGCCCCTGAGTCCTATTTACGTTTTTTGGCTAATAATTTACGTAAAGACTTTGGATTAATGGGGGTGACGCTCCGTTTGCGTGCTCGTGGCAGTAAGGCCAATCCATATGAGCCTAAATAATTCATAACCCCAAACATCTATAAAAATTAATATTAATTAATATTAATTTAAAAAAAGTACAATTTTTTTCTTTAACCTCTTGAAATCGGTAAGAATGACTAACATATCTATTGCGATTACCAAAAAAATATTAATTCCTTTAATATTGGATCGTGAAACCGTATTATGTTAAAACCAGATTTTATAATGTTATGTACATTGCCAAGTTACGCTTTTGCTAAGCTTGCAACTTTATATACCGTAAAGAATCCCACATACACGCCTGTTCAGTTTGATGATTTTATCGGGTACGAGACCATGAAAACAGGGAAGAGTTATTGTGAGGTTTTACAAAATATTCAGGAACGTCAAAAAATTGAGAGTGAGTTTTTATCCTTTTTATCAATTGGATTAGAATTAAGGCAAAATATAATATTAACGGGGCCAACGTGGTCACACCAAGAAAGGCAACTGTTCTTAAAGCTGATCCCTTCATGTTATCAGGTTCGGGCATGGTTTATGGATATGGCCTCTCAAGCGGACGAGAAATTGCGTGGGAATAAAAAAAGATGGTGGCCCCATGAAGAGCTTGTTCAAATTAAACGGCGTTTTACCAGTCCAGAGCTTACAGAAGGTTTTTCTGAGGTTTCGTCGGCTGCCTCACTAACTCAAGGACAGTCGCAAATAGGGCACCTTTTAAAAGAGATAGAAGTTTAGGACTCACGTTAATTAGGTGGGTTTTGAGGGAACCATTTTCATGATTTTTGGGAGGATGAGAGGTGATATTTGATATCGTTAGTTTTTTTAGTAGCCCACTTTTACTATTAATTTTGTGTGGTGTCGGAATGTTCTCAGGGTTTACTGCCGGCCTTCTTGGGGTCGGGGGTGGATTCGTGATTGTACCAGTGCTTTTTCAGGTTTTAAAACTTCAAGGGATTGACTTTGACGTTAGCATGCATATTGCCATCGGCACCTCGTTAGCCATAATCGTCACTACAGGTTTTTCATCCGCTCTCTCTCATTTTAAACATCAAAGCGTTAATATGGATATTTTACGCTTATGGGGTCCGTGGTTTTGTGTCGGGGTGATCATTGGGTCGATTATTGCGGATAAAAGTGGCGGGTTAATGCTGATGGTGATATTTGGTTTTATCACCTTGGGGTTTGGGCTTCAAATTATGATTTATGGGGATACTCACCCTTTGATTGTGAGTAAGTATGTTATTGTCTTAAAAAAAAGACCGATTATCCCAAGTCTTATAGGGTTGTTTTCAAGCATGCTGGGTATAGGTGGGGGCATAATGTCTGTGCCTGTGTTAATTTCTTATGGTGAACGGGCCAAAATTGCCGTGGGGACAAGTGCAGCTTTGGGGTTATTCGTTGCGATCCCAGGAACGATTATGTATATGATTACGGGGATGAATGCTGTCTCTTTACCGCCAGGATCCATAGGCTATGTGTATGTACCAGCGTTTCTTATTATTATGCCGATTGGGGCGCTGTTTTCTTTTCTTGGTGCACGGGTGGCCCATAGGATAGAAAACTCCACGTTAAAGCGCATCTTCTCTATTCTATTACTGAGCGTCTCAATTAAAATGTTTTATAATGTCTTTATTGAACTCTTCGGGCCCATTTTATAAGGGCTTACTCATCAAAGGCAGTTAAGAGCGCCTTTTGGGTTCTTATATGGGTATCAAAGGTGTTATTAAGAGCACGAGAAGCGTCAACCAAGTTTTTTGATGACAGGGACGCTTCTATATCACTGGTGGCGTGCGCTAGGGCGCCAAGTCCTATTGCGCGGGCTGTATTTTTAAGAGCGCGACACAATCTTTTAGCATCAAGCACTTTGTCGTCCAGAATGTATGTGTGTAATTCAGCAAGTGAAGTGCTGGTATTATTGAGTTCTTGTATGAGAATTTTCTTTCCATCCTGCATGTTAGCGCCATATATGTTTCTGAGCGTTTGTAAATCAATCAGTTCAGGCGAGCTCGTATTATTCGGTTGTTTTTTTAATGAGCCTTTTTGAGGTTTCTCATCAGAGGAAATCTCATTTAAGTTATCTGTATAGTCAATAGGACTGTTACTAAAGGTTTGTAATTCCTCATTTACCGACTCACTGATTCTTTGAAGAATACTTGAATAGGGGTCATCGGTAGGTGTTTGAGGTGAGGGTGCGTCCTCGTCTTGGGCAGTAATATCTGATTGTGGCGCAAGCTCAGCCTCAAGCTCTGGTGCAGGTTCAGGCTCTGGCGTAGGTTCAGGCTCTGGCGCAGGTTCAGGCTCTGGCGCAGGTTCAGGCTCTGGCGCAGGTTCAGGCTCTGGCGCGGGTTCAGGCTCTGGCGCAGGCTCTGGCGCGGGTTCAGGCTCTGGCGCAGGTTTAGGCTTGGGCTTGGGTCTAGGCTTGGGTTTAGGCGCGGGTTCAGGCTCTAGTGCAGGTTTAGGCTCTGGCGTAGGTTCAGGTGTTTGGGTTAAGACATTTGCAGAGGAGGGGGTATCGGTCATCCCCAGTTGTATGGTGTTGGTTTGCTTACGGGTATCAAGGGAGAATGAGGCTTCCTCTTCAATATCCGAGGGGTCAAGATCTTCGTGGGAGATGATGTCTTCTTCCATGTCCGAGGGGGTCAAGTCCTCATAGGAGGTGATATCTTCTTCTGTTGGGGTCAAGTCCTTGTAGGAGATGATGTCTTCTTCCGTGGGGGTTAAGTCCTCATAGGAGGTGATGTCTTCTTCCGTTGGGGTCAAGTCCTCATAGGAGATGATGTCTTCTTCCGTGGGGGTCAAATCCTCATAGGAGGTGATATCTTCTTCCGTGGGGGTTAAGTCCTCATGGGAGATGATGTCTTCTTCTGTTGGGGTCAAGTCCTCATGGGAGATGATGTCTTCCTCCGTGGGGGTTAAGTCCTCATAGGAGATGATGTCTTCTTCCGTTGGGGTCAAGTCCTCATAGGAGATGATATCTTCTTCCGTGGGGGTTAAGTCCTCATAGGAGATGATGTCTTCCTCCGTGGGGGTTAAGTCCTCATAGGAGATGATATCTTCCTCCGTTGGGGTCAAGTCTTCATAGGAGATGATATCTTCTTCTTCTTCTTCGTGCAAGACATTTTGTGATGAATCAGGTGCGGTCCTTGGGTCTGTATGCGTCTTATTTTCAAGCGTAAATATTCGACTCCCGTTACTGAGAGGCGTAGACATTTCATTTAATACTTTAGCTAAAGAATTTTCGTAGGTGAATTTAAATATTTTTCTTAAATACGAGGTTTTCTGGTGGGTTTCTTGAAGAAATGTTTGACCATGAGCACTTGGTGAATCAGCTTTTGCAAGCGTTTTAATGAATTCTAATATGTGCAGACCTATAAAGTCAGTAGACTCGGGCAGTCTCATCTTTTTTTCATACATTCTATTCATATAAACAATAATATTTTGGGAATTAATGATCATTATGCCATTAAAACTATGTTCCATTGTTTCTTTGAAGGTATCTAATAAATAGTTATTTCGATTCAAGTCTTTAGAGGGGGCGGCCTTATCCCTCTCGAATATATTTAGAAAATTAAGACTATCGCCTTCTTCCTTAGTTTCTAGAGATGCTAACGAAATGAATGTTAAGATAAAAAGGGCGATAATTGATGAGAATTCGGCGATCGTAATGGGGATTTCGACACCACCTATGCATTGGAGTCCCGCAAGTATGAATCCTATAGCGCTCATTACCAGAAGAAAGAATACCCAGAGAGACTGAATATTTTCATCAAAAAAACTTCTCAGCAGCTTCTGGGCAATGATAATGGCGTATAGGCTCATTAAAATAATAAACGGGTATATAAGGTCCATAAAGAATTCAACAGGACTTACATAGGTGATAATACTACAGATGAGACTGGTCAGAACCATCATAATTATGGTTATGCCCATGGGTTTTGTCGCATAGAGGAGACATGATATGAGAAATGTGGGAATCCCAACGTATAGTGTTACAAATTTAAGGCGTATGGTTTGCTCTAGGTTGAGATTAAGTAAGGTCGTGAGGTAGGCTTCTCCTGATATGCCCATATATATGGCGGCTGACATTGATGAGAGTGCAAGAAAAAGCGAACTCGTATTATATCCTTTGATCAGAAACGCGAAGAACATTAACCCTGACAGGCATATAAGCAGACCGGTGGCGGTCATTTCCCAAATAATATTTAATGATTTGACCTTTTTAATCTGTTCAAGGCCGCCGATAATAGGTGCCTCTAAAAAGTTGTAATTTAAATATTTATTTTTTTTAATGCGCCATTGGAGTAAAGACTCCCCCGTTGGAACGGTAAACGTGGCATAGCTTGGGTATATTTTTTGGTTTAATGTTCCATAATTATTATCAAAGATAACCTTGTTATCTAAAGTCATTAATGAAAACATACCGGATGAGGGTATCCTTATGGCAAGCTCTTTGGGTAAATCATAGTTTTTAATACTTAAGCTGTACGTCCCATGGGGTAAATCAGGGGTGAAAATATGAACTTTTGTGGACAATGGAGATGCATCAAGCCATCCCTGAAGTTTCTTACGCGTTTGGTTGGTTGCAAATGGGATTTTAAGAGACTGGATATAGCCAATCTTGGCCTTATTAAGCGCCATGGCGGGGGCGTCGTTTGACATGGACGGGATGTGAATCCATATACCCTTTAAGCTGATATTTTTTGAGGAAAACGTCAGAAAGTTGGAAAGGTCAAGATTTCCAGTAGCAACTTTTGGTCCTTCATACGCACGTGCGGCGGATATAATTGAAGAAATTAACAAGAAACAATATAAAAATATTTTTAGGGCTGTACGGCCTTTTTTATATATTGTTGTGTCTTGCAATGGCATTCTTATTCTCCATAATCATAATATTTAATTAGGTGTGTTTTCCTAATAAATGTAGCCTTTATACGTTTATAGAAAAGTTAGTATATAGCAATTAATTTTTTTTTATTATTTTATATAGCTTTAAATTATACAATATTAAAGTGTATTAAAACTTCCCATAAAGAGTGAATACTTAAACCTATGAATCCACCAACGAGGGCGCCATTAATGCGAATAAATTGTAAGTCTCTTCCAACGCTTACTTCAATTCGTTGGGAGATGTCTTCTGCGCTCCATTCTTTTACAACATTACTGATAAATTGCGTGAGGTAATTACGGTATGGTAAGACAGATTTGAGACTATCTTGTATTACCTGATTAATGTTTTCTTGTAGGAGGGGGTCATGTTCAATTTTTTCTCCAGTTTTCACTATAAGCTCAGTGATAAAGGTATGTACATCTGAGGATGCTTCAGGTGAGAGTTTATGGTTAATGGTGGTCCATATATAATCAAGGGTATCTGCTAAGAGGTGCTGAGATATAAAATTGTGGCCTTGTTCGCTTAACTTTTCAATCATTTGGACATTGTTTTCCAGCTTAACCAAGTGCTCTTGAAGGGCAGAGATCATGTGTTCTCGGCGTTCACCAGGGTGGCGCAATTCTTCTATAAGGTTTGCAAGAACTGTCATCATGTTGGTATAGAAACGTTTGTCAATAAAGTTTGGCATCCACCAGTTGGATTTTTTTTGAACCTTTTCCTCTAAGTGATGTTTGTTTTCATGAATGAAGGTATGGGCGAGATCTAGGAGGTCATTAACAATTGCCTCTATATCTACCGCTTGGGGAATCTCAGAAATCAGAGTTCTTATTAACGTATGTAAGTTCAGAGATTTAATATGGTCACGGACAACGCGTTCAATATATTTTTTTGTTCGGGTCTCATTAAAATGGGGAAGAAGGACGTGAATAATGCTGATCAGGATCTGGGTAAGGCGCGCAGCCACTTTTTCATTTTGTAGGGATATACTTGCTTTTTGTGCCACATTTATTTCGCGGATACGCACCATCAGTAATTCTGCATTAAGAAAGTTTTGCTCAATAAAATTACCAAAGGACTCACCAATACGTTCTTGGTTCTTGGGTATAATCGCCGTATGGGGCAAGGGGATTGACATGGGGTGACGGAATAGGGCCGTAATGGCAAACCAGTCTGCTAAACCGCCAATCAGTGAAGCTTCCGCAAAAGCTGTCACATAGGTTACCCAATAATATTGGGACTCAATAAAACGGGAAATAATAAACACGGCCCCCATTAAAATCAGCATAAAGGTCGCAATGAACTTTGTACGGCGCAATTGTTGATGGGCGTTGGCGTGAACACTAAAATGTGGGGTGTTTGGTTTTAGACTGGACATTATAGCATTTATTTAGATGTATTTGTGCTGAATCATATTATGAAACTTATTTTATGGACGTGCAATGTTAATTATATTTTAATGGTATTATGCCTGCTGTTCCTAAATATTTTAAGTTTTTTTAGAAGTTTTTATTTTTTTATTTACTTCTTTCTCTTTATTTTTATTGATAAAATTGAAGTGAAGAAAAATAATTTTTGTGCAACGCAAGAAAACGATTGACAATCAGGTAAGTTTTGTGCATATTGAATTATGCATGCTGCATTGCGGTATGTTTCATTTTAGATTATGTAAATTTAAGTTCTACTACCTGTTCTTCAGGGTTTAGAGTTATTTTAAATTCAGGAGTTATTTATATTTAACCTGGAAGAATATTAAATTTTTAAAATTAAAATTTTAAACCCTGGAGAATATTAACGTGAAAACCTCTACTAATCAAAAGCGAAAAAGACCCCAATATTCGAACCATTCAAATACGCATGATATAGCAAAGCTCCAAACAGCATCAAGTAGGAATGTTGAAGGCGTTACGAAAAAGAATCTTAATGTTTCTGACGAAGCTTTAAACAGTAGTGGACAGAATTTGGAAAAATTTGTAAATATATCTAAGGAGAAAATTGTGCAATCAATAAATGGTATCAATGAAGTTAAAGACTTCATTGAAGATAATATTAATACAACTGTGAAAATTAGTACTAAAAGTTTAGAAGTGTCAAGTGATGCTTTTAATGAATCCGTTAAGCTAAGCCGTACTTTCATAGATGGCAGCATCAATGCATTTAATTCAGTTCTTAAAGCTAAATCCCCCAATGAAGCTTTGGAACTTCAATCAAACTATGTAAAGTCCCTTGTTGAAGAATTTATTACTCATTCCAGTAAGTCAGTTGAAGCCTTACCAAAACTAACAAATGAAGTTTTCCAACCAGCCCAAGATCAAATTTCTGCTTCATTTCAAAAGTTTTTTAAGGGATTCGCATAAGTTATCCTAATGTCTTTTCCACTATTTCTATATAAGTAGGTATTAGTTTTTATGCTCATACCTACTTTTTCAGTCTATAGTCGATTTTTATGCTTTTTAGAAGACAATAAACTATAAAAATATCCTGAATACGATGAGATTCTCAATTACCTAGTAAACCTCAATAAAACTATTACCTATCAATTTACTTGAAGTAATTGAGCTGTCCGATATACAGTATGTCACGATGTTTAATAGAGACTTTGCATGTAAGGTGAAAGTAAAAACACTATAATTATATTTTTATGGTGTATGGGCGTGTGCGTTTTAAAAAATTTTTTAATTGCGTAATTTTTGTATAGTGTATATATTTTAGATTATTTTAATAAATTTAGGCTTTTATTGCGTTATAATTAGGTTGCATTAAGTTTGATTAATACTTTTATTACTGATGGTTAATAGTGTAATTTTCCCATTTTGGGATATCTTTATTTTATGGATTTTTTAAAGTGAGGTCTTGTGGACGCTTTTGACACAAGTTTAATGTATCGAAATAGTATATCCAAAAGTTATGACTATAGTAACGTTTCGGTATTCATTTGTGATCCCCATACAAATATGTGCAGTGATATTCGTGCGGCCTTTCTTGGGTATGGCTTCAAGCAAGTTCATCAGTTTTATTCCATAAAAAAAATGATCCAGGCTTTGGAGGAAAAGGAGTGGGTTGACCTAATTGTTTGCGATGCGGACATGGACAATGGTCAAGCCATTGAAATGTTCTTGAAAATCAGGAACCGTGAACTTTCGGCGAACCCTTTTATTAATATCGTCATGTTAGCCTGGGGCGTGACATTTGATCGGGCAGCACTTGTTCTCTCTTGCGGCATAGATGACTTTATGAGCAAGCCTATTTCTCCTGATAAACTCTTCAGGCGCGTCAATTCTCTTATTAAGAATCGCAAGCCGTTTGTTGTCAATTCAGAGTATATTGGGCCTGTACGGAGTAATAATTTAGATTACACAAATAAGTTGCCGGCCATAAATGATTCATTTATTTTTGTTGATGAGAATAAAACGTTTGATGTTCCGAATACTTTTGCGGAGCGCGTGAGTGGTTCGGATGGGTCAAACTTTAGACAAATGATCGACTCTGTCTGGTATGATATTGTTTCGGAGCGACAGAAACATAACGCCAATCATTTCTTTTCGCTCATGCAATCATTGTTGGTGCGGCTGAGACGGATGAAAGTAACTCGGGATGTCATCCATAATATTAATATGTTGCTCCATGTATGTAGTGATGCGATGATACGTTTTGAATATATGAATAATACTGAGGGCTGTAAAAACATCAATAGTATTATTGAATCGTTAAATCAGATCAGGTACTCCACAAGTGACCGTGTGGATCCCGAAATCGCCGCTTCATTAAAGAGGTTAACGGCTTTCGTGCGTGATGCGTTCTCTAAAATCGAGTACTAGTTTTTTCTATGGTGCTGGAAAAACTCTTTAAGCATTTTTGATGCAGTACTTGCCTCTATGCCATCAAATACCGTGGGTTTGTGGTGGCATGTTGGTTGGTTAAAAAAGCGCCCTCCGTTTTCAACGCCTCCGCTTTTTTGATCTTCTGCGCCGTAATAGAGGTTGCGAATGCGAGCAAAACTAATGGCAGCAGCGCACATTGCACAGGGTTCTAAGGTCACGTAGAGGTCGCATTCAATCAGCCGCGGTGACTGTAAAATCTGTGCGGCTTGTTGGATTGCGTATATTTCTGCGTGTCCGGTGGGATCATTATTTTCTTCCGTGCGATTTCCTGCTTTACTGAGTATGCGGCGGGTTGGCCCGTGAACGATCACGGCGCCGACGGGTACTTCACCCCGAAGGCCGGCAGCCTGGGCTTCTTCTATAGCGAGATTCATAAAAGAAAAAAATCTATTTTCTGACATAACGTGTAACTTAGGCTAAAACTATCAATTCTTGTATATCTAGGGTTTATGTTAGGTATAAACTAAAGCGATGTTTTATAAAAGGGTGATAGTGTGATCATATCTTGCTGCCTGAAAGGCGTGGATAATATAGGTCAATGTGGTGTTGGCAGAAGGGGGATAAACCTATGACGGATGCACAGCAGGGTCAGCGTATTGCGAAGCTTATTGCACGGGCGGGGTATTGTTCTCGTCGTGAAGCTGAAAAGTGGATTTTGTCGGGGCGCGTCAAAGTAAATGGCGAATTAATTAAGACGGCGGCTTTAAATGTTGACTTAAGGGTTGATAAAGTCATGGTTGATAATCAGGTATTATCTGTTGATCAACCTACGGCGCGTTTGTGGCTATACTATAAGCCTCCAGGTTTGCTGACGACACATCATGACCCCCAGAATCGTCCTATTATATTTGATCATTTACCTAAAGATTTGCCGCGCGTCCTCTCGGTGGGGCGTTTAGACTTAAACTCTGAAGGTTTGATACTGTTGACCAATGATGGCGGTCTGGCCAGGTTTCTGGAGATGTCAGATTGGTTGCGCAAGTATCGTGTCCGTTCTTTTGGAAACCCTCCCGATCATATGGGGCATAAACTCTCGAAGGGGATTGTCATTGATGGCGTTCGTTATAAGCCTGTTTCATGTAAGTTAGAACATGGTCAGGGAAAGAATAAGTGGTATCAGGTGACCCTCAGTGAGGGTAAAAATCGTGAGATTCGCAAGGTTTTTGATGCTTTTGGGTTATCAGTGAATCGTTTGATTCGGGTGGCGTACGGCACGTTTAGTCTTGGTAATCTCAAAAGTGGTCAAGTTAAAGAAGTGCCGTCTTTAGAGGTGGAAGCGGTTTTAAGGGAGGCAGGACGCCCTCAACCTTCCCCCCCAAACCTTCCTATGGTGAAGAAAAAGACTGGTACGGGTGGAAAGCAAAAGGGTGATCGCCCGTAAGGTGGGTGGTGTATTCATCAGTTCATGACCTTTGGAGAATCAAAGAGGGTGTATGAGAATTATTTCTGGAGTTTATGGACGCCATAAGTTGTGCGCGCCGCGGGGGAGTTTGACCCGTCCGACCTCGAATCGTTTGCGGGGGTCAATTTTTAATATCTTAAATAATATCATATCCTTCGAGGGGGTGCGGGTGATTGATATTTTTGCGGGAACGGGTGCCTTAGGGCTAGAGGCACTCTCGCGGGGGGCGCGGCATATAACCTTTGTGGAGAAGAATCCAGAGGCGCTCCGCTGCTTGCGGTCGAATGTAGAGACACTCCGCATTCCTCCAGAACATATGAAAATAGTTGTGCAGAGTGCCCTCAGCTTAAGTCCATGTCCACGTGCGCCTGTGGAGCTTGTCTTTATGGATCCTCCCTACAATCAGGGTATGATTGATCCTGTGCTCTTGCGCTTGCGCCATGGTCATTGGTTGACAAAAGAGGCGATTGTCGTCTGTGAACAGTCTTCAGACGAGCCCGCTCCAACAACTTCTGGGTTTAAGATTAAAGAGGAGCGCTTCTATGGCACAACGTGTATTAGGTTTATCTCCCCAACTTTTTTTAATGACCCCCCCCTTAACAGGGTGACGGGAGATTAAATTAAGTTTTGGAAAAAATCATTTCCCTTATCATCAATAATCACAAAGGCGGGAAAGTCCACCACATCAATCTGCCAGATGGCTTCCATGCCTAATTCTTCATACGCAATACATTTAATATTTTTGATGCAGTTTTGGGCAAGTCGCGCGCCAGGCCCGCCAATGGATCCCAAGTAAAATCCCCCATGCTTTTGACAGGCTTTGCGGACAACAGGGCTGCGGTTACCTTTGGCAAGCATGACCATACTCCCCTTATGGGATTGGAATTTATCAACAAAACTATCCATGCGACCTGCGGTTGTTGGCCCAAAAGAACCTGATGCATAGCCTTTAGGTGTTTTAGCTGGGCCCGCATAGTAAATGGGATGGTCTTTGAAGTATTGGGGCAGGTCTTCTCCCTCATTCAGACGGTCAAGGAGTTTTTTATGGGCTGCATCACGGGCAACTATAATCGGTCCGGTTAGTGACAGACGTGTCCGAACGGTTTGTTGGGAGAGAATGTTTAAAATTTCAGACATAGGCTGGTTCAAATCAATTTGAACCACGGTGTCTTTCAGGTGATCATGTGTTACTTCAGGTATAAACTGTGCGGGGTTATATTCCATTTGTTCAAGAAAAATACCCTCGTGAGTAATTTTTGCCTTAGCTTGACGATCGGCTGAACAACTGACGCCTATGGCAATGGGCAGACTGGCTCCATGTCGGGGTAAACGGACTACCCGAACATCATGGGCAAAGTATTTACCACCAAATTGGGCGCCAATGCCAGTTTCTTGCGCGATCTTAAAAATTTCATCTTCCATCTTAAGGTCACGAATCGCATGTCCAGTTGCACTTCCCTTGGTAGGTAAGGTGTCATAATAATGGGCAGCGGCCATCTTGACTGTTTTTATGCACATATCAGCGCTTAACCCGCCGATAACAATGGCGAGGTGATAGGGAGGGCAGGCGGATGTTCCAATTTTTTTAATTTTCTCTTTGATAAAGTCAATGAGCAAGTTCTTATCAAGAAGACTTGGCGTTGCTTGATAAAGAAAAGTTTTATTAGCTGAGCCGCCCCCCTTGGCCATAAACAGGAAATGATAGGCGTCTTCACCCGCGGACATAATATCAATTTGCGCTGGAAGGTTATTTTTTGTGTTTTGCTCCGTAAACATATCAAGGGGTGCTAGGTGGCTGTACCGAAGGTTATTGTCGCGATAGGCATTAAAAATTCCTTGCTCTAGGGCAGCCGCATCACTGCTATCTGTCCAAATACGGCGGCCTTTTTTGGCAATAACTGTTGCGGTTCCCGTGTCTTGGCACATGGGTAACACGCCTCCAGCAGAAATATTCGCATTTTTTAATAAGTCAAAGGCGACAAACTTATCATTTGGGCTGGCGTGAGGATCATCTAGAATCTTCGCTAATTGTTTTAAGTGGTCAGGGCGCAAAAAGTGGGCAATATCATAAAAGGCCTCTTCCGCAAGCTTGCGAAGCCCCTCGGTTTTAACCTTAATGATTTTTTGTCCATCAAACGTCTCAAGAGAAACAAAGTCACCGTCAATGCAACGGTAGGTGGTTTTGTCTTCACCTAAGGGAAATATTTCTGTGTATGTCTGATTATTAGAATCTTTAGTCAAAGATGTTTCCTTCATTTATCTAATAAATATTTAAAATTTAATCTTACTCCCTAAAAGTGAAGTTTTGATACACATGATTCATGTATACCTCGCGCACTCGTATGTGCGTCATGCCTTCCCTTTATTCAGCCGATATAATCATATATAACAATTATATAGTGATTCTGGTATGGAGTTTAATTTTTTTTAAAATTTTTTAATATAATTTAAGTGTCATAGATTTAAAATCTTAGTTTATTGAGCGCCAAACTTTTATCAGGTTTAATTTATGTAAGCCATTGACCAAGTTACAATATATTGCTCTATAGAGTCTATGGTCAAGGGGGAGACTGTATACAAATTTACGTTATTATTTTTTTAGGGAAAAAGAATTTATTTATAAAAAAAAAAAACTTGGTGACGGATGATGATTTTCTTTTTAAAGTCGGAGTTTGTAGCGTAAAATCTTTATTAAATTGTTAAGTGTGTGTTTTAGGGTATAGATTATTTTAGGAGGTTATTTTTAGTGTTTAATCGTTTGTTTGGTTTTTTTTCTTCTGACATGGCCATTGATCTTGGGACAGCAAATACTTTGGTGTACGTTCGAGGTCGGGGAATCGTTTTAAATGAGCCTTCTGTAGTTGCGATAGCGAATACAAAGGGTCGTAAACCTCAAATTTTAGCTGTGGGCAATGAAGCAAAGCAGATGTTAGGGCGTACCCCTGGCAATATAGAGGCGATTCGCCCTCTACGGGATGGGGTGATTGCTGATTTTGATGTTGCTGAAGAGATGATAAAACACTTTATTCATAAAGTACATAAAAGTCGGAGCTTTGCAAGTCCAGAGGTTGTCATCTGTGTCCCAAGCGGGGCAACCACTGTTGAGCGTCGTGCCATTGAAAATTCGGCCGAAAGCGCTGGTTCTCGCCGTGTGTATTTGATAGAAGAGCCTATGGCTGCGGCAATTGGTGCGGGCCTGCCTGTTACTGAACCGACCGGTTCAATGATCGTTGATATTGGTGGTGGCACCACCGAAGTTGCTGTTTTATCTTTGGGGGGTATTGTCTATGCTCGCAGTGTGCGGGTAGGAGGGGATAAAATGGATGAAGCGATTATTTCATATATTCGTCGCATGCATAATCTTCTTGTTGGAGAGGGCTCTGCTGAAAAGATTAAGAAACAGATCGGTACGGCTGCTGCGCCTATGAAGGGAAAGGGCTTGGAAATGGAAATCAAGGGCCGTGACCTCATGAATGGTGTGCCTCGGGAGTTGTTAATTGACCAGCGTCAAATTGCAGAATCTCTCATTGAGCCCGTCAGCGCAATTGTTGAGGCTGTCCGCACGGCTCTTGAGCAAACGCCTCCAGAATTGGCGGCAGATATTGTTGATAAAGGAATTGTTTTAACTGGTGGTGGAGCCTTATTAAGCAACTTGGATCATGTCTTAAGGCATGCAACGGGCTTACCAGTTTCAGTTGCGGATGAGCCTTTAAATTGTGTTGCCTTGGGGACTGGTAAGGTTCTTGAAGAAAAACAAGTTTTGCGTCACGTCTTACAAACAGGCTATTAGGTCTTTTACCCTAAGGTCAGGCGTGCTGAGGGCGACAATGAGGTTCCAAATAAAATTTATGGGTTATGTGACATTCAGTAGCAGTAAATGATATGGCGTAAAAGACACATATATGACAAGAACGTAACCTCACGGTGGCGTACTCACTTGAGTCGTGTCTCTTATATCGTTTTATTATTCTTTTCTTTAAGTTTTATTTTATTGAGTCGGGTAGAAAGTGTCATTTTAGATCGGGTTTCCGTCACCGTTATGGATGTGGCGGGTCCAGTTCTCAATGTTATGTATCAACCTATTCATATGATTAAGAGAAGTATTGAATATGTTGGTCAGGTGGTGAATGTTTTTGAAGATAATCAGAAATTACGGGAAGAAAACAGGCGTCTGTTGCATTGGAAGAAAACTGCTTATCGTCTTGAGCAGGAGAATACTATTTTTCGGTCTGCCCTCAAGTTTCATTCTGAATCTCATACGACTTACGTAACCGCGCGGGTTATTGGTGAAACAGGAGGGCCCTTTGCTCAAGCACGACTTTTAAATGCGGGGCTTCAACTTGGTGTAAAGCCTGGAATGGTGGTTGTTTCTGGTGCTGGTTTGGTTGGGCGCATCGTGCTGGCTGGAGAGAAGGTATCTAGGGTATTGTTGTTGACAGACCTGAACAGTCGCGTACCTGTCACGGTCATGGGGTCCCGTCACAGAGCGGTTTTGACCGGAGACAACAAGGAGTCCCCTTTACTTTTGCAGTATTACATTTCCAATACCAACGTCATTAAAAGTGGGGACCGTATTGCAACAAGTGGAGATGGAGGCTTGTTTCCCCCTGGTTTATTTGTTGGGATTGTGATTGCGGAACCGAATGGAAATTTGCGCGTCCGTCTGGCATCGGATTTAACCCGTTTGGATGTGTTACAAGTTGTTCGGTATCGTGTGGCGACTTTAGAAGAGAGTCTTTAATGGAAAAGACGGTTTTATATGGCGGTAGATAGTCTAAATGATTATTTTTGGCAGACAGTTGTAAGGCTTTTCCCTTTCACGTCCCTTGTTTTCTTAGTGTGTGTCAGCGCGCTTCCCTTCGACGTGGCGTTTTGGTCTGATGTCGGCTCAATGTTGGTCTACTTGGGCGTGTTCTTTTGGGTCTCTTATGATTTTAATGTTTTGTCATACCTTGGCGTATTTATTGTTGGAATTTTATTAGACATATTAAATGGCGGAATTCTTGGCGTAAACGCCTTAATATTTTTAATATTAGTTGTGTTTTTCAGCCACAAGCAAAATACGCTCATCGGAAAATCATTTAATGTTGTGTGGTTTAATTTAGTTTTTATAAGTTGTCTCTGGGTATTGTTTATATATATAATTCACTGTTTGTATTACTTAAAAATTTTAGATTTTTACCCCTTATTCTTACAATGGTTTTTTTGCATTTTTGCGTATCCAGTTGTTGCTATAACATTGGGAAATGTGCGCAAGAGATTATTATATAAGTTGTATGGCTAGTTTATGAAACCTCAGCATGATCGTCAAAAGCTATTCATGCGCCGGCTGATGGTAATGGCAGGTGTTAAGGGGACTCTTATGGCGCTCCTGTTTGGCAGACTTTATAGTTTATCCGTGCTTGATTCTCAAAAGTACTTGATGATGGCAGAGGAGAATCGCATTGATTTACGGTTTTTGATGCCAAAAAGGGGGGGTATTTTAGATCGTAAGGGGGAGTATCTCGCCCGTAATAATCAAAATTTTCGTGTTATCTTAGTCCCAGAACAAACGGTAAAAGGGCGTCCTCTCAATAAAAAAGAATTGCTTAAAGGTGTCACCAAAACTCTCAATAAGTTAGTAAAGATTGTTGCTCTTTCAGAGTATAACTATCGACGTGTTTTAAATGAAGCGACACAAAAGCTTAGCTTTATGCCCATTAAAGTTATGGAGAACTTATCTTGGCAAGATTTTGCACGTATTAACTCCCACACGCCAGACCTCCCTGGTATTATGCCTGAAGTTGGGGAGGGACGTTTTTATCCTATAGACCAAGAGTTCGCCCATATTATCGGGTATGTTGCCAGTGTCACCGATGCTGATTTAGAGAACGAAAAAGATTCAATCATTGAGTTACCAGATTTTCGTATTGGTAAAATAGGGCTGGAAAAAACTTTTGATCATCAGTTGCGGGGACTCCCAGGTACCAGTCGTGTTGAGATTAATGCATTTGGTCGGGTTATCCGAGAAATTCAACGTAACAGTGGCCAGCAGGGCAGCAGCTTGAAGCTCACCCTCAATAGTACGCTCCAGAAATATGCGTTTTCAAGCTTGCAGGGGGAAAGTGGATCGGTGGTTGTTATGGACAGCTATACCGGAGAAATCCTGGTGTGTGTTTCAGCGCCCGCCTTTGATCCTAATAAATTTATTTTAGGTATCTCTCACAATGATTGGAACACCTTAATTAATAACCCCTTATCGCCCATGACGAATAAGGCCATAACTGGTCAATACCCTCCCGGGTCCACCTTTAAAATGGTTGTGGCCCTTGCTGGCCTTGAAGCCGGCCTCATAGATCCTAAAAAAACAGTCCATTGTACGGGGTATATCGAATTAGGTACCCATCGTTTCCATTGCTGGAAGAAAAAGGGTCATGGTCATATGAACTTACGTAAGGGAATTAGCCGGTCTTGTGATGTCTATTTTTATGATCTTGCGCGGCGGGTTGGGATTAAACGTATTGCCGAGATGGCGCGAAGGTTTGGATTCGGCTCAGTTCCTGATATTCCTATGACAGGGGTGAACAAGGGGCTGGTGCCTGACCAAAATTGGAAGCGTACCGCCTTGGGGCAACCTTGGCACCTTGGGGAGACGCTGAACGTCTCCATTGGTCAAGGGCAGCTTTTGGTGACGCCTCTACAGTTGTGTATCATGGTTGCCAGTATTGCAAATGGCTCTTACTTAGTCCGTCCAGTTTTAGTGAGTGAAATTGATGGTGTGCCTATAGAAAACCCAAATACCAAAAATAAGTCTTTGCTAAATTTAAATAAAAATCATATTAAATTGGTACATGATGCGATGTTTTCTGCATTTAATGAGCCCTATGGAACAGGATATGCATCGGCTGTGGATCTTGATTTGGGGGGATTTTCTGGTAAAACAGGCACCGTACAAGTGCGACGAATAAGTCGTTTAGAGCGCGAAGTTGGCCTTCTGAAAAATGAAGACAGGGTGTGGAAAGATCGGGACCATTCGGTATGCGTCGGGTTTGGACCCTTAGAAAAAAAACGGTATTCGATTGCGGTATTTATTGAACATGGTGGGTCGGGATCGAAGAAAGCTGCAAAAATTGCGACCAATATAATGACAAAGGTTTTCCAGTATCATGATTCAACCTATAATAAAGAAAAAATAAACCCTGAAGTTGATTTTTCTGTTTAAGTCTGGTGATGCACCTTTATTGAAAATGGAGCACAAATAAGATGTGGCGCTATAATGGCGGGTTTCAAGTGGAAGAATTATCCATTGGCCGCAAATTTTTATATATCAATTGGCTTTTGCTTCTTCTGACAGCAATTTTAGCGGCTATTGGTGTTGTGATGTTGTATAGTGCAGCAGGGGGGAGTATGCAGCCCTGGGCGCAAAAGCATGCAATTCGTTATGCCATGACATTGCCGGTCGTTCTGTTGATTGCTTTAACAGATATTCGTTTTTGGCTGCGGTATGCCTATGTTATTTATAGTGTCGTTTTATCATTATTAGTTTTAGTTGAGCTTATAGGTTATGTCGGAATGGGCTCTCAGCGTTGGCTTGATCTTGGCTTTATCAAAATACAGCCCTCAGAGCTGATGAAACTGGCCATGGTTTTGGTAATTTCCCGTTACTTTCATAGTAAAAGTTATGAGGATGTCGGGCGCATTGTCACATTAATTCCCCCGTTAATTCTGTTATTGATGCCGTCTATTTTAGTCCTGCGTCAGCCTGATCTTGGGACATTTCTATTGATTATTATGGGGACTGGTATTCAGTTTTTTCTTGTTGGTGTGCGTATTTGGAAATTTGTTCTCATCATTCTCTTGATGATTATTTCCTTACCCATCTCTTGGCATTCTATGAAAGATTATCAAAAGTTACGGGTGACAACCTTTCTGAATCCTGAAAATGACCCCTTGGGCGCTGGTTATCATATTATGCAGTCAAAGATTGCGCTGGGGTCAGGCGGTCTTGTAGGTAAAGGGTTTCAGAAGGGAACGCAAAGTCATTTAAACTTTCTGCCTGAGAAACGTACTGACTTTATTTTACCAATGCTATCCGAGGAGTTTGGTTTTATTGGATCCGCATTTCTGCTGAGTATCTGTTGTATCGTCATATTTTATGGATTTATAATTGCATTGCGTAGTCGCAATTATTTTGGGAGTGTCCTTGCAACAGGGGTTATTGGGCATTTCTTTTTATATGTTTTGGTCAATGCAGGGATGGTTATGGGACTGTTACCGGTTGTTGGTGTACCGTTACCGTTGGTCAGCTATGGAGGATCGGCAATGTTAACGATTATGGCGAGCTTTGGCTTTGTGATTTGCGTCTATGTTCACAGGGATGTCATCATTAAAAAACACTATCCTTTTGAGTAGGTGAATATGTGAGGCAACCCTATAGATCTTTTGTCACTTCCCCCCCCCATAGGGCATAGTCTGAAGGGATAGTATTTATAATAAAAAAAACAGAGAATTTAAGAAAAAGTTCTCTGTTTTTTTTAAAGATTTTATAGATTTACGTTAGGCTGTGATGGCATTTTTATCTACAAATTGATCGTTTGCGATTGAACGCTCTCGTAGCCATTTAAGTATGAAGACTCTGATTGCGCTAGAAAGATTGCTAGCGCGATTGTTATCAATTTCAGTGACAAGTTGATTAACTGACTTCCTTTGATCATTAGAAATAGACTTTAAGGTATCCCAGAAAACTTCTTCTAAGGAAACACTCGTTCTATGTCCAGCTACAACAACAGAGCGACGTCGTAATTTACATAAATTCAAGTTGTTCATTTTTTATGTCCCCACAAAATTTACTAATTATCATAAATTATAGAAAGATTCTTCATATTCTATCAAATTTAAAAGTTTTATTTCTTAAGTTAAGAAAAAAAACGTCATAACTTGATAATCTAAAGTAATATAACTTTATTCGTTTGTATGACAATATTTTATTATCAGTCAATATGATAATTTGTTATTAATCTTTATCTATACTCTAGGATTTATTGCGAATTCTTTAGGGTACATATATATTTTAAATCATTGTTTTTATTTTATTAAACTTGTTATTCCTACTAAGGTATTCCTGTTTTTTTAGGGGCTTATTTCTTTCGAAATAAATCTAAGCTGATAACATTTTTTTTCAATGAATCTGGGTTTTCTTTGGGATTATTTTGATTTTCCTCTTTTTTTGCACCATTGTCTTCAATATTTTCTTGATCATCTTCGCTTGAAGCAGGGGGAACCACTCTAAACTGTAAACCAAATTGTACGCTTGGGTCCGAAAATGCGGATAGGGCATTAAAGGGGATAATTAAGGTTTCATGTTTTTTATTAAAACTGAGGGATATTTTAAAGAAGTCTGTCTCAACATGCAGATCCCAAAATTGATTTTGGAGGATAATCGTCATCTCATCAGGATATTTTTCCTGTAAATATTCAGGAATTTTTATACCACTATAGTGTGTTGCGAAGGTGATATAAAAGTAATGATCGGATGGCATGCCATGTTCTTGAGCATATTTAAGCGCTTGGTAAACAACTCCACGTAGGGCATGTTCAACCATGAGATCGTATTGAAGTTTCACTGGACACACAACCTTATGATAAGTTTTAAAAAAAAATAGTAGTGCAATTATTTTATACTATATAAACAATATTTGAATAACTCAAAATTACATAATCTATAATCTCAGAATAAGTTTATTTTAGAAAATATACAAGTGAGAAGCTTCTGTTGCTAGGTGCCTCTCAAACCCCACCCTTATGTGTCAACATACTGGAATTTATAAAGTGTGATTACTTTCACTGCATTAAGCAGCTAAAGCAACCTCGACATCATTGTCATTTGCACTTATAAAATAGCCCGATGACGGCGGTACAATGCCGAGTAAAAGTTTAACCTTTTCAGCGCCCGTCGATCCTATTTCGCCCCCATATTTATACATATCTCCATACAAAACTAAAAATTATATGATTTCTATGTACAAATGGTGGAGGCGCCGGGTACTGCCCCCGGGTCCGCAACGTGTAGTCAGCTAAATGTTTATTACTATAGTCAGACAGGCTGACATATATATTTATAGATGGAATTGTCCTAAATTGAAAGGGGCATGTTAAGATATTTTTTAAGCGCGTCAGTTCGAAGATTTTTAATGATTTGGTCAAATTGTTTATCCCGTGCCACTTAATTGTTATTAAGCTCAATTATCATGGGCATTCAGGAAGCGCCCAATTATAGCCCTGGTGTTCGTCTGGGAGGATACTTATTAATCATTCGGGGTGGTGGTTGCCTTAGGGGAAGCTTTTTCAAGGTTCCATAAAGCCTGAATGAAAAAGATGATGCCATCACGGGTTTTTCTTTTCTTTTGATCAAACTCATTATTTTGGATTTCCCGAAGTTTATCAATAATTTTAATATCTTGAATTCGAACATCACTGCGAATGACATAGTCAAATATTATTCTCTTTGCATTTATCGCGGCATGCCAAATGACAGTATGGCCGTAAGAATCTAAGGTATTGACAGGAATGTCGTTTGATATAACAAAGCGAAGCTTGTTTAAACAGTCCTTTTCCTGTGTCGTATGTTGGCAAGCGGCATAATAAAACAGGGCTTCTTTGAAGAAAACACGCTCAAGATCTGCAAGAAGAAATCGGATGGTAATGGACCTATCATTTTCTTCAATAGAACGTATGAGGCCTTGCATATTATATTGAAACCCACGTTCTAAAATTTGACTTTTTGCTTCATTAGGTGACGGAATGCATGCGGTGAGGGTGTTGAGGAGACAAAAAACAAATAAAACGTAAAAAAGTCTGGTCATAATGATCAACATATCTTAACAAAATATGGGAGTATTTTTAAGGCGTTATATATCATTTAAGCATGAGAATAAAGAGTAACGAGGAGTTTTCTAAAGGGCGTATCAAAAGTTACAGGGGGTCATCCATGCGAATTTCAGGGCTTTTAAGGTTCTTTACTCTAATATTTTGTACAGAGCTTAGGGCAATATCCCAATATATCTTAGCAATAAGAGAGTCAGGGTCAGAGAGTGTAATGGGAATGCCAGAGTCGCACCCCTGCATGATCTTAATATCAATAGGGATTTGACCAAGAAAAGGAAACTCCATGGCGTGTGCTAGGTTTTTTGCGCCGTTCTCTCCAAAAATATGCTCTTCATGTCCACATTTCGGGCAATGATAGGTACTCATATTTTCAATGATACCAAGAATCGGCACATAGGTTTTTTCAAACAGGGCAATCCCTTTTTTGACATCACTTAAAGCAATGTCTTGTGGCGTAGAGACAATAACCGCCCCATTTAATGGAATCTTTTGTACAAGGGAGAGTTGGATGTCGCCAGTTCCAGGGGGAAGGTCAAGTAATAAAATATCTAGGGGAGCCCACTTTACATTCCGCAAAAGCTGCTCCACGGCCCCCACAACCATTGGACCGCGCCATAATGTCGGCGTTTCCGCATCAACCAGAAACCCCAATGACATGCATTTTGTGCCATGAAAGTTGACGGGAAGAATTTCATCTTTCTTGATATTTTCAAGTTTCTTATGAGCCAAGCCGGTCATAATCGGGACACTTGGGCCATAAACATCCGCATCAAGTAAGCCAACCTTTAACCCCATTTGAGTCAAGGCAATGGATAAATTGATCGCGGTTGTAGATTTGCCAACGCCTCCTTTACCCGATGCAATTGCAATGATAGCCCCAATGCCCTCAAGGTTAATGGGGTTTTGGGGCTTGGGACGTTGGGGCGGAGTTGGGCCCTTGTGCATCTGCTTTTTAAGCTCAGCTGAGGTATGGTTAACCGTGGCCACAACCGTAACTTTTGAGACGTTAAGTTGAGATGATACTTTTTCTTTAATGGCTGTTTGGGTAGATGTAAAGGCGTCTTGTGTTGTTGGAGGGATCGAAAGAATAATGGTAATATGATCGTCTTCTATCAGAATATTTGATATGCGACGCGCATCCATAACATTTGTGGATGTTAAGGGGTCTTTAACCTCTTTCAAGAGAGTCTCAACTTTATTGGTGGAAAAAGTCATTGGCACAGTAAAGTATGATATAAAAAATAAGGTATTTTCAATCTAAATCAAAGATTTAAACAACACTAAATATGTATAACACTGTATTATGCTTGATAAAAGTTTTTATTGTGCTATACAAGATAAAACAAGATGAGGGTTATAATGTTTATTAATTCATGTAAAGTAAATAGTTTCATACTCATTTATTAATAGTTTTTTTAACCATTAATTATATTATAATTTAACCCTCCTTAAAGGATGAACTTCGGAATCAAGAAGTTCGTATGAAGTTTTATTTGTGTAGAATTTAAGAGTTATTAAGGAAGGAAATCTTCAATGTCGTGGAATGGCAATAGGGGCGGCGGTTGGTCTGAAAAAAAAGGCAACGAACAAGGACGCAACCCTTGGACAGGATCGCCAGGTGGACAAGACTCGAATATTGAGGATTTTGTCCGGTTTCTGCAAGGTCGTATGGGGTTTTCATCCGGCGGTGGTAATGGTTTTAGAATTCTGACAGTTTTATTTGTTATTGGGTTTATTATTTGGTTTCTGACTGGTTTTTATACTATTGGCCCAGCTCAACAAGGTATCGTTTTGCGTTTCGGTAAGTTTGTTGAAATTACCCAACCAGGTATTAACTATCACTTACCATATCCAGTTGAACAAGTGATTAAAGTCAATGTGACCCAGCAAAATCAAATTAATATTGGGTTTTCAAGTAGCTTGAATTCGAATCGAACTGGAACAACGTCGCGAAATATTCCCGCTGAAAGTATTATGCTGACGGGAGATGAGAATATTGTAGATATCGAATTCTCGATTATTTGGCAAATTGTCAATGCTCCAGATTATTTATTTAATTTGAAAAATCAAAATGATGTTATCAGAGCAATTTCAGAGTCTGCTGTGCGGGAAGTTGTTGCGCGTACCCCCGTGCAAGATATTATTACAACCCAGCGGGATATTGTGACGCAACAGGTCACAACTGAAATTCAAAAAACACTTGATGCTTACGGTTCAGGCGTACTTGTGACCCAGCTTGTTTTACAGCGTGCAGACCCTCCAGCTGAAGTTATTTCCGCTGTGCGTGATGTCCAGAGTGCCCAAGCGGACCAGGAAAGATTACGTAATGAAGGGGAAGCCTACAGAAATAGAAAATTGAACCAAGCAGAAGGTCAGGCTCGTCGAACACGGGAAAATGCGGACGCATACAGGGAAGAGCGTATTATGATTGCAGACGGTGAATCTAAACGATTCCGCGCTCTGATTGAACAGTACCAGAAAAATCCTGAATTGGTGCGTAGTCGTATGTATTTAGAAACTATGGAGCAGGTGCTTTCTGGTATGGACAAAATTATTCTGGATCAAAATGTAAATTCTGGTGTTGTGCCCTATTTACCTCTTCAAGAATTTACTAAAAAAGGGGGTAACAACTAATGCGTATTCCTATCATACTAGCGGTAGGGGGAGTCGCCGCCCTCGTAACTTTACTTAACTCAGTTTTTATTCTTAATGAAACCCAGCAAGCAATAGTCTTAGAGTTTGGTAAGCCCGTCAGCGGAGCGATCACAGACCCTGGACTCCATTTTAAGCTTCCATTTGTTCAAGGTGTCGTGAAGCTTGATAATCGGAGTTTGCCCTATGACGCGCCTTCTAAAGAATTTAACTTGTCGGATCAACGCCGATTGCTGGTTGATGCCTTTGCCCGTTTCAAAATTGAAGACCCTCTGTTGTTCTATCAGGCGGTAAGAACAGAAACCGTTGCGGGTACCCGTTTAAGTGCGATTTTAGAGTCTGCTGCGCGTGAAGTTTTTGGTAAAGCAACTCGACAAGAAGTTCTCTCAGGTGAGCGAAGTAAACTAATGGCGTCCATCAGAAGCGCAGTGAATCTAGATGCTCAAAAGTTAGGGATTAATGTCCTTGATGTGCGTATTAAACGCGCTGATCTTCCGCGTCAGAACTTGGATTCAGTCTATAAGCGTATTCGAACTGAGCGAGAACAAGAGGCTATTAAAATTCGATCTGGTGGGGAGCGATTAAAAGCTGAAATTGAAGCAGATGCAGACCGTCAAGTCACCGTGATTTTAGCTACAGCTAATAAAGACGCTGATATTGCGAAAGGTGAGGGTGACGCTGAAGCCTTGGGTATTGTTAACGAAGTGCTTAGCATTGAGCCAGATTTCTATAGTTTTTACAGATCACTCCAAGCTTATAAAACAACGTTTTCTGACGGTAATACACGGATTATAATGTCTCCAGATAGTCGGTTTTTCGAGCACTTTAATTAGTCAAAGAATTATTTAAAAAAAATATAAAAAGTGTATTATATAATCATGCGATCTCAGGCGTCTTCAAATTTGTAGAGACGCCTGTCGCGTGTTTTTTTATTTTAAAAATGTATATTCAATAATTTAATTTTATTGAAGCCTTGTGGACTTTATCACTTTTGCCTGATTACCGCTTAACCTATAGAAGGGCGCGTAAAGTGAAGACGGGGAGTGTGGGGTCACGTTATATAATATGACATATTACTATAAAGGGTTGTGCTGTGAGTAGACGTCAATTTAGTAAAACTTTTTTCAATAACGCATGTTTGTTTTCCCTCTTGATTGCTTTGATGGTATCTGTGACATGGGTTAAGGTTTGGGCTTCTGTACCTGAAAGTTTAGCTGATATGCTTGAAACAACTTTGCCAGCAGTTGTGAGTGTTTTTCCTTCAGGTGGTATGGATGGGGGAAACAATACCCGCAAGTGGCAATATGGTGATACTTCAGAAGACCGAGACCAAGAAGTCGAAAAAGACGTAGAAGAACTGGTCAAAAAATTTTTTCAGCAGCCCAAATCTACAAACAAAAATAACGGCAACTTCCCTAAACCTGCAAAAGGGGGATCTGGATTTTTGATTTCCCCTGAAGGGTATATCATTACCAGCTCTCAGGTTATTCAGGAAAGCAAAGAAGCCATCGTATTAGTGGATAATGCCGAATATAAAGGAGAAGTTATTGGGGTCTTAAAGCAAGACGATTTAGCTCTCGTGAAGATCACAAGGGAAGAGCCTTTCCCCTATTTACAGTGGGCAGCGAGTGACGATCTGCGTTTTGGGGACTGGGTAGTCTCTGTTGGAAGTCGCTTTAAGAATGGCGGTAATGTGGCTGCAGGTATGGTAAGTTACAGGTTAAAGAGCCTTGAGGGTGATAAAATATCGGGAAATCAGAACGCATATATCATGGCCAGTATTCCTCGGAATAGATTTAATTTTGGCGGGCCTTTATTGACGGTTGATGGCAAGGTAGTTGGTGTCAATACTGGCCATATGGGCAACTCTCAGGATCCTCATATGAGTATTGCTGTCCCTTCAAACAAAGCGCAGTTTATTATTGATCAGTTGATTAATAATAAAAGTTTTACGCCTGGCTACGTTGGCGTTAGTGTCCAAAATATTGATGAGGGAATTGCTAGCAGTTTGGGTATGACTGAGGTTCACGGTATCCTGGTGTTGCTTGTTTTTGAGAATTCTCCAGCCGCTGCTGCTGGTATTAAAGCAGGTGACGTGATTTTATCCTTTAACAATAAAAAGACCATTGCGTTTTATGACTTCCGCCAATATGTCGAGTTAACGGCGGTTGGGGCAACGGTACCAATGGAATTGTGGCGTGATGGACGTAAAATCACAGTGGATGTGACAGTGGGCGACAAGAGCCAGTTTCAAAATATGGGAAGAATTGAAAGTCTTGGTATCCGTGTGAAAACCTGCCCTGACATCAGAGAAACCGCGCAGAGTGAAAAGACTGTCTTGTGCGTGACAGACGTTGATGAGAATCTGGAAGAGTCGAACCCTTTGAAAGTTGGTTTTATTATTGCGAGTGCCAATATGGAAGAGGTAAGTACCATTGAGGACTTTAAAAGGGCAATTGCCAACAACAAAGAAAAGGGACTTGATGCTGTACTTTTAGGAATTCTCGCAAAAGATGGCAGCTTGTATTTCAAAGGCGTACCGCTTGAATAGACCCTTCCTTTACATAAGGTAAACCCAGAATGTCCCCAAAGGCTGCACGCCTTACATGCATCCCGCAAAAATGAGGTCGCAAAAGGGGGACTAATCTGGAATTATAATATTCGGCTCTTCTGGTACAAACTGGACATCAGAGGACGAGACGATTCTGTCAATGGTGGTTTTCAGGTTTAATAAATCATCACGTTTGAAATTATTAAGATCCTTACGGTTCTTTAAATAGGTAATATCATTTTCCACAAGATATTTCTGTTGCATCACGTGAAAGAGGGAAATATTATCGAAAAGTTCCGCATATTTTGCGGCCAGATCCACTGCGACAGAAGTGTTCATGGTGTTTTCAATCGTAGGAACAATAAAGGACATGCTGGACCCTGAACCCTGAATTGCACGGTTCCATATGGTGATTTTTATATCATGACGACGGGTAATAGAAAAAACTAAGGATCTTTTAGACTCATACTCATGTTTGATTGACTGGGTAGATTTAAATATTTTATTCCCAAAAAGATTTAAAAAATTATCGGTAATTTGTCCGCCTTTTAAAGCTTTTTCCATGGTAATAAAATGGGGATCGATCCCATCTCCCCACATAAGCCCTTGGGATGTGTGAACAGTGATCGGCCACTTAGATGTTGTGTTTTTTTTCAACGATTGTAAATAGGTGTCCCAAGAGGCGCTCCAGCTAGCTACGGCGAAATCTGATGAAAGTGTTTTTTTATTTTTTCGAGCTGAAAGCATCAGGGTCAAGAGCGCCAAGGCATGGGACATTTGCTTTGATCGTACCACTACCCAACTATCATCTTTTTCTGATTGTGGCGTCAAGTGCACGACCAATCTGTTGCTTGCAATTTTATAAGGTTTTAACTCCATAGTTTTGGAAGTTAAGTCTGGTATAAAAAATACAATTTTCTGTCTATCAACAGTAAGTGATTTCATAGGTGAGATATCTGGGTTTTTGAGTGTAAACTAAATAAAAAAATCAATTACTTTAGCGCCTATAATAAAGGTGAATGATAAACTTCCATCACTTCCATGACTTACATGAAATATTTGATGCCAGCAAGACTCACGTCCCTACAGACATAGTAGATATATGATGACGGAATATAAACAAAATATAAGACTTTATTGTTAAAAAATTAAAAAATTAATTTTCTTTATATTACATTATCATCGAGATTTATTCAATCATGGCTTGCCATTGGTATTCATTGATGATGACAAGGTTGAGAGACTCCGCTTTTTTTCTTTTACTGCCGGCATCTTCGCCTAAAACAACGAAGTCGGTTTTTTTACTAAGAGAACTGGAGACTTTAGCGCCGAGGGTTTCTGCGGTGGCTTTTGCTTCATCACGGGACATATTCATCAGTTTACCTGTAAATACGATAGTTTTGCCATAAAAAGGCAGGTTGGCGGTTTCTGGTTTTTGGGTTTCTAAAATCTGAACGTGCTCTAATAGGGCGTTAACCATATTATTATTTGTTGGCGCGGCAAAGAAATTAACTAGGGCGTGGGCAGTGATACCCCCTATGCCGCTAATATTGTTCAGTTCATGCCAGGCGTCTGCCTCACGGTCTTGGGCCATGGTTAGGGCGCTGGTAAAGGCAGTAAATGAGCTATAAAAACCTTCTAACAGCAGGGACGTGGTATATCCAACTTGGGGAATACCTAGGCTATAGAGGAAGCGATGAAATGAAATAGGTCGGCTTTTGTCTATATTTGCGAAGAGGTTGTTGACGCTGACTTTATTCCATCCCGTGTGGTTTTGTAAGGGCGTGAGACTGGTGGTATTGCCCTCTTGGAGGGTGAAAATATCAACGGGAGTGCGGATAAAGTTCGCGTTCCAAAGAAAATGAATTTGTTTATTTCCGAGCCCTTCAATATTGAAGGCTTTGCGGGAGACAAAGTGAAGCAGGCGCATAACTGTTTGGGCGTCACAATTAAACTCACCCATGCAGCGGCGGTCAGCTTTACCGTCCTCTTGGAGTGCGGGGGAGTGACATATGGGACAGGTGGTGGGAAAGTCGAATGGAATGCTCTCAGCAGAACGGTTCTGGGGCAGTGACTGGACTATTTGCGGGATAACATCACCCGCCCGTTGAATAACCACAGTATCCCCAACACGAATATCCTTGCGTTTAATCTCATCTTCGTTATGGAGTGTCGCCCGTGAGACAGTAACGCCGCCAATATTGACGGGAGTTAAGGTGGCAACAGGGGTTAAGACGCCGGTTCTTCCAACTTGAATAGTAATCTCACGAATTGTCGTCATGGCTTGGGCCGATGGAAACTTGTGGGCAATTGCCCACCGTGGACTGCGTGCAACAAATCCAAGTCGGTTGCGATAGCTTAGGGCGTCAACTTTATAGACAACGCCATCGATATCATAGGGCAGGTGCGCCCGCTTTTGTTCTATTTGGTCATAGAACGTCATTAATTCGTCTAAACTTGAGCATATGTGATACTCTTGATTTGTTGGCAGTCCCCATTGATGAAAGCGGGACATGATGTTAGAGCCCGACAAAGAGGCCAACCACGCCTGTTGTTCCGAGACTTCCCCCCAAGAGTAGGCCCAGAATTTTAGCCGCCGTGAAGCTGTAATACCAGCGTCCAATTGGCGTAAGGATCCTGCCGCGGCATTACGGGTGTTGGCAAAAGGGTTCAGATTATTTTCTAATTGGTGTGCATTCAAGGTTTCAAAGTCTGCCTTTGACATATATATTTCACCGCGCACATCAATAATTTCAGGGGCATCATCAGGAAGTGTGTCGGGGATTTGGGGCAGTGTCCGAATGTTATTGGTGACATCCTCCCCGACTGTTCCATCCCCACGGGTAACAGCTTTGACAAGGCGGCGGTTTTCATAGCGGATATTGATGCTTAAACCGTCGATTTTAGGCTCTGCAGTGACAACCAGAGGGTCAAGGGGCGAGAGGTCAAGGAAACGGCGCACACGGGTGAGGAAGCTCTGGACATCCTCTGCATCAAAGGCGTTATCTAGGCTTAACATGGGCACCGCGTGAAGGGATTTAGTAAACTTTTCTGAGACAGCATGACCCACCCGTTCATTAGGACTGGTGGCGCTGGTCACCAGATGGGGGAATGCCTGTTCTAGGCAGGTGTTGCGCCTTCGGTAGGCATCATATGTGGCATCATCAACCAGGGGGGTATCTTCACTATAGTAGGCATAGTCTAACCTATTAATAATTTGGATCCATACCGCAAGTTCTTTTTCTGCGTCTTGGGGGGAGAGGGTGGAAACTTCAGCAAGAGAATCTATATCAGGAAAAGCGTAATCGGCCATAGGGTATGTGTCTAATAATATTTAAGGGGTGGAGCGTTAGGAGGAAAGGAGAACTTTTGCTGCTGCCCGCGCAGAGTCGGTAACATTGACGCCAGAGAGCATTCTGGCAATCTCATCAAGTCTTTCCTGATCATTAAGAGGTTTAATAGAGGTTTGTGTTGTCTGGTTTTCTTGGGTCTTCTCGATAAGTAAATGACGATCCCCATGGGCCGCAACTTGGGGGGAGTGGGTAACAACGAGAACTTGCGCGCCTGTTTTTGACAGACACATGAGCCGCTCGCCCACAGCGGTAGCAACAGCGCCTCCTATACCCGCATCAACTTCGTCAAAAACCATAGTATTCGTGGTTTGTCCAGAGATTAATACAACTTTTAGTGCTAACATAATACGGCTTAACTCCCCACCCGACGCGGTTCGGGCGAGGGGGACGTCTGGTGATCCTGGGTTCGTCCTGATATAAAACTCGATATTATCCCACCCCTTGGCACTCCACTGATTTTCTGATGTTGGGTCTATATGGGTTTTGAAGAGAGCGTTTTCCATTTTAAGGGCGGAAAATTCTGCTGTGATCTCTTGGTCAAGTTGATTTTTTGCGTTCTGGCGTGATTCTGAGAGTTTTTGGGCAGCACTCATGTATGCTGCTTTCGCTTCATCTACTTGTTTTTGCAGGGAGTTGAGGGTCAATTCTGTTTGTTCTAATTCTTGGAGTTGCTGCTCAAGGTTATGTTTAAGAGATGTGAGGTCGTTAATGTTAACGGTAAACTTCCTTGAAGCCGCCTGTAAGGCAAAGAGGCGTTCTTCTACTTGTTCCAGCTTATGTGGATTCGAATCTATGGAGTAGCTTAATTCACTGAGTAATGAAATAAGCTCATTTAGTTCAATTGACGCCTTTTCGGTTTGCTCAAGCAAGGGGTCAATTCTCAGAATATTTTTATTGATTAACTGAGTGAACTTTTTTTCGATAACGTGAATGTTTGACATAATGCCACTGGTGCCAGACAAGGCATTTTGGATTGCGTGCACAGTGCTGGTCAGTTTCTCAGACTGCATGAGGGACGTGCGCTCTATGGATAATGCTTCAACTTCATTCTCAAGGGGGGCCAAGTCCGTTAGCTCTTGCACCACGTGGCGGAGGTATTCTTCTTCTTTACGGCAGGCGTGCAGCTTATTTTCACAGTCCTCATGTTTTTTAACAGCTTGTTTAAACCGCTTCCAACACAAGGCGCAGTGATCCAACATTTCAGAGTTGTTGGCATAGATATCAAGGAATAATAAATGGGTTTTAGGATCCATAAGCCCGTGAGTGTCATTTTGCCCATGAATTTCCATGAGCAGATTACCAATTTTTTTAAGGATAACAAGGCTTACAGGTTGGTCGTTAATAAAGGCACGACTCCGACCGTCTGGGGTTAATGTCCGGCGAACAATCAGACACTCGCCATCGGAAGGACATTCAATGTCATGGTCGTTTAAGATTTGTAATAGGGGATGGGCAACGGATATTTTAAACTCAGCACTGACACTGGCGTTGGCTGCCCCATGTCGGATAAGCCGTGTGTCGCTGCGGGCACCTAGAGTTAATCCTAGCGCGCCTAGCAATATAGATTTTCCTGCACCCGTCTCCCCCGTTAAAATATTTAATCCTTCATGAAGCACAAGATCAACATGTTGAATGAGAACAATATTTTTTATGGTTAATTGAACAAGGTGCGCCCACGTGGTTCTAGTCGTTAAATTCACCATTCAATTTACTATAAAATAGCATTAAATAAAAAGTCATTGGTTTAAATCTTCTTGAAAGATTCTTATCAATTTTACAGAATTTGTCCCAGATTCCAAAATAAATATAAGGGTATATTCACGAGGATTGGGATTATTTATCTGATTTTTCAGGTGTGATGTCTTTTGGTAATTGAACCTTATATCTTTGACTTTCCCCAAGTCTGTATAAAACAGCAATAGGATTAATATTATTCAAAATATTACGCGCCATAATGGGGAATGTTTGTGAGAATGATTTCTGTTTTTCAAGGGAAAAGTCTTTGTAATTACTCATGAGTCTATGGGAGTAGCCTGCCCACTTACTTTCAGGGTTATTGTAAATGAGAACCGCCGCCACTTGTTGGGCTTCCTCTATAAGTCCTAAGGATAGGTAACATTCGGCTAATCGGTGGAGCGCCTCATACACAGCGATTGTGGTGCTGTAGTTATTGACAACATTACGAAACCTGTTGATTGAGGCAACATAGTTGTGCTGACTTTGATAAAAACGACCAACGATCAGGTCCTTAGAGGCTAATTGCTGATCTATCAAGTACAGCTTGATTTGTGAATCTTTGGCATAATCTGTACCAGCAAAGTTATCGACAACATATTGCAGGCTTTTTTGAGTTTCAATGGTTGAGCTTTGATCAAAACGAGGGTCATATATTTGTTTGTAATATGATAGGGCAATTAAATAATAGGCATAGGAAATATTCTGGTGCTTGGGGTATTGGATTATAAATTCGTTTGCAAATAAGATAGCTTCGTCAAACATGCTGGTTTGATATGCAGAATAGACCAGCATAATTTTGGCACGTGCGCCCCAAAAGGAATAAGCGTACTCACGATCAATGGTCTCAAAGTTCTTGATTGCATCAGTCCAGTCTTCCAATTCTACATAGTCTAATGCGTCGTTATACAGGGTCTCAACTGGGATGTTCGAAAAATCTTCTGTGTTGCCTCCAGACGAACATCCTGAAACTGTAAACACTAAACTAAGGAAAAGAAGAAATCGTAAAAACACAATACACCTGTTGTTGAGAGAGCCTAATGATGAAGTGATAACCTCGAAAATAAGTAATATTTTTAAAACATATATTATGGGAGTTCAATATTTATTCAAGGAAATAAATATTTTTATTTATATGAATGCCCATAACGTGCCCGAACTTATTCATAAGTCTGTTTGGTATGCTTTATTTTTCATGGATAAAACATATTCTATAGTCTTATTTAGGTAAGTTTTATATATTTTTCTAAGAAGTTTTATTCATATATATCCTTATTTTATAATGGAAAACACGGTTTGATTTTGTAATTTCCCCTAGAATTTTAATTTGCTTGTCGGCGTAAAAAAGCTGGAATATCTAAGTCTTCTTGATCAGATGACGATTGCTTAAGTTTGGGCTCGGGCGCAAGCATAGTGGTCCGCGCGCTAGGGGTCACCTTCGCTTCATCAGGTTTTTGTTTTGGCGTACTCTTCTTGCCAACCATCCGTTGCAGAAGGCTTGGGCGTTCTTCTTTTGGGACGGACTCTTGATATGGGTACTTTGGCTCTTTATAGTCATCCTCTCGAGAGAGGTTGAGGATACTATTTTCATCAAAGCCGTATTCGACTTGATCCCGTTCTTCTGATGTGGCAATTTTTGCGTTATTCAAGGATGACTGTGCAACAACGGGGTCAGGCATGGTGAAAAAATCATCATTGTTCTGATAGGGGGTTTGCGTGTTTGAGGCCGTCTCTTGAGTCTCTGATGTGGTTGGGGCATTCGGGGCAGTTGATGGGCGCCCTATGGCATCTATGGCGGTGGTATTGCGCTGATTAATTGTGGATATGTCCATATCCATTCCCGTTGCAATAAGACTCACGCGAATTGAGCCTTTTAATTCTGGGTCAAGTGTTGTTCCAAAAATAATATTTGCATCTTGGTCAACTTCTTCACGGATTGTTTTGGCAGCGTCATCAACCTCATGGAGGGTCATATCCATTCCGCCTGAAATACTGATCAGTACTCCTTTTGACCCTTTAAGGGTAATGTCTTCAAGCAGGGGATTGGAAATAGCGATTTGTGCCGCTTTAACTGCGCGGTTTTCTCCTTCCGCCTCTCCCGTTCCCATAACGGCTTTACCCATTTCATGCATAACGGTTTTAACATCAGCAAAATCAAGATTAATTAAGCCAGGATTGATCATAAGATCTGTAATCCCTTTAACCCCTTGGGCCAAGACATTATCAGCTATTTGGAATGCTTGGGCAAATGTAGTTTTTTCATTGGCAATGCAAAATAGGTTCTGATTAGGAATAATAATCAGGGTGTCAACGTATTTTTGGAGTTCCTCAATACCTTTTTCTGCTGACCTCATGCGACGTGTGCCTTCAAATTGGAAAGGCTTGGTCACGACACCAACCGTAAGAATACCTGCTTCTCGGGCAAGGCGCGCAATGACCGGTGCGGCACCTGTACCTGTACCGCCACCCATTCCAGCAGTAATAAAGACCATGTGGGTTTCTTGCAAGTGATCCATGATTTCTTTCATAGACTCTTCCGCAGCTGCACGCCCGACATCAGGGATTGAGCCCGCACCTAATCCTTGGGTAATGGTACCTCCTAATTGGATTAGTTTTTCTGCCGAACTATTTGTGAGTGCCTGACTATCAGTATTGGCAACAACAAAGTCTACACCATTAAGTTGACTTGCAATCATGTTGTTAATTGCGTTCCCACCAGCACCGCCAACGCCAAAGACAACTATGCGGGGCTTGAGTTCTTCAATTTCTGGCATAAAAATTTTGATTGGCATGATTGATTCTCCATTTATCATATGAAATATGTCGTAGGGTGGTAAAAATTAAATAGTTTAGGTAGGGTTTCTCGATGAGAAATTAAGGGGCGATATTCTATCATGTTATCATATCTATAGGTTAAGGGTTGGTGATGTTTGACAGGTCATTGACGCATAATATGTTTCCTTTTCAGATAAAGGGATATGATGCGCTGAAAGCGCCTTCTTAGGGCCTTTCTGTTGCATCCACCAGTGTGAAAAGTGTTGTTTCATCATTGTTATACGTCCTAAAAGTTATACTTAATCCAGTGACCGAGGCGACCAAAGAGTGATAAGTTGACCGCTTCTTCAGGGGTTGAGGGGGCGATATTGATCGTGTGCGCCATATCTGCATATCGTAAAAGTCCAGCAGCAGCAGAAAATGTCGGTCCCATCGCATCTGAGCCTAATCCTTTTACGCCATGGGACTGACCAATAAAAACTGGTTTATCTAAAATTCGTTGAGCAAGATCGGCCACGCTTGTCAGTTGTCCGCCGCCGCCTGCAAGAATGATGTTTTGTCCTACCATAATATTAGAGTTTAACCGATCGAGTTTTTCACGGATCATTTCAAAAATTTCTTCAACCCGTGGGGTGATAATACTCATAAGGAGAGACTTGACGATTTGATTTTCCTGTCCGTGAGGCTCGTTGTCGCGCGGGGGAATGGTAATAATTTCTCGTTCATCCATAATGCTGGAAATCGCACCACCATAGAGGGTTTTGATGCGTTCGGCATTGGCAATGGATGTATTTAACCCACAGGCAATATCATTTGTTATGTGGTGACTGCCTAAGGGAATCGTATCGAGGTAGACGAGGTGCCCCCCCTTAAAGACGGCAATTGATGTGGTATCATGGCCAAAGTCAATGACCGTTGAGCCAAGCTTCATTTGATCTTCGTACAGGAGCGAGAGGGCGGTGGCATATGCAGAAAGGGTTATCCCCTTAATTTTCAGGCGGTTTCTTTCAATGCAGAGACAGAGGTTCCGCAAAGAATTTACAGGTACAGCGATCACGTGCATATCTGCCGCCAAGGTGTTGGCAAGCATTTGCCGCGGATCGTTAATGTTGGTCATGTTATCCGCTTGATACCTGATGGGAATTGTATGGAGAATTTGCCATGAGCTATTTTCAATACCGTTGTAACATTGCGTATGAAGTCTATGAATGTCTGTTTCTGAGATGTTTTCCGAATGCACTGGAATTTCAATATGGAGAACTTTTGAACGAATCGCATCACCTGAGTAGCAGACATATACATTACGCAATTGTTCCCCAGCCATGCGTTCAGCTTGGGAAACTGCGTTGTAAATGGCGTTCTCAGTAGACTTCATATCAATGACTCTTCCTCCTTGCATACCAACAGTTGGCTGATGACCTAACCCAATAACGCGATAACGATCCTCATCAGGCACAGTAATCAGGCACACGGTTTTGGCCGATCCTATATCTATGACCCCAATAATATTAGATTTTTCGCTGGTAAGTTTTGTTGCCATTATCTTTTGAAACTAATAATATTCTTGTGAACTTTTTCCATAGAGTTCATATCCTCTAGGTGTTAACCTTACAGAGAGACGATCGGCTATCCGTAGGTCTATAACTTCAATCTCGTGCTCTAAAATTTGATGTTTTTCAATAATCCCCTTTAGCTTTAACCATGCTTTGATTGGCTCAAATTCGGGGAGCTGAACAATAATATTTGACTGTAAAAGTATGTCCCATCGACGGTTTCCTACGCGTATGATGCTTTTCACTATTTTTGACATTTCAGGATCCGCATTGAGCAGTGTAAAAAGGGCAGGTAAATTTGTCTCAGCGCCGCGTCCAACAACATGGGGCAAGTGACCCCAAAGGCTGGCATTATCCATGATCATATGCCCCTCCATAGTAATCAGACTAAAGCTGTTTTGATATTGCCAGATAGCTTGGGGCATGTGCTCTTGAATGAAAATATTGAGTCGCCCTGAAATATTACGTTTTATTCGTACACTTTTAATCCAATCTAACTCTTGAATTCTTTTTTGCATCTCTTCAATATCAATGGTGTATATCTGGGTATTTTTCTCCAAGTTAAGAGTATGCATAATTTTGTTTATGTTCGCGTTCTTTCGTCCAACTATATTAATATCTTTTAGGTACAAGTGGGTTTGATCGAAAAGACTGATTTTCGCATTTTTCAAGGCCGCGATTGTACTTTTGGACGTCGCATACCAATATCCAGCCGCAGCAATCACAAGGGCACAAAGCCCTAGGATGCCAGCGCGCCAACCATAATGGGCGGGGATATGGGGATGCATGGTCATCACTTTAAGCCATCCTCCACAATCCATCGACATAGGTGAGCAAAAGAAATACCTTTATATTTCGCTTGAGCGGGCATTAGTGACGTGGGCGTTAAACCTGGTTGGGTATTTATTTCGTAAAATAATAGGGTGTCACTTTCTGGATTATAGATAAAGTCACTGCGGGTGACACCTTTGCAGCCTAATAAATTATGAACCTTGACGGCTTGATCAGATATTCTTTCATAGAGCTCGTCTGAAATTGGCGCCGGAGTTTTCCGTAAAGAACTGCCTTGGATATATTTAGCGTTATAATCAAAAAAGGCATGATCGGTGCTGACCTCGGTAATGGGCAGAGTTTGGTTGTCCATAACGGTTACGGTAAATTCTCGTCCTGAAATATAGTCTTCTACGAGCACAATGTCGGTATCAAGAACCGCCTCAGGCACGTGATCTTTATTTGTTAGTAAAATATTGACATTAATCGAAGAGCCTTCATTATTTGGTTTGACAACGATCGGGCGTTTGCTTATGGAGCGCGCTTGGGCACCCGTGACAACTTGCCCCTCTGGACTTTTCACCCCAACGGTTGAGACTAAAGTTTTAGTTTTGGTTTTATCCATTGCGATTGACGAGGCGAGAACACCACTGTGGGTATACTTGATCCCTAGAATTTCTAAGGCTCCCTGAATGCACCCATCCTCTCCCCAGCGACCATGAAGGGCGTTAAAGACGATATCGGGGGCGCTTTGGACAATTTTATTCAGAATATCATCATCTTTGTAATCAAGGAGAGTTACACTAAAGCCTTCTTCTTGAAGGGTGTTGGCGACGGCTTTGCCAGAAACCAAAGACACGTCTCGTTCTAAACTTTTTCCCCCATATAGTACAGTTACGTTCGTCATGCAGCATGCTCCGTAGATGGTAAAGTTAGATGGATTCCGAAGCGTTGTATTTCCCACGCAAGGCTAATGCTGCTGGTTTCTAAAACTTTTTTTCGGACATGTTCCCCAAGTAATTCCAGATCCTTTGCGGTTGCTTTACCAAGGTTAATTAAGAAATTACAATGAAGTGATGAGATTTGGGCGTCACCTTTGGTTAAGCCTCGACATCCAGCTTGATCAATAAGTTGCCATGCCTTGTGGTTTTTAGGGTTTTTGAAGGTTGACCCTCCGGTACGACTCCGAATCGGTTGCGATTCCTGTCGTTGAGTTTGGATGTGGTTCATCTGTTCCTGGATGTGCTCATGGGTGCTTGGTGACGCTTTAAAGGTTGCTTGAGTAAATATCCAATCATGGGGAATGGTGCAGTGTCGGTAACTAAAACCAAAGTCCTCAGGGGACAAGGTATGCAGGCAGCCTTGGGAGTCTATGGCGGTGGCCGAGACAAGGACTTGACTGATATCGGTTCCGTAAGAGCCTGCATTCATCCGTAAGGCGCCGCCAATGGTTCCAGGAATACCGCTGAGAAACTCTAATCCTGCTAAGTTAGCCTGTGCCGCAGTTTTGGCAACATTGACATCCAAGGCAGAGGCACCGCATATAACATGGTTTTCAGGTGTGATCTGAATATCAACAAAACTCCGGCCTAATTTAATCACGACCCCTTCAATACCTCCATCACGGATTAATACGTTTGACCCAACACCTAAAACAACATGGGGAATTTCTGCGGACTTGTGCTTAAGGAACTGGGCAAGGTCATCAAGGTCCGCAGGTTTAAATAAAACTTCAGCTGGCCCGCCAACTTGAAACCATGTGGTCTGATGAATTTTGGCACAGGCAGTAAGACGACCGTGAACGGGGGGAAGGTCAGCAATCATAATTTGGTTTGACCGATCAGACACTAGGCAGCTCCCTCTTGGGAAAAGCTTTTTAACTTACCTGGGAGCTCATGAGTCCAGGATGATATATTGCCAGCACCAAGGCAGATAACCAAGTCACCAGGACGGGAAATATTAATAATATGGGAAGGGAGTTGCTCCATATCTTCACTGAAAAATGCAGAATCATACCCATTTTCTTTGAGGGTGTTGACAAGGGTAAGACTGTTGTAGTTCGGGATCGGCTCTTCCCCTGCGGAGTATACAGGCGTAATAAAAATATGGTTTGCTTCAGAAAAGCAGGAACAGAACTCATCAAAGGAATTTTTTAAGCGGGTATAGCGGTGGGGTTGCATTATGGCAATAATCTGTTTTGACGGGCCCACGTTTTGACGTGCTGCCATCAGGACGGCTTTAATTTCCCTTGGGTGGTGAGCATAATCATCAACAACCCGCACGCCATTGACGTTCCCAACTTCAGTAAAGCGCCTTTTGACCCCGCTAAACTCTCCGAGGTTGCGGATGACTTTGTTCATGTCAAGGCCGATTTTTGCAGAGCACGTAATGGCACCAAGAGCATTTAAAACATTATGAGCTCCAAACAGGGGTAAAGTAATATTTTTGAAAACCGTCGGTTCTTTGTCTTTATCCAAGGTGATTCTTACATCAAAAACATATCCCGTATCTTGAGGGCGTAAGTTATAACCATAGACGTTAGCTGTCTCACTTAAACCATAGGTTATCACTTTACGATCTTTGATGCTCTCAACCAGAGACTTGACATCAGGACTATCAATGCATGCCACAATAAACCCATAAAATGGGACATTCTCGATAAAGGTTTTAAAGGCCTGAAGCAGATTGGCGTAATTTCCGTAATAATCAAGGTGTTCTGGACTAATATTGGTCACAAGGACAATACTTGCTGGTAACCGCGTAAAGGTGCCATCAGACTCATCAGCTTCTGCAATTAACCAATCGCCCTTACCTAAGCGGGCATTTGTGCCATATGAATTAATAATCCCTCCGCTAATGACGGTTGGATTTAAGTCAACAGCATCTAGGCAGGTTGCCAGCAGTGACGTGGTTGTGGTTTTACCGTGGGTTCCGCTAACGGCAACCGAGACTTTAAGGCGCATTAACTCGGCCAGCATTTCAGCGCGACGGATAACAGGAATACCTTTTTTATGGGCGGCAACTATCTCTAGATTATAACTTTTAATTGCCGAAGATATGACGACAACGCTTGCATTTTCAATATGTTTAGCTTTGTGAGGGCCAGTATATATAGGAATGCCTAAAGCGCGCAAGCTTTGGACGTTCGAGTTGTTCTCAAGATCACTTCCTTGAACCTTGTACGCAAGATTATGAAGGATAATAGCAATACCAGACATACCGATACCACCTATACCTACAAAGTGAATGGGCCCTAAGTTTTTTGGTAACAAGCTTAGCATAAGCTGTTTCTTTCTGTGTTAGGAGCTAAAGTAAGATTCATGACTTCTTGGGTTAAAGCATCGGTGGCATTTGGCTTCCCAAATTCGCGGGCCGCCGCCGCCATCTCTGCCAGGCAATCAGGGGTAGTAATGAGCGCTTTCAGGGTTTCTGATAACCGCTCTGGAGTAAACATATTATTTGCAATCAGGGTGGCTCCTCCAGTCTCAGCAAGGGTGGCGCCATTAGCCGTTTGGTGGTCATTAATCGCAAATGGGTAGGGAACCAATATAGAAGGACGCCCTACACAGGTGATTTCACTGATGGATGAGGCACCTGCTCGTGAAATGATAAGATGACTTTTTTCGATACATTCCGCGATATTCTGAATAAAACTTTGGAGCTCAGCCTTAACATTTAGGGTGTCATATTGGGCTTTGACGCTGTCTAAATCCTCAGGGCGACACTGTTGAGTAATAGATAGGCGGGCGCGGATCTCTGGGGGAAGCGCCGCGATGGCTTGGGGTAAAATTACAGATAAAATACGTGCGCCTTGGCTGCCTCCAATCACTAAGAGGTTAACTGGGTCTGACTCTGTCAATGCTTTGTAGGGGGTTAAGCGTGCGTGCTGAAAGGCGTCCCGTACAGGCGTTCCAGTTAATTTAACAATATGCGCCGCTTTTTTGGGAATTTTTTGTGTCGTCTGGTATGACAGACAAATACGATTGGTCAGATATGCAGAAAGACGATTCGCCCGTCCCAGAACGGCATTTTGCTCATGTAAGAGGGTGGGGACGCCTAAACTTTGGGCAGCAAGGATAGCGGGCAGTGGGGCATATCCTCCAAAACTTACCACCGCATCAGGGGTTAATTGCTTGAGTATCCTCCGCGCTTGTAAGAACCCTTTGATAATCTTGATACTAGCCGTTAAAATTTTTAATGGATTAGCTCCAGAAATACGGGATGTGTAAATATACTCATAAGAAAATTGTGTGCCGGTGGTCGGAAACGTATTTGCTCTTTGATCCGTAAAAATATGGAGCTTGTGCCCAAGTTTTTGCAGTTCAGATGCAAGTGCTTGAGCGGGGAAAATATGACCGCCTGTTCCACCAGTTAATAAAACTATGTGCTTTTGTGTTGTCATCGCGTGCTGGCCTCAAACGAGTTAAACATAACAGCGTTTTTGTCTGTTATGTAAGTTTTTCTGTTACAAAGAAAAGTTAAAACAAGTCCCATTCCGAAAGACCATCCCCACAAGCTCGATCCTCCATAACTGATAAAGGGTAGGGTCATTCCTTTGGTTGGAAGAAGGTGTAAATTAACACCAATATTGACAATTGTTTGAAGCCCAAATTGGCAAATAAGTCCTCCAACAGCCAAAATGATAAAAATATCCCTTTGAGCCAGCAAGTGAAATAGGCACCTTAAAACAATAAATCCGAAGAGTCCTATAATCATTATGCAGAAAATAAAACCAAATTCCTCACCTGCAACTGCAAGGATAAAGTCCGTATGAGCATCAGGTAAATAAAGTTTTATATTGCCGTTACCTGGGCCAACACCAAGGATACCTCCTTGGCGAAAGGCGCTGAGCGATTTATCTATTTGATAGGTGTCCCCAGATGCAGGATTAAGAAAGACGTTGATACGTTGCGCCACATGGGGAATCGTCATGTAAGCTGTAAAAGCGCCCCCCATCACAACCAGAATCAGGGAAGTGATCACAACAAAGGGTAAGCCAGCAATAAAAAGCTGAGCTAACCAAGTTGCAATTACAATTAATGTCATGCCCATGTCTGGCTGTAATATTAATAAGCTAATAATAAGAAGGAAAAGACCCGTACTGATCCAGTATCCAGGGAATTGAGGCACTTTCTTTGATTCGCTTAGCATCCATGCTGTGACCACGCAAAATGTAGGTTTCATGAGTTCAGATGGTTGTAGTGACAAGGGACCGATATATAACCACCTTGTTGCCCCTTTAATACTAGAACCAAAGAGCAATGTTCCTATGATCATCAAAACACTAACACTAAACACAATACAGGCAAGCCGACGCGCATCAACCGTGGTTAGAAGAGAGGTCAGGAGTATGCCTATAATGGCAGGGATTAAAAAAATCATGTGTCGCGTAATGAAAAAATAAGGAGATGTTGTCCCTATGTGCCCGGCAACTGCCGGACTTGCCGCAAAAATAAGGACTGTGCCAATTGTCATTAGCACAAGTATAGACGCCAGCAACCACAGGTCGATTGTGTTCCACCAGTAGCTGATCAGCGAGTTGTCCTTATAGTGTAACGGGCTCATATTTTATACTGTGTCGGGTAAAAATTGTTTGTGTAATTTATAGATACGACTAATAAAGTCACGTCCTCGATCTTCAAAGTTTTTATACTGGTCAAAAGATAAACATGCTGGAGAGAATAAGATGGTAGCTGGGTTACTTACTGTTGCTGTTTTTTGGGCATCACTGAAGGCTGCATCTATTGCAAGACTCAGTTTTTGACACATTGTCACATCAGGCATGTGCGTTTTTAGGGTCTGTGCAAACTCTTGAGAAGACTCCCCAATTGTATAGGCAGCTTTGACATTGCCGAGGTGTTTTTCTATATTTTTTAATTTATTGGATTTTGGTCGTCCGCCAAGAATCCAGTATATATTATTATATGTTTTGAGGGCCGTGATTGCCGAATCAACGTTGGTGGCCTTACTATCGTTAATAAACTGCACATTTTTCACTTCAATAAGGTATTCTTGGCGGTGAGGCAGCCCAAGAAATGAGTGAATGGCAGTGACGGTTTCAGAGATACTTACACCTGTTGTGCGTGCTACGGTATACGCCGCTATAATATTTTCTTTATTATGCTCGCCTTTTAAGCGTTTCATGGAACCGAGGTGGAAGACTTGAACAGGACTCTCACCCAGGGCGTCTATTAAATAGTTGTTTTGAATAAAGACCCCTTTATTGAGGTGCTCACGGGTAGAAATACGTATGACCTCCCGTCCCGCTTCTTCCAGTTCCTTCGCAATACTTGCGCATATGGGACTGTTAACATTGATAATGGCTTTGGCGTTCTCTTTTTGCTGCCAAAAGAGACGAGACTTGATTTTTGCATAATTATCAATGGTCTCATGACGATCCAAGTGATCTTCGGTAATATTTAAAAGGACGGCAATATCAACTTGTAAACTTTGTGCCAGTTCTATCTGGAAAGAGCTTACCTCAAGCACATAGAAGCCGTTACGAATAATGGAAGGAAGGCTCAATACGGGTTTGCCAATATTGCCTCCAATAGCACATATTTTGTTGGTACGGTTTAAAATATGACCAACAAGGGCGGTGGTGGTGGACTTCCCATTGGTTCCCGTAATTCCAACTGATTTGGCACCTTGGGAAACAAAAATTTCCATATCCCCAATAATGGGAATATTGGCATCTTTTGCGGCCTTGACCGCCGGGTGGAGGTGCGCAGAAGTATGGGATATACCTGGAGAAAGCACCAGAGCATTAAAGTCCTTCCATTTGATGTTGTGGGGATTGAGGAATGAAAAACCTTGAATTTTTGTACGCTTTTGTGCGTCATCATCCCATACAAATACATGGGCTCCACTTGCTGTAAGCGCACGTGTAACGCTAATTCCTGTTAGTCCGAGACCTAAAACAAAAATATTTTTATCTGCGTATGTTGTGTTTGTAATCATGTTTACCCTAATTGTAATGATGCAAGCCCAATAAGGGCAAGAATAGCTGAAATGATCCAAAATCGAATCACAATTGTCGGTTCAGGCCACCCCTTTTTTTCAAAATGATGGTGAAGTGGCGCCATTAGAAATACGCGTTTTCCTGTTAATTTGAAACTAATTATTTGTACAATAACAGATAGTGTTTCTATTACAAAAAGTCCTCCAATAATCGCTAGAGTTACCTCATGTTTAACTGCCACTGCTATGCCGCCTAGTGCAGCGCCCAGAGATAGAGATCCCATATCTCCCATAAACACCATCGCAGGGGGCGCATTGTACCATAGAAACCCTATGGCAGAACCAATAATTGCTCCGCAAAGGATGGTAAGTTCACCTGTGCCATTAATACTATGTATCTTTAGGTAATCTGCAAAAACTGAGTGACCAACAATGTATGAAATCAACGTAAATGAACCCACTGCAAAAATAATAGGAACAATTGCCAGGCCGTCAAGACCATCAGTTAAATTCACCGCATTACCAGTGCCCACAATAACCAATATGGCAAAAGGGACAAACAGAATCCCCAGGTCAATTAATAGGTTTTTAACCCCAGGTAACGTCAGACCCGATGCCATATCAGGACTCATAGCTTTTTGAATGAAGAGGACAGCAAAGAAGGCAATAATAATTTCAAGAATAAGTTTTACCCACCATTTTAAACCATCAGGACTCTGGTGCATGACCTTTAAGTAATCGTCCCATAGGCCCACAAGACTAAAACCAAAGGTAAGAAACAGGATGCTCCAAATAAAATGATTACTTAGGTCTGCCCAAAGGAGTGTTGAAGTAATCAACGAGGTGAGAATAATAACGCCCCCCATGGTTGGGGTCTTTTGTTTGGCAGAAAGGTGACTTGAAGGTCCATTATGTCTGATTGGTTGCCCATTCTTCTGAACTGAGGAGAGCCATCTAATGGTTTTCGGACCAATCAAAAACGAAATAAGCATAGCTGTGATGAGGGCAGCCCCTGTCCTAAGTGTTTGAGACCTAAGGACATCAAAAAGTGCAATATCTTCGCTCAATGAAAATAAAAGGGTATATAACATTAATAGCTCTCTTTATTTTGCAAAGGCTGGATATTTAGAGACATAATTTTTTGCATGATTAATCTCATATTAGTTTTTGCGCTGCCTTTGATTAAAATAGCATCCCCATCTTTGAAACTTTCAACAATAAGTGGCGCAAGGTATGCAGAGTTCTCTGCATGTTCCCCACGTATTTCTTTTGGAAGAGAGTGATAAAGTGTTTTCATCGCCTCTCCACAAGTGTGAACACAATCGATGTTTTGCTTGATAAGGTCATGGGCAAGTTCTTGGTGGAGTTTTTCTGAATGGTGACCAAGTTCGAGCATATCACCTAATATTGCAATACTTCGTTGTCCAGATATATTCTTTAGCATAAACAAAGCCGTTCGCATAGATGTGGGATTAGCATTGTACGTATCATTAATCACCGTTATGCCGCCAAAAGCGGTTTTGAGCTGAATTTTTTCCCCACGCCCCTCAAGAAGGTTAACGGTGGCAAGACGGTTGAGAGCTTTAAAGATATTTGCGCCGCAGGTATGGGTTGCAGTTAGAACAGCTAAGCTATTATATATTTGGTGTAATCCCTGGGTACCAAGTTTATAGATAATATCTTGCCCTCCAATGTGAATAATCACCATTGAGTGGTTTTCATGTAAAGAGTATTGCAATAATCGGATATCCGCCTGCTGGTACGTGCCAAAGCTAAGGGTGCGACCAAAGGAAGCTTTTGATGCATGTTGGATAATCTGCATATAATGCTTACAATCCCGATTAATAATCAAGACGCCATTTTTGGACAACCCTACAATAATACTGGATTTTTCTTTTGCAATATCTTGGATGTTCTGAAATGCACCGATGTGCGCCGGGGCAATTGCGGTAATAATCGCAATATGGGGGCGACACATTTGGCTTAAGACTGAGATTTCATTGGGGGCGCTCATGCCCATTTCAATAATGGCGATTTCGGTATCTTCTGGCATCCGCGCAAGGGTAAGGGGTACACCATAGTGGTTATTTAAGTTCCCTAAAGTTGCATGGGTTTTAAACTGTTCAGACATGACCGCATACAGCATTTCTTTTGTACTGCTCTTGCCAACACTTCCAGTAATGCCAATGATTTTTGCGGATATACGAGCGCGGGCATAACGACCCATGTTTTCCAAACTGGTTGTTGTATCTGTCACAACAATAATCGAGTTTTCCTTTTGGATGTCATCAGGGCGTGCCATGACAATGGCAGCGGCGGCACCTTTTGCGAAAGCTTCTGCCACGAAGTCGTGACCATCATGGTTAGGGCCTGAAAGGGCGATAAAAATATCCCCCGCCTCAAGGGTTCTCGTATCAATTGAGACGCCAGTTGCCGCAAAATTCATGCCACTCGCCCGCCCTTGGGTGGCGTCAATCACATGATCTCTGGTCCAAAGTATAGGTTTATTAAGCATGGCCTCTCCTCCAAATATCGCTCAAGATGGTTTTGATAATCTGACGGTCATCATGAGAAATACATTCTGATCCGATCAACTGCTTAGTTTCGTGTCCTTTACCAGTGACAATAAGAATATCGTTTTCTTCTAACTGGTTAATTGTGTACAAAATAGCCTGTTTTCTATCTGCAATATTGATGCCTTGGGGGCATGCTTCTAAAATTTGTGCACGAATCTGGTCGGGGTTTTCTGTCCGAGGGTTGTCATCTGTGACAATGGCATGATCTGCCAATTGGTGTGCAACTGCCCCCATTAAGGGTCTTTTACCTGTATCCCGCTCCCCACCAGCACCAAATAAACACCAGAGCTTACCTTTGGTACGCGGACCCATGGCGCGTAATATTTGGTGCATACCATCCGGCGTATGGGCAAAGTCAACAAGAACCTGAGCGTTATTGGGCAGACTTCCAATCAGTTCCAAGCGCCCTGGGACAGTAGTAAGGCTTGGCAGCAGGGCAAGAATCTGCTCCCAGCTAAAACCGTAGGTCTGGACCGCTGCGGCAGCAAGTAAAATATTGTGCACTTGAAACTCACTCATGACTGGGAGTGAGAGACGATGCCTAGTTTTTTGTATGGTGAGGTCAATATGGCAGCCCGTAGAGGTTTCCCTGTACTCTTTAAGATAGAGCGTGCACGAGGGCAGGGGGCCAAGGGTGGTGGTGTTAAGCCGACGCTGGGCGGAAATCTCAGCTATTTCTACTCCAAAGGGGCAGTGGAGATTAACCACACTATGGCCGTCACGTTTGATAATGTCTCGGAATAGGCGTGCTTTGGCATTAAAGTAGTTTTGTTCTGTAAGGTGATAGTCAAGGTGATCTCTGGTGAGGTTACTAAAGACACCGACATCAGGGTGAACGCCGTCCAGCCGGAATTGGGCTAATCCATGGCTTGAGGCTTCAATGGCCACATGTTTGACCTTAAGAGCGTCGAGCCGAGCAAGGAATTGGTGCAGGAAAATACAATCTGGAGTCGTTAAGGTCTCAGGAACGATAAAGTCTTTGGACCGAACGCCAAATGTGCCAACCGTCGCGGAGGGATAGGACAGTTTTTCAAAAATCTCGTTGATATGAAAGGCGATTGAGGTTTTGCCGTTAGTGCCAGTAATGGCTGTTATATGGGGGGGCTGCGCGTTATAAAACTTTGCTGCTGCAATGGCAAGGGTTTGATGGGGAACGTCGCTTTGCAGCAGGACAATATTCTCTGGAATGGGGGTGATAGGTGCAGTATCCGTGAGAAGGGCAATACTTCCCTGAGCGATGGCGTGATTGATAAATTCTTTACCGTGATGGCTGGTGCCTTGAAGAGCTGCAAAAAGATAGCCTTTTTCAACGGTCTGACTATTTAAAGACAGGCCAGATATCTCCAGGTCATGCCAGTTTGGATGACTTGAGATAATATCTTGTGTGTTAAAAATGCTGCCTAGTTTCATTTTGCATTCATACCCTATAATCTATTTTTTTTGGATAAAGTGTCTATACTCATCATCTTTTCCAACACTTCTTTGTTGATTGGTTCAATCCCGAGCAAAGGCGCGATGCGCGCAATAATTTTTGTAACCGTCGGTGCAGCTGTCCATCCAGCGCTGGCAAAGCCAAAGGTGCTTTCATTCCCTTGAGGCTCATCAAGTAAAACATAGATGAGGTATTCGGGCTTATTGATTGGAACCACACCAACATAGGAGTTTAACAGTCGATTGCGATCATACCCTCCAACAATTGATTTCTCTGCCGTACCAGTTTTCCCGCCAAAAGCATAGTCGGCAATTTTTTTATAGTGACCTCTGTTGCTGCTGCTGACCAACAAACGAAACATTTGACGCATTTTCTTTGACGTCTCTTCACTAATGATACGTATGCCCTTTGAGGCGACAGCCTGTTTTTCTTCCAAGGTCATATTGTCAGTTAAGACGGGTATTAGCGTCACAGGTTTTAAGAGGCCTCCGTTAATAATGGCATTTAATGTACGCGCACCTTGTAAGGGGGAGACGGCGATACCATGACCAAATGAGACAGTCATGGCGCGGGCCTTACGCCAAACCGTTGGAAATAAAGGGCGGCCAATCTCGTTAATCTCAAATTGTAGTGATTGGTTAAGCTCGAGTTTTTCCAAGAAGGCCGATTGCTGGGTGGTGCCAACATCAAGGGCAATCTTAGCAATGCCAATATTCGAACTATGAACAAAGATTTCAGGCACAGAGAGCCAGCGTTTTTTACCGTGATAATCATTGATAATATGGCCACCAGGAACGATTATGGGCTTGGTTGCATCGTAGGTGCTGTCTAAATTAATAATGTTTAATTCTAGGGCTTGAGCGATGATCAAAGGTTTAAAGATCGAACCTAACTCATAGACCCCTAAGGTGATGCGATTAAATTTTTGCTCATCAGTGGCAGAAAACACCATATTAGGGTCAAAATCAGGCAGGCTGACCATAGCGATAATCTCACCCGTGTTTACGTTCATCACAAGTCCGCCCGCAGCCTTGGCCTTAAACTTTTTTTGACTTTGGAGCAGTTCGTCACGCATGGCATGTTGAATTCGAATATCAAGGGAGAGCTGCAAATTGGATGTGGCCCCTGACGAGAGCTGGGTATTGTGGGAAAGCTCAATTCCTAAGAGGCCGTTATTATCCACATTGGTGGCGCCTACAACATGGGCAAAGAGTGCCCCGTGAGGATAGACCCGCCGTTGTTCCTCAATAAAGTGTAATCCTGGGATACCTAATAAATTAATTTGCTTTTCAATACGGGGCGAGAGGTGGCGCTTAATCCATATGAAGTGACGTTTTTTGCTGAAAAGTTTAAAAAGGCTTTCAGCTGACATATTGTTCAAGACAGTGCTGAGCATCTCCGCTGCCTCCCCTTTATCTAACATTTGCCCCGGGTTGGCATAGAGGGAGGAGGTCTTAAGAGTGGTTGTCAGCAGTGTTCCATTGCGGTCAATAATATTACTGCGCAATTGGGTAAGATCTGTATCCTGAGTATGGATTGAATAACTGGAGGCGTTTGGACTGGTGGTGGCATTAAGGACCATCAAGTTTAACATACGCGCGCCCAGCGCTATAAAACAGATAAAGAAGAGTAGGATGATCACAACGATCCGACTATAGGCGGTCTCAATTATAAAGTAATAAATACTATTATGCCATTGACGTTCATGTTCATTGATCATGTGACTGACAACGGAATAGGGGGTCAGGAGGCGGCTTTGCTCCGTGTCAGAAGCGCTATGTGGTGTGTGCATAGACATCTAATTTACCCCCAAATTATAATTTAAGGATGGTCGCGGCACGGGAAGTATTGTTAGAATTCTTGGATCTAATTTGAGGGGAATTTGGGCTATTTTGGTAAATTGGCGGGCTTTTAAAAGTTCTAAAGGCAGTTTTTGTGACAGAGTTTGGATATAATCAGGACGATTGAGGTGGGCCCATTCTGCTTTAAGGATGCGGATGTTTTCTTTTTCTTCCTTGGTTTTAGAATTATAATTGTTGATCTGTTTTTGGATGCTCCTCACTTCAAGGCTCAGACTATATAAACCATAAAATCCAGAGATTAATATCAAAAATACAAGTAATGAGACGACTTGATTCATGAGGCACCTGCCTTGGGGATAAAAATATCCCTTCCATTAGTTCTGGGTTGGGTCGAGGTACGAAATGCGGCGCGTAACTTAGCAGAGCGCGCGCGTGGGTTGGCTTCTATCTCTTGGGGAAGAGCGATTGTGGCCTTGCGCCTTATGAGGGTGAATGTCGCTTCTTGGGACGTGTCAGCGGCGACAATTAGTGGAGAATGACGGGATGCATTGGCTATGTTGCCACTGCGTTCATTCAAAAAACGTTTGACAATACGGTCTTCGAGGGAGTGAAAAGTCACCACCACTAACCGTCCATTCGGGGCGAGCAGGTTTTCAGCACTGACAAGAATTTTTTCTAATTCGTCGAGCTCTTGATTAATGGCAATGCGGAGGGCTTGAAAGGTTTTCGTTGCCGGATGTGTCTTGCCATAGGGCATGACGCTTGCGATGGTCTGCGCTAAGTCTAGGGTGCGGGTAAATGGGGTTTTAAGGCGGCGTTGGACGAGTGTGCGTGCAATCCGGCGTGACTTATGTTCTTCTCCGTATTTATAAATCAGGTCGGCAAGGTCTTTTTCTGGCAGTGTATTAACAAGATCCGCGGCATTTTGTCCTGAACATGACATCCGCATATCCAATGGACCGTCATTTTGAAAACTAAAGCCTCGTTCCGCCTTGTCTAGTTGCGGGGAGCTCACGCCAATATCAAGGACAATCCCATGGACATGACCAACATTATGTGAGGCCAGTAACGATTCAACTTGAGAGAAGCGGCCCGCCAGCATGGTAAAGCGCCCCTTTGATTTCTGGGCGAGGTCTTCTCCGCAGGCCACCGCAGCAGGGTCGCGGTCAATTCCAAAAACTCTACAGGTGGCGGCATTCAAGAACTCACAACTGTACCCCCCATATCCAAAGGTACAGTCAATAATAATCTCGTTGTCTTGAGGCATAAGTGCCTTCATCACTTGCTGCAGCAAAATAGGTTTATGTTCAGCTTGGTATTTTTTGTCCACGTTTAGCATGATGTCTATTGTGATAAATTGTTAGCAAGCATTTGACGACTAGATCGCGCTAGTTTTAAGTTTCCTTCTTTTGCCTCTTTCCATTTAAGGGGGTTCCAAACTTGAAAACGTTTTCCTAAACCTATGAAAGCGATTTGATCATCAAGATCTGCGGCACCTTTTAACTCTTGGGGTAAAATAATACGCCCGCCATCGTCAAACTGAAGCTGGTGTGCGTGAGCAAGAATTGAAGATGCAAACGCTTCTTCTTCTTCTGAAAAAATTCCAAAACTATTATCAAGTGTGGTGCTGATTTTATCTAATCTTTCAACCCCTCCTCCTTCTAGGCAGGGCTTTTCTAAGTGTGGATAGGCAATTATTCCATTGAATGGTTGTTCACTAAGGGCAAGGCGAAAAGATGCAGGCACAGAAACTCGACCTTTTCTGTCAATTTTATGAATATGTGTGCCAACAAATAATCGCATGTTTAAAATCATCTCTAGAGACCCACAATCTATAATAAGTGCTTTTATGGGATTTTATGGGATATCATGGTTTATTATATTATAAATATGGGTATTGTCATCAATAAAAAAAAGTAAATAATAAAAAGAATTGTTAACTTTCTTGATGAACAACCACGTATTTCAGGATCGTTGTACATTTAAAATAAGTTACTGTATTATTTTGAAACTTTTTTTAAGGTGCGGCACACCAGTTCAAGGGTGATTTGCCTCGATAAACCATTGAAATATCAGCAAGCATGATGATATGGTGTCATAGTGCAAGCGCAGTGTAGTTTTCGGGTATTTTTGTAAAAGGATTTTAAAAGTTATGAACTTAAGCATTCACCGTGAAGGTTTTCCGTATATAGGAATTTTTGTTGCGATTACTTTACTTTCGTTTTGGTTTATTGGAGATGGTTTCGGATTTATAGGAATTGTTCTGACTGCTTGGTGTGTATATTTTTTTCGCGATCCAAAAAGGGTAACTCCCGACACAGAAGGTTTGATTATTAGTCCTGCTGATGGTATCATTTCAATGATCACGAAAGCTAAGCTACCACCAGAGCTTGGTCTTGGTGAAGCAGAACGCACACGCGTCTCTGTTTTTATGAACGTATTTGATTGCCATGTAAATCGTATGCCAGTCGAGGGTAAGGTTGTAAAAATCGCATACCATCCTGGACAATTTCTTAATGCAAGTTTTGATAAGTCTTCAGAACTTAATGAGCGTAAGTCATACTTAATTGAATATGGAGATGAAAAAAGAATCGGGTGTGTGCAAATTGCGGGGCTGGTTGCGCGCAGAATTGTTTCTTTTATTGAGGAGGGTGACACCCTAAGTAAAGGAGAACGGTTTGGTATGATAAGATTTGGGAGTCGTGTGGATGTTTACTTGGAAGATGGCCTTGTACCAAGCGTTGCCTTAGGACAGCGTTGTTTTGCTGGTGAGACAGTCCTATGTGATCCGCGTATCCATGATGCTCGCCCCCCTGAACCAATAAAAAGTTGAGACTTTATAATGAATTCTACATATCCTACCTCAGAAAATGATCATGTTCATAATTGGGATGAGTCGCATGTTTCTGATAAGAAAAAAAGATTTTCTTTTCGCAGTCTAGTTCCTAATTTTATTACTCTCTTTGCGATTTGCGTAGGCTTGACATCCATATTGTTTGCTATCGATGGAAAGTGGTCGCTGGCGGTGCTTGCGATTTGTGTCGCTGGATTCTCAGATGGACTAGACGGGATATGTGCCCGTTTATTGAACAGCTCTAGTAATTTTGGGGCAGAGCTTGATTCCCTTGCGGATGTTATTAATTTTGGTGTTGCGCCTGCTCTGCTGGTCTATTTGTGGGGTATGACTCAAGTTAACCCAGTCATCGGTTGGGGTGCCGCTTTGTTTTTTGTAATTTGTTCGGTTATTCGTTTGGCGACCTTCAACATTAATAACCGACAAGTAAACCATACGCCTGCTTTTGCAAAAAAGTTTTTTATGGGACTACCAACCACAGTCGCATCAGGAATGATGGCGCTGCCATTATGTATCTCATTTCAGTTTGACGTGACGCTCTTCCAAGATTATCCATTTTTGTTAAGTTTGTGGACGATACTTTTAGCGTGCTTAATGATCGTTAAGTTTCCCATGTTTTCATCAAAAATTTTGGTTTCCAAGCCACCCAATTCATTGGTTGACATGATATGTGTTATGGGGGCGTTTATTGCGTGTCTGTTCCAATACACTTGGTTAACAATGATTGCTATGGGCGCCCTGTATCTTGCCTCTTTGCCTTTTTCTTTTATTGTTTATCATCACGAATTAAATAAATGGAAAAAATCCATCGCATCACAATAAAAAAATTAATATAGAGATATACAGGGCAACCCGCTTTTAAAGTGTCACTTCAGAATTCTCAAACTTCTCTTGATGGCGCCATCTGCTGAAAAACCTATTTGTGTATACACCAAATGCTAGCAGCGTTGGCGTCAAGAATAATGTTAAGATCATTGAGCACGACAATCCATAGACAATGGTTTGCGCTAAGACAGAGAAGTATGATATATCCAGGTCCGGTATTTTGTATGATCCGTTAAACAAGTTGATGTTAACTTCCATGGCAACTGGAATCATACCGATAACTGTTGTCGTGGTTGTTAGTACAATAGGCCGGAGTCGTTGCATTGAGCTTAAGATTATTGCATAAATCGGCTCAAGACCCTCCTCATCTTTGAATCTTTTATAGGTTTCAATAAGCACGATGTTGTTGTTGACGACAATTCCAGCCAGGGTCATGACCCCAATTCCCATCATAACAGTCACTAATGTGTCTGCTGTACCTGTTAATATGAACCCAAGCATCACGCCGAGTATACTTAACGGAACAGATGTGAGGGTTATAAATGAATAATAAATACTGTTAAATTGCGTCAAGAGAACAATAAAGATTACGCATAGGGCAAGGGAGAAGGAGGATATGAAAAATGTAGAATCTTCACTGCTTCCCCTATTCGCGCCTTCAAATGATAATTTCACTTCATTGCTGAAGTTTTGTTGCTTGATCCAGTCCTTCAAGTCTTCCAAAACCAAGATCTTTTTAGCAGATTTATCTATATTTGCGCTTAAACTAATAATTCTCTCACCATCAATACGCTTAATAAGTTGGTCTTTTAAAGTTGTTGATACTTGAGCAATTTCAGTGATAGGAGTTAACCCATTAGAAGATGGTAATTGAATCTGATTCAACGAATCTATCGAGGTATCGTTCTCAGGAAGTCTCAAAATAATATCTATTTTTTCATTTTGATTAAGAGGCATATATTCACCAACTTTGACATCATCTGTCGAAAGTTGGAAGAAATCATTGATAGAGAAGTAATTTCCTAAACCCATGACCATAAGTTGTGACTTATCAAAAGTAAGCTTCATATCAAAGCCATCCTTTGAACGATTGTCTCGGATTGAGTTAATTTGAGGTTGACTTCTTAAGTAAGCCAGAACTCTATCGAATGTTTCATTAAGGAGTTTAGAGTTTTTTGACGATGCTTGAAAGTTAATATCTTTTTGGGTTGGCGGGCCGCCACGCAACTTTGAGATATAAAATGTTATTTCTTTGATATTCTCATCAATAGCTTCGAGTTTATCAACAATTTCTTCGGCGTACTCCTGCACATCCATTTGATTTAGATCAAGCGAAATTTTTGCGATGTTAGAAACTGTATTTCTAGTGGTGGTTTTTGTTGTTTGTTGAATGCTATAGACTTTGGTTTGAACTAAAGTCAGCTCTTTAATTTGCATAATTTCTTGTTCAACTCTATTGACCAACTTATATTTTTCATCAGCAGAGAGCGCGTCATCAGCAGTGACAGTAATTTCTAAATTATTAACGCCGCTCTCACTAAATTGAGTGGCATTTGTAATACTCGATTTGTATTGCAAAAAAGTGATGACTATTGACACAATGATCGCTACACATAAGAGAATAGAGACCCAAACTTTAGAAATGATAAAGTTAACGATACGTCCGTAAGCCCCTTGTATTCCTCCTACCTCATGCAATTGTGGAAAGTAAGTTTTTTCTGAGATATCTTGGTTTTGGTTACGGGCTTTTTTCGAGATTAATTTTGTAAATAAAACGCCAATACCTGGAACGCAGAAAAGGGCAATAAATGTTGAGCCTATCATGATAAGAATTAATGTTATCGGGATAAACCTCATGAAGCTGCCAATATCAGAATTCCAAAATAAAAGGGGCGCAAATGCAATCAATGTCGTTGTTGTTGAGGTAATAATTGGCCAGGCCATATACTGAGCCGCTAAGCTATAGGAGTCGTTAATAGAATAATTTTCTTCTATTTTTTGATTGGCGTACTCAATAACAATAATAGCGCTGTCAACCAACATTCCGATGGATAAAACAAGCCCAAACAATACAATGACGTTAAGAGATAGGTCAAAATAATTTAATAATAAAATGCCCATAAGGAATGACAAGGGAATTGTGATCCCCACAAGAATGGATGAGTAAAGGCCGATTGCAATAAAAATTAGCAGCATGACAAGAAAAATAGAATTCAACACACTGTTGGATAAAGTTTTTAGCTGGCTTTCAATCCCATCTGACATTTTGTTATATACAACCGCTTCAATGCCTTCGGGCAAAGTTTTGTTAAATTCTTTAGTATACTCCTCGATCTCTTTGGTTATTGAAATTATATCACTATTATCTTGATTATATATCTCTAACGAAACAATATTTTTACCGTTGACACGGTTTTCTTGACTGGGTTTTTTGAAAATATTACGTACGGTTGCAATATCAGATAAAACAATAACCTTACCTTGTGAGTCGGTTAAAATAGGAAGGTTTTCAATATCTTGAAGGCTCATAAGTCCTGATGGTGTGATGATATTATACTCACTATCCGTATTCTCAATGACGACGTTTTGAAGGGTAGTTTCTGCATTTTGTAAAGTTTTACGAATGAGGTCTGGAGTAATTGAATACGCCTCAATAACGCTTTTATTAAGGATGATTTCCGTTATTGGGATGCTTTCACCCCTAACATTGATACGATCAATGCCATCAATTTTTTTAATACCAAGCTTTAAATCTTTAACCAGAGCCTTAAGCGTTTCAGGGGGCATTTGTCCCAGAAGACTGACCCTGATCATTGGAGTCAATTCAGCAGGAACAATCTTTATAACCATAATGTCTTCCTGATCAATTAATGATGAAAAAGACGGGAAGACTTTATCAATACTTTCTTCGATATTCAATTCAGCTTCATCTATGTCAGTATCTTGTTTAAAAGTAAGGAATATCCTGGAATAGTTTTTTTCCACGTATGATTCTATTTTATCAATACCACGAATATCCTTTATAATTTGATCTTCAATTGGAATGATCAATGATTTTTCAGCATCTTGATTTGCTAATCCTATATGGGTGATATAGATATGAATTACTTTGAACGCTATCCTGGGAAAAGCTTCCTTAGGGATAGTTGTGTATGAGTAAATGCCAACAATAGTTAAAACAATTAAACTTAATACGAGTGTTCTAATGTGAGCGATTGGTCCATTGATCAGGTTATTAATCATGGCGTGACCTCTCTTATGAGGGTTCCTGAAACATCATATCCTGGGAGGACACTATTTTTCCCTTTAATAATCACCTTAGTATTTTCAGGAAAACTTTGTACCCAAATCGTATCTACATTCATCTTTAAAATATCAAGAGGAATAAATTCAACAATATTATTTTCGTTAATAGTATGTAATCCAAGGATGCCATTAGTGTTAGATACGGTAATATTGGCGTTTAGCTGAGTGGTATTCGGATTATCAATTAATAAACTAGTACTCGCTAATAAGCCGATATATATATCTTTGTTTGGGTTAGGGATTGTGATTTCAATATCAAATGTGCGGGTTTTTCCTGTTGTGTTGTTACTGATAAAAGAGATATTTCCGTCAAGTATTTTACCATTAAATAATTTAACTGATACTTTATCGCCAGTTTTAATTTTATTAATATACTTCGAAGTGGTGTATGTCTTCACCAAAACTGAACTATCATCAATTAGTGTGGCAACGGGCTTTTGCATGGAGGATAGGTCGCCAACAACCGCATCCATCTCTTGGATATAGCCGTCAAAAGGTGCCTTAATATAGGTGTTTCTTTCAAGTTGTTTAATGTTCTCTAAATCTTTAATCGCAACTTTTAGATCAAGGGTTGTTTTAAGTATAGCCAGTTTTGTTCGGTAGCCACTTTGATTTAAAGAGCTTTGGGTGTCAAAGTCCAGCTGAGCGTATTCAAGTTTTGCTTTGGCAGCTTCTAATTGTTCTGGGATAATTCCTTTGTCAAGTTTAACTAAAACTTGACCTTTTTTTACTCTGTCACCTTGTTTAACAAGTACATCAATAATTTTTGCTGATTTTAGAGGTGTCACGTTAGCTGAACGCAATTGTTCTATGGTACCTGTGAGTTCTAGCTGTGTTATGAGATTTTGTGGTGTGAATACTTTTGTCACAATTTCTGCATCATTACTTTGTGTACTGTCAGCGAGTAACTTTGATGAGAGTGAATCCTGTTCTGATGAACTAGGTTGATCTTGATTTGTTATCATAGCATCAGTTTTTTTGGGATTTTCGTTAGAAAAAACCCATATTCCAACTGAAATTAGAATTACTATTGCAATAATGGTGCGAGAAATTTTCATAAGACCTTCTGTGAATATTAATTAAAATTAATAAAGGTTCATAATTTTATTTTACTAAGTATGATATTGAAGACTATAATATGAAGGATAGAAATAAATAATTATTTTGCACTTTAAACTTTTGATAACTAAGGTTAAATTAATTTTACAAATTAAGTACTCTATGCAATAAAAATAAATACTTATCGTTTCCTGTTTATGAAGACAATATTTATTTAATTATTTATATAGTAAATATATTTTATATGTGTATGGGGATAGAAGAAATTATGTTGTATTATTACTAATATTCCTTATCATTACAGCTTTTTATCGAGCTATCTGCTGCTGGAAAGTCATTGTATGGCCATGGCTTGACTGTAGATTTATAGGTAAGGTATTCGACAATATCGGAATTATAGAGTGCAAGCTGAGATCCAAACTTACGAAATGATTGAACCGTGTTGCCCGTTGTGGCATTTGATATGAACTGTATGACTGTTATGTGGATAATAATTATGGTGTTTATATAATAAATAATTAAGAAATAAATTATAAAAAAAAGCTCTTTTAACGGTTTCTGATTTTTCATTATTAATTTCTCTGGATTTCTCAAAAATATTAATCTAAAAAATTACTTTAAAGTGTTACGCAGTTGGAGTAGATACACTTTTAATTCAAAGTTATTATCTTAGTAAATTCACATATGCAGTTATTTTATCATAAATCAAAAATTATTATAGGGGAATATTTGTGTGTTTTATAAAAGTTAAAGTTTGGGAGTAATAGTATAAATGTTAAAAAAGATAGTAAAACCAATTCATGATCCTCATATTGAGATAGTTGAGTGGGTTTGGGAGTATCCTAAGTCACCGGTTATCAAGCCTTCAAGCAGGCATTTGCAAGTTGTGTTTAATGATATTGTGATTGCGGATACGCGCTATTCTTATAGGTGCGTTGAGGCGGGACGGGCGCCTGTATACTTTTTCCCACAATATGATGTTAATTCTGACATTTTCACGCCTACAGATAATCGGACTTTTTTCAGGCATGTCGGTCAGGTGACGGCGTGGGACTGTTCGGTCGGTGATGCCACTATCAGTAATTGTATCTTTAGTATTACCCATGCTGAATTAAGGGCGAAAAAGATTGCTAATTACTTTGTATTCTATCCCTCACCTTCATTTCAGATTACTGCAAATAGTTATTTTGTTCCTCCGAGCAGTATAAAAAATAATTTTGGGTGGGTAACGCGAGATATTCTCGGTCCTTTTGTCACCAGTCCTGATTCTGAAGTTCAAATAAAGTTAATGCACCATTTACTTAAAAAGCGCGGACAGTCTGTTGCGGACATAGGTGTAAAACTTAGCCATGTCTAAGGTGCGCCAATTTTTACTCTGCGTAGTTACTAGTTTCAGTTTTCCAGTGTTTGGTGCCTCGTCTGTATTTAGTGACTGTCAGGGGTGCCCATCGTTGGTGATTGTTCCTGCTCAGAGTATTGCTCTGGGAACAGACGCGCCGCGTAAGGGGGAGATAAAAACATATTTTTATACATTGGCCCATCCCTTTGCCATGATGCAGACGGAGGTGACATTTGACCTTTGGGAGCACTGCGTACAAGCTGGCCATTGTCCTAGAATAGAGAATGATCGGGGCTGGGGTCGCGGGCAACGCCCTGTTATTGATGTAACGTGGCAAGACGCTCAGGTATATGGTGCGTGGTTGAGCGCGCTCACGGGTCAGGTGTACCGCTTACCAACTGAAAATGAGTGGGAAGTTGCCGCGCGGGCGGGTGCCGTGACGCGGTATAGTTGGGGGGATACGATGGAAGCTGGCTATTCCCAATGTCGGTTTTGTAACCATTTAGGGCCTATTAAAGGTAAAAAAAAGACCGCGTGGACTCATAAAACCGTTCCAGTAGCCTCGTACCGTCCTAATGCTTATGGTTTATATGATATGGTAGGAAATGTCTGGGAGTGGACAGCGACGTGCTGGTCTTCTGTTTCCGCGCAGCCATCTTCTGTGGAGCCATGTAAATCTCGGGTTGTCCGTGGGGGCAGTTGGTATTTTTATGGCGTCGTTGGGGGCAGTCCAGCACGCACTAAAGAATATCATCATTTACGCAGCTATGATGTGGGTTTTAGGTTAGTGCGGGAATTGCCTTAACGGAAGAAAGGTTCTTGAAAACTCCGCAATTTACGTGAGTGCAGGCTGTCCATACCTTGTTTTTGGATGATTTCAACAGTTCTAATGCCAATATGGAGGTGTTGGTTAACTTGTTGATTATAAAACTTGTTGGCCGTTCCGCGGAGTTTTAATTCGTTATGCATTGGTTTATCTGAAATACACAGTAAAGTACCATAGGGAACACGAAGACGAAACCCGTTAGCGGCAATGGTGGCAGACTCCATATCAATGGCGATGGCGCGGCTTTGATGAAAGCGGGTGGACATTTCGTGGTGGTGGAATTCCCAATCGCGATTATCGGTAGTGTATATCGTCCCTGTCCGTAAAATACTCTTGAGGCTTTTGGTTTTGGATATTTCTTGCACTGCTTGGGTTAGGGCAACTTGAACTTCTGCAATAGCTGGGAGTGGCAACCAAAGAGGAAGGTCTTGATCCAAAACATGGTCATCCCTCACGTAGGCATGGGCTAAGGTGTAATCCCCTAGTTTTTGTGATTTACGTAGGCCGCCGCAGTGTCCAATCATCAGCCAAAAGTGAGGGCGTAGGACCGCTAAATGGTCGGTAATTGTTTTGGCGTTCGAGGGACCAACGCCGATATTAATAAGGGTAATCCCCTCGTTATTCTCTTTTGTAAGGTGGTAGGCTGGCATTTGCGGCGGATATTTAAGGGGTTCGCCCGTGGCCTCAATATGGGAGAGCCGGACATTGGGCGTGATGACGTCTCCAGGTTCAATAAATTCTCGATACTCACCGCCTTCACTCATCTTCTCCTGTCCGTATTGTATAAAACTCTCTACATACCGTTGATAGTTGGTGAACAATACAAATCGTTGAAAATGCTTTGGTACCGTGCCCGTGTAGTGTGCGAGGCGATTTAAGGACAAGTCAATGCGTTGCGCGCTAAATAAAGATAAGGGCAGGGGATCCCCTGATGGGGGGACATGGATCCCATTTGCTACATTGTCATGAATGTTAGCAAGGTCAGGTAGCGTAAAGTATTTATTGATTTCACGGGATTTTTCTTGAGACAAATTAGTCCCAAAACTCGGCACAGCAAAGGGCAGCGGGATATTTTCTAGGCTTTGCCCAACATAGATGGGGAGGGTATAGTTTTGAAAGAACAAGCGCACTTGCTCTCTAAGGTAAGACTCAAAGAGCTGGGGGTCCGTCACCGTTGTCCCAAAAGCACCAAACGAAGGCAGCTTCCCATAGCTTAGGGCACTGTTGGAAAACTTAATCTCATCATTGGAGGAGAAGTAAACTCCTAAATAGGGATACGTAGCTGTTGTGGATTCGGGAATTGGATGGTCATTGATAAAAGCGTCATAGGCTAATTGTATGGTTGAAATACTATTTTGATAAATAACCTTAATATATTCTAATGCCTCATCAACTGTATAGCATGCAGTTAAGTTTCGGGCGGGCCAATGATTATACATATTTTTTCCTGTTCATCACACTTTTAGTTTTTATTCAGGCAGGGATTAATAGGCGCGTTCAATACTGAATTTTATCACTTCTTTTAGGGCGCTCTTTATTTCCGATTCGGGGAAGATATTGAGGGCTTCCTCAGCTTTATTTCCAAATGAGCGGGCAATTTCAATTGAAGACTCAAAGACATTGTAGTGGGTCATAAGTTCAAGGGCATGTTCAAAGTCCCCTTGCTGAAAATTGCCTTTTTCAATGGTGCGTGACCAAAACTCTTTTTCTTTTGGCGTGCATAGCTGGTGGCACAAGATAATAGGCAGGGTGATTTTTCCTTCGTAAAAGTCATCTCCAAGGCTTTTGCCGAGTACTTTTTGGTTGGCTTTATAGTCGAGAATATCGTCAATCAGTTGAAAGGTTATGCCAAGGTTTTTGCCAAAGGCACGTAACGGAGCGATATCCTCCTCACCACGTTGGTGGGCGAGTCCCCCTAATTCTGCGGCAGCTTCAAATAATATAGCGGTTTTTGCAGATAAGATATTTAGGTATTGATCATATGATGTGGTCAGCTCATTCTGAGCGATAAGTTGTTGTATTTCACCTTCAGTAATAATTGACGAAGCATTGGATAATACCCGCATTGCGTCGACATTCTTATGGGCCACCATCAGTTTAAATGCGCGACTTAATAGAAAGTCACCCACCAGTACGCTGGTGTGGTTCCCCCAAATGGAATTGGCGGACTTTTGACCGCGCCGCATGTCGCTTTTATCGACAACGTCATCATGTAGAAGGCCCGCTGTATGGATAAACTCCACACATGCAGCGAATGCTATATGGTGCCCATCTTCATTGGCGCCAAATAATTTACTACACGCAATTGTAATAATTGGACGAATGCGTTTGCCACCAGAATTTATTAAATATCCCGCGATCTTTGGAATAAGGGGCACATAGCTTTGCATATGCTCCAAAGTTAATTCGTTGACTTTCTGAAGGTCACTCTCAATCAGTAATTTTAACTTTATTAGATCTTTATTTTTTTTGATTTTTTGTTTTTCATTAAAGGAGAGTATATTTGAAATTCCCATATGTTTTTTCCTTGATGTACGTGAGAATACGCAAAAAAGTGTTGAATATTATTGTTAATACTGTAGCAAAAATTCAATTTATAACTTGAAAAATACTTATAAATAGCTGATACATCATATTCTTAAGTAGGAGTATAATGTATTTTTTGAGGGTGGATGCAGAATAATTAAATGCAATACTCTTAAGCTAACCCTATATTAGTACTAATATAATTCCTTAGTAAATATGTAATATTAAAACTCATTTAATTTCTCTGATACTTTTTCAGTATGGGTCTGTTTTGTATTTTCAGCGCTGCCAGCCTTTAAAAATTGAGCATACAATTAATAATGTTTTGGGGGGAGCTCTGCGTTTAGCTCAGCCTGTCAAGGGGTTTCGCTTTGGAACAGATTCGGTTTTACTAAGTTCGGCGGTCCCTGCAGCTCCAGGGCATAAAGTGCTTGACCTTGGAACGGGCAGTGGTGTGGTTGCTGCCTGCATTGCCCATCGGGTGCAGGAAACTTATGTTGTCGCTGTGGATATTTCTGCGGATATGGTTGCTATTGCATCATGGAATATGATACATAATAATTTGAATATGCAAACTTCTATTATAAGAGCAGATGTGGAAAAAGGGGTGCTAGATATCGCTGATAATAGCTTTGACCATGTTGTTTTTAACCCTCCATATTTTGACCCTAAAAGTCATCAGCGTGCTGTTGGAGATGTCCGCAGCATGGCACGTCAAGGGTCGGGGGTAGGACTGGATATGTGGTTTAAAACCGCGCGCAGATACCTTAAGCCCAACGGTACCATAAGTGTCGTCATGCGTACATCTCAGCTTGACTCTATTTTTTATCTTCTGCGCTCTGGGTTTGGAGGAGTAGAAGTTTTTCCTTTCTGGCCTAAACGTGGGAGTCTTTCCAAAACAGTTGTTGTTCGAGGGGTTAAGGGGTCAAAGTCGGAAACGAAACTATACCCAGGTATTGTTTTGCATAACTCAGATGGGTCTCAGACAGATGCAGCGTGTCAGGTGCTTATGTCGGGTATGAGATTAGATGCGGCACAAAATAATTTTTAAAAGAGGATATGAGTCGTTATCCTAAGTATATGAAAAAGGTTATTTTTTTGAGGTATGAGTCTATCTGGATAGTAACCTAAGTTAGCGAATTTTAAGGAAGTATTATGATTAAAGCTATGTTACAGAACGCGATAAAAAGAATTTCTAATCCTCCTCTCATCGTTCCAGTTGTACGAATGGATGGGGTGATAATGGGATCATCTCGTTTTCAAGAGTCTTTGAACTTGCAGTCCGTTGCGGGTTCTTTAAAAAAGGCTTTTAACATTGAGCGTGCCCCAGCCGTTGCCATCGTGGTGAACTCTCCAGGGGGGTCGCCGACCTATAGTAAATTAATCCATGACCAGATTCGTTTTTTAGCAAAGAAGCATAACAAAAAGGTCTACATATTTGTTGAGGAGCTTGCCGCATCTGGAGGGTATTGGATTGCCTGTGCGGGGGATGTTATTTATGGTCTGCCCACATCAATTATTGGATCCATAGGCGTGGTATTCTCAGGTTTCGGGTTTGATAAGATTATTGAAAAATATGGTATTTCAAGACGTATTTATACTGCGGGGGAGAAGAAGGCTTTTATGGATTCTTTTTCATCAGAGAGTCCAGAGGATGTCAAACGGTTAAAGGGTTTTCAAGAAAAGTTACATCAAGCTTTTATTGATCACGTTGTCGAGCGCCGTGGAGAAAAATTAAATGCTGATGATCACGCGTTATTTACCGGAGAGTTTTGGCTGGGTGAGGAGGCAAAAAGCTACGGTCTTATTGATGGTATTGGTGAAATGCAAGAGGTTTTAGAACAAGACTTTGGCTCAGAAATTAAGATAAGACTGTTAGAAAAGTCGCGCAATCGTTTGCGGGAGTTGGTTGGCCTCCGCGGGTCTGTCTCAAGTCCCCTCGCGTGGTGTGAGGCAGTAGAGTATCGCGCAATGATGGCGACAATGTACGGTCGTTTCGGGAGATAAGTGTAGTACCTAATGATTAGACTTATTATTCTCACTGTCCTTGGGTATCTTGTAAACCTGGGTGTTAAAGCCTTATTTCGCTGGGTTGGCATATGGCTTCAAAGGCGAAGTGAGCAGCGTGTACGCGATGATTTCCGCCCATTTAAAGAAAGTGTGACGGATCTGATTGAGTGTAAGCAGTGTAATAAGTATGTATCACCAGAGGGTAAAAATCAGTGCGTAGAATCAAACTGTCCATTATAAAACCACGGACTATCTCATCAGGTAAACCCATGGGTTTATTTTTTGTCCCTGGTGGGGTTTTATAGATTGACGGAATGGTTTAATGACATTATTTTTTATCTTCATAATAAGTAAAATTTATATTAATACTACTTATTTCAAGGGGAATAAATGGTAATTAGATCAAATAACTGTCCGACATTTCAGGAATTAATTTTATTACTTCAAGAGTTTTGGTCGCGTCAGGGGTGCGTTTTGTTACAGCCCTATGACCTTGAAGTGGGTGCAGGGACATTTCATCCCGCAACCGTATTGCGTGCTTTAGGCCCTGATTCATGGAATGCAGCCTATGTCCAGCCTTCACGGCGACCTACTGATGGGCGCTATGGTCAGAATCCAAATCGACTGCAGCATTACTATCAGTTTCAAGTTATCATGAAACCTCCACCCGTTGATATTCAAGATAAGTATCTTGAGTCATTAAACGTTTTAGGCATCAATACCCTTGAACATGATATCCGCTTTGTTGAAGATGATTGGGAGAGTCCAACCCTTGGGGCGTGGGGCCTGGGATGGGAAGTCTGGTGTGATGGGATGGAAGTGACGCAGTTTACCTATTTTCAACAAATTGGCGGTATTGATTGTGCGCCAGTTTCAGTTGAGATTACTTACGGTTTAGAAAGGCTAGCCATGTATGTGCAGGGCGTTGATAATGTCTATGATTTAGCTTGGAATAAGCCCATAGGTCAGGCGCCTCAAGTAACCTATGGTGACGTTTTCTTGCGGGCTGAACAAGAATTTTCAGCCTATAATTTTGAGCATGCCCATACGGAGAGTCTCTTAAAGAGCTTTGAGTTTTGTGAACAGGAGTGCACACGACTGGTTAAACAAAACTTGTCGTTACCGGCCTATGATCAGGCAATGAAAGCCAGTCATATTTTTAATATCCTAGATGCCAGAGGGGTTACGTCCGTTGTAGAGCGTCAGGCTTTTATCGGTCGAATACGTGACCTTGTGCGTTTGTGTTGTCAGGTATGGCTTGAGAACTCCAACCTTAAGAGCACGGGGGATCAGTAGATGGCGGATTTACTTCTTGAGATTTTTTCTGAAGAAATGCCAGCAAAGATGCAGATCCCTGGCCTTGAGAGTTTTGTTACTGCTTTTAAGAGTGCGTTGGAAAATGCACATTTACAGTTTGAAGATTTACAAAGTTATATTACCCCGCGCCGTATGGTTATCACCATCAGTGGTCTGCCCCTCAAGCAGCCTGATATTGCCACTGAACGCAAGGGGCCAAATGTAAAGGCGAATGCTAAGGCTATCCAAGGTTTTTTAAAGTCGGTTAATGTTGACCTTGATCAATGTGAGCAAAGGGTGATGCCTAAAGGGACATTCTTGTTTTATTCTGTAATCACCCGTGGTCGTGAAACTGCGGAGGTGTTGTCAGAATTGATTGGAGAGGTTCTAGACGGAATTATTTGGCCAAAATCAATGCACTGGGGCAGTCTTACCTGTCGGTGGGTGCGTCCTATTCGAAGCATTTTATGCCTTTTTGATGGTGCCTGTGTGCCACTTTCTTGGGGCGGTGTTGAGTCTGGTGGCTATACCTATGGCCATCGCACGAAAAGCGGCAGTAAACCGTTAAAGGTGACTGATTTTGCTTCGTATAAAAAGACCCTTACCCAGTATGGTGTGATGCTTGATCATAATCAGCGGCGTCAGTATATTTATGAGGAGGCGCAGCGCATTGCACAAAGTCACAACCTGACCTTATTTATGGATGAAGCACTTTTAACCGAGGTTGCGGGACTGGTTGAGTGGCCCACCTTATTTTTGGGGCGTATTGAGAGTCAGTTTATGTCTCTGCCCTCAGAAGTCCTAACAGCTTCAATTCGTACCAATCAAAAGTACCTAACGTTCAAGGATGCCTCTGGCAATATGGCGCCATATTTTATTATTGTGGCCAATAATGACCAAAACGGTGACGTAATTATTGCGGGTAACGAACGGGTATTGCGCGCCCGTTTATCAGATGCTCAATTTTTCTGGAATAATGACCGTAAGAAACCTTTAGAGAGTTTTCTTTTGAATTTACAAAAAATGCACTTCCATGTGAAGTTGGGCTCTCTATTTGCTAAAGTCCAACGCTTAAGTGCGTTAGTTGAGTGTATTTATCCTTACTTACCGCCCTGTGATCGTATTATGATTGCGCGGGCGGCCTATTTGGCAAAATCAGACTTAACCACCGAGATGGTGTTCGAGTTTCCTGAATTGCAGGGAATTGTCGGGAGGTATTATGCCCTTGAAGATGGTGTCCCCAAAGAGGTGGCGCACGCTATTGCGGAACACTACAGCCCGATGGGGCCCAAGGATATGTGTCCCACCCATCCTGTAAGTATTGCCATCAGTTTAATTGATAAAATTGATACCTTGTCTGGTTTTTGGATTATTGGTGAAAAACCTAATGGAAGTAAGGATCCGTTTGCGTTGCGTCGCGCGGCTCTAGGGGTTATTCGGATTATTATTGAGAACAACCTTCGCCTGCCTTTACGCCAGATCCTTGCGTCTTCTTTGAAGCTCTATGAGTCAAAAGTCTCCTTTGATATGCATGAAAATATCAATGAGCTTTTAGTATTTTTTGTCGACCGACTCAAGGTATACCTAAAAAAGCAGAATGTCCGTCATGATGTGATTGCTGCAGTATTTTCCTTGGGGAATGAAGATGATTTGGTGCGCTTACTCAAGCGTGTGGATTCGGTTCAAACCTTCCTTGAGACCCCCCATGGTGCAAATGTATTAGCTGCCTATAAACGTGCAGCACGTATTTTGAGCATTGAAGAAAAAAAAGATAATACGTCGTATGACGGGACAGTGAATCTCGATTTATTAAAGCTGGATATTGAGAAAAACTTATACTCTGCACTCAATCAAGCGGTAAATAAAGCTAACGAGCTATTACAACAAGATGATTTTATCGGTGCAATGGAGGCCTTTTCAGAAGTTGGCCCTGTTTTAGATGAGTTCTTCGTCAATGTTATTGTCAATGATCCAGTGAATGAAATTAGGCGTAATAGATTAAATGTCCTTGCAGTTATGTGTATTTTATTATGTAATATTGCAGATTTATCCTTAATAGTGGTATAAAGTTCAGAGTAAAAAAATTTATTATGCGGTCAATTTTAGGGCGCATTTTGTAATATTTAGAGGAAAAGAAATAATCAAATGACCCAGTGGATATATGCGTTTGGTAATGGAAAGGCTCAGGGCTCATCAGCAATGAGTAATATTTTAGGAGGCAAGGGCGCGAATCTTGCAGAAATGTCAAGTCTTGGCATATCCGTACCTCCGGGTTTTACGATTACTACTCAAGTATGCGATGCTTTTTATAAGAATGACCAAACCTTTCCCGAAGGTTTAGATGGCATGATCCAAAAAGCGATCCTCACATTAAATGAGCAAACAGGTCGTAAATTTGGGGGAGTTGACAACCCCTTGTTGGTCTCAGTGCGTTCTGGTGCCCGTGCCTCTATGCCTGGGATGATGGATACGGTTTTGAACCTTGGTTTGAATGATACCAATGTTATCGGGTTGGCGCGCCAGTCAAATGATGAAAAGTTCGCTTATGATAGTTATCGGCGGTTTATTCAGATGTATTCTAGTGTTGCTCTGGGTCTTGAACATTATTTATTTGAAGAAATCCTTGATGAAATAAAAAACCTTAAAGGGGTTCAGAGTGATATTGACCTGACCGCAGAAGACTTTAAAACCATTGTCGAAAAGTTTAAAGCTCTTGTGCAGCATGAGTTAGGGGTTACCTTTCCTCAGGACCCTGAAGTTCAGTTAAAAGGCGCTATTGAAGCTGTATTTAAATCATGGATGAATACCCGTGCTGTTACCTACCGCCGACTCTATAATATTCCTGAATCATGGGGCACGGCTGTCAATATTCAGTCTATGGTATTTGGGAATATGGGCGTAGATAGTTGTACAGGTGTGGTCTTTACGCGAGAGCCAAGTACAGGGGAAAAGTTATTTTTTGGAGAGTACTTAATTAACGCTCAAGGTGAAGATGTCGTTGCGGGGATTCGTACGCCAGTGCCAGTTAATAAGCGCGTGCGCGATGCCGTGGGTAGTTCTGAACTGTCTATGGAAGAGAGCATGCCTGAGTTGTATGCGGAATTGGTTAATGTTTATCAAAAACTTGAGCTCCATTATCGAGACATGCAGGATATCGAGTTTACGGTAGAAAGAGGTAAGCTCTACATTTTACAAACTCGTAATGGAAAACGTACCATAACAGCAGCCATAAAAATCGTCATTGATATGTACAATGAAGGGTTAATTACCCAAAAAGAAGCGATTATGCGGATTGACCCCATGGGGTTAGAGCAGCTGTTACACCAAACTCTCGACCAGAGTGAACAGTATAAAGTTGTAGCGCGAGGGTTACCAGCAAGCCCAGGTGCTGCTTCGGGAATCGTGGTGTTTTCTGCGGATGATGCCGAGCGCGAAGCAAATATGGGTAAAGAAGTAATCCTTGTTCGTATTGAGACCAGCCCGGAAGACATTCACGGCATGCATGTTGCCAAGGCAATTTTGACCATACGTGGGGGTATGACGAGTCATGCTGCTGTTGTTGCGCGGAGTATGGGAACCCCGTGTGTTTCTGGGGCAAGTGAGATCACTATAAGTTATCAAGAACAACACATGATGATTGGAAATGTGAAGGTTCTCCAGGGGGACTATATAACCCTTGATGGTAGTGCCGGAGAAGTGATCTTGGGGAAAGTACCTGTGAAGCGGGCTAAGTTAAGTGACGACTTTAACCTGCTGATGAGTTGGGCTGATAAAGTGCCAAGTTTGAAGGTGCGAGCCAACGCAGATACGCCCCATGAAGTTGAGATTGCCAAAAGTTTTGGGGCTCAAGGTATCGGCCTGTGTCGAACCGAGCACATGTTTTTTGACGTGAGCCGTATTAATGTTGTCCGTCAGATGATCTTATCTGATTCTCAAGAGAGCCGTTTGGATGCTCTGACCGAACTTCTTCCTATGCAGCGCCAAGACTTTGAAAATATTTTCCGTACCATGGATGGATTGCCAGTAACCATTCGTTTATTGGATCCTCCTTTACATGAGTTCTTGCCTCAGGGTCATAAAGAAATAATTGAGCTGGCTCACCTTATGGAAGTGGAAGAGGATGTGGTGAGGTATCGCGTCGCCCATCTGAAAGAGATTAACCCCATGTTAGGGCATCGAGGGTGTCGCCTTGGTATCAGTTACCCAGAAATTTATCAAATGCAAGTCCGCGCTATTTTTGAGGCAGCGCTTAACGTATCGAAAGATATTAAAATACTCCCAGAAATCATGATCCCGTTTATTGCGACTAAGGCTGAGTTTGACTTTATGAAAGAGTTAGTCACCTGTGTTGCAGATGATATTTTTAACGAGGCTGGCGCAGAAGTTCCTTATTTGCTTGGAGCAATGATCGAGTTACCACGTGCCGCCTTGTTTTCTGGCAAAATCGCAGAAAGTTCTGAATTCTTTAGTTACGGAACCAATGATTTGACTCAAACGACCCTTGGGATTAGTCGCGATGATAGTGCACACTTTTTACAAGAGTATCAAAAACTTGATTTATTAAGCTCTGATCCTTTTGTCTCGATTGATCAAGAAGGTGTCGGGGAGTTGATCGAGATTTCTGTAGAGCGCAGTCGGAAAGTGCGTAAAGAAATTAAGCTGGGAGTGTGTGGAGAACATGGGGGAGACCCTGCCTCAATCGAGTTTTTCCATCACAAAGGTTTGGATTACGTCAGTTGTTCTCCGTACCGTATTCCTATCGCTCGTTTGGCCGCAGCCCATGCTGCCCTTAAGTCTAGAGCGTCTCAACACCCCAAAAAAGATGACGCGCAAAAGCACCCTTTGGCAGAAAGAGTATAGGAAAACTATGGATGAGAGGAGATGTGCTATTGTTCTTTATTAATTTCTCTTCTCATGTAACGAATTAACTTATCAATATTATTAGAATAGTTCGTGAGTTTCTCTTGGAAAAATATACTTTGGGTGATGACAATGTTGATGCCTGATATGGAAACACTTATGAACTGAGGGCCGTCGTCAAATTCCTTTACCCGCCATGAGAAATTAATATTATTATTCTTCTTAGTAGTGATCACTACTTGGATATTATGCCACATGATCTCTTTATTATTTATTTCTGGGGTAATTCTCTTAATATCAATGGAGGTAATGTCACCGCGTTGTTGTACAAGCTCAACTAAGCTGGTTTTTATCCACTGAGTGATGTAGTACCGGAAAACTTCAGTATATTCTTCCTTTTCTTTTGGTGTCATGGTGCGCCATCTGCGACTCATCAGCAATTTACCAATGTGGTCGGTAGCAATAATATCATTATAGATTTTAAAAGTTTCTTCTTTATTATCAATCGCCAGGTTATTGACCATTTTAGTCAATGAGTCTTGGACAAACATAATCACGCGCTCTTCGGTTTGAGTATATGGTTTAGCGATGATGTTTATAAGAGGATCCTTAGCGTCTGCTTGAAAGGTAATAAGAGAGTAAAGTATATAAACAAAAAGCAATTTATTGATGCGGAGTGTATTTGAATTCATACTGGCATGACTTTTACTTGGATATTTCTATAATTGATTTAAACAAACCAAAATTTAGGTATTGTTTTCTCAGGACAGTTTGTCCATATCCCAACGTGGATATAGTATATATATATACATTATTTTTTAGAATTTAAGTATTATACATTTATAAGATTATAAAAAAACTGAGTAAAAAAGGTCTTTGATTTTTGTGAGTTTTATTATGTAATAATAATTATTAGTAGTAAATCAAAAATATAAAAAGGTCTTCATAAATAAATATGCATCAACGTATAATAATATCTTTATATTGTAAAGAAATTTAGTTTAAGTTTACTTAACTCAACTTAAGCTATAATTTAAGATATTTTTTTGAGAAAAATTTTTTTCATAACTTTTTTTGCACAAATGTTATGGAAATTTTGGTATGAACTGGGTCACTTTGGCGTAATGAAGCGCCTCCATTTTCTGTTGAAATGCCAAAATAGAGGTAGATTTTCCGATGTTATTGATGTGTGTCCGCAAGGGTCAATAAGAAAGAATGTCGAAGGCGGGGGCCTTCTCGGGGAAGTATCTTAAAAGTCGGATTCGTTAGAGCAGTACTTTAGGGCCGCGCGCTAGGGCGCGTTTTCTGGGTAACATTTCACACCAGAAATATTGCAGACTAACTTTTAAGCCAATGCTTGAGGGTAATACTCCAGGGCAGGACGCTGGGGGTCACATTCCAAGCGCTTACTTTAAGGTGTCCTGCGGGTATGGGGGAGGGTAACAGACAAAAAAAGTACCTTAAAATTTTAACTATGCATTTTAAAAATTAAGGAAAGAAAATTTAAAGAATGTATAGAATTTTAAGGTACTTGAGGGGGTAATTAGTTTTGCAAAGAAAGAATTTTTTTATTAAATGCTGTATCTATAATTGATTTTTTTAATTTTTCGAAGGCCCGCGTTTCAATTTGTCTTATACGTTCACGGCTTATACCATAGGTTTTGCTTAATTCATTTAACGTTACTGGCGTCTCAACGAGTCTTCTCTGAGAGAGTATACCACGTTCACGCTCATTGAGTAATGGCATTTTTTCTTCCAGAAGTTTGAGCAAAATATCCTTTTCTTCTGTATTAGAGGTGGAAGTTTCAGGATCTTCAGCATTATCAACAATCCAGTCCTGCCATTCATCGTTGCTATCCATGAACTTAGGTGTATTTAAGGAGTGGTCTGGGTGGGACATACGTTGATTCATATCAACAACATCCTTTTCTGAAACATTTAATGTTTCCGAGATCATCGAGACCATCTCTGAATTCATTTTGTCATCATCTTCCATGGCTTGGAGCTTATTTTTAACCCGACGCAAGCTGAAAAATAACTTCTTTTGAGCAGAGGTCGTACCAATTTTTACTAAGGACCAGTTGTGAAGAACATATTCTTGGACATTTGCCCGTATCCACCAAATCGCATATGTGGAGAACCTAAACCCTTTATCGGGATCAAACCTTTTTAACGCGTGGAGAATTCCCAGATTACTCTCAGAAATAATATCAGCTAAAGGCAGTTTATACCCACGATATTTCATGGCTATTTTTGCTGCAAGGCGCAGGTGACTGGTGACAATAATATCTTTACTGGCGTCATCCCCATCCTTGTATTTTTTAATGAGGTCTATTTCTTGTTCTTGGGTAAGCATTGGAAATTTTTTAATAGCGTTCAGGTATGCTGATAAGGAGCTTTCGCCATCAACCTTTGGTATTAACATATGTGATAAAACCACTTCACTCTCCGTTCATTTAAAACATTAATAATAAACCGGTCAACTTGTTATATTAATAATTGTAAATACTACGATATTACTGCGCAAGAGATTATTAAATAAAAAGATTATTTTTCTAAAAGCGTTACTAAACTATTAATATCTAACGGAAATTCAGATTTATACATATTTAACTTTTGGGTGACTGGATGGGTAAACTGCAACTCACTTGCATGGAGGGCTTGACGAGAAAAGGGGGCGGGGTTGGGTGTTTCATCTAAAAATATTTTAATACTTTTATAGGATTTTTGGGTATAGACAGGGTCGCCAACAAGGGGGTGGCCAATGCTTGTCAGGTGTACTCTGATTTGGTGGGTGCGTCCGGTTTCAAGTTTACATTGGATCATAGAGACCTTTGGAAGGGAGGCGGGGGTGTAGGTTTTAAGAGTACAATAGGACGTTGCCGCATATTTTCCTGATGAGGCGACTATGGCCATTTTTTTTCTATTGACGGGGTGGCGTCCGATATTCCCTTCTATTCGTCCTGAAGGTGGCTGAAGGTGTCCCCATACCAGCGCTGTATACAGACGGTGAATTTCACGGTTGGCAAATTGTTGGGAGAGGTGGTGGTGGGCGTGGTCATTTTTAGCTGCAACCATGACGCCGCTGGTTTCTTTATCAAGCCTGTGAACGATACCAGGACGGATGACACCCCCAATGCCTGATAGATCAGATTGGCAATGATATAAGAGGGCGTTGACAATGGTGCCAGTGTAACATCCCGTTGCGGGATGGACGGAAATACCAGCGGGTTTATTAAAGACGATCAGATGGGCATCTTCGTAAAGTATATCCAGAGGAATATTCTCAGGTTGTGGGAGGGCAGGGGTTGGAGCTGGGATCGTGGCACTAATTTCTGAACCAGGTTTGATCTGTGTGTTATTTGACAAAATAACTTCTCCAGAAATAGATATATTTCCAGCTTTAACTAATGACTGCCAGTTTGCCCGCGAGATATCAGGCCAGATTTCAGTGAGAACTTTGTCCAGTCGTTTTGGTGTCCCCTTATAAATACTTTGTCGTTGTTCTTTAAGTAAGGTATTATGTTGTGGGGGGTTGGTATTTTTATTCATTGCCGGTAATAATTATCTTAATGAATGTAAGGGGGAGTGTAGTTTGAGTCCAAAAGTCAATATAGCCATTTATAAAGATGTTATTACAAAAATATGGAAATTTACGCACCTAAAATATCCATATGAAACATGTGGATTATTGATTGGATATAAAAAAACTGCAACAGATATTTATATCTCTCGACTCGTAATAAGTCCCAATATAGCAGACTCCGCAAAAGATCACTTTCTTATTGCACCAAATTTACAATTTAGTGTGCAAAAATATATCCGCAACAACCCCAAAAAAAATATTGAGATCATTGGTGTGTTCCATTCCCACCCTCAAAGCCCTGCCTATCCTTCTGGGACAGATGTTTTATATGGGAGCGGTTTTGACTTATTTTGGGTAATTTCAAGTACTCAAAATAAACAAATAAAATGTTTTTTTATCGACAAAAATAAAAAAATAAATGAATACTACTTTACAGCAATATGAAACCTTGTAATTTAGAGTTGTAAGGTATTCGCACGTTAGATATTAAATTTAATTTCTTGGAGTAAAAATGCTTTTTGATGATTTACAAGTAAGAAACATAATATATCAGAGCGATAGGTCTTTGGTAATGCGGGTTTTCAAGGAAAAAGAATCATTTGAAGGCGTGCTGAAAGTTCTCAATTTACCCTATCCTTCCCAAGAACAGGTTCAACAGTTTATAAATGAGTGTGAGCTACAAAAGTCATTTTCTCCGCGCTATGTCCCGCGAGGGTCTACCTATCTGAACAAGGGGAGTCAACATGGACTGCTCATGGAGTGGGAAAATTTAGAGCCTTTAAGTAAGGTGATGCAGAGTAAAAACCTTACTTTCAAAGAAAAGCTGTGGATTGCCATAGGAGTTTTGCAAACAGTCTCCCACATGCACGAGCTCAAAATAGTCCACCGCAACATTACGCCTGATGATTTGCTTGTGGATATGTCAAATTATCTTGTGAAAATTGTGGGATTTCATTTTGCAATGAAGTTAGAGTCTTCTGAGCGTCTTACCAAACATAGTTACGTCCTTGATCAAGTTTCAGTGTACTCGGCACCTGAACAGACTGGACGTATTAAAAGTCATATTGGGTTTTATTCTGATATCTATAGTATTGGATCCATCCTCTTTGAGCTGTTCTCAGAGGAATCGCTGTTTTCTGAAGAAGAGAATATCAGGTTTGCCCATGCCAATTTAGCGAAACGTCCCCCATTAATTGATACCATTAAGTCAGAAGTTCCCAATATGGTTGCTTTGATCGTCAATAAGATGTTGATGAAGAATGCGGGTTCACGATATCAGACGGTTTACGGTGTTTTATTTGATTTAAAAAAATGTCTTTCTGCCTATCAGGAATTTCATAAGGTGCCGCGTTTTATTTTGGGGCTTAAAGACAAGGCGTTCCAGCTGAACTTCCCATTACGTATTATCGGCCGAGAATTAGAGTTAGACAAATTAATCAGTTTATATAATTATGTGCGCCTCGAGCGGAAATCCAGCACGCTTTTTGTTGTCGGGGAGACGGGAATTGGTAAGACCACTTTTGTCCAGGAAATAAGCCAGTTATCTATTGGGGACTCTGGGTTATTTGTGAGCGGGAAGTTTGAACAATTTCAAAAAGATAAACCCTATAGCGCAATCTTATCGGTTCTAAATACATGTATCGATAATATTTTGGTGATGCCAGATAATGAATTAGTGGGGTGGCGTAAGCATTTCGGGGAGGTTTTAGGACCCTTTAGTCATTTGTTAATTGAGCTTTTGCCCCGACTTGAGCAGATTGTAGAAAAAGATGGTGCCGTTACTCAATCCATACGTACAGAGTACCAAACCAAAACTAAGCACCTATTACATTTATTTTTGGTGGCGTTAACGCGGGATAAGAGCAGTTTAACCTTATTTCTGGATGACTTCCAATGGGCAGATAGTCAGAGCATTGAATTTATTGAGTTTAGTGCCGATAAACATATAGATGTTCCGCTGATGATAATTTGTGCTTATCGTGATGAGTTCTTCTATCAAAAAGGAAGCTTTTTAAAGTTTAAAGAGTACTGTGAAAAACAAACCTCATCCCAGTTTATTCACTTAAGTGGGTTAAGTGTCGATAGTGTGTGCGATCTTTTGCAAGAGACCTTGGAACACCCTTCTACGGAATTAGAGGAAGTGGCTCAGGTCATCCATGGAAAAACCTTAGGTAATCCCTATTTTATTCGCCAACTCCTTGAGGAGTGCTCCCACAATAACAGTATTCGCTTCGATAATAATATTGATGAGTGGAAATGGAATATTGAAGAGCTCCGCAGGCATAGCGTGACTGATAACCTGATCACGTTAATGGTGCAAAACTTTGATCAGTTACCAAACCATACTATAGAAGCTCTAGGTAAAGCGGCAATCCTGGGAATATCCTTTGATCTTGATGCGTTGTATATTGTCACGGGTCAAGTAAAGAAAGAGCTGATCGAGGTGTTATGGCCTGCCGTGGTTGAGGGGTATATCACATCTGTTGATAATAGCTATCGAGATTTTATGTCCCTTGATCGGGATAAGGAGATGGAGAGCATTGTCAATACTGAGTTTAGTTTCGTTCATGAGTCTTTGCGCGAAATTGCCCGTCAGAAAGTGATTAAGAGTCAGCAGATCTATATCCATTTAAAAATTGGGCGCTCCCTTTTATACGACTGGAATGAGGAAGATAATCCTGAGAAAATCCATCAGATTATCCAACACCTCAATTTAGCAGTTGAGTATATTATAGATAAAAAAGAGCGCAAAAACCTTGCAGTTTTAAACTATAAAGTCTCCTTAAAAGCCCAAAGCATTGGGTCATATAAACTGGCTACAGAGTATATTGATGTCGCTCAGAGTTTACTTTCAAGCTATGACTGGGAAGAAGATTATGACTTTTGTCTGAACGTCTTAAATGCAGTGGTCAGACTTGCTGTTTATTCAGGCGATAACGTTAAAATGTTTGATGCTGTTGAGACCATTAAAAGTCGGGTTCATCATAAAATTGATTTAGTTGATATCTCTGAGCAGTTGATTATGTATTACATGTCAAACCAAGATTCAGAGAGAGCGCTGGATGTGGGCTTAAAGATACTCTCAGAGCTTGACCTTAACTTTCCCTCTTACCCAAATAAAGGGTACCTCTGGGCTCGTTCTATTATATTTGAAACCAAGTATAAGAATTATAATTTCAAGAAGCTGGTTACGTTACCGCCGGTCAAAGATAAGCAAGTGATTGCTTACATGCGAATTTTATCCCGATTAATCATAGTCTCTCACTTCTCAAGACGGTTTTTTCTGCCTCTCTTCGTCTACAAGGCCCTACAGTTGAGCATTAAACATGGGTTTCATTCTTGTACATTAATGGCGATATCCAATTATGCCCACCTGTGCATTTATAGGTTGGACAGAATACCTCAAGCACTAAGTCTTGCAAACACCTCTTTAAGCGTGATTGATCGGCCTGAAATAAATGATGTTCAGTCAAATATTCGTTTTTTTGCGTGTATCTTGACTAAAATATTCGAGAAAAAAGAAGGCAATATTGATGACCAGGTCATGGAAATTTATAACATTGCCATTAAAAATGGTGATCTCTTAATTGCGGCGTTGTCTCTTTGTTTTGGCTTAATCCATCGGCTTTATATGGGGGAGCGCCTAAGTGAAGTGGTCAATAGTGCTGAAATCCTGACAAATTGTATTTCAGATATTGAGCATGATATGGCATTGAGTATTGTGGCACCCATTCACCAGATGGCGGTTAATCTTATGGGGAACCAAAGCCACAATGCCCATCAGCTTTTAGGTCCAATATGTGATCAACAGCATCACCTTAAATATAGTGCGTCAAAGAATAATATGATTGCCATTAAAATACATGGCTATGTTCGTATTTTTCTTGGATTTTTACTGAATCAGTATCAGGACGTTGCGGGTGTGCCTGAGAACGATACAACGTCTACTCTACCCTATGGGTTAATTTTTGAATACAGCAAAAGAGTGATGGAATTAGACATGGTGCGCGGGGGCGCGCGGGTTTATAATCTCGCCACGCGCTTAAAGTCGAATCTTACACTTTTAAAATACTATGCGCGGTATAATGAAAGGCTGTTTAAGGGATTTGCTTTGGGCTTAGAGGCAGAAATTGCCTATTATGAAGGGCGCATTGACGTTGTGGTCAACAAGTTTCATGCAGCCATCAAAGCTGCTGAGAATAGCGGTATTATTTATCAACAGGCAATCCTGCGCGAGCGTGCTGGACGTTTTTATATGCGGTGTAAGAATACCGAGATTGCACAAATGTATTTAAGTTCTGCCTATGATTTATATAAGGTGTGGGGCGCTCATGCCAAAGCCCATCAGCTGGAAGTTGAGTTTGATAATAAAGAGGTGAGTTTTGTATCGAACGTGATCAGCAATTTATATAACATCAATAATACACCCCATAAAACTGAGCAGGTCAAGGCGAAAAATAGCTTAGAAGTTTTAGACTATGAATACGCTCTTGGTGCCTTTAATGCTGCGACTCATAAGACTGATACTAAAGACTTTTTAGAAGTCCTGATGAACACTATCTATTCAATTTCTGGTGCCGAACGCGGGTTATTAATTCTTAAGAATGACAACGGCTATTGGTACATAAATAATTACCTAGAAGGGGAAAAAGTCTCCATTATTGAAGAGGGTTTTCCAGAGGATTATGTGTTTTCTGTCTCTGCGGTCAACTACATTTTACGTGGTGGGGAGGGGCTGATTGTTGATAAAGCCCATAGCGATCAGATGTTTGAGCATGACGAGTATGTCATAGAGAATCTGATTAACTCATTGCTATGTCTTCCTCTATACAGAAGTAACGAGTTAAAGGGTATTTTATACCTTGAAAATAATTTAATTACTGGTGCATTCTCGGGGGAGAAGTTAAAAACACTCACCCTATTATCAGGTCAGATTATGCTGGCAGTTGAGAATGTTCAACTATATGAAAACTCTCAGCGGGTGAATGCTGAACTAGAACAGTTTAACGCGACCCTTAATCAACAAGTTGAAAAGCGCACCATTGAACTGAAAAATCAATCAGCTGTCCTGTCAACGACCTTTGCGAATATGGATGACGGCATGTTGCTGATTGGACCAACGGGACAAATTATTCGTTGGAATACCAAGCTTAATCAAATGTACTCTTTTTCTAGTAACACCATTTGGAAAGGTATACAGTATGCGGAATTTTGGCGTCAGGTCATTGATACCAGGTTGCTAGATAAGAAAAGTGAAGATGTGGTTCAGCACTCATTAATCAAGTTAAATATTGAGGAAGTTGAATATACCGAGTGGGAATTATTACTGTCCGATCGCCAGTACTACAAGGTGCGGTTACGTAAAATGTCCAATGGTTTATGGGTTAGTCTGCATCAAGATATTACTGAAGAACGTATTCGCCAAAAAGAGTTACAAGAAGCAAAAGAAATGGCAGAAAGTGTCAGTGTGGAAAAGTCACAGTTCCTTGCAACCATGAGTCACGAGATTCGTACACCGATGAATGGCGTTCTGGGTATGCTGGAAATTTTGGAACGAACAAGCCTTGATGAAAAACAGAATGATATTGTCAGCGTCATGTCTAAGTCAGCGCGATCCTTGCTCCATATTATTGATAATATCCTTGATTTCTCTAAGATTGAAGCTGGCAAAATGGAAATTAGCAATGTCACCTTCAGCGTCACGGAGTTACTGGACGATATTATTCAGTTTATGTATTTAAGCTGTGCTGATTCTCAGGTAGTTTTACAGTGCTGCATTTACTACGGTGTTCCAGATATCCTGATTGGGGATCGTAATAGACTGCAACAAATTTTGTTAAATTTGATTTCAAATGCTCTTAAATTTACGAATAAAGGATACGTTTTAGTCACGGTAAAACTTGATGAAGAACGATCGCTACAGGATCAGGTCTACTTGATATTTCAAGTTGAAGATACGGGAATTGGGATCGGGGAAGATCAGCGGCATTTATTGTTTCAGCCGTTCTCTCACCTCAGCACGTCTTACTCTCAGCATGTCTCAGGCACAGGACTTGGGCTGGCAATATGTCAAAAGCTCACTAAGTTAATGGGGGGCCACATTGGTGTTGACAGCGGCCTGGGTGAGGGGAGTAAGTTTTGGTTGAGTGTTCCAGTTTTTGAGAATATTGATACTGGCTATAGCGCCAAAGACCCTGTATATGGTTTCTGTCGTGTGTTGTTGGTGGGTGTGGATGACAAGGTGCGCTCTCTTATTGAAATGAGTCTGTTCAGGGCGCAGGTAGATATCACCTTAAGCGACAGCATTAATAGCACGTGGAAACTTTTAGATGATTCTGTTAAATATCATAGGAAGTTTGATATTATCGTTATTGTCAATTTATTTAACACGCTGGATTCGGACGAGTTATTTAATAAGTTAGCGCATAATGAAAATATGGCGGATATCTCCACTATTTTACTTTATAAGAATACACTTGAGACTAAAATCAACATAGATAAAGCAGATATTGCCTTACAATTTCCCGTGCAAATTAATCATCTTCATAACGCCCTTAATGTGGCGCATGGTATTGATGTTGAGGGCGCAAATGAGGATGATAATCACCCTTTAAATACCCCTGTTGTGTATAAGTCCCCAAGTCGAGAATTTTCTGATGAGAATGGCTTAGTGGTTCTCGTGGTAGAGGATAACGAAACCAATCAGTTGGTAACAAAGAAACAAATGGCGTGTCTGGGAGTTCATATTGATATGGCCGCGGATGGTCGTGAAGCATTAAAGTTGTTAGAGAAGAAGGTATACTCTATGGTCTTAACTGACTGCCGTATGCCCAATATGGACGGATATGAGCTGGCCTCTGCCATTCGTAAGAAGAATATTGTAAACTATTTAGGGTTGCCCATTCCAATTTTTGCCTTAACCGCCAATGTCATGGCCAACGAATCTCAAATATGTTTAGAGAAGGGCATGAACGGATATTTAAGTAAGCCTCTTAGTTTGGATCAGTTAGAGGAAGTGCTCGAAGAAGCGGTTCCGAGTATTTTAAAGTACCGTCAAAAAGTAATTGTTGATGCGTTTGTCGAGGAGGAGGGTATCTCGTTAATAGAGTCGGCGTCAATGATCTCTGATGTCGTTAAGGCGCCCCCAAATAAAAAGAACGAATCTCCGTTGGATTTGAGTTTTATTGAGGAGGTTTTTGGCGGCTTTACTGCAGAAGCTCAAGAAATGATGAACTTCTTTATTAAATCTACAAGTCCTATTGTGCATGAGATGATGACGGTTGAAGATCATAATTATAAAGAAATTAGTTTCTTATGCCATAAAGTCGCTGGCGCTGCCCATACCGCTGGCGCAAAGAAATTAGCCAAAGCCCTCAATAAAATTGAGTTGCTGATAATGCAAGAGCAATACAGTGAGAGCCTCGTTATTCGTGAGACAATCCCTCAACTATTTCAAGAAGTTAAAAATATCATTGAGAAAAAATTATAGGCAGACTGTCAAAATAATAACGCCCCTTGTCTCTTGAAAGATCAAAGGGTGTTATCATATCTATGGGGGTGTTAGGGGCGTATTATTTCGTGATAAGCTGTAAAGGAATTGGAATGTAGCTTTCTACGGTTTCCCCTTTAAGAAACTTGACCGCAGTCTCAATGCCTATGGCACCAATCACTTCTGCTTGTTGGGCAACAGTTGCCAGAAGTAAACCTTTATTCACAGCTGTAATCGCGTCATCAGTGCCATCGAATCCAACCACTAGAATATCACGGTTTGACGCTTGAATTGCCTTAATCGCTCCCAATGCCATTTCATCATTATGGGCAAAAACAGCATCAATTTCTGGTTGGGCTTGCAGGATGTTTTCCATCACGTTCAACCCTTGAGTCCGATCAAAGTTCGCTGTTTGGCTGGTAATGATTTTAATGTCTGGAAAGTTTTTAAGTGCTTGGTAAAAGCCTTCACCGCGGTCACGTGCTGCGGATGTTCCTGGGACACCTTGTAACTCCATAATTTTTCCAGAGTTATTTATTTTTTCTGCGATAAAGTTTCCAGCAAGGATACCACCTTGGATGTTATGGGAGGTGATATGTGCCAAAACCTTTCCATTGCTGGCGCTTCTGTCCAATGTAATAACTGGAACGCCTTTGCGGTTCGCGGCACGAATAGAGCTGCTTACAGCATCAGAGTCAGTGGGGTTGATGAGCAGAATCTTGATGTTTTTGCTTAATAAGTCTTCAACATTAGATATTTCTTTAGCGGGATCATTGTTGCTGTCGAGAACGACGAGGTCATAGCCAAGCTCTTTAGCTTTGGCTTCAGCACCTTCTTTTAAAGTAATAAAGAACGGGTTATTTAAGGTTGAAATGACCAACCATATTGAGTCCTTACTATGGGCATTTGATGTTAATCCAAATAACAGCGCAGTTGTAAGTAAAATAATTTTTTTCATGAGTGTAATATTTCCCTAGTTAGTTATTAATCTTATTGTTATTTACGTTATCAAAAATAACAGCGAGTAAGATAATAGTCCCTTTTGCAATCATTTGATAATAGGACGTGATATTCATAATATTAAGGGCATTGTTCAGTACACCAATGATCAATGCTCCAATGAGAGTTCCAACGATTTTTCCAGATCTTCCTTGAAGACTCGTGCCTCCTAAAATAACCGCAGCTATTGCATCAAGCTCATATGCGACTCCAGCTGTAGGCTGTGCTGACTCTAGCCGAGATGTAAGAATGATACCAGCAATTGCTGACATGAAACCACTAATTGAATATACCCATATTTTTATTCTTTTAATTTTAATTCCTGCTAAATACGAGACCTCTTCACTGCCTCCGGTGGCGTAAACGTGCCGTCCAAATTTTGTATAGTGCAGAACAAACCAACATATAAGAACGAGGGTAATGGTGATAATAACAGGAATGGGAATATTGCCCACGTATCCGCCCCCAATTTCATAGAAATTATTGGTAGCTTCGTTGGAACTAGTTGATATGGGGCGACCGTCCGTGAAGATCATCGTTGCCCCGCGCAAAATCGACATGGCAACTAAGGTGGCAATAAATGGTTGGACATTAAAGTGACTAATGATGATGCCATTGGTTGCCCCGATCACGCCTCCAAGCACCATGGTCAGCAGAAGCGCAACCAGTAACGGCGTGTCATGGGAGATCATGCTGGCGCACATGGCACCAGTTAATGCGAGTATTGACCCAACAGATATATCAATCCCCACAGTAATAATGACAAACGTCATCCCTAAGGCAATAATTGCGTTAATGGAGGTTTGTCGAAGAATATTGAGGAGGTTATCAATGGTTAGGAAATGGACATTAAGAAAAGACATTAAAATAATAATGAACATAAGCCCTAATAAAGGGATATTATTTCGTATATAGTTTTGCAGGGGCATGGGAGATTTCTTTAAAATTATTGCGGACTTGATATACAGTCTTTTAAAATATTTTCTTGTGTTGCGGTTTTATGGGTAAATGATCCAACGATTTGACCTTTTGACATGGTCAGAATACGGTCAGAAATTCCTAAAAGTTCTGGCATATCTGAAGATATAAGGATGATACACATACCTTGAGACTTAAGTTTATTAATCAGCGAGTAAATTTCATAGCGGGCACCAATATCAACACCACGGGTTGGTTCATCTAATATCAGAATTTGCGGATATGCCAAGAGGGATTTAGCGATGGAGATTTTTTGTTGGTTTCCTCCAGAGAGCAAAAAAACTGGTGTATTGATGCTCTGGGTTTTGATCTGGAGTATGGATATATAGTCTTTTACTTTTTGTTCTTCTTTCTTGGTATTAATAATCCCAAGAGCATGACAAATATAAGCAAGACCTGAGAGAAGCATATTGTGTTTGACACTATGAAACTGAATGAGCCCAATATGTTTACGATCTTCAGTGACATATCCGATGGAAGCCTGAACACCGTCATAGGGACTTTTTAGTTTTGTGATCAGCTTATGATTGATGGTTAAGGAGCCTAACTGTATTGGATTTGATCCATAGATAGCTTTTGCCAGTTCTGTGCGTCCTGCGCCCATTAATCCAGCAATTCCCAAGACTTCCCCATTATGGGCTTGGAAAGAGACATTTGAAATGTTCTGTGCAAACAAGTTTTGTACTTTAAGAATTGGCTCTCCAAGAACTGCGGGTGTGTAGGGGTACTGTTCCTCTAGGGTGCGCCCAACCATATGATGGATTAAATCATCTTCATTAATATCTTTGATATCTCCCGTGTGGACAACCTGACCATCTCGCAGCACGGTAATGTCATCACATATCTGAAAGATTTCTTTTAAACGGTGGCTGATAAAGACAATTCCTTTATCCTGTTTTTTAAGGTGGTCAATAATTCCAAACAGAATCTTGGTTTCCTTATCCGTCAGGGCGTCCGTAGGTTCATCCATAATGATGATTTGAGCATTCAAGGACAAAGCCTTAGCAATCTCAATCATTTTTTGTTGGGCGAAACTGAAGGAAGATAAACGGGCTGTCGGATCAATTGATTGTTCCAACTGGTCAAGGTATTTTTGAGTTTCGGCAATCATTTTCTGCCGTATAACAATCCCAGCTTTATTGACGAACTCACGTCCAAGAAAAATATTTTCATAGACCCGCATAGATTGAATCAAGGTAAGCTCTTGATGGATCATTGCGATACCAGACTTAATGGCATGGTGGGATGTGGGAAACTTAACTTTTACGCCTTTATGGTTATGAATAGTTCCGCTATCTGGCTGATATATCCCATTAATAATACGCATTAAAGTTGACTTACCCGCACCATTAGCGCCAGTAAGAGCCATCACTTTACCCGCTGTAATGGTAAAATTAACGTCTTTTAAAATTGGAATTTTAGAAAATGATTTATTGATACTAAATAATTCAAGTAGAGCACGGGTCTGCATTTACATCATTTCCATTTTCTTATGTGTTCATCATAATTAAAGTATAAATATTTTGGTTTACTTGAAAAAAAACTCGAGCAACGCCCTCGTATTATAAATTTAAAAAAACATGGATAATCGAGATTAATAGCGGAAATAGGCGGTGGGCACAATAAAATAAAATTTTTTTTGGGCTCTCTATTTTTTTCTCATTGGAAAACCGTAAATTTTTCGCCCAAAGGACATGATATTTAAATGTCAGATAGTCTATAAGCCGGTTTCTGTACCGTTCTCACGGTGGCAATCATTCATCTGAGATATTTGTTACCAAATACCTTATGCGACTTACCCAAACGATAGGTCGGAAGCGGACCTTGAGCATGCTCGCTCGTTTCTATTTAGTCTTGCACCTAATGGGGTTTACCATACCACAGGCGTTACCGCTTGCGTGGTGCGCTTTTACCGCACCTTTTCACCCTTACCCAAGATAGTATTCTTAGGCGGTTTATTTTCTGTAGCACTTTCCCTAGGATCACTCCCGCCGGGCGTTACCCGGCATCATGCTTCCGTGGTGTCCGGACTTTCCTCTGCCCTTAAGGACAGCGATTGCCAAACTATCTGACTTTTTGACTATGTCAGAATACTTTGCAGATTACAAGTGGAGGGCGCGCGAAGTGGTATGCTGAAGAAGATTTTATGTGAAGTGGTTAGCATTGAGCAGGCGTTTATAGGCGGCATTGACGAGGGCGAGTTTTTTCTCTGCCGCTTCTCTTTGTTTTTCCGAAATTTTTCGCGCTATAGCAGTATCTGGATGCAAGGACATAGCGATTTGCCGATAGGCCTTTTTCAGGTCATCTTTGGTTGCTTGGGGCGTGAGGCCTAAAAGCTCAAAGTCTTTTTTATGTTTGATATTAAAGGTATAATTATAGTTAGTGTTCGAGTCATTGGGTTGGTAACGACGGATATTGGCATCAAGATGTTTAACGGAAATATTTAGATTTTTAGCTATTTGGGTCAGAATACCATAGGTTATTGGGTGCAGAGTTTGGGGTTTAAGGGCCACTTGTACGAACACATCAAGGGCTTGTTTTGCGGTCATTTGTTTCTCATCCAGCTGAAGCGATAGCTGTAAAGAGAGGGCGCTGACACCATTGATGGAACGTTTGGCTGAGTTGAACGAACTTTCTAATTGGGAAGTATTCAAGTTTTTTTTCGTTAAAATATTTCTGAATGTACGAATTTCTTCTTTGCTGACCTGGCCGTCAGATTTTGCGACTTTAGCAGCGAGTTGGGTAAGGGTAATGAGCCATGGTGGAGGCGGGGTGTTGTGAGCAGAGTGCTGCGTGCTGCTGTTGTTTTTGGGGTGCGTAGTGCGGGAGGAGCTCTTGTCCGTGTCGGCATGCTCTTGTTGGGACTTTCCCTGTTTATTTTTAGTATAAAACAGATCGAGTGCATGCCCCGTTAGGGCGCCAAAGATAATACCAGTGACGTCACGTAAAATATAAAATCCTAATAGTGCACCTATGATCTTGCCAGTTACCATGAAAATATGACGAGTCTCTTAATAAGGGATGAACGCAAATATATATATCGGTAGATAATCACTTATCTATTGTAAATTTTCAATAGGTTTTTGCTTTATACAGTTGTTCGGACTTTACAATTATATTGCCAAGGGACGTAAATGTAAGGATTATTGGGTCTTGTATCCAAGCCATATTTGGATATTTAGGCCGCGACCTGGGATATGAATTGTTTCTAATTCTTGGATATTATGGGCGCGGCAGAGGCTTTGAAGCTCATTAAAGGAGTACCCAAGTCTTTGGTGGTGAAATTTATTTTTTAAAGTTTCGTGGGTATGAGGAGCGAATTCTGTTATGAGCAACCGTCCTTTAGGATTTAAAATCTGTGCAGCTTGATTAATTATGCGCCCTGGGTCCTTGGCATACTGCAGGACGTGCCGCAGAATGGTGAAGTCGGCATTATATGCTTCTTCGGGCAGCAAGAAAATATTTCCAAGGTGGACTCTACAGTTACGTATTTTTTGTTGGTCGAGGTCATTACGGGTAATTTGCAGCGCTTGGTATGACGTCCCGATACCGACACCATAGGTGATTTTATCAGAACAGAGGGCGAGCATACGTCCACTCTTGATGTCTATTTCAACCATTTTATTGGGGGGCTCACTGGCAACCATCTGGAGAATGTGGTCTTCAATTTGTTGGTCTTTGTCGTTAAGTTTTTTAATAAAGTCACGCTCTTTAACTATATTAATGCGAAGAGAGGCGGCTTTTTCCTGTCGGGCACGTGTGATAATTTTCAGTTGCTGTAAATCGTGACTTAAAATTGTATCTTCTGAGGACACCCACCGGGATAAAAAGTTCATAAACATATGCGCATCAGGGGTATTCGCCAGCCGATAAAAAACCCATGGACCTTCTTGACTGCGCTCAAATATACCTGCACTGGTAATATTCTTGAGGTGCTGGGATATTCTCGGCTGACTCTGTCCAGTGATTTGCGTCAGGTCGGCGACGGTCAAGTCACACTGAGCGCATAAATAAATAATGCGTAAACGCGTCAAATCTGATGCTGATCTCAAAAATTTTGACGCAGTTTTCAAATCATTTTTTGTGATATTAAGGAACTGATCTTCCATCTGTTATCACTTCGTAAATAATAAAATATGCCTATGTTAATATAGGAAACATCATAAAGGACGAATCAGAAATTATCCATCATTTTAACGATGATATTTTAATAATTTATTAAGAGAGATGGCGGCGCGTTCTATTATCACAGGGGATGGTGCGATTGACCAGTCGGCTCGTAATTATTGTGCCCGCGTTAATTTTTTATACTTGATACGCTGGGGAAGAGTCGCTGCACCTCCAAGACGCCGAATTTTGTCTGCTTCGTAGTCTTGGTAGTTCCCTTCGAACCATTCCACATGAGAGTCCCCCTCGAATGCAAGGATGTGGGTGGTAATGCGGTCAAGGAACCAACGGTCGTGACTAATAATCATAGCGCATCCAGCGTACTCTTCTAAGGCCTGTTCAAGGGCTTGCAGGGTTTCAACGTCCAAGTCATTGGTTGGCTCGTCAAGCAAAAGGAAGTTGTGGCCATAAAGAAGCGTTTTAGCAAGGTGCAGTCTATTGCTTTCCCCACCAGAGAGCATGCTTACTTTCTTTTGTTGTTCAGTGCCCTTAAAATTAAACGCGCTACAATAGGCGCGACTATGAATGGTGGTTTTACCAAGCTGAAGTTCATCAAGGCCACCAGATATTTCTTCGTAAACTGTGGCGTCCCTGTTCAGGCTATCTCTTGTTTGGGTGACATGACCAAGTTTGACGCTCTCCCCCCATTCGATAGTTCCACTATCTGGTGATTCTTGCGTTGTTAGAATATTGAAAAATGTCGTCTTTCCTGCACCATTCGCCCCAATAATCCCGACAATTGCACCTCGCGGAACTGTTAAAGATAAGTCTTTAATGAGGACTTTATCGTTAAAAGTTTTGTTGATATTTTCAATTCTCAGAACCCTTCCCCCCAGGCGCTCAGCTATTGGTATAATAATTTGTGAACGACTGGTTTTTGTATCAGTAGCTTTGTCAGCGAGTTCTTCATAGGCTTTGACACGGGCCTTAGATTTTCCTTGACGCGCTTTAGGGGACTGGCGCACCCACTCAAGTTCTCGACTCAACCGTTTTTGCAGGTCATCATCGCTTTTAGATTCACTTTTCAGACGCTCTGTCTTTTGTTCCAGCCAAGAAGAGTAATTCCCGTGCCATGGAATACTGTGACCGCGTTCTAGTTCTAAAATCCATTCGCAAACATTATCTAAGAAATAACGATCGTGGGTCACGAGGAGGACCATTCCATGATATTCTTGGAGGTGTTTGTCCAGCCACGCCACTGACTCCGCGTCAAGGTGGTTGGTCGGTTCATCGAGTAAAAGAATATCTGGCTTCTCTAGTAAGAGGCGGGCGAGGGCAACGCGGCGACACTCCCCCCCAGAGAGCTTAGTTATATCAGCATCTTTAGGTGGACAGCGCAGGGCGTCCATGGCGCGTTCAATAATATTGTCCAACTCCCACCCATCAACGGCATCTATCCTCTCCTGAAGGGCGCCTTGTTCTTCAAGGACTCTGTTCATTTCATCATCATCCATAGGCTCAGCGAATTTAGCGGAAAGTGCGTTGAACTTATCAACCATGTCCTTAATTTCACGTACGCCATCCATGATGTTTCCTGAAACATCTTTTTGAGGATCAAGCTGTGGCTCTTGAGGCAAATACCCAACGGTTAACCCTTCGGCCGCCCAGCTTTCCCCATTATATTCAGTTTCAATGCCCGCCATAATTTTCATTAATGTGGACTTTCCAGACCCGTTGACGCCGATAATGCCAATTTTTGCATTGGGCAGAAAGGATAATGTCATATTTTTGATGACATGTTTGCCGCCAGGATAAGTTTTATCTAAGTTTTTTATGATATAGGCGTATTGGTAAGTAGGCATTAGAGGCAAGACCTTTTTTGAACTAAAGTGAGCAGAAGACTGAAAATTTAGTGATAGTTGTGCGATATTAGAATAATAATGTACGGCGTGTAGAGTAAAACACTCTCTGCATTTCTTCAATATAATTAATAGCTCAAATAGAGAAAAGCTATTTTTTATAAAACCTTTGTTGAAAACCCATTTTAATCAAGAATTACACCTTTTATTTTCAGACTTCGATTTGCGCCTGGGAAATCTGTAAACATCATATGTAAAAGGTGCGGGAAATGGGTGTAAGTTTCATTATTTTTAACCAAAGTAGACGTGGTCCTTTGGAAAATTGGTTTATTTTCAGCATCAAAAATGATCATTTGTAATGAAATTCGGTAGTAGGGAAATGTAACATAATCGTATCTTATAGGACAGTAAATGTCATAATCATGGGTAGGGTGATTATGAAACCCAAAGTGACTATTTCGTTCGGCGCTGTTGAGGCTCATGCTAAAGCTGGCATGAGGTTCACGATAGGTCCTTACGCAGGGTTCATGTATTTTTATTTTTTTTGATTTAAGCTCTACAAGGGAGCGAAGTGAGTATTCAGCCACCAGTTCGGTTTCCGCACCTTGCTCTATTGTGGGATAGAGTCCATAGCCTTGGAGGTATTCAGAAATTTTTTGGCTGTAGTAGTTAAACTCCATATTTCTTTGTTGATCTTCATTCCTAGGACGGACAAGAATAGAGGTGCCGCTAAATAAGTTGGTTGCGGGCGAAAATATGGCAGGAGGAATACTATGATAAGTTTCTACTTTATATTGAGTTACAATTCCGCATGCATTTAAAAAAAGAAGACATCCTAAAAGGAGTGTGTACTGAAATTTTTTCTTCATCAATTGAGTCCTTAAATGTTGAGAGAACACCTAATATGGTGTTTTTATCAATAATAACTTATCATGTAACGTAGCCTCATTATTAAAAAATAAGAGGCTTTCAACTACTTGAACGCAATTATATAGGTAAATAAATATATTAGGTAACTAAATAACTTGTAAATTATAGGTTATTTTTCCCCAGTAACAAGATAAAATAAAAAAATATCAATTACCCTCTTGTTATTTTTAAAATAGCTGGTTATAAGATTACTCACTTGAAAGACATGTCCCCTTCGTCTAGCGGTTAGGATACTGCCCTTTCACGGCGGCGACACGGGTTCGAATCCCGTAGGGGATACCACTTTAAAAATTTAAAGTGTAATCTTTTTCATGAGTTGGCTTTTATTTATGGCTTTCATGATTACAAGTCTTGATGTAAGAATGGTTGTTATAGACTGATATTAAATTTTTTATAACAATCACCACTTAACACTCCTCACAGTTATGTCGGGAGTGTTTTATTATTATATGACATATTATTTCTATTGCTTACCTACATAGTTCAAGGGGAGCGTTCCTCTTAAACTCTATGCACATAAATAAATATAATGCTACTATAGTAACAGTGTAGCGATATATTTCCGCCTTCGTCAAAGACCTCGTGTATGTTGCTTCTTTTTTTTTAGGGGTTAGGTTTTGTTAGATCCTCAGTCGCACAATGATATTTATGGCGCAATTGATTTAGGAACAAATAATTGTCGCTTAGTTGTTGCGCGGTCATCTGGGAATGGATTTAAAGTCGTTGATGCCTATTCTTCAATTGTGCGTTTAGGGGAAAAATTATCAAGTTCAGGACGTTTATCTGAAGGGGCAATTCAGCGCACTCTTAAGGCCCTAAGGGTATGTGCTCAAATTTTACAAAAACATCATGTACACCATGGACGTTTTGTCGCGACACATGCGTGCCGTCAGGCGACGAATGCGGCAGAATTTTTGCAGCGCGTAAAGAAAGAGGTTGGCATTGACCTTGAGGTCATCTCTCCAGAGCAAGAGGTGTGGTTGACCCTTGAAGGGTGTTGGTCTTTGGTCCGTCAGAGTACGGAAAACCTCTTATTATTCGATATTGGTGGCGGAAGCGTTGAAGTTTTGTGGTTACCGCTGCAGGAAGGCAAACATGTGGGGGGGGCTTATACGTCCTATTCTTGGCCGTGGGGCGTGGTGAGCTTTGCGGATTCTGTTGGAGGAGGGCGTCTAAGTGATGCCAAGTACCAAGAGATTGTCAGCTATTGCTTAAAGCAGTTCACGGAATTTAGCCAAGAGAATAATTTGCTTTCAAAGTTGAGGCGTGAAAGCACCCAATTTATTGGCACATCGGGGATTTTGAATATCATCGCCCGGATGCAGACTCAGGTTACGTTAGGTTTTGAGAAAAGTGTTGACGGTATGCGCGTGAATTTTGACGGCTGTCAAAATGCAATTAAGAAGATTCGAGATATGAAGTTTGATCGCCGTATTCAGCACCCAAGTATTGGGTTTGAACGGGCGGATCTGATGGATGTTGGGTGTGCAATTGTAGATGCTATATTTCGAACGTGGTATGCCCGGGAAGTGTATGTGGCTGACAGGAATGTCTCTCAGGGAATTTTATTAGATATGATGCGCCGGCGGTCTGCCGCTCTGGGTGCGCAGGATCAGTTTTCTAGGCGTGATGGCATAAGTGAAAAGTTTAAGGTGAAATAATATGACAAGTTTTCGTCCAGTACCTAGCAGGGTTTTAACGCGACTAAATGTTCAGAAATCCGGTAAACGTACAAGCGGTGCTCGGGAATTGAGCGTTAAAGTTAAAACCGCCAAGGGACGCCGGTTAAGTTCGGTCAGGTGGTTAAATCGTCAACTTAATGATCCATATATTGCGGCGGCACGTCGGGAGGGGTATCGCAGTCGCGCGGCTTATAAGCTGCTTGATCTTAATCACAAATATTCGTTAGTGCGGCCGGGGCAAAGTGTGGTTGACTTGGGGGCTGCCCCCGGGGGGTGGACGCAAGTTCTGTGCAGTTTGACTCAGGCAGGGGATAGAGAGGGCGATGGCCAAGTTTTTGCCTTAGATATTCTTGATATGGAGCCTTTACCCCATGTGACTTTGTTGAAGCATGATTTTATGTTAGAAGAATCCATCCGTCATCTTCATGATGTGGTTGGGGGGAAAGTGAACGGTGTCTTTAGTGATATGGCGGCGCCTACAACTGGAAATCGGACGACGGATCACTTGCGGACAATGGGGTTATGCGCCAGTGCTCTCGACTATTCAATAGGGGTCTTAAAGGTTGGTGGTATCTTTGTCTGTAAAGTCTTCCAAGGGGGAACTGAACATTGTCTTCTTGACTGTATGAAAAAAGCATTTACCACAGTCAAACATGCGCGGCCACCTGCAAGTCGAAAAGAAAGCAGAGAAGCCTATGTTGTGTGTATGGGTTTTAAAGGAAGTGAAAACAAATCCTATGAGTCTGCTGTGCAAGTATTACAAAATTTCTAGATGTAGTTATTTACGATTCCGGTCGTTTATTCTAATGTAAGATTTATTTAAAATAACACCTATTAAGGTACATAAATGAAGGTACGTGTATGAATATAATTGAAGCTTTGACTTTTGATGATGTCTTATTAGTTCCGGCGGAGTCTAAAACTTTGCCTAAATTAGTTGATACCCGTACAAAGTTAACCCGTGGAATCTCCCTACAACTTCCCCTTATTAGTGCTGCCATGGATACGGTTACTGAAGCCCTAATGGCAATTGCGATGGCTCAATTAGGGGGGATGGGCGTTATTCATAAGAACTTAAGCGTGATTGATCAGAAAAACGAGGTTCGGCGCGTCAAGAAATTTGAATCTGGTATGGTCGTCAACCCTGTGACCATTGGCTCTGGGGCAACTTTACAAGAGGCCATGGATTTGATGAGTTCCCATAAAATTTCTGGTATTCCAGTTGTTGAAGGGGCACAGAAGAAACTTGTGGGCATTTTGACCAATCGTGACGTGCGCTTTGCTGAAAACTATAGCACGCCAGTATGCAAGTTGATGACGAATGAAAATCTTGTGACTGTCAATGAGGCAGTTTCTAATGATGAGGCACGTCGGCTCTTACATAAGCATCGTATTGAAAAACTTATAGTTGTTGATTCAGAATATAATTGTATTGGTCTTATTACCGTTAAAGATATGGAAAAATCCACCCTCTACCCCAATGCAAGTAAAGATAGCAAGGGAAGATTGTTGGTGGCAGCAGCAACGGGTGTCGGTTCAGATGGCATAGAGCGGACAGAAGTTTTAGTTGATGCCGGTGCGGATGTTATTGTGGTGGATACGGCCCATGGACATAGTAAAACTGTTCTTGAAACAGTTGAGTATATAAAACGGAATTATGGGGATTTACAGCTTATTGCTGGGAACGTTGCGACCTATGAGGGGACGCGCGCACTTATTGATGCGGGTGCGGACGGTATAAAAGTTGGGGTCGGGCCAGGCTCTATTTGTACGACCCGTGTGGTTGCTGGTGTCGGTGTACCGCAATTAACAGCGATTTTTAATTGTGTACGCGCTGCAAAAGATCACAATATCCCTATTATTGCTGATGGGGGTATTAAGTATTCTGGAGACTTTGCCAAGGCGTTATCCGCAGGGGCTCAATGTGTTATGGTTGGTAACCTTTTAGGGGGAACAGATGAGGCGCCCGGAGAAGTTTTCTTATATCAAGGGCGATCTTTTAAGTCCTATCGCGGAATGGGCTCCATAGGCGCCATGTCTCGTGGATCAGCGGACAGATATTTTCAGCAAGATACCCGTGACCTATTAAAGCTGGTGCCCGAAGGGGTTGAAGGGCGTATCCCTTATAAAGGTTCCGTTGTGCAAGTGATTCATCAATTGATTGGTGGGTTGCGGGCGGCTATGGGGTATATTGGAACTGAGACAATTGCTGAAATGCCCAAAAAAGCTCAATTTGTCCGCATTACCAATGCAGGGCTAAAGGAAAGTCATGTTCATGATGTTTCCATGATTCACGAGGCACCTAATTATCATCATTTATCATAATGCAGCATGATGCACGGATTCAGACAGTCATTGAGATTCTTGAGGACTGTATCGGTGGGGATCGCTCTTTAGATTTCCTTATTCAGCAAAACTTTAGAAAACGGCGGTATATGGGCAGCTCTGACCGGCGTGAGGTGAAGGGGTGTATCTATAAGATTATTCGTTCGTGGGGGGAGGTGTGTTTTCGCCTTGGGTATGATCCTACTTGTACAGAAAACGTGCCCGTCCGTTTGATTACGGCTTTATCACTTTATCTAAATAATACCGAAAATGTTAATGCCCTATTTTCAGGGCGCTCCCCTTACGGGCCACAGGCGCTCGGCGCTGATGAATGTGCTGCCGTGGACCAAGCTTTGAGTGTGAAGGCCATCCCTGAATGGGCGCAGTATAATATTCCTGAGTGGGTGTGGGAGGTCTTTCAAGGTATATATGGCGCGGAGGCAGTTGACGTTGCCTCTACGTTAAATCAACCTGCAGGCTTGACGGTACGGGTATTATCAGGGCGGCGCGAGGCTTTTTTAGACCTATGCGCGCACCAGTCTTTGCAGGCAGAGCCGACACCTTTAGCGCAATCAGGTGTCCGATTCATGGAAAATGTTCCAGTAGGTAAGATTCCTTTTTATCAAGAGGGTCATGTGATTATACAGGATGAAGGGTCACAGCTTATGACTGATCTTACATATGTGGGAAAGGGAATGGGCTGGGATGTCTGCGCTGGAGGTGGCGGTAAAACAATTGGCTTAATGGAAAGGCTGGCGCCAGATGGGGAAATTCTAGCAACTGACATTGATCTTGGGCGTTTGAAGCAGGCTTTTAATCGGATAAAGATGGAGGCGCCCCCAGTACAATTTAAGGTGCTCTCCCCGATATGGTTAGAGACGGATACGCCCGATGATCTGCCTGAAAATATTCAGTGGAGTCTTATTGATGCCCCCTGTAGCGGTATTGGTGCGTGGCGCCGTTCGCCCTTTGCGCGGTGGTGTTTGCAGCCAGAACAGATTGACCACATGCAAGAGAGGCAAATTGCACTGTTGGCAAAAGTCGCCCAGCACATATGCACTGGGGGGTATATCAGTTATGTCACGTGTTCTATTTTACCAGCAGAAAATGATGATGTAATTAATAAGTTTTTACTGACTCACCCTCATTTTATCTGTACTTATGTGCCTAGTTTATCTCAAGTTCCCGGTCATGAACCTAAAGGGGGAACCTTGACTCTACACCCACACATCTCCCATACAGACGGTTTTTTTATAGCTGTTTTGCAGAGGGTAGGATAAAATCTCAGAATGAATTAACCTGGGTGCACAAGGAAAAAATAGCCAAGACCGAGAAATGAAAAAAATCCAGTCACATCGGTAATCGTTGTTAAAAATACGGTGCCGCTGACAGCAGGATCAAGTTTCATGCGGGTCAGCATAATGGGAATCATGGTACCAAAGAAACTTGCGATAATTAAATTAATGACCATTGCAATGGCGAGAATGTAGCCGAGTGTCAGGCTTTGAAACCATAAAAGTCCTACGGTTCCAAGAATAAGTGCAAACAGCAGACCATTAATGCCTCCAATTATAACCTCTTTTAATACAATTCGGTAGGCATTGGCAGCTGTTAGGCTTTTAGAAGAAAGGGCACGTACTGCAACAATCATGGTTTGTGTACCTGCGTTCCCTGCCATACTCGCGATAATGGGCATAAGGATCGCAAGAACAATCGCTTGTTCCAGAGTCTCATCAAAGATATTAATGACGACTGAGGCAATAATCGCAGTTAAGAGGTTCACAAAAAGCCATTTAAAGCGGTTGCGCATCGTGGACATAATAGAATCAAAAATATCACTCTCTTTGACACCCGCTAAGTGCAAAATATTTTTCTCATTTTCCTTACTTAAGATACTCATCACGTCATCAACAGTGATGACGCCAATAACTTGGTTGCGTTGGTTGACAACTGTGACTGAGACCAGATCGTACTTTTGAAAGAGAGGAGCAAGCTCACTTTTTTTAGTATTAGAAGAAATAAGAACCGGAGGTTTTTCCATAATATCGCATAACTGGATTTGTAAATTATGCTGTAATATTTGATCTAGTCGCAGGACGCCAATAGGGTGTTGTCCTAAATCAACAAGAATCAGCTCTTGAAATGTATCTGGTAAGTCCTTGGTTTGTCGCAGATAGTCCATGGATTTTTTGATTGTCCATGTGGCGGGGATACAAATAACCTCCTCACTCATAATTCTTCCCGCCGTATTTTCTTTAAAGGTGATTCTTTGTTCATGTAATTCCCGCTCTAAAGGGGAAATATATTGAAGAATTACGATTTGGCTTTCTTTGTCGAGTGAAGAGATGATTTCTGTAATTTTATTTGACTCAAGCCCTTGGATGTTTTTAGCAAATGAACGATATCCAATACACTGTAGACATTCATTTTGTAAGGCATCGGGTAAGAGAAAGATAATTTCAGGGTCAAATTCTGCCCCCATAATATAGAGCAAGTTATGTCTTTGAAGAGGGGGCAGTTGTTGTAAAAGGTTAACAGCTTCAGTGGCATGCAATGAGTTGATAATCATGTGTACAGTTGGCATGTCGTCAATGTTCAATGCACGATTAACGTCATTGACGGCATCTGGTGTTGCTTCAATTTTTAAATTGATATCGCTTCTAGGTTGGAGATTTCTATTCTCTCTAGAAGTCATCTATCAACTGCTTGTTGGGGTGACGTGTTGATTATCGTCATATTTTTTTTTGTTTTCCCTTCGTCCTAAAACATCTGCAACGGCTAAGGCGGTCATGTTGACAAGTCCACGAACGGTGATTGAGTTATTTGCAACGTATGCCGGCTTTTTAACACCTAAGAGGATGGGGCCAACCAAGAGCCCATTTCCTAGGGATTTAAGAAGATTAATCGATATTGAAGCTGAGTCTATATTTGGCATAATTAACAAATTCGCACTCCCTGTAAGGGTAGATAAGGGATTAAACTGATTGCGAATATTCTGATCTAAGGCATTATCTGCATGCATTTCACCATCAATGATTAAGTCTGGATCTCTTTTACGAATAATCTGCAGAGCTTCCCGCATTTTTAACGCGGTTTCTGAATCGTGGCGGCCAAAGTTCGAGTGCGAAAGCATGGCGACACGCGGCTCAATCCCAAAGCGCCGTACGGCTTCTGCACTAAGTATGGTGCTGTCTGCTATGTGCTGCACACTTGGGTTAAATGCAACATTGGTATCGGTAATGAAAATCACATGATCTTGCATAATAACCATTTGTAATGTGGATGGTTGGGTCATGCCTTCTTCAAGACCAATGATGTTTTGAATATAGCTTACCCGTTTATTAAATCGACCTTGCGTGCCACAGATCATGGCATCAGCATCCTCAAGAATAACCGCTAAGGCACCAATAATTGTATTTTGGTTGCGGACATACCGCTGGGCATCGTTGATATTTACCCCTTTACGATTCATAATTTCGAAGTATTTTGTCCAATACTTTTTAAATCGTGGGTCAAAGTTGGGATCTATCAGCTTGATACTTTCATCATCAAGGCGATAGCGTATTCCATACCTTTCTATACGTTGTTCAATGACTTCCCGCCGTCCAATTAGAATGACTTTACAAAGTTTTTCATCAATAGCGATTTGCGCAGACCGTAAAACACGCTCATCTTCACCTTCGGCAAAAATAACTTGCACTAATTCTTTTGCGCGTTTTCCATGGTCAAAGATCGGCTTCATCACCAGACCAGACCGATAGACAAACTGTTGGAGAGAGGCTTTATATTCATCTAAGTTGTCAATTTTTCGCCGCGCAACCCCACTCTCCATTGCTGCCTTAACCACCGCAACCGATATTTCAGAGATAAGACGGGGGTCAAAGGGGGTTGGAATAATGTAATTAGGACTAAAGGTCAAACTTTGTCCCGCATAGGCTTGTCGAACTTGGTCAGGAGTATCAGAATTATGCACCAAGTTGGCAATTGCCATGACCGCAGCTATTTTTATTTCATCATTTATTTTTGTGGCCTGAACATCTAAGGCGCCCCGAAACAGAAACGGAAAACACAAAACATTATTGACTTGGTTTGGAAAGTCAGAGCGGCCCGTGGCAATAATACAGTCTGGACGGACTTCTTTGGCAACATTGGGCATAATTTCAGGAACAGGATTTGCTAGGGCCAAAATAATTGGAGAGGAGGCCATTTTTTTTAGCATTTCTGGGGTTAAGACATTAGGAGCGGAGCACCCTAGAAACACGTCAGCACCAGTGATGATATCGTCAAGTGTCCTGAAGTCAGTCTCTTGGCAGTACCTGCTTTGGCGTTCGTGGAGCTGGTCAGCTCGACCGGTATGTAAGACACCGTCAATGTCTGCAATCCAGATATTCTCTTTTTTGGCTCCCATCAAAACTAACAAATTTAAACAGGCAGTCGCTGCAGCACCTGCACCAGAGACGGTAATTTTAATTTCAGGAAGTTTCTTTTTTGCCAATAAAAGGGAGTTGTGAATTGCCGCGGAAACAACGATGGCCGTACCGTGTTGATCGTCATGAAAAACCGGAATGTTCATGCGTTCGCAGAGGGTATCTTCGATAATAAAACACTCGGGCGCTTTGATATCCTCCAAGTTAATGCCACCAAAAGTTGGTTCAAGGGCGGCAACAGCATTAATGAACTTTTCTGGATCTTGTTCTGACACCTCAATGTCATAGACATCAATGCTGGCAAATCTTTTAAAGAGAACGGCTTTCCCTTCCATAACCGGTTTTGAGGCTAAGGCGCCGATGTTGCCAAGCCCTAAGACCGCGGTCCCATTTGTGATTACACCAACGAGATTTCCCTTATTGGTGACCTGATAGACGTTGGACTCATCCTTAGTTATTTCACGGCACGCAGCGGCGACACCAGGGGAATAAGCAAGGGACAAGTCACGTTGGTTGCTCAGGGCTTTAGTTGCAACAATTGCTATTTTGCCAGGGGTTGGATTTTTGTGGTATTCAAGCGCGGCTTTATCTAAAGATGTATCATCAAAGTTATCTGTCATGAGTTTGCAAATCTGTTTTTTAAAAGTTAAATTTATGAAGCGTTAAAATTTTAACACAATAATAAGTTTATTTAATTAATTAACATTGTGTAAGGTTTTGTTTGTTTATTTGCCTAGTATCTTGTTTTTTCCTTAATTTATTTTAATTGGGTGTTAGTACTTAATAAATAAAATAATGTATTTTTTACATAAATATGTTATTATTTTCTTAAAGGTAAAGTTAGTATAAATTTATAGTTATTACAGTTTACATTGATAATTGAAATTATAGATAAAAAAATGAAAAAAGATATATTTGGAAAGCATTTAGCTGATAATATATATGTTTCCTCTCAGATTGTGTCAGAGAGTTTGTCATCAATCATTGAATCAGGTTTCAAGACCGTTGTGTGTAATCGGCCTGACGGTGAAGATGCGGAGCAGGTCAATCATGAACTTTTTAAGGATGAGTTAAGCCACTTTAATATAAATTTTGTGTATCTTCCGTTAATTATTGGGGGTATTCAACCATCTGATGTTAGTCAGTTTCAATCGGTCAAAGAAAACAACCAACTGCCTATGCTTTTATACTGTCGTACGGGCAGTCGTTCTACCCTTTTATGGTGTCTTTCGGAAATGATCACTCGGTCAATTGCGGATATTGTGGACTGTGCGTACCAGGCAGGGTATAATATGAGTCATTTATTAAATAAAAGTGTTGACATAAAACATAATCCTCAAAATTAATAATTTTATTAGGGGACTTCCATAGGGTGTTTTGAATTTAAAACCTGCTTCCTCACTTTAATTTTTAAGAATAGGTTACCTTTCATATCCAGCTATTAAATTGTGAAAAGACTATTTTTAATATATACGTATTTGAGTTACGTTGATTTTTGCTTATAAAGTGAGTAAAAGTATAAATGATAAAAGATTGCTATTTGTAAACGATATTTTTATTTTGTATCTGTAGTGATATTGTTGTGAATCTTTTTACATTTGCTTAAGGGGGGAGAATTTATGTTTTCCAATATAATTAGTGCAATACCAACACCATTTAAAAACGCTGTTTTTGATCAAGATGCCTATGCTAAGTTTATCGATTGGCAAATAGGTCATGGTATTTCTGGATTAGTACCCGTGGGTACAACTGGTGAATCGCCGAGTTTAAGTCCTGAGGAGCATGTAAATGTTATTAAAGCGTGTGTGGAAAGTACTGCAGGACGGGTTTCGGTCATTGCGGGTTCAGGTTCCAATAATACAATCGAGACCATATATTTTTCTCAACATGCCCAGAAGGTAGGTGCGGATGCTCTCTTGCTGGTGGCGCCTTATTATTCTAATCCAACCCAAGAAGGAATCTATCAGCATTTTAAGAAGATTAATCAAGAAGTAGACATACCGATGATTGTCTATAACATTCCCAGTCGTTCAGTTGTTGATATTTTGCCGGAGACCATGTTACGCATTTCTGAACTTGAACATGTGGTTGGAGTGAAGGATGCCACAGGTAGTATGCAACGGGTTAGCCAAATGCGTAATCTAATCGGTGAAGATTTTTCCTTACTCTCTGGTGATGATCCCAGTTTATTAGGCTTTCGTGCCCAGGGTGGTCATGGGTGTATTTCTGTTGTCTCTAATGTGGTTCCTAAACTTTTTGTCGAGATGGATAATAAAATAGAAGCTGGTGATTTTGTGGGGGCACGTAAGATTTTTGATCGATTGGTGCCGTTACAGCTCGCTTTGTTTAGTGAACCAAACCCACAACCTGTTAAGGCTGCATTGGCTATTCTTGGACATTTTTCAGAAGAAATACGTCTGCCCTTAATACCGGTTTCTGATATAACGCGCGCGCGCCTTCGCAATGTCTTAGAAGGCTTAGGATTGCTCTAAAATAGAATAGAATATTTAAATTTCATGGTTAAAAAAACAAATACACGTAAAATAATTGCTGAGAATAGGAAGGCACGATACAATTATTTTTTAGATGAGGTTATTGAATCTGGTCTTATTTTGAAAGGGACTGAGGTTAAGTCTTTACGTGCTGGTCGTGCCAATATTGCGGAGAGTTATGCCTTTGACCGCGATGGAGAAATCTGGCTCGATAACATGTATATTGGGGAATGTACCCATGCAAATCGGTGGAACCACGATGCCAGGCGATCCCGTAAACTGTTATTGAATAGACGACAAATCAATCGTTTAATCGGAGCTGTTCGCCGCAAGGGATGTACGCTTGTGCCTTTGGCGTTGTATTTTAATGTGAAAGGGTTTGCAAAACTTGAGATTGCCCTTGCGCGTGGTAAAAAGAATCATGACAAGCGGGAAACTGAAAAAGCACGGGACTGGGGGCGTGAGAAGAATCGCCTCATGCGTGAGCATAGGTCGTAAGGATCGCCGGATTACTAATTGGGAAGGCTTGAATTTGCCTCCCTCTCCTTCAGAACTGTGCACTGTTGTAGGCCCCTTACTCCGTATGGAGGGTAAAGTCGTGGGGCGCTGCATTGGCGTTAATTTCCAGAATGATAGGACGTCCAATATGCTCTGAAAGCGTGCGCAGTGCCGACTTTTCTGACAGAATATCTGCCAATTGGGCGGAGCATATTAATCTAACCTTGTGGAGTGGTGCCCGTTGGATAATCTGGCGGAAAATTTTCCCTGCACTCACATAAAGGCGTTGGTGTTGTGTGCTCAGAGTTTCAGCGTCATGAGGGACTTCTAAACTTTTGTGTAAGGATTGACCATTTCTTTTACGGATAATCTCAACTAACCCCCCAGGAGAAGGGCCATTGACCCGCTCAATCAGGGGATCTATCTTGAGCAGACTTTGAACATAGGTTCGGAACTGGCGGTTTTGCATATGGGGAAGTGTAATAAAGTCCACAACGATCAGACCACCAATGCGCCGCAATAAAAGCTGTTGTTTAAGGACGACAGCTGCATTCCAGTTGGCCTCTTTGGCACGAAGAGGGCCGCCATCAACATCAACAACGGTCATTCCATGGGTATGCTCAAAAGTTAACTTGCCGCCCCCTTGAAGGGCCGCGTAAGGGGTGGCTAATTCGGCAATTTGTTCTTCTAATTCTTCGCTATTTTGCCCATATTGATCAAAATATGGGGTGACGATATCTTGTAATTCTTGGTGGTATTGGGCCACATGGTGACGAATGATATTACACGTTTCTGCGGTTGGAGAACTAATCTTTTGAAGATCCCATGGGGTCATCTCTTTAAGGGCGCGCTCAAGGGGGGTGACGCGATAGAGACATGTGCTGGTTTTACGTGTGGCACTGGTTATTTGTGACCAGGTGCGACGTAAACGCTCAATTTCTTGCTCAATAAACTTTACCTCTAGGTGTTGGCAGATAGGGTGGAGCAAGAGACCGTCATTGTGACCTGTGTCATCAGCAAGCGCTGCTTTTAAGGTATCCCGTAAAGTTGGGTCTATGGAGGGTGAGAACTGAATACCTCCCCCATGGGGAATCAAGGTCACTGTCCGTCCAGTGAGGGTCGGCTTGTCTGTCACATGAGAGAGTTTATGAGTTTCTTCAGGGGAATCGGTAACTTGCACCAAGAGGCGTTGGCCAACCTGGTATTTTTTGCCTTTAGTTAAGCGTAAGATTCCGCATGTGGTCGCATTAAGCTCGATAAATGCTGCGTGGAGTTCTCTTTTAATTTCAGTGACGCGCCCATGGTATATAGACCCTGTTGGATCAGGGGTATCGTGCACCGCCCAGAGAATATCCATAAGGACTCCGTCGCGTTCAAGGGTACAGCGGGTGTCAAAAATTCCGCAATCAATTGTGAGCTGAGGAGGCAATGTTCAAGCCTGCGCCTTGTAAGAGAGATAAGGTGTCGTATAAGGGAAGACCAATCACATTTGAATAATTGCCGTTTATGCGCTGGATAAAGACTTCAGAGCTGCCTTGAATAGAGTATCCACCCGCTTTGCCATTCCATTCATTGGTCGAGATATACCATGTAATTTCATGAGATGAGAGTCTTTTAAAAAGAATTGATGTTTTGATGACCCGACTTATCAGTTGATTTGAGGGCGTGATAAGTCCAATACCAGTGAAGACCGTATGTCGCCTCCCAGATATCTTTTCTAGGCACGCACGGGCGGTATCAGGGGTATCAGCTTTGGGCAAAATACGACGACCGATACTGACAACAGTGTCCGCAGCAAGCACAAACTTATGGGGGTGCCGAGAAGCAACATGTTGAGCCTTTTCAATACCCAGACGTAAAGCATGGAGACGGGGAAGTTCTTTATTGTAAGGGGTTTCGTCAATATTTGCTGGATCAATGCAGCTTGGGAAAATACCAATTTTATGTAAGAGATTGAGTCTGTTTACACTTGAGGAAGCAAGAACTAACGGGAGCTCATTTTTGCTGGTTGTTTGGTCGTCACTTATTTTATTCTGCTTCATCTTACGGGTTCATGTAAAAAATTATTTAAACCTAAAAGTAATGCGTCCTTTTGTTAAGTCATATGGAGTCATTTCCACTTGCACTTTATCACCCCTAAGAACACGAATACGGTTTTTACGCATTTTGCCAGATGTGTGAGCGAGAAGTTCGTGTGAATTTTCTAATTCAATACGAAATGTCGCATTAGGGAGGACTTCAGTAACAGTCCCTTGAAGTTCAATAAGTTCTTCTTTTGCCATATTATTAAATATTAACCTTTCAAATTTAAAATATAGGAATATCAGTTTATATATTAAATGGAAATTTCAGCTGATTATTTCAATATTAATTATTTAATAACACTGAAAACAAATCTGACCACTACCATGTTAACACTATTCGATACCATTTAAATATTACTTTTCCTTGTTTATCAGTTAATAGGAAAAATATCAAATTTAATTACGTTTTTGTTGATCAGGAACCTGGTGCAGGGGCGGTATCGCCAGTCGATTAGGCGGGATCTTTAATATTTTGGTGCAAGCGCAGTTTGATGGAAAGGGCATGGGCTTCCAATTCTTCCGTCTCGGCAAGGGTAATAGCGTAAGGGCCGACCTGCTGTAAACTGTCTTGAGAGCACTTGATAAAGGTTGATCTTTTCATAAAATCAAGGACGCTCAGTCCACTGGAAAAACGCGCACTTCGGGATGTTGGCAGAACGTGGTTGGGACCTGCAATATAATCTCCAATGGCTTCGGGAGTGAATTTCCCGAGGAAAATAGAGCCAGCATGGGTGATGTCATCCAAAAGTTTTTCAGGCTCATCCACGGAAAGTTCCAAGTGTTCTGGTGCTAGGCGGTTGACGAGGTGTGCCGCTTGGGTATGGACATCGTCCACGTGGATAATAACCCCTAAATTTTCCCAGCTCTTTGCAGCAACCGCAGGGTTTTCCATGACGCTGAGGTGGTGGTCAACTGCGGCCTCCACACTTTGGATATACTCAAGGTCATCGGCAATCAGGATAGACTGAGCGATAACGTCATGTTCTGCTTGTGATAAGAGGTCAGCCGCGATCCACATTGGATTACTTTGGGCATCAGAGACAATGAGAATTTCTGACGGACCCGCGATCATATCAATGCCCACCTGTCCAAAAACTTGACGTTTTGCCTCAGCAACATAGGCATTTCCTGGGCCGACAATTTTATCCACCGCAGCAATGCTTGGGGTTCCGTATGCCAAAGCTGCAACGGCTTGTGCGCCCCCAATGGGATAAATTTCTGTAATTCCCGCCCGATGTGCGGCTGCAAGTACAAGGGGATTGATATAGTTGTCAGGCGTTGGAACTGTCATGGCAATACGCTTAACGCCTGCAATTATGGCAGGAATTGCATTCATGAGGACGGAACTGGGATAGGCGGTGCGTCCACCAGGTACGTAAATACCTACAGAATCTAACGGAGTCCACCGTGTCCCAAGCTGTAGCCCTTGTTGGTCGGTATATGCATCATCAACGGGTAAACTGCGACTGTGGAAACGACGGATTCTTTCAGCAGCAACGTCTAAGGCCTGTCGTTGCTCTGGGGAGATGCGGGACTCAGCCTTCATCATTTCTTCGGTATCGATACGAAGGCTGTTATGATCAATATTCCAACGATCAAATTGGCGGGTATACTCAATGATGGCAGCATCTTGGCGATCAAGGATATCAGCAATAATCTGGGTTACGCTTGCTCGAACATTATGATTAATTTGACCCTTTCCCGTGAGTAAATGCGTAAACTGTTGATCGAAGGTATCGCTTTTATATTTAAGATATTTGGGCATTTAAAATCTCTTGAAATCTGTTGATCCAGTAAGAAATTTGTGCGGATCTTGTTTTCATAGCAACACGGTTGACAATTAATCGACTGGTAATTTTAGAGATGCACTGAACCTCCACAAGACCATTGGCTTTTAAAGTCGACCCAGTTGAGACCAGATCAACAATATGGTTACAGACCCCTAAATTCGGTGCCAACTCAATGGAGCCATTCAGCTTAATACATTCAGCTTGAATGCCAAACCTCTCAAAGTATTTGTGGCTAATATGAGGGTATTTAGTGGCAACACGCAAATGACTGACTTTGTTGGTATCAAAAATATTACTTTCTTGATACCAGGCGGGTTGTGCCACGGAAATTCGGCAGGGCGCAATTTTAAGGTCAAGGGGCGTATAAATTTCTGAATAATCAAATTCCATCAAAACATCAAGACCACAAATACCGATTTGGGCGGCTCCGAACGCGACAAATGTTGCAACGTCAAAGCTGCGGACTTGAATGATCTGTAGCTGAGGAATATTCGTCGCGAACTTTAATGCTCGTGCATTCTCATCAAAGAAAGCGTCTTCAGGGATGACGCCCATTGTCTCTAACAAAACTAAGGCTTCTCGTGAGACCCGTCCTTTGGGGAGAGCAAGAATCAACTCATCGTGCATTGTATCTGAAAAAAGGCTATGTGAATTCATGTTTTTTGAGTCTTTTTTTATAAAAACGAGGGTTAGGATATTATCTATTAACAAAGTTTGGAGGGGGCGGGGACACGTTTAATATCAGCACCACATGAGGAAAGCTTGGCGATGATATGCTCATACCCCCGATCAATATGGTAGACGCGATTAATTGTTGTCACACCGTCCGCAACAAGAGCCGCAAGCACAAGGGACATGGATGCGCGTAAATCAGTGGCCATAATTTGAGCACCTTTTAAGGCAGAGACCCCTTTAATAACCGCAGAACGCCCCTGACATAAAATATTTGCCCCCATGCGCGAAAGTTCAGGGACATGCATAAAGCGGTTTTCAAACACATTTTCTGTGATCGTGCTTAACCCATGGGCTTGGGTGAGCAGAGCCATAAATTGTGCTTGCATATCTGTAGGAAACCCAGGGTAAGCCTGAGTCTTGATATTCATCGCCTTAATATTATCCTCACAATATATTTCCAGAGTATTCAAGCCGACCTTAACCCCAACGCCCCCTTCTTGGAAGGCCTCAATAATCGCAGACATGTGCTGGACAGTGATATTATGTAAGGTGACTTTACCGCGCGTTAAAATGGCCGCAATTGCATATGAGCCTGCTTCAATCCGATCAGGCATCACTGTATAGGTCGCGCCACCTAAGCTTGAGACACCTTCAATTTGCAAACAGTGGGTTCCAATACCAGTAATTTTGGCACCCATAGATTGCAGGCAGTAACATAAGTCATCAATTTCTGGTTCACATGCAGCATTATTAATGATGGTTGTGCCCTTGGCGAGGGTCGCGGCCATTAAGGTATTTTCAGTAGCACCAACCGAGATCATGGGAAAAGTAATCTGCGCTCCCTTAAGACCGTTAGCAGGTGCTTTGGCAATAATATATCCCTCCTCAAGCACAATGGTGGCCCCCATTTTTTCGAGGGCTTTAATGTGCAGGTCAACGGGGCGCGTGCCAATAGCGCACCCTCCGGGTAAGGATACTTTGGCATGTCCAAAACGCGCGACTAAGGGGCCTAGGGTTAGGACTGATGCCCGCATTTGCCGGACTAAAGCATAGGGAGCAGTGGTGGTAACTGTCTCTGGAGTTGAAAGCGTCAGTGAGGTTTTCTGACATACTTTGTTAGATGAAGACTGTTGAGACGTCACAGAACATCCCATTTGCTCCAACAATTTCATCAGAGTTTTAATGTCCGTAAGGTTTGGGATATTTTGTAAAATTAAATTTTCTTTTGTCAGTAGGCTCGCGATAATAAGCGGGAGTGCAGCATTTTTGGATCCAGCAATATAGATATCACCTTGAATTTTATTACCTCCAACAATTTCAATACTGTCCATTAATCCCTCTTTTCTATATCTGTTGTTTGAGGTGGGTTTGGTTTGACATCAGTATTTTTGCGTGATTTGGTTTGCTTTTTGCGACGAAGCAGGTTCATGCGCAGCATTTGTGCAAGTCGTTCTTGTTTATTATCGGGTGGATTTTTATCTTGTTTAGCCATTGTTTTTGTAAATAGTTTTGAATTCAATTGAGAACAACTTTTGTTTATAACATGGAAAAGTATTTTTTGAGTATTAATATTTGTAATAATTTATATAATAGTGCCCATGTTTTTTAGGTGTAAGGGGTGAGTTTTTCAATTAAGAAAATAATATATAAAATTTTTCTTGGCAAACCCCTTCTATCATCGTATATACCCTCTAGAGTGATTTATTTTTTTATCCATAACTTAAGTTGCATCCTAAGAATAATAGGTATCGAGTACGCTGCCGTGGCTCAGGGGTAGAGCACTCCCTTGGTAAGGGAGAGGTCGAGAGTTCGAATCTCTCCGGCAGCACCACACTAAAGATCACCAATCAATCAAAGTCGTTGTAAATAAATATTTTTTTTAATTTTTAAGTATATTATTTATTGCTTTTTATCGCATAAAAACACTTGAAATTATACTGGTATTACGAAAAAATGCCGAATTGTACTTGATTCAATTTGTCGCAATCTTAAAACTTAAAAATTCTGGCAAGTGGCAGGCGTAAATTGCCCGCAAAGGCACACGTAAATCAAAATCATTTAAAACCAAAACTGAAGCAAAACCTCGAGACCGCAGAATCACCCAAGATGAAATCAATACTCTTTTAGAGGTGATGACGAAAAATGGCAAGCCGAGCAAAGTGGCCTTAATCTTTTTATTTGCCATTGAAACGGGAATGCGAGCAGGGGAGATATGTAAATTATCTTGGGAGAATGTCGATATTGAAAATCGCGTTGCATTATTTTTTTGAGACCAAAAACGGCAAAAACCGCGAGAGGTGCCTCTCTCTCGAAAAGCGATTGAGATTTTACGCGCGCTCCCTCGCGTTCACCAGCTTTGTTTTGATACTACCCCCAGACGGCTTGATGATGGCTTGATGCGAGCTTTAGGAAGCATCGAGATAAAACCACCCTCAAAAGACCTCCACTTTCACGACACGAGGCCATAACACCGCTTGCACAAAAGTTCCCAGTCCTCCCCCTCGCGCGCATTACCGGACACAGCAACATAAATCAATTACAAACATACTATAACGAAAGCGCCAAAGACCTGGTGAAGTTCCTCGATTGAGTTGATTTAGACAAGCTTATAAGGATCAAAGCGTCGTCTAACACGTCACTTAGATGCGGAAGCGGTTGCGGATACCAAGACCGATTAAGAATAAAAAGATAAAAGCGATTAAGCTTTGCAGGCCTATAGTCATATAGTCCAAGAGACTTGGATTTAAACCAAAGACACCTTCAAAAATTTTCTCATAGCGATATCGGGTAAAGCCCAAAAATGGAACAGAGTTAAATATATTAAGAAGAAACGCATCCCAAAATTTTGGATCTTCATACCCATGAACATACGAATACTCAGAACATATTACAGGGCGCAACCAAGGTAATAGGGAGGCATAAACCCAACTAAACGCAAACCAGCTGCCCACGAGCCCAATAACAGGTCGCCCAATAGAACGTCCGTGACGGCAAGTAAACGCATAGACAACATCTAAAAAACTACGTAGCGGACGACCCAAACTGCGCTCCACCCGACACTCATCCGCAAAAAAATCAAGAGCTTTATCATGGGCGCGATTTTGTTCCGCCAGCTCTTTTAATCGACAGAATTGTGCTGCATCTTGTTGTTTTTTTTCTGCCTTATCTTTCAATTTCTGTCCCATTTGTTTTATCCATGGTAAACTTTTTATCCAGCCTAACATTTTGTCGCCTAATTTTTTAATCCATGCAAATCTGTTATATTTTATCTTCAAACCTGACAAATCCACATGACTTGATGTAATGGTATTGCGCAGGTCAGGAACGCAAGTATATGTGCCATTCAGGATCATCACGCCTTTAAACGTACAACCGTAAAATGATAATCTTTTAACTTGAGAAGCTTCTTCAGGACTAAAATTAAACGGACCACCACATTTCGCATAATCAAATACAACATCACCCTTCCCAAATGTGGCACCAGTAAAATAGACAGGGCCATCCCCGAATCTGACACGCCTAAAATCGACCTTGCATTTCCCGAATGTGGTAAGCCTAAAATCGACCTTGCCTTTTCCAAATTTGGCATCCCTAAAATTGACATCGCCATTCCCGAATGTGGTATGAAAAAAACCGACACTGCCATCCCCGAATGTGACACCCTCAAAAGATACACGGCCATCCCCGAATATGGCACCTACAAAATTGATTCCACCATCCCCGAATACAGCCTTCTCAAAAGAGACATCGCCAACCCCGAATGTGGCACATCGAAAATCGACACTGTCATTGGGAAATTTAAATCCGTAAAAGGAAATTATGCCATGTGGTACTTGATTTCGGTACTGGTTAAAGTCCACCCCACTAAAATCAACACTTGAATATTTAGTAATTTCTTCGTTCCACGCCTTTCCCTCCTGCAGCCAAAGATTTATCGCGTCATCACCTTCGAGAGGTTTTTTTCCTGTAACTTCCGTCATAATACTGCCCTTACGTTATGGTTTAAGATTTAATTAACCATACCAGAGAAAGGGGCACAGGGGCACTTTTAAGGGGGGGATTACTTTGGCTTGGCCGCTTGATCTTCTTGAGGGAAGACATACCCCAAGTGCGGTTTAGATGCGGAAACGGTTGCGGATACCAAGACTGACTCAAGAATAAAAAGATAAAGGCGGTCAAGCTTTGCAGGCCTATAGTCATATAGTCCAAAAGAATTGGATTTAAACCAAAGACACCTTCAAAAATTTTCTCATAGCGATATCGGGTAAAGCCCAAAAATGGAACAGAGTTAAATATATTAAGAAGAAACGCATCACTAGGATTTGATATTATCTCTCAAAAATTATCCAAAAAAGGAAAAAGATAAAAAGTAACATACAAACTTTAAAAAAGTTTTTCATGAGCCACATAAAAGGGCGACCAACAAAACGATTAAGGCGGTATAAGAGGCCATAGACCCAATTTAAATCACTGCGGAGTTGATGTCCTAAAGTGTCAATCTCTCGACACTCCTCCGCAAAAAGATCAGGGTCAGGATAGACGCGATGGACGCGATTTTGTTCCGCAATTTCTTTTAATCGGTAGAGTTGTAAAGAGATCTTCTCTATTTCTTTTATGCTCAATTTTTCTTTGTATTTATTTTCGACTGCTTTAAGTTTTAACGAATCTACAGGACTCTTATCCAAACTCTTTTCAATTTTTTTCTACATTTCTCTATAAAATTATCCCATTTTTTTTCGGGAAATTCTTTTTTTAAGTATGTTTTAAATTTTTCTATCTTTTGCGTTTTATCTTCTTCTTTATCTTGCTTCTTAAAGATAGATTCTAAGTTATATACCCATTCTTTTGTGCGATTTTCTAAATATTTATTTAGTTTTTTCAACCATAGATTTTTATACCCTTTGTCTATCTTCAAATCTGACAAATCCACATGATTAGATGTAGTGGTATTCCGCAGGTCAGGAACGCAGGTATATGTGCCACTCAGGAGTATTGGACGTATAAATGTACAACCGTAAAAACTGAGATCTTTAATTTTCGTGGCAAATACTGTACTGAATTCAAAAAAACAACCAAATATCGTATACGTAAAGGAGACAGTACCATCCTCGAATTCAGCATCCCTAAAATCAACATGGCCATGTCCGAATGTGGCACGCTCAAAAGAGAGATTGCCATTCAAGAATTTAGTACCACTAAAAGTGACCTGCCGAAGGGAAGAGTTTGATTTAAAGTCCCCGAATGTGGCTCTCTGAAAAGAGACATATCTAAAGAATGTGGCACCATCAAAAAAGACATTACCATTCCCGAATTTAGTACCACTAAAAGTGACCTGCCGTAATCGAGAGCCCCCGAAATAGGCATTTATAAAATAAACACTGCCATCTCCGAATGTGGCACCATCAAAAGAGACATTACCATTCCCGAATCTAGTACCACTAAAAGTGACCTGCCGTAATCGAGAGCCCCCGAAATAGGCATCTATAAAATCAACATTGCCATCTCCGAATGTGGCACGCTCAAAAGAGACATTGCTCTTTCCAAAGTTGGTACCCTCAAATGAGACATCACCACCCTCGAATGTGGCACCCTCAAGTGAGACATGAATATTATTGGTTTTCTCATTAAGATTATAAGAATCCCAACAACCATCTTTCTCGAACAAATAGAGTTTTCTATCGAATTTAGCGCCCTCAAAAGAGATATCGCCCTTTCCAAAGTTGGTATTCTCAAAAGAAACAATGCACTTTCCAAAGTTCGTACCCTCAAAAGAGAGATTACTTGTTCCAAAATTGGCATACCTAAAATCGATACCGCCATCCCCGAATGTAGCACCACTAAAAGAGACATTGCCATCCCCGAATGTAGCGTACATAAAATCGAGAAGGCCAACCCCGAATGCGGCATCCTGAAAAGAGACACCGCCATCTCCGAATCTGGCTCCCTTAAAAGAGACATCGCCATCCCCAAATTTGGCTCCAGCAAAAGAGACATAGTTATTCTCAAATTTGGCACCCAAAAAAGAGACATCGCCATACCTGAACTTGGAACCCTGACCGAATGTAGCACCATAAAAAGAGATATCCCCATATCCGAATATGGCACCATCAAAAGAGACTTCACCATCCCCGAATGTGGCACGCCCAAATGAGACATAGCAATCCCCGAATGTGGCACGCTGAAAAAAAACACCACCATTGGGGAATTTAAAGCCGATAAAAGAAATTATGCTATTTGGCACTTGAGTGCGGTACTGGCTAAAGTCCACCCCACTAAAATCAACACTCCAATCTAAATGACCATCAACCCACGCGTTCCACTTATCTTTCTTAGCCAACCAAAGATTTATCGCGTCATCACCTTTAAGAGTTCTCTCTTTTGTAACTTCCGTCATAATACAGCCCTTACGTTATGGTTTAAGATTTAATTAACTATATCAGAGAAAGGGGCAGAGGTGCGTATTTTAGAGGGGGGGGGGCTTGCAAAAAAAAACCGCTGATGAATGTACCAGCAGTTTGAAAGAGTTTAAGATTTATAGAGTAAAATGATTGAGAAAATTAAGATATTAACTAATCTTTTTTACTATATCTTAACTTGTGTCATATCTAATCTTTGGTGTCAATAAGAAATATATAATTCTGCATAACCCCTTTGTTTTCACCTAAAGGTTGTAGAGTGTGCGGGGCGAGACCTGTGATTTATTCGTCTCCCCACCACACGGCCCATGGACGCAGCCAGACAATGCAGGACCACCAACCTTAGTTTTACGGGTTTTTCTAAGATACTTTTTTTAATCTATCAATATAATAAATGACGTATGGGAGGACGGCAGCTATGAAAACATATTCAAGAGTAAATTGGAGTACACTAAGTATTCTTAAACCTATCTCAAATTCTGATAAGATTAGTACGAATAACATGTTTAAATGACCACTGATGACTATGATCATTAATGCTAACAGGCAAGATAATTTTAAGTAACTTTGATTGCCGAGTTTATACAATACATACCCAATAACAGTAGAGCCAAGAGTAACTTCAACAAATGTTGACATTGCGATGCTTACGACTTGCCATGGATACGGCCATTGTAAAATATTTTCTGGGTTTGGCGGCAGGATATAACCTTGGGTAATAATATAGTTCATTAACAAGCTATGACCATCTGGAAGGAAGTTATCCATGAGATACTTCTGAAAGATCGTAATAAGCGTCACAACAGATAAGAGAGTGATACCCTCAAGAAGAAGGCGATACAATTTTTTGGAGCGTTGATCTTCCCCCATCTCAGGATTATTTGGAGATCTTGCCCACATCACTTTTTCCCTAAATGAGACGTACATTAAGATTAAAGCGCAAGTGATCAATGTTTCAAAAACTCGTGGCCCGTAATCATGCAGCCATAAAAATAAAAATTTTTGATCAACTGTATAACCTGCTGTCAGTGGAAGCCTAATTAAAATCTCATTGAGGCTGGCAACTGTGACAAATAACAGCAGCAATTGTTGTATTTTTGATAAATTATGAAATAGCTCATTAATTTTAACAGCTAACCAGATAATTAATAATACTTGTGAAAAGTAGATAAGCTTACCTAGAATTTTAAGGAAGGGTATTAATATTCCCGTAGGAGTGATCTGTCCTGCCCAGCTTGGGTGCGGCACACCTAAATATCCTTGGAGTACAAAATGAATAGCTACGGAAAACGCACCTATAAGCCAAAGAGAAACTATGATAATAGATTTTTGTTTTAGGGACATATTCAGCTCTTTCAACTGTAAAGGTTAATTAAGTGCAAATTTCTTAAAGGTTTAGTTTTGAGATTAATCATTTAAACTAAAATTGTATAGATTTAAACTAAAGTTGTATAGATTTAAACTAAAGTTGTATAGATTTAAACTAAAGTTGTAAAGATTTAAACTAAAGTTGTAAAGATTTAAAATACGTCTTGAAAGACAATTAGTTTTTATAATTGTGCTTCAATATATTGGCAAATATCTGCAAGTAAATCTTTCGAGTTTTCTGCACTAAATCGCATGCCATTTGTATACTGGGTCGTGTTCCAGACTATTTGACGTTTGGCAAGGCGTCGCGTTTCGCGTTTTGCTTTTTCGATGGCATCTGCCCATTCTATTTCACCCCTTAGGGCAGCAGCGACTTCACCACTGCCGCACGCACGGAAAATAGGCGCGGATAGGGGGATATTTTTGTTGACAATGTCGGTAACTTCCTCACGTATGCCAGACTGAACCATAAGGTCAAAGCGCCGGTCACATCGTTCATAAATCCAAGGTTTCGATGCTTCTAAAATACAGAGTATGCTTTGGTCTTCACACCCTGGCTCAGTGGGGGGGAGGCTCTGCCAGTATGCCAGTGACTGGCCCGTTGCTTTAAGGACTGCAAGGGCACGGGTAATACGTTGGGTATCGCTTGGCCGGATGGTTTGTCCCATAAGTGGGTCACAGGTCGTAAGGTATTCGTGGGCGGCGGGTGCGCCAACCAAGGTGACCCACTGGTGCATGTCTTGCTTAATATCATCAGAGACTGTGGGTACGGGTGAGAGACCTTTAAGAAGAGCTTTAATATATAATCCTGTGCCCCCACAAATAATAGGAATATGGTTATTGCTTTGAACGTTTTTGATGGCTGCTTGTGCCCAAGAGCGCCATGCCATTGCGGAGGTGTATTCTTCTGGGCCTAAGATGCCATAGAGATGGTGGGGGACAAGCCCTGTCTCTTCTGAGGTTGGGCGTGCCGTTAATGTGGGTAGGTCTGCGTAAAGTTGAATACTATCAGCGTTAATAATCTCTCCCTTATATTTTTGTGCAACTTTGAGGGCTAGATTTGATTTACCACTGGCGGTCGGCCCTGTAATGATCACAATTTGGCATGATGTAGTGTCTTTTGGTAATTTATTATGTTTCATTGAACTCATCGTTTGATTTTATTACAGAGGTTTATATATATTGTAGGGTATGTCAAAGTTAATTGAAGGATATTGTTTATGCAAACGGTTATCGTGCTCTCTTCCAGTTATGAAAATAGAATTCTGGATCAAGCTGTTCTGGGGCAGTTGGGGCTTCATCACCTGGATCATGTAACTCTTGGGGAAGGGTGGGCATTAGAATATCCTCAAACAAATATTGATATTGACCTTTTGCGTCAGAAAGTTAAGGACTTGGGGCTGCCCCTAGATGTGAATCTGGTGAAGGGGAAAAATCGCAAGAAATTGGTGATGGTTTTTGATATGGATTCAACCTTCATTATGCAAGAGTGTATTGATGAGCTTGCAGACTATGCGGGTGTTAAAGAAGCCATCAGCGAGATTACGGAGTTGTCCATGGGCGGGCAATTGAATTTTAACGACTCATTGCGGGCGCGGGTTCGTTTGCTTAAGGGACTTGATGTTTCGTATCTCGAGACCACATACCGAGACAAAATTACCCTCACTCCAGGGGCGCGGACCGTTGTTGCGACAACGAATTCTTTTGGCGTAAAGTCTTTTATTATCAGCGGCAGTCACCGTTTCTTTACCGCAAAAATTAGAGAAATTGTTGGACTTGAAGGGGAATATGCCAACGACTTTGACATAGAAAATAATCAGTTTACTGGTCTGGTTAATCCTCCTATTATTGATGCGCAAGGTAAATTACAGATTTTAGAGAAAATTGTGACCGATCATAACGTCACCTTAGATCAGGTGATGGCGATAGGTGACGGCAGCAATGACGTGAAGATGGTACGTGCAGCGGGCGTTGGACTTGCTTTTAAAGGGAAAGAGGTCTTAAAAAATAATGCAGGTGTTCTCGTTGATCATGGGGATTTAAGAACAGTTCTCGTTTTGCAAGGGTATGCCGAACGTGAGTTTATTCATGATGAACCGTCATAAGGTTTTGGTGATATATTCAGACTGTTGTACAGTCCACCCGCTTTATTCTTTGACTTTGATAAAGGTAAGACTTGGGTTTTCTTCTATAGTTGTTTGCAGGTGCCACGAGTTACGGGCAATAAATACTGGGTCATTGTCGTGATCATGGGCAACTGTTGTCATATTGTGGTCAATAAACTTTTTAACTTCACTAGCATCACCCCTTAACCAACGGGCAGCGTACAGTTGCGCATGTTCAAATTTGACATTTATATTGTATTCCGTGCGAATGCGGTCAGCAATAATTTCAAATTGTAGTGTTCCAATGACACCCACAAGCCATTCCGCGCCCATGACGCGTTTAAGGACTCTGGCAACCCCTTCTTCCGCAAGTTGTAAAAGGGCACGTTCTAGGTGCTTCGACTTTAACGGATCCATGGTACGCACAGATTGGATATATTCTGGAGCAAAGTTTGGCATTTCAGAGAAGGCAATATCCTCACCTTCAGTTAAAGCGTCCCCAATACGGAGGTTACCATGGTTAGGTATTCCGATAATATCTCCAGAGAAGGCATCATCAAGGATGACGCGGTCTTGTGCCATAAAAATAATAGGGTTGTGAATATTTAGTGTTTTCTTTGTTCGCGGATGGAACATTTTTAAGCCACGTTTGAAGTGGCCTGAAGATAAACGCATAAAAGCGATGCGGTCATGGTGCTTGGGATCCATATTCGCTTGAATTTTAAAGATAAAGCCCGTGACTTTCTTTTCTTTTGGAAGAATCTCTCTTTTTTTGGTGGGTTGGGCTTGGGGACATGGTGCGTAGGTGGCGAGGCCATGTAACAGTTCTTGGATACCAAAGTTATTAATTGCTGAGCCAAAATATACAGGCGTAAGGTGTCCAGCTAAGTAACTCTCCACGTCAAACTTAGGATAGACCGCGTGCACCATTTCGATGTCTTCTCTGAGCTGGTCAATCAGGTATTTAGGGATCACATGTTCAAGATTGGGGTCGCTTATGGTGTAGACGGGCGCGTCGCTAGCATCTTGTGCATTATTGCCTTTTGATAACAAAATAATCTTATCATTAAGAATATCATAACACCCTTTAAAGTCGCGTCCACTGCCAATAGGCCAACTGACTGGGCACGTTTCTAGGGCGAGTTTTTGCTCAATTTCCTCAAGGATATCAAAGGGTTCATGGCCAGCACGGTCTAGTTTGTTAACAAGGGTGGTAATGGGAATATTTCTCAGGCGGCAGGCTTCGAATAACTTTAAGGTTTGTGTCTCTATGCCTCGTGCCACATCCAGAACCATCACGGCGGAATCAACTGCCGTAAGCGTCCGGTACGTATCTTCAGAAAAGTCCTGGTGTCCAGGGGTGTCAAGTAAGTTAAAACGTTTGTTGGCGTACTCAAATGTCATGACAGAAGAGGCCACAGAAATACCGCGTTCACGTTCAACCTTCATCCAGTCAGACTGGGTTCGACGTAAATTACCTTTTGCTTTAATTGCTCCAGCCATCTGAATCGCACCACCGAAAAGAAGCAACTTTTCTGTGAGTGTTGTTTTACCCGCATCAGGGTGAGAAATAATAGCAAATGTGCGCCGTTTGGCAACTTCATCGGCAATATTGAATGTAGACATAAATCACGTGCTTTAATTTAAGTAAATATTCTAAAGACATACATAATCATTATTTTTATTTATGTATGTTTAAAATTAAAGGAGCTAAAGTTAAGATATTTTTTAAGGAAAGTAAAATAAAAAAATACTGATGCAAGATCTGTATGGCATTCAATTTTTTGGGAGACCGTCCTGTGTACACAGATGAACTATTCCTTATAAGCCCATAGGGTGTATCCGTCAGCAAAAATATCTGGGTATTGTTTTTCCCGTTCTGCCCATCCATTGATGTCTGTACAGTTTGGCAGAGCATTAAAGTATTGGTGAGCTGCAGCGGGTTGGGCGATTCCTAAAAGCTTGATACCCGTGATTTCCAGAAGGTCGATGATCTCTTGCAGGGAAAAAAGGTGCTTTTGGGCACTCATAAAATGATGAATGCACTCGGGAGTATTATGAAAGGCAGGATGGGACCGAAGAGATATAATTTCTTGTGGGGCGTTTTGATTCCATACTTCTTGCTGCAGGGTATGGACGCCATTTTGAGTGGTATCAACATCAATGTTGTGGTCTTGTAAATGTTTTTTGAGGTGTTGCGTCGAGGTGTGGGCCGTCTTGCTGGGAAGGGTGAAACGAATGAAGCTGTGGGGGGCCATCAGCTCTTTTAAACTTCTAAAGGCGCGGACTGGGCTTGTGTTTTCCGCAATAGCTCCATTACAAATAATTAAATCATATGCTTGGTATTTTTGGGTGAAGTTTTGGAAATCCGCTTGATAGTATTTAATTTTATCATGGGTTGCTTCGGGCAAAATCTCTTGTGCCTTGCGCATGACATAGGCAAGAGACCACTTTGAGAGGTCAACGGCGTCAATGGTGTTGAACTTCATTGCAAGGGCGATTTCGATCACATCTTGTCCAGTGCTGCACCCTGCAATCATGATTTTCACGTCAGTATCAAGCAACGCGGGAACGGGGATATCAGGAATCTCACAAGCGAGAAGGTCACCAAGGGTTTTAAAAGAGAGGTAATTTGGGTTTTGCCAACGGGGAGAGGGATATATTGAATATTGTTTAAAAATTTTCTGGCTAGTTTGGTCAACCGGTTGGCTATAGGCGGGGATGAGCCGAGTGAGTTTTTGCTCACGCAGAGGCTCAAGAATGTGGTGACGCAGGACAGAACGCCAATATTGATTATCGGTCTTTTCTATATATTTTTGGTACGTAAGAGCTTCAGAAATATAAAGAATACTCTCAAACATTCCAACAATCACCATCTTTGCAAGCAGCGGGGCAATATGGGTAGTCTCTTTAGAATTATACTGGTGAATTTGATGTTTAATAATGCTTACGGCGTTTATTTCTGATCCAAAGGCAGGGCGCAAGAATCCAGTCTTAAAGCTTTGAATAGACAGAGCTGCAGCTAAAGGGTGCATCCACGAAGGCAATACGGTGTGCTGAAGATAATACTTGAGTATTGACCGGCGAAACCCGATAAAAAGGGCGATAAGGTATACATTTTTTATGGGAGAAGAGGCAAACATGGACACAAGAACTGCGCTGGTCAGAATGGGTCTGATGTCTAGACTTTGAAATCCATCATAAAACTCTGACCACTTTCCTTGAAGACAATAGGTAATCATCTCCAGGGTGGCAGTATTCTTTTTCAGGGCATTAACCAAGACATGAATGATAGCGGGGTGCGACTCAATATCTATGCGGTCAATAAATCTAGCGAGCAGGGCGTCAGTTGTCTCGCTCCACACATTCTCAGACATGGAGGGGAGAAGCTCCAGCATAACTTCCTGCATTTCTTTGTTGTCTGGATCCGTATTCAAGACTTGCAGAACATAGACGAGTGATTTGTCATATAAACGCATTTTAAGATAGAGCTTGCCAATTTCTATGTGCGCCATTTGGGAATCTGGGTGGTGGGAGAGGATATCTTTAAGGATGTGTTCTGCGTCTAAATATTTTTGTTTTAAGGTGTGAAGACGCGAAACGCCAATACGTGCTTCCGTATTTTCAGGATCAACTTTAAGGGCGCGCTCAAATGCCATGTGCGCAGCCTCAAAAGAATTAAGGCGCAGGAAAATATACCCAATGGCAAGTTCTTGTTCTAACGAACATGGGGCGGTCTCTGGCACATGGGAGGGGGAAGTGTCAGCTTGATTTGTTTTATGAAGAATATCAGTCATTAAATACGCCACTTCTGCAGACGCAGGCAGGTGCTGTTTAAGCTCTTGATACGTCTTCAAGGCCTGTTCCCATCTTTTATGACGATGATGGTGGAGAGCTTGTTCGAATAGATTTTCAAGATCGTTTGTTAAGACCACAGTATCTATTACCTTTATTGTTGTGATGGGCTTATCACTTTTCAGTACTCTACTTTGAGTATTATACTACTAATTTTAAAATTTCTATATACGGTGTTTAGGACGACGGTACATGATAAAAAATATGGTATTATTTATTAAGCGTAGGATGCAATATTTTATCCCCATTGATAATATTTAATTTGTTCGTAGTGCCTGCGGACACCTCAAGGGCACCAATTGAATTATATTCACTCACTAAAAGAGATTTTGAAAATGGCGTGGTGTTGTGATGAATTTTAACGATAGAAAGTTTATCATTAAAAAAAACTATGTCTAATGGTTCGGGGGTATTATGCATCCAGAAAGTAAGAATCCTAGGGGGTGCAAATAAAAAAAGCATCCCCTGATCTTTAGGGAGTTTAGGCCGAAAGGATAACCCCGCGGCTTGCTGTTCGGGCGTGCGGGCAATTTCTATCCATAGCTTGGTTTTAACCTCACCGGTTTTACTGGTAATAACAAGGGGGGCGCTGTGAATTTCCAAGTATTGGGGCGCCCCCTGAGCGGGTATATGCAACATAAGAAAACTGCTAAAGAAACAAAAGACTAAAACTTTTCCATATGAAGACGTCATCTTGTGCATCTTTTGGTATCCCTAGGTGGACGAGGGGCCATGTGTGTAGCGTTTAAAACCTTCCTCTAAATCTTTTTTCAGGTCGTCAACATCTTCAAGGCCAATGGAGAGCCGTACAAGGTACCCTTCATATAGGGCTTTTGTGATTCGTTCTGGTTTTGATGGGATAATTAAACTATTTACCCCGCCCCACGAAAAGCCCATTTTAAAAATCTTCATATTATCAAGCATATGGGCCAGGTTTTCCTTTGGTCGTGGCTTTAGGACAAGAGAGAAAACTCCAGTTGCGCCTTGAAAGTCACGTTTCCACGTCTGATATCCCGGATGGCTGGGGAGCGCTGGGTATAAAACACGCGTGACATCGCTTTGTTGTTCGAGCCATTCGCTTAAAATTAAGGCACTCTTCATGTGGGTATCCAGGCGCGCGGCCAAGGTTCTAATGCCCCTGGTTGTCAGAAAGGTATCATCTGGAGCGAGGTGCGTCCCAAAATATTCTACGGAGTACTTAATTTGTTTTAATAACTCACTGGTTCCAACGGTGATGCTTCCAGCGGTAACATCGGAGTGCCCAGAGATATACTTGGTCAAAGACTCTACACTGATATCAATGCCAAGACGAATAGGTTGAAAGTATAGGGGGGTCGCCCAAGTATTATCCATAATGGTTAAGAGGTTATGCTCTTTGGCAACTTCCACAATCTGCGGTATGTCTGGAACTTCAAATGTTTCAGAGCCTGGAGCCTCAAGATATATGGCACGCGTATTTTTCTGAATGAGGTCTTTAATCCCTTTACCAATAAGAGGGTTAAACATTGTAACAGAAACCCCGAAACGCGCTAAAAAGTCCCTGGCCAAGCACCGTGCGGGTTGATAGATGCAATCTACCACTAATATGTGATCACCAGCTTTTAAAAAAGAAATAAGAGAGAGAGCAATCGCTTGCATGCCACTCGAGGTCAAAGTAGTGCCGTATCCTTGCTCAATTTCCGTTAAAACTTCTTCTAAAGCAAAGGTCGTTGGTGTGCCGCGCCGTCCATATGTTACCTGTTGCTGTGTTTCAAATATACTTTTCCGATTAAGGACATCGTCAAGTTTCGAATAGAGGATGGTTGATGCATGGTATACTGGAGCATTGAGTGCGCCAAATTGTTGCTCGGGGTGTTTTCCAAGCATTGCAAGTTTTGTTTTATTCTTCATATATTTCCATCATTTAGCTAAGTGAATTGTAAACAAGCATACGGTATTTTATGGACTTTTCATCCATGAAGGCATAATAAAATTATTTTTACTCAAATACTCTGGATTAAAGATTTTGCTTTGATATCTGGTTCCAGAGTCACATAAGAGGGTAACGATAACATGTCCAGGCCCCATCTCTTTTGCCAGTCTGATAGCGCCAGCGACATTTAGTCCAGCGGAGATTCCAATTAACAGGCCTTCATATTCCATGAGGTCATAGATTACTTTGAGGCTTTCGTCATCATTAATGCGTTGAGCACTGTCAATGGGCGCGCGTTCGAGGTTTTTCGTAATCCGACTTTGTCCTATGCCTTCGGTGATCGAGGAGCCTTCAGATTTCAGGACACCATTTTGGTAATAGTTAAAGAGGGCGGAACCAAAAGGATCTGAAATCACAATCCGCGTCTCAGAGTTGTGTTCTTTTAGGGCTTGTCCAATTCCTGAAATTGATCCTCCGGTCCCCGCAGAGCAGGTGAAGGCATCTATTTTACCGTCGATATCTTTTATAATCTCAGGAGCGGTGGTACTATAGTGGATGTGGTAGTTTGCTAAGTTATCAAACTGATTGGCCCACAATGTATTTTGACCGGTAGTGTGTTTAATTTCATCAGCTAATGCTTTGGAATATTTAACGTAATTATTAGGGTTAGCGTAAGGGACTGCGGGGACAAGTTTTAACGAGGTGCCAAGAATCGTGATAGCATCTTGCTTTTCTTGGGTCTGGGTCTCTGGCATCACGATCAGCACCTTATACCCGCGCGCACGTCCAATGTGAGACAGAGCAATACCCGTATTACCTGCCGTCCCTTCAATAATAGTGTCACCTTTCGTAAGGAGACCGCGATCTTCCGCATCTTTAATAATACCCCAGGCTGTACGGTCTTTAATTGATCCAAAGGGATTTAAAAACTCCGCCTTACCTAAGATTAGGCATCCGGTCTCATCAGAGGCTCTTTGTAATTTAATTAAAGGGGTATTTCCAATACTATCAACTATACTTGTGTACACCATAATACTTACATAAAAAAAATAAACTGAACTTAACCAAGCTTACCATATCCAAGGGATGTGAAAAGCCACGTGAGTTAAAAAAGATAATTTTAAATCTGGGTAGTATACCATATAATCAATAACGTAAAGTATTAATTATTTTTTTAATTCGGGTCAAGCCCCTCCCCCCCCTTCTTTTTTTAAGAGTGCCCCTGCGCCCTTTCTTTGGTATGGTTAATGAATTATTAAACCATAACGTAAGGGCAGTATTATGACGGAAGATATAGAATATGGAGTTCTTGCAGGTAAAAAAGCTATAGACAAATGGCGGGGTGGCATAGAGGCGTGGAACGCGTGGGTTGAAGAAAATCCTGAGTTACGTGTTGATTTTAGTGGGGTGGACTTTAACCAGTACCGCACTCAAGTGCCACTTGGCATAATTTCTTTTACCGGCTTTAAATTCCCCAATGGCGGTGTGAGTTTTGAATCTGCCCAATTCGGGGATGGCGGTGTGAGTTTTGAATCTGCCACATTCGGAAAAGGCGGTGTCAATTTTGAATTTGCCCAATTCGGGAATGGCTATGTCGTTTTTAGAGGTGCCACATTCGGAGATGGCAATGTCTCTTTTACGGGTGCCACATTCGGAAATGGCAATGTCAATTTTTATCATGCCACATTCGGAGATGGCGATGTCTCTTTTAATAATGCCACATTCGGAGATGGCGATGTCTCTTTTAATAATGTCACATTCGGGAATGGCGATGTCGTTTTTGTGGCTACTAAATTCGGGGATGGCATTGTCAGTTTTCACGATGCTGAGTTTGGGAATGGCGATGTCTATTTTATCTATGCGATATGTAATGATCAGTTTGTTTTTAAACCAAAAAAGACAGGGAAAATAAACTATTTAACTTTTTACGGTTGTTCATTCAAAGGTGTGATGATCCTGAATGGCACATATAATTGTGTTCCTGACCTGCGCAATACCATTACATCTAGTCATGTGGATTTAATGGGTTTGAAGATAATCAAAGGGTATAAAAAAAATTTAGAAGGAAGGTTAAAAGAGCCCGCAACAGAGTTCGCAAAAGACCAATGGATAAAAGATCAGTTAAAGGAATGGGAAAAGGATTTACTAGAAAAACCAACAGATGATCAAAAAGGAAAACAGGAAGAAGAATTTGAAAAGAAATGGAATCCAGATGAAAATCAAAAAATAGTTGATGATAAATTCAAAGAGCTGGTCTCACAACAAAATGAAGAGACGTCCGCACAGTTCTGCCGATTAAAAGAGCTGGCGGAACAAAATCGCGCCCATGATAAAGCCCTTGTTTTTTTTGCGGAGGAGTGTGCCGTAAATCGCGAAAATCAAAATAAAGCCTGGGTCTGGTTGGACAAAGCCTATGCGGGCGCTTGCCGTCATGGCCGTTCTATTGGGCGACCTGTTTTGGGGTTGTTTCTTAGTTGGGTGGTCTTTAGTGGGATTTATTGTTCAATAATACTTTTGACGAATAAGTTTGTTACAAGCTCATTTTTGGGCAGATGTTGGGAGGTTTTATGTGCATATGTTAAATCTTTTTTACTTTGTATATTCAACTCCGTTCCATTCCTAGGATTCACGCGACATGGATATAACAATATTTTTAGTAAGCTTTTCGGTTCAGAGCCAAGTTTCTGGGTATATATGCCTATAGGCCTGCAAAGCTTGATCGCTTTTATCTTTTTATTCTTAATCGGTCTTGGTATCCGCAACCGCTTCCGCATATAAGTGACGTGTTAGAGACGCTCTGAGCCTTATACGTACTTATCTAAGCGCGTTCAATCGAGGGGCTTCACCAGGTCTTTTGCGCTTTGGTTGTCGTATATTCGTAATTGGTTGATGTTGCTGTGGCCGATAATCGGCGCTTACCTCTTGCCAGTGTCTTTAAGTTCTAAGATTGTGGCTGTACATCACCTATATTACAAAAATTGAATCAAGTACAATTCGTAATAATAGGTATTTGTCTCAGGTGTTTTTATGCGATAAAAAACAATAAATAATATGCTTCAAAATCAAAAAAATTGTTTATTTACAATAACTTTTATTGTTTCGCAATATATTGAGTGGTGCCCGGAGGCGGATTCGAACCACCGACACTGCGATTTTCAGTCGCATGCTCTACCAACTGAGCTATCCGGGCACAAAAATCGCTAAAAATGTTACGTGCTTTTAATAAAATGATGTTTCTTAAGAGCACATTCTGTAATAATTTTAACTAATTTTCTAGGATGCATTTATAGGAAAAAAAAATGTGTCTGTCTAGTCCTATTCTAGAGAAATCAGAGTTTCTGTTAAAAAAAATAAAAAGATTAAGTTTTAGTGAGAATTTTGTCACTTAACATAAATAGATCCATCCATAATACGCCCATGCGTGGGATAGGTGGTGGCTGAGAAGGCGAAGGGTTGATCGTCTTTTGGGGTTACTTTTGACTCTGTCGGCAGGTATCTACAAGGGGGGCGATAATCACTGAATTATTTTTAAGAGTTCCTGAGGGGGTATTTGTTTTGCGGATGTAGCCTTAACAGAGTTATAGGTTTTCAGAGAGCAGAATATGGTGTTTTGAGGTCTCGACATAATTTTGTGAGGAAATAGATATGAAACTAATTTCATCTTCAGTTAAATCGCGCATATAGCGCGCAGGGGAGCCCGCCCAGAGTTGACCGCTGGGGATTGTTTTATTTGGCGTGAGGAGGGAGCCTGCTGCGAGCATACCATGGGTCTGGACTACAGCGCCGTCCATAACTGTGGAATGCATACCAACAAATGAGCTGTCTTCAAGAGTGCAGCCATGAATGAGGGCTAAGTGCCCGATGGTTACATTATTCCCGATATGCGTTGGGTGGGTATTTTGGGTGACATGAACAACAGAATTATCTTGAATATTTACATTGTTGCCGATTCTAATAAAATTTACATCACCACGGATGGTGACGCTGTACCAGATATTTGAGTGTTCTCCAATGGTAACGTCACCAATAATTGCCGCATTTTCAGCTATAAAAGCTTGAGAAGATATTTTGGGGAAGATACCTTTGTAAGGTTTTATAAGCTGCGTCATTTTTAAGTCCCCTAAGTTAGATTATTTTATAATTATACATAGCTACTTTATGGAAAAATTGGTGTAAAATCTAGTCCCATATCTTCATTCCACCCCATACGAATATTCATATTCTGTATCCCTTGACCGGAAGCCCCTTTCATGAGGTTATCGATGGCGCTGACGATGATGACACCAGGGGCCACGCGGTTAGCTACAATACCAATTTTTGCAAAGTTCGATCCCTTGACGTGGTGGGTGGCGGGTGTCTGCCCAAGGGGGAGGATTTGGACAAAGGGGGCGTCTTCATAGGCTTGACTTAAAATATGATGCAGGTGATCAATGGTCTGATTATCTGACATATTAACATATATGGTTGACAGAATACCCCTATTTGTCGGGATAATGTGCGGCGTGAAGGAAAGGCGCATATCTTGAGTATTATTGGCATCATTCAGGATTTGCTCAATTTCTGGTGTATGCCGATGGGTTCCAATACTATAGGCGCGGAAACCGTCTGTGACTTCTGTATAAAGGGCGCTCTCTTGCGGACTCCGTCCCAAACCTGTCGCCCCTGACTTACTATCAATAATAATATTATTGGTGTGAATGGTGCGCGCTTTTACCAGGGGAAATAGGGGCAGAAGTGCCGAGGTTGGATAACAACCAGGACAGGCAATTAGGTTAGATTTTTTAATGGCATCACGATAAATCTCACTTAAACCATATACTGCTTTAGGTTGGAGTTCAGGGGCAAGGTGGGGAGTTTGGTATATTTGCTCATAGTGCGCTGGATTCCAAATTCTAAAGTCTGCGCTCAGGTCAATCACAACCGTTTCAGAGGGAAGGGTTTTGATAATCGCTTGGGATGCAGTATGGGGAAGTGCGGTAAAAATAATATCGACACCACGGGGGTCAAACTTATCAATCTTGACCATGTCTGGCAGGGTATAGGGGCTTAAGTGCGGATAAATTTCTGCGATACTCAGGCCGGCTTTCCTGTCAGCAATCAAGTCTGTTATACGGACCATTGGGTGACTTTTTAGCAGACGTATCAGTTCAACGCCCGTATATCCACTGGCACCAATGATTGCGACATTTTTTGGGGACGTATTCATTCTCCCGCGACTCCTTTAAAACTCAATTTCAATGATTATAAAAATAAACTATTGATAAATCTATTAAATTTTAAAGCGGACATGGCCATTTTTATGAATATCAGGAACAAGGGCTACCCTCTGCGGTGACGTTCACGATAAAACATAGGTGGGGAAGGGGGCAAACTTCTCATAGGTTTGGGTAGTGTAGTTTGAGGAGAACATACCCATACTTAAAAATTAATGAGATAAACCCTTCTTTTTAAGCACATAAGCAAGTTTTCGTTGCGCAAGATTCTTTATTTGTGCCCGAGAGATATGTTTTCCAGTAACCAAGTGAATCTCAATATTTGTTTTGGGATCAATGGCAGAGATGCGCATATATTTTCCAACCGTATACATCTCTAGCAGGATACTGCTATTCATTTGGTTTTCAGTGTATTTCTTTTGCATACAGATTTTCTAAATATTAGTATTAAGAATAATTAAAGGAACAAAATCGCATACTTTGTTAATGCGTGCGTTCCAAGTGGTAGAGGTCCCAAACTTGATCAAGAGCATTAACGAGTTCTTCAATCAATAGATCTGTATGATAGGGGCTTGGGGTAAGGCGGAGACGTTCTTGCTTTTTAGGCACGGTCGGATAGTTAATAGGTTGAGCATAAATTCCATATTTAAGTAAGAGAATATTTGAAATTTCTGTACAGAGGAACGAATCACCAATCATGATAGGGACAATATGACTTTGATTAGGAATAGACGGGATTTTCTTCTCTTTAAGTTTATTCTTTAAAGTCGTCACCTGTTTCTGGTGTTGTGCGCGCTTTAGTCTATCCTCCTTCAGGTATTTGATACTTGCTAAGGCACCAGCCACCATCACAGGGGAGAGGGACGTTGTGAAAATGAAACTTGAGGCATAGGAGCGGATACAGTCAATCACTTTTGCACTACTGGCAATGTATCCTCCCATAACGCCGAATGCCTTGCCAAAAGTTCCTTCAATAATATCCAACTTATCAAGCAGACCTTCCCGTCCAGTTATACCTTCCCCATGTTCCCCATACATGCCCACCGAGTGGACTTCATCAATATAGGTTAACGCGTGATATTTTTCTGCCAAGGCGCATATCTCTCGTACCGGTGAAATGTTGCCATTCATAGAATAAATGGCTTCAAAAGCAATGACCTTGGGGACATTTGGATCTGCATTTTTAAGGTGCATTTCTAAGTCATTCAAGTCATTATGTTTGAAAATTACCTTAGAACATTGACTACCCCGAATTCCTGCAATCATTGATGCGTGGTTCAGAGCATCAGAAAATATAATGCAATTAGGCAAAATCTTAGGGAGCGTGCTTAAGGTTGCTTCATTAGAGATGTACCCACTGGTGAAGATTAATGCGGCCTCTTTGTTATGTAAGTCCGCAATTTCCTGTTCTAGTAAAACATGGTAATGGGTATTTCCTGCAATATTACGAGTGCCGCCTGATCCCGAACCAGTTTTCTCCATTGCCTCATGCATGGCATCAAGAACAACACGGTTTTGCGACATCCCTAGGTAATCGTTCGAGCACCAAACAACAATTCTCTTGGTGGTTTCGTCAAGCAGGTTTAGTGTTGCGAATGGTAAATCATTTTTAATACGCAGAATATCATGAAATACGCGATATCTTTTTTCAGTATGGAGTTTTTCTAAAGCATTAGAAAATAAATTTTCGTAGTTCATGAGCTTTTAATATATTTTTTCATCAATATTTACGCGTAAGTATTGTAAGTAAATTAATAAACAGTGTATGTTTTTAATACTTCAATAAAATGCCACTAATTTTAAACATATGGCAATATATAAATTATGCAGCGCTCTATGATAAGGCGTATTAAACCTTAAATATGTTCAAGATCAAAAGACGCAATTTTTTCTTTAATTTTTAATTTCTCTTTCTTCAGTCGAGATATCTGCGATTGATTAGGGTGTGGACGTTTTTGTTCCACATTTAAGGCGGTATCAAGGCGTTGGTGTTTTTCCATCAATGAGTTGAGATGTGACTTACTGTTCATTTGTACATCCTCGCAATAGTAAAAGTTTCAATATATCCATCTAAAATGGTACTAGGCTGGAGGTTTAATTGTCAAGTTGTTATGTGATTCTTCAAGAAAACACCTTGAACGCTTAGAGTTTAATATTATTTAATATCAATACTTTAAAAGTACTCTTGGCAAAAATAGAGCACTGACCCCTTTACAGGTTAAAAGGGTGAATTTTTAATATGCGCGTTAAACTTTTTAAATGATTCGCCTAAAGTAGACGCGGTATTATCGAAAAGTTTACGCGTATTTTTCTGAAATAATTCTGTAGTTTTCTTCGTAAATTCTGTATGTAACAAGAATATTTCATTGAGCGAATTTACCTGTGAAAGTGCGTGGGTATGCTGGGTATGGTAATCAAATATTTGTTTAGTTGTATCAGCTGTGTGCTGCGAAATATCTTCAAGCGATTTATGGATTATTTTATTTGATTCTATAAACCCTTGTATGGATTGAAGATTATTTTTAGCGAAACTGTCAAAGTAATATAATGCATCATTCAAAGTATTTTCCACGTTTTGTGCGGTATTTTTACTGACATCATTCGTATGTTTTTCCCCATTAGAAAGTTGTTCATTGATCTCAGATTCCATCTTGGTGACAAAACTTTTAACCTTCTCTAAAGAGACCGTAGGGAGAGGTGCAGTCGTCTTTTTGCTGGCTTTTTTTCCTATCTCAGCCAGAGAGGACTTTCCTGGAAGGTTGGGTGAGTTTGAAGAAAGGTTAGATTTCTTTGCGGATGATGTTTTGTCTTTAGCTGGTTGTCTTGACTTTGAAGCCGCAGTTCTTGCCGGCTTTGACTTACTCTTTTTAGGAGTTGCGGCCTGACTTTTCGGAGAAGGTTCTGTAGCTTGACGCGCCAACGTAGGAGCTGAATTTTGATTCGTGGCGTTGGACGCGTGGATTGGTGCAGGTTTAGGTGCTGATTGCGGGCTATCAGGCGCAACAGATGAACTGGAGGAGGGTTGGGAAGCGTTGCCTTGTTGAAAGCTTTGCGAAGATGTTTGGTGCGGAGGGGGATTTTTGCTATCTATGTTCATGTTTTTGTCCATCAAAATATATAAAGTAAATCTGTCAATAAATGATTTTCGAGCAAATCATGTGTTAAAAGTAATTTACGTAAATTTTCGTGTCGCTAATCGCCTGATATTTTTTACCAGATTTTACTTCTGAACAGGATATATAAGTATTAAATTTGTATATATATTCAAGTTAATTTAAAGTAAATATAGTAATTTTATAAGCAAAATTTAACATAATTTCATAGTAAGTATTACTATACTATGAAAGTTCATGAAAAATCAAATTGTAAATTTTTTGAAATGAACTATTATTGGGTAAACTATTAATTAATTTTTGTGTTAAAATACAAAATTTTGACGTATGAGCACTTAATTTATTGAATTTAATAGGGTAATTTAAGTTTGATCAAATTTCATGTTTTTAGTATTGTGCGTTATATGAAAGTCATTTTATATTTATCCAGAGTGTTCGCTTTTGTGTGTATTATAAGCGCCTCTGTATTTTCCTTCTCTGCTTTTGCTTCTAAGTATGCTTCTTTTGTTATGGAGGCGGACACGGGCAAAGTTTTATACTATAAATATGCGACCGACAGTCGTCATCCTGCGTCATTAACCAAGATGATGACCATATACTTGGTGTTTGAAGCCATAGATCAAGGGCGTACGACGTGGGTGACACCCATGAGGGCATCTGCTCGTGCTGCGCGTCAGCCGTCCTTAAAAGTTGGTATTGCCCAAGGGGAAAGTATTATGATCAAAGATGCTGTCCTTGCGCTCATTACGACCTCGGCTAATGATGTTGCCACGGTAATTGCTGAACATATGTCGGGAACTGAGTGGCAGTTTGCCCGCTTGATGACCAAGAAAGCCCATAGTTTAGGGATGAAAAACACGTCCTTTCGTAATGCGTCGGGACTATATAATAAAGATCAAAAAACTACTGCATCGGATATGGCGCGATTAGGACTTGCTCTACAGCGTGATTATCCCCAATATTATAAGTTGTTTAACACAAAGAAGTTCTCTTTTAATGGTCGGGAGTACAGCAATCACAATGCGCTGCTGCAGTCCTTTGAGGGAACCCACGGCATTAAAACGGGATACATTAGAGCGGCAGGGTTTAATCTAGTCGCTTCTGTGACGCGGGATAAGAAAACACTCATTGGGGTTGTGCTGGGGGCAAAAACAAGTAAAAGTCGTAATAAGCACATGCAGGATATTTTGACGGATGCTTTTTCTAAAGCAGATCCCGCATTAACTGTGCATGACGTGCCCATCCCCTCCCCAAGGCTGATGGTTTCTAAAGTTAACTTATAAATCCTTTATAGGTACGGTTTTAAAGTAAGGACAGGCGGTCGTTGACCATCGGGAGATTAATTGCTTTTAAAAGGGTGCGTATTTCAGCCCGTGCGCTCACGTGGGAAACTTTAACGACCATATTAATTTTTTCATCCCGTAAATCAAGAAGGGTCAGGCCTTTCACAAATAACTCACGATATATGACCCGCTCACCGAGTCCTGGAATGACTTTAAACCCTTGAGTAGAAGAAATTTTATTTAAAACTTGGCCCACCGATTTTTTATTATTGGCTTCAATATGAGAGAGCCGGTTTCTTAGGACAAACCATTTTATGTTTTGTTTATAGTACAGTAATTTTTTCTTCCTTTGCTCAAAAACCATTTCTGAGTAGCAGCTTGGTTTTTCAATATTGTAGGTAGAGCCATCGACCTTCACAAGTAAATCAATATCTATAAAACTATCATTTATTGGGGTGATCAGAACATTCGCAAAGGCGTGGCTTAGGCGCGATAAATTACTGTCCGATCCAGGCGTATCAATGACAATAAAGTCATAGTTCGCAAGCCTGGTCAGTGTATGGTGAAGGCTTATTTCTTCCTCTTTATTGGCTTCTTGTCGATTATTATTTAAGCTGGAAGAGACGACTTCATGGTGCGACATTGGCAAGTTGGGATGATTGACCAACTGTTTTTTACGGTTATTAAAATAGTGCGTAAGTGTTTTTTGCCGTATATCTAAGTCAATACTTCCTACAGAAAAGCCCATGCGTAAGAGAGAAATAATAATATGCATGGCGGTCGTTGATTTTCCAGATCCGCCTTTTTCATTGCCGATAACGATCATAAACGCTTTAAGAGTTAATTTCTGCGGTAACAAGATATTATTCCTGAATTATTTGATTAAAATTTAAAAAAAAGTGTATTTAACGCATGTTTCAGATTGTGAATTCTATTATTATTATTACTAAAGTAAATTAACTTTGTCATACTTTATAATAATAATGAATAAAAAGTGTTTTTTATATTATGTGACATTTGATAGTGCTGTTTTATGAGTATTTTAGAAATTTGGTTATTCATGTTCTAATTAGAATACATTTTATTAATGCCTTGTGGGATTTTAATTATGTCTAATAAAAAATACAACAATCAATCGGATATTGCAGAGATTACAAATCAGTTTTTACAAGATATTCTTGAGAATTTAAAAAACTCACAGGAATATGCTGATGCAGAAATGGCAGAAAATTTAATTTTTAGATTAACTAAATGGTGTAGTGAGACTGACCTAGAGGCGGTTTTGAAAAGCTATTCAGAGGTCAAGGTCTTCCATGACTTTTTAACGACTTCTTGGAATCTTTTACACAAACCCAGTCAAGTCTCTATTATTAATATTCTAGAAAACCTTAATTCTCTTGAAAATAAGTTATTAGATAATAATGAAAATCTAGAGAAAGCATATTTGGCGCGCAAGATAGGGGACAACTTTAAGCGTGACACAACAAAAACCAAAAAACGATTGCTGATTGTGGAGAGTGACCAGTTAGTTTTAAATCATACGTCCTCACAATTTGAGATGAATGGCTTTGAAGTTTCCCAATACCAAACATTTGATAACTTTGATAAGACCGTCCAAGTATGCCACCCAGATATTATTATCGTTGATTTACAATTAATTGATGAGCGTTGGGTAGAGTATTTACGTTTTATTTCTTCTAAATCCTCCTCCTTTCAAATTGCTCTTATCTGCATTAGTTCCATTGATACTTTTAAGTCACGCTTACTTTCTGTCCGCTGCGGAACATCGAGTTATATTTTGCGGCCTGTTAATTTTTTTGAATTGTTGGATATTGTAAATAATTTATTCCTTCCTATTAACAAGGACCCATTCCGCATAATGGTGGTTGATCAAGACCAGGAAACATTAGATTATATTCAACATCACTTGGAAAGTAGTGGGTGTCTTGTTTCAACCATGCAAAGTGGGAAAGAGGCTATTGATTCCTTATATGACTTTACTCCTGACATGTTGCTGGCAGGGTGGTTCCTGTCAGATTGCTCAGGCGTTGAGCTCAGTTCGGTAACCCGCCAATTACGAAATTTCATTAATATTTCTGTTGTCTTTCTCTATGATCAATCCGAGATACCCCATACGTTGAAGAGCGGACGCGTCGATAGTGATATCTATATCACGAAACCCATTGATAAAGAGAAGTTGGTTGAAACTGTCTATAAACAGTCTGCGCGTGCGCGGTCCATTAGGTCGGTGATGTTTGAGGATAATCTAACGGGATTATTTAATCGTATGGCTATACGGCAAGCAATTGAGCGAGAACTTTCACGGGCAAAGCGTAACAATGAAAATTTAACCATGGCTATTATTGATATCGATCACTTTAAATCTGTCAATGATAATCATGGTCATATGATTGGTGATCGGGTTTTAAAAACCTTTGCGGACTTTCTGGGGGGAAGTTTTCGTCGTGCTGATATTATTGGACGTTTTGGGGGGGAGGAATTTGTTGTCATTATGCCCAATACCCTTATTTCTGTCGCAGAAGTTGTTATAAACAAAGTACGGCATAATTTCTCTCAAGTTGTCCATGATTCTGGTACTGCTAAATTTAATGTCACATTTAGTTGCGGGTTAGCAGACTTCCCGAAATATTCAGGTTTTAATCAGTTATTTGACCATGCTGATATGGCGTTGTATCACGCTAAAGGCAAAGGCAGAAATGTCGTTGTTGTAATGGATTAACTAGGCAGGAAGTTTGTGTGGGCGGCCTAAACTTAGAATATGGGCCACCTGAGTAAAGAAATCAGATACTTAATATACTCTTGTCCCAGAAACCACGCCCCATAAGTGGGGGGAGTTCGGTTTTGATAATTCGGTTGGATCCCATGGGGAATAAGGGTGAGGTGTGGCGCAAGACGTTTCATTTCTGAAATACTTCGGGGTATATGATAGGATGTCGTGACAATTCGAAGGGAGGTATACTTATGAGTTTTGGCCCAGCTTCTTGTTTCTTGGGCGTTGCCAGTAGTATCTTTCGCCTCCCACCCAAGGTCAATACAACAGGTAAATATTTCATACTTAATATCGGTTTTTTGAGCAATATCTTTAGCGGATGTATTAGGATGCACGCCAGAGATTAGCAGACGTTTTCCAATGCCGGCCTCCAGCAGCTCTACTCCGGCATTGACCCGATCAGATCCTCCAGTAAAGACGACGATGCCATCTGTAACCGTTTGCTGTTCATGGGCGCTGGGGTGTATTTTGTTGATATGATCAACAAACTTTAGGAAGCCTCCAAAGAATAAGCCGACAAGTAAAATAACAATAACAATATATTTCATAAGGCGTTTTTTTCTAGGATTCTTAGAACAGTAAGCCGTGCTGTTACGCTAGAGAGAGCTATGGAGAAGAGAGGAACTAAAAAAATAAGGCTCCCTTCTTTGTAAGAAAAGTTAATCTGAGGAAGTATATTTCGTGGCAAGTATGCGAAGTCAAGTCCGATGATAAACAGCGTTGCAAGAGCGAGCACTATGCCAATAATACTACCATATGAAGTTATTTTAGTCATGTGATACTGGAACTGTCGTGCGATATAGGTATCATGTGCGCCGATGGTATAGAGAATATGAATTGTAGACATGTGAATCTTAATGCCAGAATGGACGGTCATGATCAATGTCCCCACGGCAGTTACGCCGATTAATATCATAATTATGAATGATAATGACTTTAAGCGGGACCCAATCAAAAGCGTCTTTTTAATCCAGGTATTATGATGATTAATAAGGGCATCAGGGACGATGCTTTTAACTTTGGTGGTCAGCATATCAATATCGGGAGGAATATTTTTTGAGAGCACGACATCAATCATGACAGGAAAGGGCAGCTTTGTTGAAGAAGGTACGTCCCCCAACCAAGGTTCTAACAGTTTTAATTGGGTTTCAGTAGAAATGAGGGAAGTATTTTTTATGCCCGGCGTTGACTTTATGGCATCTAAAGTCAGGTTAATGACTGTCTGGTTATTCTCAGTATAAGAGAGGGGCAGCTGTATGGTTATTTTGGTATTTAGTTCATGGTGCCAAGTTTTTATGAACTTGATAACAAATAGGTGTGCGACCAAAGTAAGAATCGCTAGGTACGTCATGATTGCAATGATGACTAATAAGATGCGACTTGATGAGTCCTTAGCTAAAGGAATAACGGAAGGTATTCTGCTCATTGTTCTATGTCTTTGTTGTCTTAAGTTATGATTAAAGGGAGATTTTTTAGTTTATGGAGCCATTTTTTAGAGTCATCACAGGTTTATTAAAATTGGAAATAAGGGTTTCATCATGTGTTGCGATTAATACAGTGGTGCCATAACGGTTCAAATGTTCAAACAGCAACAAGAGTCTTTGTGCCAGTTGTGCATCGACATTTCCCGTAGGTTCATCGGCTAACAGGAGTTGCGGGCGTTTAATAACTGCCCGTGCGATGGCAATACGTTGCTTTTCACCCCCTGATAATCTTAAGAGTTTTGAGTTCATATGTTCACTCAGCCCTACCCATTTTAGGAGATCATATACATGTTTTTTTATATTTGCCTCAGGAACATTATCGATACGCAGGGGAAGGGCAACATTATCAAAAGCGCTTAGGTGATTAATTAGGTGGAAGTCTTGGAGCACAACGCCGATTTTTCGTCTTAAATAGGGGACGTCTTTGCGTTTTACTGTTTTTAAGTTCTTTCCAAAAACTTCTATTGTTCCGCTATTTGGGTGTATGGCAGATAAGATAAGGTTAAGTATACTAGATTTTCCAGCGCCACTGGCTCCTGTAATAAAATGAAATGACCCTTGAGCAAGGGAAAAGGAGAGATTACGGAGGACCTCATGGTCTTTCGTATAGCGTAATCTAATATTTTTAAAAACAACATCTGACATATTTGGGACTCAATAAAAAAGCATTTGTTAAATTTTGTTGCGAGTTAAGAATGAAAAAATTATATATTTATATCATTTGTTCAGGTACATTTTGTAAAAATATTAAATATATTGATATAAATAAAATAATATTAAATTATTTATAATAAAGAACTAGACTAGAATCGTACACATTATTTGTTTTGGTAAAATGATTATTATATGTCCACAATGTGGAAAGAAGTTTAATGTTAAAGAACAAGCTTTAAAAGCACCAAGTTGTAAGGTGCGCTGTAAGGAGTGTTCTCATGTATGGCGCGTTGGGGTTGATGGTAAGCCTTTTAATATGGCATCATCTGAGAACAGGCCAAAGTCTAAACCTATACCCAAGCCTAAGTCCAAGCCCAAGCCCAAGCCATCTACGGATATGGATTATGATCCAGCTTCTATAGAAAAATCTGAGCTGACGGGGATGTCGGTTATAGAAGGATTGCGTCAAAGAGAGAGTTTAGCTGCACATGGTGATAAAGACGAGGCACCTGAAATACTAAAGACCGCAAAGAGGGAGGATACCTTTAAAGTCAGTCGTTCTAGTAACCTTAGGCATCTGATTATAAGCTGGGTGGGGTTTCTGCTGTTTGTTGTTGTGTGTGTCTCAGTATTTATTTTTGGTCGGGTTCCCTTGCTTAAGAATTTACCGTATTTAACTGTGGTCTATGAGCTGGTTGGTTTGCCGACCTTGGCCGAGGAGTTTGGGTTAGAGATTGTCGATTTACGCATTAGTAATGGTACAGAAAATGAGGTCGATTTTCTTTTAGTTTCTGGGGCAATTTTAAATAATTCCAATAAAGCGCGCCGAATTCCAGAAATACAAATTGATCTCCTTGGAAAGTATGGAGAGGAAATTTATTCTTGGAGTGTTCAAATTGAACAAGAAGAAGTCTCCTCAGAGCTGAAAGTGCCCTTTGAGAGTCGTCTTATCAGTCCTCCCGAAGATGCAGTTGGAATTAAAGCAAAGTTTTATTTACCAGACTCATATTGAGGAATGCCCATAGGGGGAGGTTACCAGGGTAACTTTTGTTCGAGGCTCACAAGCTCCTCATAGGTTTGACGTTTCCGAATGACTGCCCACTGGTTTTTATGGATCAAAATCTCTGGAATTAAAAAACGGCTGTTATAAGTGGATGACATGGAGGCACCGTAAGCACCCGCAGAAATAATTGCAAGGAAGTCCCCTTGGTTTAAGCGGGGTAATTGACGATCCTTTGCGAGGATATCTCCAGTTTCGCACACGGGGCCAACCACACTGTAGGTCTGAGTCGGAGCATCTTTGAGGGGAGCAATGATCGGTTTAATATCATGATAACTATCGTACAGACTGGGTCTTGCTAGGTCATTCATTGCGGCATCAACAATGGCATACTGAATATGACCTGCTTGTTTAATAAAACGGATAGATGTGACGATAATACCAGAGTTACCAGCAATTTGGCGCCCAGGTTCGAGTAAAAGACGGACATTCCAAGGGGCGGTTATGCGCTTAACCATAGCAGCAAATTCCTGGGCCGTGGCGGGATCTGCTTGGTCATCTTGATATCGAATACCCAGACCACCTCCAAGGTCTATCTGTTCAATGGCAAACCCCTCAGAACGAAGGTGTTGTAACAGCTCCCCTATGCGGGTATAGGCGGTTGCAAACGGATCTAGGGACGTAATTTGTGACCCAATATGACAGGCAATACCTTTAATATGCAGGTTTGGTAAGGTGCGGGCATGACGAAAGGCGTGTAGGGTTTCGCTCCAGTCAATACCAAATTTATCCCCGCGTTTTCCCGTAGAGATTTTTTCGTGGGTAACGGCGGCAACATCTGGATTAACGCGAATGGCAATTGGGGCTACTTTATTCATTTTTTGAGCAATGGCCGAGATGGCATCAAGTTCTGGCAATGACTCAACATTAAATTGTAAGATATTGCTGGTGAGCGCTGCTTTGATTTCATCATCAGACTTGCCAACGCCAGAAAATACAATGTTTTCAGGACGTATGCCAGCTTGTAACGCCCGTTTTAACTCGGCACCACTGACAATGTCCGCACCCGCACCAAGCCGCGCCAGGATTTCTAAAACCGCAAGGTTGCTATTTGCTTTCACTGCGTAACAGATGAGTGAATTTGTGCCCTCAAGAGCATTTTTAAATTCTAAAAAACCATCGGTGAAGCCTTGCTGGGAATAGCAGTAAAAAGGAGTGCCTACGGCATCAATTATTTGCTGCAGGGCAATTTCTTCTCCGTGTAAATATCCGTTCTTATAAGTAAAGTAGGGCATAAATATCGTTCCAGACACAAGTAGATAAATTTTCAGGTGGTTTGGTTATTCACTTTTATTGGATAACAGCTCTTGCCAGCGCTCAACCTGTTGTTGCACTTGAGACGGGGCGGTTCCGCCATAGCTGTTTCGGCTGGCTGTTGAGTTTTCAACACTCAGAACCGTAAAGACATCTTCTGAAATGCGTGGGTCAATCGCTTGCAGGTCACTTAAGGACAATTGATTTAGCTTACATGAGTTCTCTTCTGCACATTTGACCGCGCGACCTGTAATGTGGTGGGCATCACGAAAAGGGATATGCACTTTACGGACTAACCAATCTGCTAGGTCGGTTGCTGTTGAGAAACGACTCTCAGCCGCGTATAAGAGAACAGAGCTGTGTACCGACATACCCTCAATCATACCCGTCATGGCCGCAATAATAAGGTTTAGCGTATCAACCGTGTCAAACACGGCTTCTTTATCTTCTTGCATATCTTTAGAGTAGGCTAAGGGCAAGCCTTTCATGACGGTTAATAGTCCCATGAGAGCGCCATAAATCCGTCCTGGTTTTGCGCGTACAAGTTCCGCTGCATCAGGGTTACGCTTTTGGGGCATAATGCTTGAACCAGTGGAAAACTGGTCAGAAATTTTGATAAAATTAAACTGTGCACTCGACCAAATAACAATTTCCTCAGCTAAGCGTGACATATGCATGGCAATAATGCTTGCAATGCTCAGGAACTCAAGGGCAAAGTCTCGGGCAGAAACGGCATCAAGAGAGTTGGCCATGGGATGATCAAAAGCAAGGGCATGGGCGGTCATTGTGCGGTCAACGGGAAAAGATGTTCCTGCTAAAGCTGCCACACCTAACGGACATTCATTGAGGCGCCTCTTGCCATCACTTAAGCGTGTTTTATCGCGGGCAATCATCTCAACATAAGCCATCATGTGGTGGCCGAACGTGACCGGTTGTGCCGTTTGTAGGTGGGTAAATCCTGGCATAATGGTACCCACGTGGTTGGAGGCTTGGGTGACGAGGGCTTTTTGTAGGTGGGTCAACGCCTCATCAATATGCTCCATGTGTTCCCGTAACCAGAGACGGAAGTCTGTTGCAACTTGATCATTGCGGGAGCGCGCCGTATGAAGTCGTCCCGCCGTGCTTCCAATTTTCTCACTCAACCGTGATTCAATATTCATGTGAATATCTTCAAGATCCGTGCGAAATTCAAATCGCCCCTCTTGCAACTCTTGGGTGATTTCTTCTAGGCCTTGTAAAATTTGTTCACCATCCTCAGCACTAATAATATTTTGTTTTATCAACATCTGACAATGGGCTTGGGAAGCTATAATATCTTGACGCCACATACGTTGGTCATATTTAATTGACGCATTGATATCTTCCATGAGAGCACTTGGGCCTGTTTCAAACCGTCCACCCCACATCATGTTCGTGTTTGAAGGTTTTAAAGGTGACATTTTACAAATTTCCTATTAGTTTAAATATCATTTAATTGTTTAAATGCTAAATCTAGCCAAAAATCAAGGGATTTTATTTTATGCGAGACGTTATATCCAGAAATATTTTGATCTTGTTGTGTGTGCATATAATGGCTTTGGTCTTTGTTGAAAAAAGCTGGGCAATTCCTCCTGAACTTCTTAAAGGGGAATTAGAAATATTTGTTGTAAATAGCAAAAATAAAACATTTAAGAATGTGGCTTTTAATGATGCACAGGGTAATACCAAGACTTTAAAAGATTTTAAAGGAGAGGTTCTGGTTGTAAACATCTGGTCAGAGACGTGTCCACCATGTATCAAAGAGTTACCGTCTTTAGACAAACTTTATGGCGCTTTGGGGCATCAAGGGATAACCGTTCTTCCAGTTTTAAAGTTTTCTTCTGGAATTGATGCTGGTTTAAAAGTATATCAGAACATTGGGATTAAACATTTAAATATTTATGAAAGTGAAAGGGGCACCTTTAGAAATATCCGTTTAATACCTACTACGTTGATTTTTGATCCTTTGGGTAGGTATGTTGGGTACCTTGTTGGCGAAATTGATTGGAACAGCCAAGAGGTAAAAGAATTTCTATTATATCTGAAGGATCGTTAGTTTTACGAACCCCGAGGTATACGTAATCGGATGCCATCCATATCTTCAGTAATTCTAAGCTGACACCCAAGGCGGGAGGTCAGCGTCAGTCCGAAGGCAAGATCAAGCATACTTTCTTCATCTTCTGTGGGTTCAGGGAGACACTCATAGCGCTCTTCTTCAAGCACAATGACATGACAGGTCGAGCAGGCAAGGGACCCCTCACACGCACCTTCAAGGTCCACATTGTTACTTCTTGCCACTTCAAGAACAGATACACCAAGGGGTGCATCACAAACAATTTCACTTTCATCGTCTTGTCCGACAAAAATAATTTTAGGCATAATAGTATTCTCTAAACTTTTTTACTGCTTATCTGTTCTTTTCATATCTTTTCATTGACCAAAGGGCAATAGATAATTTAATAAGTCGCTATGAATCAATTAAGAGGCGGTCGCACTTTTGTCCTCTGCAAATGTTTGCGCGCCATCTCAGACCACGCTTTAATCAAGGCATCTATATCTTCTTTAGTATTTTCCCAGCCCAAGGAGATGCGAATTGATTCTGCTGAGACATCTTTGTTAGCGCCCATCGCTTGGAGAACATGGCTTGGCGTTATTTTCCCTGATGAACACGCAGCCCCCGTACTGACAGCAATACCCGCAAGATCCATCCTAATCAGTTGGGTTTCGTTTTTTAATCCAGGTATACGAATATTAGTTGTATTGGCGACCCGTGGGGCGTTACGTCCAAAAATTTCACTTTCTGGAACATTTTTTTGCATTTCCGCTTCCATGTAAGTGCGCAGATCCGTGATGTGGCGTACTTCTTCATCCCTGTTGGCAAGTGTTGCTGAGAGGGCAGCGCCCATGCCCGCAATGCCAGAGACGTTTTCCGTGCCAGAGCGTTTCCGTTGCTCTTGCCCGCCTCCTAAGATGATGGGGACAAGGCGGGACGGATCCTTATGAATTAATGCGCCCACACCTTTAGGGCCTCCAAACTTGTGGGCAGAGATGCTCAGGCTGTTAATATTTCCCTCTGTAAGATCAATGGGAATCTTGCCCGCTGCTTGGACGGCATCACAGTGGAACCACAGGCCGTACTCATGGGCTAAGTCAGCAAGCTCAGCAATGGGTTGGATAACTCCAGTCTCGTTATTGCTGAACATGACAGTAATGACAGAATTGGCAGGGAATGTTTGAGAACGCAGCAGATCTTTTAAAAAATTGATGTTAGTAATTCCATCTGGGGTCACGGGAATTGTGAGTGACTGGGGATCAAAGCTCTGGGCGATATTAAGAATACAATCATGCTCTATAGCACTAAATAAAATACGTGGTGCATTATTTAAGGCTAGAATATTGGACTCTGTCCCTCCAGAGGTAAAAATAATATTTTGCGGGCGCGTGTTAAAAGTCTTGGCAATCAGGTGGCGCACATCTTCAACGGTATTGCGGACAAGGCGGCCGTAACCATGAACGGATGAGGGGTTTCCAACTATTTTTAGGGCTTCTATTGTCGCCTCAATAGCTTCTGGACGCGTTGGTGTGGTTGCATTATAGTCACAGTAAATCACTGATAATCAATTCCATATAAAATGTAAGGTATGTAGGTATAATAATAAATATTTATGGACAATACATCAAATTTTCGAGCAGTAATATATTATTAAAAATATGGTTTTTATTATTTTAACAGGAATAGTCTTGTTTTATTTGGAATTTTTATGAAGATCCGATATCTCTTTTTCTAATTTTTCAAGACGGCTTTTCAGGCTATTGATTTCTTGTAACATTAAGGTATGGCTCTTGGTTAAGGCGTCATTGTTATTGTGTGGCTCTTCGGCATAGGATTTAAACTGGCTTGATTGTTGCGGGATTACTTTGGCAGGAATACCGATAACCGCTGTGTTATCTTCTACATCTTTTAGGACAACCGCATTTGAGCCTACGCGCGCACCTTGATGCACGGTGATCGGGCCTAATATCTTTGCTCCAGCTCCAAGAATAACATTATCCATAATTTTTGGGTGACGATTTCCTCTATGCATTTGGGTACCACCAAGGGTGACACCTTGGTATAGGGTCACATTATTCCCAATCTCAGATGTCTCCCCAATGACAACCCCAATGCCGTGATCAATAAAACACGCGTACCCAATTTTTGCCGCAGGGTGAATCTCAATATTGGTAAAGGCTCGTGACAGGTATGATATTAATCGAGCAATAAACTTTATTTTATGCCGCCATAACCAATGGGAAATCCGATGTAATATCAGGGCATGAAGACCAGGATAGGTAAACAATACATCAATGAATGATCGTGCAGCTGGATCAAAGTTTAGAATAGCGTTAATATCTTGCTTAATAGTTTTTAACATGCATGTTGACATTTATTGAGAGTACAAAAATAATTTCATTATCTAAGCCCTGTATGTTATTTTTTGTCAAGACAAGATATTTATAGTACTTGCCCATATGAATTCTCAAAGTATCATAAATTACTTACTTCTTTTTACGGATAGCATTGCGTCTTAATTATAAACGCAAGTTAAAATTTTCATTTACAAGGTTTTTAGAAAAGTTATGCCTGAAATTATCATAGATGGTCCAGAAGGACGTTTAGAATGTTGTTATTTCGAAAGTCGCCAAGAGTTTGCCCCTATAGCTCTTGTCTTTCATCCTCACCCTCTTTATGGGGGGCATATGAATAACAGGGTCGTCTATAACATGTTTCATGTCTATAGACGTTTAGGATTCTCAGTTCTAAGGTTTAATTTTAGAGGCGTTGGACGCAGTCAGGGAAAGTATGATCAAGGACAAGGGGAATTAAGTGACGCAGCTGCGGCCTTAGATTGGCTACAAGCACAAAACCCTGAATCACGGCACTGCTGGGTGGCTGGTTTTAGCTTTGGATCCCTTATTGCCATGCAGTTGCTGATGAGGCGGCCTGAAATATTAGGGTTTGTGGCTGTTTCGCCACCGACAAATTTATATGATTTTTCTTTTCTTGCCCCGTGTCCGAGCTCTGGGTTAATTTTGCAGGGAGGTCAGGATGACATTGTCACTGAACCAGATGTCCAGTCTCTTGTGACCAAACTTCAACAGCAACGTGGTATTGATATTATGTACCATGTCATTGATGAGGCGAATCATTTCTTTGAGGGGTGCATTGAAGAATTAAGTAGCGTTATTGAAGAGTATGTCCGCAACAGTATGGAGGAGGTATAGTTTTTTAAGGTGTGAGGATATCGGCTACGGTATTTCCTTCACTTAAACCTTGCCCCTTGTACTTTAAGTGCAACCCTTTGATGGCTGGTTTAGAAAAAAGCCCACGGACCTTGTCACCATAGGGCGTGAGGTTAGTTGAGTACTTTTGCGCTGGAGGCACTCAACAAACGACTGAACCTATAAACTAAACTAAACTAAACGACACGTGCGATAGTTTGCTGGGATGAGTGGGGTCGCACGATTTTTTAAGTTGGCGTGACGTATCCTTATTTTATACCCGCGTGCATAGAGGATTGAATAATATAAATATGACTAAATTTAAATCGGAGTTTTTAAATACATTAAGTGAAAGAGGTTTTATACATCAATGTTCTGGCTTTGATGGTTTGGACGCGCTTTTAACCCAAGGTCAACAAGTTTCAGCCTATGTAGGTTTTGATTGCACTGCTGATAGTTTACATGTGGGAAGTCTTATTTCTATCATTATGCTGAGGCATTTTCAAAAGAGCGGGCATCGACCTATTGTGGTATTTGGAGGGGGAACGACTCGTATTGGTGATCCCTCGGGAAAAGATGAGGCGCGCGCTATGCTTAGTAGTGAGACCATTAACGACAATATGAAAAGTTTGCGTTATGTATTCGAAGTGGTCTTGAATCAAGGTGACGTCAAATTTATTAATAATGCTGAATGGCTAGATCACTTGAAATATATTGATATTTTGCGTGATGTTGGGCGTCATATGTCGGTTAATCGCATGTTGACAATGGACAGTGTACGTTTGCGTATCGAGCGGGAGCAACCCTTATCATTCTTAGAATTTAATTACATGGTCTTACAGTCCTATGACTACGTAGAGCTGTTCCGTCAACATGGTGTCCGATTGCAGATGGGAGGGTCGGACCAGTGGGGTAATATTGTTTCTGGTATTGATTTAGGGCGGCGCATGGGTACTGATCAGTTGTACGCGTTAACGTCACCGCTCTTAACCACCGCCAGCGGTGCCAAAATGGGAAAAACTGCCCGTGGTGCTGTTTGGTTGAACAAGGAACGTTTATCCTCCTATGACTTTTGGCAGTATTGGCGTAATGTTGAAGATGCTGATGTTGGAAAGTTTCTGCGTTTATTTACCGAACTTGATCTTGGGGAAATATCCCGTTTAGAAAAGTGTCAGGGCGCTGAACTGAATGAAGCAAAAAAGATTCTTGCTAATCAGGTAACAACCCTGGTTCGTGGTTTTGAAGAGGCCCAAGAAGCTGCTGAAACAGCACGGAAAACCTTTGAGGAAGGGGGCACGGGTCAGGATTTACCCACGGTGTCAATTCCTCTTGATACCCTCACATCCGGCATATCAGTGATTGATGCCTTTGTCAGTGCCTTTGGAGGTACTAAGGGTGAGATTCGTCGGTTGATTCAAGGTAAAGGGGTGCGTATCGATAATACGGTGGTCGAGAGCCAAGATATGATGCTCACGTCTCAGCATGTCCGTCCTGAAGGCGTGAAGATTTCCATCGGTAAAAAGCGCCATGCTGTTCTAAGGTCGGTATAAGGCAGGCGCGTATCATTTTATGGGTATGACCGCCTTTGTGTTTTTAGGGTAGGAAAAAGTTCGGTTCTGTCTCTGGTAGGGGGGTGGTGGTATACCCCTCTTCTGGAGGTGTGATACGGACAGGGAGCACAATTTCTGGTGCAGCTTCATTCTTTTGTTCCTCCACTGATTTAACGGTAATATTGCTTTTGTTGTTCTTCAACATGTTGACGATAAACCCTGGAAACAATATTGTCAGAGGTTGAATTTGGATTTTTGGATTTTTTAATTCTCCCTTTGCTGTGAAGGACATACCAAATATCTCGTCAAACTCTCCTGTGAATATTGTGCCCATTATGGGGATAATGCTTAGAATTTTATTCATTACATAGACTGGAATTATACTTCCTTCTAGGTCAACGTATTTGGATTTGATGTCAATTTTACCTTTCATGCTTATCCCCAGAGAAAGGTTGTGGACATTAATCTTATTAAAGGTAAGGGTATTAGATTCATAGGTAAAGGGGGCATCCAGCCTTTGGAAAGTGAGGCCTTTATCCTTAATGATTTCGAGAATACCAATCAGGCTGCTAAATTGTAAAAGATGCGCAAATGTAGCGGCTTCTTCCATTTGAAGATTTTTGATAATTAATTGACCAGTCATGGCGTTAGTGCTGACTTGATCGTTTATTTCCCCCGTCAAAACCAACTCTTGACCGTTTAAGTACGTTTTGGGGTGAATCAGAGCGTCAAGGAACATTTTACTGTTACTGGCCTCTAGTCGGAAATTACGGAGATTATCTTTCTTGTTTCTCTTCATGGTGAAAAGCAATGGATACTTTTCTTCCCCATATACCCCCTTTAATTCACCATTTTCGAGGATACTATTTTGGATGTTAAAGTTGAATTTTATATCTTCAATTTCGATATTTTGTGTCGGGTACACTTTTGCGAAAGTTCCCAGAATTGATATATCTGGATAAGTACCTGGTTTTTGGTTCATTATTTTGTCGGCTAATTTTGTAATATACGGTGTCATGTCCAGGCTTTGACCACTAATTGCCACAATAAGGCGACCCGTTGTATCCTTTCCAATAGCGGCGGAGAAGTCGTTTTTTCCCCATTTAAGATTCTTAATGGTGAATTTATCAAGCTCACCTTCAGCAGTCAGGGTCGCCTCCCCTTGCATCAAGAAGTCCTTCATTTGAAAGTCAATGTTTTGAATGATGATTTTATCAGGGTTTAAGCTATCTATGGTGACCGTAGCCGTTAGGTGGGATTTTTCCCCATGCTGTTTAGTTAAAACCTGAGGAATGACTATTTTTGTATTGGTTAGGTCTACGGAGACAAAAAGTTTTTGTTTGCCTTGGGGGTACTGAATCATTTTTGTTCTTAAATCAAAAACACCAGAAATCAGTTTACTTTTGAGGATGCCAGCCTTGACCAAGGTATCGGTTGAGAGGGTGGATGATAAAATAATCTCTTTTTGCGTGAAGGTCGGTATATTGATTTTAGACTCCCATTCCACATCAAATAAGAGGTCGGCAATGACGGCGGTCCCTGTTATTTTGGCATCAACGCCATCAATACTGAGAACTAAATCCCCTTTTTGAAGGTCAAAAATGTCGTCACTTCCAGTTTTTTTCAGGTTTCTAATCTTTGTGGTGGTTACAAGGTGGACATCGCTGTAGTTGATAGTGGATTTATTAGGGAAGGACAGTTTAACGTAGGCGCTTACTTCACCGTCATATCTGGTTAAGTCGGTTGTTATGATGTCAATAATACTAAGAGGCGGTTGGTTGATGGTTTCTAAAACGTCTGGCAATTTACCTTTAATGAAAAACTCTATATTTATCATTGGGTTTTCAATGTGATGCCAGTCCGCATATAGTTTGAGAGCGGAGCCTTTAAGCTTTTCCCCTAACATCAACGGCGTGTTGGTTTCTAAATATATATTATCTTGATTAATAACCGCTGTCCCCGTGACACCAGATAAGCGGTCAAACTCTTCAAAAATTTTTACTCCTACGTTTTTAAAATCAACATCAATTTGAAAGTTATCATCTATTTTTGAGGGAGAGGTATTGTCTGTATCATTGCTCGTGATTAAGAAGTCTGCAGAATTGACATACCCTTCATTGATATGGGTCGAGAACCAGTTTCGTACCTCTTTAGCAATATTAATTGGCCAATAATTCAGCAGATTTTTTACATCTATGTTGGTGATCTCTAGGCGTGTATCCATTTTCGATATCATGTCGCTAGATACTTTACAATCCAATGACTTACAGATTAACTCGCCACTATAATTAATATTGGTTCCGTTCGTGGTAAGCTCGGCTGTTTTAAGGTTAATCGTGCCAGTTTCTTGATTGACATTGCCTTGGATTCTGGATTGTGTGAAGCTAACTTCTTTTGGTAAAATGTTCTCAATATAAATAGTGCCTTTTTCACTTTGTATATAAAAGTCAATGTTAGATAAAATTGATTGGGCATTTCCATTAATATTAAGGGTGGTATTGGCGAATGTTTTAATACCAGATACAACTTTAAGTTTATTCGATATGATCTCAAGGTGCGGGAGCCAGAGGTCGTTAATTTTAATATCAAAATAGTGGGTATTGTTCCTAAAGTGACCGCCTGTCCCTTCAAAGGTGGTTTTATTATCGTCAATCAGAATTTCCGAGTAAAACTGTGTTTGGACAAAAACATTGTTTATGTTTACGGATAGCCTATTGTTTTTTAAGATAATATTTCTTTGCGTCAGCTCATCTTTAAAATTAAAATGGTCGGACTTTAAGGTAAAGTCATTAATAATATGTCCTTGGGTCAGGCTGTTTCCTGCCTGCTTCGTATATGTATCCTGGGTCATGCCCATTAGGTATGCATAGATATTTTCAATAGGGAGGTAACAGGACTCTTTTTTATGGGCGAGCTTGAATTTAACCTCTCCCGTATTAGAACGCACAGCGCTCATTGATTGGAGGTCAACTTCAATGTAAGTAGGGGAAATCTGTCCTTTTAAAACTGATGCATAGTCAATGTTAAACGCCAATTTTTTAAGGTGACAGTTCCCTTCAATACCAGGAATATTGAAAACTATATTAGAGGCAAGAAATTCAAATTGGTTTTTCTCAGGGGCGCGATGAAAGACCAGACTCTCAACTTCTGTAATGTCGGTATAGGTGCTTTCGTTGAGCACAGATACCAAATGATCTTTTATCAGCTCTAAGTCAAAATTATCGTCCTGTATCTCCCAGAGAATATACGCAAGTAATAATATAACAATATAAATAATAGAGGTTAAAATGCGTAAAAACTTCCGCATGATAAACCTAAGAATATATTTTATGAGTAAGAAGAGGTTTTTTATTCCTTTTAATGCTGTATGATATATTGATATGATTTGAATCACTTCTAGCTTCCAAAGCTGCGTATTTTTTTAGTACAAAATATCACCTTTTGACCATATTGGTTTTTATGGTAAATTAAGGTCTATCATTTATTTAACTTACCTTAACAGAAATAACAAACACTTATATTTTTTATAGCTATACTAAGGTATTAAACATTGAATACTACAAATAATAAATTATACCAGATTAAAGAGCTGCCTCTTCCCTCATATAAAGAACAAGCGTTACTAAACTGGAATCTACTTCTGGAAAGTTTACAGTATAATACATTAATTTCTCGAGATATATATAGTTTTTTTGTTGAGGCCAAAAAACCATGCCCTCTTAATTCACTTTTAGAGTGTATTTTTGGTGTAAGTCTATATGTGAGTCAATTAATTATAAGATATCCAGAATTAAGTTACTATGCGCTGACCAGCAGTCCCCATGATTTATTATTAAAAGAGCTTGAGCAGTTGCGTGCCGCGTGTCCAGCAGATTCGACGCGTCAGCATATATTTTCTCAGATGCGTATCAGAAAGCAGCGATTTATATTGATTCTCTCAATTGCAGATCTTGCGGGCTATTTACATGTTATGGAGACAACGAAATATTTGACCCTTTTTGCTGATACGGTGGTTCAAATTGCCCTTGAACACCTATGTTTGAAAGCCATTACCAATGGTCACCTCAAGGGGGTAGACCCTGAGCATCCCTCAAAGGATAGTGGATTATTTGTTATCGCCATGGGGAAGATGGGCGCGTTTGAGCTTAATTACTCAAGTGATATTGATATTATTGTCCTTTTTGACCCTGAAAAGGTGACGTATTCTGGTAAAAAATCTTTGTCAGAACTTTATATACGCATCACGAAGGACTTGAGTTGTCTGTTACAAGATTATTCTTCCGAGGGATATGTATGTCGGGTTGATTTGCGATTGCGCCCTGATGCGGGGGTGACGCAACCGGCCATTAGTGTGATCGCGGCAGAGAACTACTACGAAAGTTATGGCCAGAATTGGGAGCGTGCCGCGATGATTAAAGCGCGGATTATTGCGGGAGATTTTCAAGCTGGTAAGGTTTTTCTAGAGAAAATGCGGCCGTTTATTTGGCGTAAGTACCTAGATTTTGCTACCATAGAGGATATTCAGTCTCTCAAACGTCAGTTTCATGCAGTACGCGGCCATAGAAATCTGGCCGTTGAAGGGCATAATATTAAAATGGGGTATGGCGGCATTCGCGAAGTGGAAATGTTCGTACAAACCCAGCAACTTATTATGGGTGGACGTGAGGTTTCTCTTCGCCAAGCTGGAACCTGTGATGCCTTGAATGCTTTGGTATCTTTGAAACAGATTAAATCAATAGTGCGTAATGAACTGTTAGAGTCCTATTATTTTCTGCGTAATTTGGAACATCGGTTGCAAATGATTAACGATGAGCAAACCCATATGTTGCCAAAAGACTCAGAATCCATGGTCCGTCTTGCATACTTTTGTGGCTATAGCAGTTATCATGAATTTGTGACCGCCATCAAGTATCACTTAAAACTTGTAAACAAGCATTATTCTTATTTATTCAAGTCGGCGCCGACACTTTCCTCTGACATAGGCAACTTGGTCTTTACCGGAACAGATGATGATCCTGGTACGATTAAAACCCTCCAAGAGCTGGGATATAATAATCCGAAATTCATTATTCACTCTATTCGTACCTGGCACTATGGACGTTTTAAGTCTGCCCAAGGGACGCGCTCTCAACAAATGTTGACCTCCGCTGTCCCAACAATTTTGCACATGTGTTCAGAAACCACCAGGCCAGATGAGGTTTTTATAGGGTTTTATACCTTTGTCGAGCACTTACCTTCAGGGGTGCAGATTTTTAAAATTATTGCTGAGGATGTAAGTATCTTAGAGCGCTTATGTTATTTGCTGCATACTGCCCCTAATCTTGCGAGCTCGGTCGGGCGTTCTCCCCAGGTTTTAGATGTTTTTTTGCTCTCTCAACCGACCTTGGGCCAACCAACACTGCAGTCACAGAAAGAGATGTTAACTAATTTTGTCGCCAAAATTCCAGATGGCGACCGTTTAATCGCTCAGTTTAGAAGGTTTGCTAACAGTCGTCGTGCCCATATAGGGGTGCAGTGGCTTTTTGATCCTGAAAGTCGGGCACAGCGGGTGGTGGATTATTCAGATGTTGCTGATTTAATCTGTCATTTTTTATATATGCACGTGATGCAAGAGTTTACAGATACATACGGCGTTATTCCTGATAGCGAGTTTGCGATTATTGGATTGGGCACATTTGGAAGCCGAGAGATGACGCTAAAGTCAGATTTAGACTTAGTTTTTATCTATCGCACTGGTGAGGAGACCATGAGCAATGGCCAGCAAAGTATCTCTGCGCCCCATTACTTTGTGCGGTTAAGTCAGCAGTTTATTTCTCTCTTGCAAATAGAAAATAAAGATGGCCTCTTATATGAGGTCGATACGCGGTTGCGTCCGAGTGGGCACAGCGGTCCTCTGGCAGTGTCTTTTGAGAGGTTTAGTGATTATTATGGTTCTGAGTCTTGGACATGGGAGTATATGGCCCTTACGCGCGCGCGGGTTATTACAGGGTCTCAGCCCCTGTTGGCGGATATCTCACGTCACGTTGATCATGTGTTACAACGGAAGAAGGATCCCCAAAAAACCATAGAAGATGTGGTGAGTATGCGGGATAAAGTGCGGAAAAACTATCAAGCCTCAAGCAAGAATGTATGGAATTTAAAGTATGCCCAAGGTGGGATGATGGAACTGCAGATGATCGTTCAGGCTCTGCAATTGCTCCATGGTAATGCGTATCCACAAATTTTAAATCAGAACATGGTCTCGGTGTGCGAAAAGTTAGGGGAATGCGCTATCATAGATCAGGAAATTGCTGACAGGCTGGGGCAGATCGTTGTAATGTACAATACGATTTATGGCATGAAAGAGTTATGTTTAAATATAGAAAACCAACCCCATGATCAGTGGCCCTTTACTCTCAAGGACCTCCTCGTACGTTTGGCTGGTGTGGCGAGTTTTGATGATTTCGAAAGCATGTTGCGCCAAGCTCAAAAAGATGTACAAAGGTTCTTCCATATCTTATTAGGTGCACCACAATAATTAAAGTAAAACCATTTACAAGCTTGTAGGTTTGCGGCTAAACGGTTAGGCTTGGAATGTTTGTAAGTCAATAAGGAGAAAATAAACGTGTCTGAGCTATCTATAGGGCAGAGTGTTCCAGATTTTTCTTTCGTCACAGATACCCACGGTACCGTGAATAATCAGTCTTTTGCAGGGAAATATTATATTATTTATTTTTACCCTAAGGATGATACGTCTGGATGTACAAAACAAGCGAGTGGTTTCTCAGAAGCCCGTGAGCAATTTGACCATTTAAATGTTCAGATTATTGGGGTGTCGAAGGATTCTCTTGCCAAGCATGAAAAGTTTAGGACTAAACATAATTTAAATATTATTCTTGGCTCTGATGCAGAGGGGCATGTTTGTGAGGGTTTTGGAGTTTGGAAAGAAAAGTCTATGTATGGCCGTAAGTATATGGGTATAGAACGGACAACATATTTGGTTGACCCCCACGGCGTCCTCGTACATAGATGGGCGAAAGTGAAAGTAACGGGGCACGTTGAGTCTGTATTAAAATATACGCAGGGCTTGATGGAAGGTTTATAAGCCATTTTGGTCACAATCATTTTATTGATTGCGCTTTTATCTTTCACCAGCCTAAATGATTACCAATGACAATAAATAGAAATAATAAGAAAAAGTTTGTATTAAAATATAATTTCTTAAAGGGATTTTCTTCTAAGTTTAAGGACTGTCAGGTTCTGATTCAATCTGATGGCCACGTGAAGTATCTTAAACTGACGGCTATCGCTCAAAGTCTTGCAATTGCTTTTCTGATATGTTTTACGGTTTTCTTTGTTGGGTGTCTCGGTTTTATTGTCCTTCAAGAGGTGCGCTTGTCGCGTTTGAATACCCAGCTGTTACAGTCTAAGTTTTCCCACTCATCCTTTGTGCAAGAGTCGCGGGCATTACAAAATAGACTGGTTCACTTATCACAAAAAATTTACGATGATTATACGCGGTTTAGTCAACTGTTAGTGGAGCGTAACCAGCTTTTGCAATCCCTTGAAGAGGTTGAGGAGTCTCTCCCTTTTGAGGCGGAGAAAGTGAAGGTCATCATTGAAAAGAAGAAACGCCTCCGTGATCTAGAAAGTACGTTGATGGTGGCCTATGACTCACAAGCGAACAGCACCCGTATCGACCATGTTATATACCTCGTTGAAGAGATTGGCTTTCCAAATGGAGACCTTATTTCTCTTAACGACGTTAATGTTAAGGAAACACTCCCATTCTTAGATCCTGCAACCGTTAAGAGATATTTGCACGTGGCTGAGGTGGAGCGTCTTAATTTACAGGAAGATTGGCATGAAGTTAAAAGTGAAAATAAAAAGATTTTAGATCAATACGTATTATCGCAACAGGTTGCCTCAAGCGTTTTAGAATTGCAAAAACAGTTTATTCGTTATTTACTTTTTTATACGAAAACCTACATCAAAGAAATTAAGGGGACAATTGGGAGTACAGGTATTGATCTCGACCTGTTAGTGGAGCGACAACTTGCTAAAGATACCAATAATGCGTTGGTTTATGATTTTGATGCGCGGTTTGAGTCGACAATGGCAACTCTTGATGATGATGTGACGTTTTTTGCTAGCATGAAAAGTAAAATTCTAGAATTGGGTCTTCATTTACGAGAACACCGAGCTTTACAAGATATTATTAGAATAATTCCATTTTCTTCGCCGTTGAATAACTATTATATTTCAAGTAAGTTTGGGGTTCGTAAAGACCCTATTAATGGTCACCGTGACCACCACATGGGCATAGATATGGCGGCGCCCATTAAAACGTCTGTTTTTGCAACCTCTGCCGGACGCGTGATTTTTGCGGGATATAAAAGTGCTTATGGTCGTTTGATTGAAATAGACCATGGTGATGGAGTGATTACAAAATATGGCCATCTTAACAGTATTAAAGTAAAAAAGGGTGACCTTGTGGCACATAGAGATTATATTGGAGAGGTAGGTACAAGTGGTCGTGTTACGGGATCACACTTGCACTATGAAATTTTATTTAATGGCAAGCACTTTAATCCTATTTTATTTTTTGATGCTGGATTAGAATTATTATGATTGAGAAAGCATATGGACGCTTTTAATACTTAGGGTAAAATGTAATTTATGGAATTTCATGTGAGTTTAAGGACTTTTTGTGTTTAAGATATTTAAAGAGAACAACGAACAATTACAAACTGATAGCAGTGCAAATAATAGTGTGCCTAGCATTGTCAGTAAGGGTGTTCACATTGTTGGCAATATTATTATGGATGGAGAAATACATATTGATGGCGTTGTGAATGGAGATATTCAGTCTTATAAACTGACAATAGGGAGTGAAGCACGGATCACGGGCTATATAGACGCTGAGTTTGCCTTTATTTATGGCACAGTCAATGGAGTGATTCGCGCAAAATCTATTTTCCTGTCATCAACGGCGTGTGTCGTTGGTGATATAATTCATGAGGAAATTAATATTGAGTCAGGGGCAAAACTTGAAGGCCACTGTCATCGTTTGAGTTTAGATACATTCTCTCTTCGCAAGAAAGAGCAGGCGGCTGCGGAAAACTCCTTTGCCTATAACTTAGAAAAAGGCAAAAGGGACGAGACCTAAGACAAATACTCAGGCGCGTTCTTCAGCCCATGTCTTTGGGGTGTCTATGGATGATGGTGTCTATGAATGGTATCATGCCCGTTGCGGACGAATTCGTATTTTCCCACAAGAAAGTTTTCTTATGAGCCGATTGGGCTTAAGGGAAGCGAAACCTTATTTTTTACTGTTTCTCTTTTGTTTTTTTCTCAGACAGGGCTGACGGGATACGCCGCGCGTCCCCAATGATTATGGAGCCGCGCGCGTATACAATATCATTACTCTTGATTATTTTTCATTCAGGAGTCGTCAGGTAATACTCCAACGCAGTGGAACGCTTAACTTTTGCCTTGAAATCAGTTTTAAGACGCGCGAACACCTGCGCGATGATATCGGCATTTAAGGCTTGGCTCTTTTGCTTCCTAACGGTTGAGATTTTCTCTTTCACCTCTTCATCACTTGGGGGGATGACCTCATTAAGTTTAATGACAGCAATCCGTCCGTCAGCTTCTTCTACATAGTGAGCTTGGTTTCTTTCAAGGGCAAAAGCGCTGGTCTTAAATCTATCACTAAAAGAGGTCGCGCTACGTTGAATCACAACCTTTTGTGTGGGGGAGACGGCACGGCCATACTTTTGCTGAATGGTGGCGCTATCAGAATTTTCCTTGATCTCTTGAGCAATTTCAAGGGCTTTTGCGTATTGCATATTTTTCGTCAAAATTTCTTGAATTTGTTGCTGTGCAGACTCTAAGGCAATTTGATATTGTGGCGTCACTTTAGTGACATAAATCAAAGAGAAACTACCATCCTCATGTTGAAGAATTTCGTTTGGCGTATTTTCTTGCGCGTCAAATGCAGAGGCGACAATCTCCTGCGCATAACTTCCGAGGGAATCTAAGATGCTTTTAAATTCTTGGGTATTTTGCTCATCATAAATACTTCCACTGGACGTAATGTTTGTGAATTTAAAAGTGGACAAAGAATTTTTTTGAGCAATTTCTTCCAAAGAAACATTAGAAAATAAATCTTCTTCGATGGTGGCACTTAGGGTAAACAACTTATCTGCAGCAAGTGTGAGTGCCATCTCTTGCCGAAGGCTGCCGCGAAACTCATCAAGCGTAGGAGCATTGCCTGGGATCATATTTAGGGTCGTTACAATATGCCAGCCAAAACTGGTTTGGATCGGGCCTATGGTTGTGCCCACCCTAGATGAGAAGACTTGAGCCGCCAGATTAGAATCCAATTCTGATGCCGCGACATTGGAAAGTTTTGTGATGTTAGATAAGTTCTGCTCCGCGGCAACGGATGCAAGGTTTTGGCCAGTGCTGATTTGTGACATCACCTTGTCTGCCGTGGACTTGTCCGCAACAATAAGTTGGTTTAAATCACGGCGTTCGGGGGTTCCCAAGGAGTCTTGGCGATAGTCAAATTCTTTAACAATATCTTCTTCTGGGATAATGATGCTATTAGCGAGGGTCTCTTTTGAAACTTTTATGACTTGAACGTCACGCACTTCAGGCGTTTTAAACGCTTCAAGGTTGTTGTCATAGTAGTTACGAATTTCTTCTGCTGTTGGCGCGGGAATATCTGTAATTTGATTTGCATCTATGGTGATAACGTCAAGGTCACGTTTTTCCAGAGCGTCACGTGTCAGATATTGGGCATAGATGGTGGGGAGTTGAACTTGACTAAAAAGCAGCTTGCTCACTTCATTTTGCACAATAAATGTTTGAATATTTTTAATCATTTGTTGCTCAGATAAATTGTTCATTGCAAGAAATGTTTTAAATGTTGCTTTACTGAACTTACCATCAGCGCCATGGAAGGTAGGGGTACTGTAGAGTATTTTTAAAATATGCTCATTGGGCGGGGTAATTTTAAAATCCTCCGCAAGTGCAGAAATAAGAGTCTCATTGAGGAGGGAATTAAGTGTATTGTCAAAAATACCAAAACTAATCGCTTGTTCGGCGGTAAAATCAGGCATTATCCCTTTGAACTGTCCAATGGACTGTTGAAAATAATTATTGAACTTTTGTAGGGATATACTTTGATTACGTACCGATATAATATCGGGATTACTGTTACCAAATGAAATATTTCCTAGTCCCCAAGCGGCAAAACTCATACCTATAAGTATGAATAATATTTTTGCGACCCACGTATTTGCACCTCTGCGCATTGATAGCAACATGCAGTATATCCTCTATAAATTAAACAAAATACATACTTTAAAAAAGTCTAAAATGAATTAAATATTTGTATTTATGAAAGATTTGATCATCTTACAAAAGTACACTTTTTAAAGGATAATATTCGAAGTTTCATTTTCACATTCATAAATGTGCCTATATTCTTGAATAAGTCTATTCATTTTAATTGCGATATTAATGTAGCTTAGACGCTCGTGTCTAGTTATTTTATAGATTGTCCTATATATTATGAATTAAATTGAGGGGCTGAGAGGCGGGAAGCTTGGATTATGATAAGGGTATGTGTGGATGAAAACCTAAAGTCTCTTCGTCTAATCTTGAATTTTATGTTATAAACTTTAGGGGTTTTGTTTAATGGCTAAGAATAAGAAGCTGATTGTTGGCAATTGGAAAATGAATGGGAGTGGGGCGGAGGCAACTGCGTTAGCCCAGTCGCTTTACCAAAAACTCGATACAACTCTTTTGCAAGATGTGGACGTTGTTATTTGTCCGCCATTTATTTCATGTGAGCGCATCGTGAGCGTTGTTCGGGGAAGTGGCATTAAGGTTGGTGCCCAGACCTGTCATCATAAGGAGGGGGGCGCCTATACGGGCGAGGTGTCTGCGCCTATGTTGGTCGATTGCGGCCTTGAGTATGTGATCCTTGGCCACTCTGAGCGACGCACCCTTTGTGGTGAAACTAATGAGCTTATCCGCCAGAAGGGGCAGGCAGCCTTAGCGGCCGGTCTTAAAATAATTGTTTGTGTCGGGGAAACTGAGGCGCAAAGAAATGGGGGCCAGGCCCTTGAGACAGTTTTGTCACAAATTGACCAAAGTCTCCCAAGTGATGGCCATGCTGATCGTATTATTGTTGCCTATGAACCTGTATGGGCTATTGGAAGCGGTAGGATTCCAAGTTCTGAAGATATTATGACTATGCATCAGGGCATGCGTGAGGCCCTGTGTATTCGTTTTTCAGACTCTGGTCAGACAATACCATTGCTTTATGGGGGGTCTATGAAGCCAGAAAATGCCCGAGAGCTTTTGTCCCTTGCCCATGTGGATGGGGGGCTTATTGGTGGGGCAAGCCTGAGTGCAGATGGTTTTGTGAAGATTGCCGTAAGTGGTCAGCGCGCCTGAATATCAGTTTATTTGCAGTCTGCTTTTTTTAGGTTCGCGTGCCGTTAAGAGATATGAAATATAAAAAGTACTAGCCTTTTTATGGTAGTTTGTTATAAATTTCTAATGAGTACCTTTAGGAAAAAATACCAGTAAGAGTTTTCATTTTAGTATATTATTGACAGTGCGTTTTAAAAAGAAAGTGTAAATTTGAAATGGAACAAGTAGTTCTTATTATACATTTAGTTTTAGCAGTATTGCTAATAGGTGTTGTTATGCTTCAACGAAGTGAAGGTGGCGCCTTGGGAATTGGCGGTGGTGCAAATGGTCTGATGTCGGGTCGTGCTGTAGGCAATGTTTTGACACGGGCAACAAGTTTACTTGCAACAGGTTTTATGTTGAGCAGCCTAGTGCTTGCTATTTCAGCAAGTGCTAATCGTAGCGCATCGTCGATTCTGGATACGGAAATTATCCAAGAAAGCGACAGTTCAAAAGGGGACGAGACTCAAGATGAGAGTCAGCCAAGTGTCCCTTCTTTTGAGTAGGTGCAGGGGTGTAAATTTTATTCTGTAGAGTGCGCGATTTTTTGTAAATCATTCGTACGAATAGATGTTTGCATTTGAAGCTGTATGTGACAAATGTACCGTTTTTTTTGATTTTTAATTAGGTTGTTTATGGTACGGTTCATTTTTATCACCGGTGGTGTTGTGTCTTCTTTAGGAAAAGGACTGGCGGCATCTGCTATTGGTGTCTTGCTTCAGGCGCGAGGATATAAAGTTAATATACGTAAGTTAGATCCCTATTTAAATGTGGATACGGGAACTATGTCCCCTTATCAGCATGGGGAAGTATTTGTGACTGAGGACGGAGTTGAAACCGACTTAGACCTTGGTCACTATGAGCGTTTTACCGGCGTTCCAGCTCAAAAGTCTGATAGTGTTACCAGCGGGCGGATTTATTTGGATGTCATCGCGCGGGAGCGTCTGGGTGGGTATGACGGCGGCACGGTGCAGGTTGTGCCCCATGTAACGGATGCGATTAAGAGTTTTATTCTCAATAATACTGAGGGCAAAGATTTTGTTCTATGTGAAATTGGGGGAACGGTTGGCGATATTGAGGGGCAGCCATTTTTAGAAGCTGCGCGTCAATTATATATCGAGCTTGAGCCTCAACAAATTATTTTTGTCCACCTTACTCTTATTCCTTACATTAGTGCCGCGGGCGAGTTTAAAACCAAGCCGACCCAGCACTCTGTCAAAGAAATGAGGTCTATCGGAATTCAGCCCCATATTTTACTGTGTCGGGTCGAGAGTGAGATTTCTCCCCAAGTGCTCCGTAAAATTGGATTGTTTTGTAACGTGAAAGAGCAGGCGGTCATTCCTGCTCCTGATGTGAACTCTATTTATGAAGTGCCCTTACGTTATCATGAGAAGGGGTTAGATCAGGCGATTCTTGATGCTTTTGGTATTACAGAGACAAACGTCCCAGACCTGTCTTCTTGGATTGATATTGCAACGAAAATTAATAACCCTAAGGGCAGCGTCAAAATAGGTGTCTTTGGGAAGTACGCCGAGTTTGCGGATGCATATAAGTCTTTAAGTGAAGCTCTTGTCCATGCGGGGCTCGCAAATCGGGTACATGTGGACATTTCCTGGATTCAAGTTGATACCTTAGAGGTTGAGAATCGTGACCATATTCTTGAAGGGTATGACGGTATTATTGTCCCAGGTGGTTTTGGCGTTCGTGGTTCTGAAGGAAAAATCAACGCTATCACGTATGCGCGGACCCATAAGATTCCCTACTTTGGAATTTGTTTGGGAATGCAAATGGCTTGTATAGAGGTTGCTCGTAATCTTGCTGGACTCTCTTACCAGGCATCTTCATCAGAGTTTAGATCCTGTGAGAATCCTATTATCGGGTTGATGGATCAATGGGTGAAAGATCATGAAGTTATTGATCGCAAGAATGTCAAGGATTTAGGGGGCACAATGCGACTTGGTGCCTATGACTGTCATGTTAAAAAAGATTCTCTTACCCATCAAATTTATGGGAGCTTAGAGATATCCGAGCGTCATCGCCATCGTTATGAGGTCAATATTGCTTACAGGGAACAGTTTGAGGCCGTGGGGCTCAAATTTGTCGGCCTGTCACCCGATGGTGTTCTCCCCGAAATCGTTGAGTTAGAAGGTCATCCGTGGTTTATAGGTGTACAGTTTCATCCTGAATTAAAATCACGACCATTTAATCCTCATCCATTGTTTAAAAGTTTTATTGAAGCTGCAATTGTGCAAAAAAAGCTCATCAAGTCTTTTGATAATAAATGATTTTATTGAGTTTTAAAATAAGTCCCATATGGAATTACATTTTGTTGAGACGAGTTTTTTTATAATTTTGTGACCAAAGTTAACGATTCATTAGTTATATTTAAGGGGTGTGTTACATGACAGCAATTACTGATATTATTGGACGAGAAATTTTAGACAGTCGGGGGTTTCCTACTGTCGAAGTAGATGTTGTATTGGAAAATGGTGTTGTAGGACGCGCTGCTGTCCCAAGTGGCGCTTCTGTTGGTAAGTATGAGGCGATTGAAAAGCGAGATGGTGACCCTTTCCGTTATAAAGGAAAAGGGGTTCAAGGGGCAGTAGACGCTGTAAACGGTCAACTGTTTGATGTTTTATCTGGCTTAGATGTTGAAGATCAAGCCTTGATCGATCACACCATGTGCGCCCTCGATAATACCGATAACTTAAGTGTTTTAGGCGCAAATTCTATTTTAGGTATCTCTTTAGCGGTTGCAAAAGCGGCAGCTGAGACGGTCGGCCTGCCTTTATATCGTTATATTGGTGGGGTCAATGCCCACGTGCTTCCAGTGCCTATGATGAATATTATTAATGGCGGTGCCCATGCAGATAACGCCTTGGATATTCAAGAGTTTATGATTATGCCGGTATTTGCAAAATCGTTTTCTGAGGCTCTGCGCATGGGTGCGGAAATTTTCCACAGCTTAAAAGGACTCTTAAAACAAGCAGGGCATAGTACTGGTTTGGGTGATGAGGGGGGATTTGCTCCTGCCCTAAACTCAACCCGCGAGGCGTTAGAGTTTGTCATTAAGTCAATTGAAGCGGCCAAATATACTCCTGGTAAAGATGTCTTTATTGCCATTGATGCGGCTTCTTCTGAATTATACAACAATGGCAAATACACCATAGATGGTACCTCACTCACGACTCCCGAGGTCATTAACTTTTGGAAGAGGTTAGCTGCGGAGTATCCAATAATTTCCATTGAAGATGCCTTTGATGAAGATGATTGGGATGGATGGATCGACTTGACCAAGACAATTGGGGACCGCGTCCAGTTGGTGGGTGATGATTTGTTTGTGACCAATACTAAACGTCTTGAAAAAGGTATCGCCCAGCACGCAGCCAATGCCCTTTTGGTGAAGGTCAATCAGATTGGCACGTTAACAGAAACTATAAACGCTGTTGATATGGCCCACAGGGCAGGATATCGGGCTGTTATGTCCCACCGGTCGGGGGAAACAGAGGACAGCACCATTGCGGATTTGGCTGTGGCTTTGAATTGCGGACAGATTAAAACAGGGTCTCTAGCCCGTTCTGATCGCGTGGCAAAATATAATCAACTTTTACGAATTGAACAGAACTTAGGATCCCAAGCACGCTATGCTGGAAGTAAGATTTTAAGGTAGAAAATTATTTTTTTATTTTGTTATTATTTTGCTATAATGTAAGGTGAATAGAACTTAAATAGAACTTAAATTTTAATGTGGTGATCTAGAATGAAATGACCGGTCTTGGTGAATTTAGAACTCGTTTTAAGGTGGTATTAATACCAACATTTCTCGTATCCCTTTTTATTTATACCAGCTTTCATCTTATTTATGGAGATCATGGTATTTTGGTATATGTAAAAATGCGAAATCATCTTGAGATTGTTTCTGAAAATTATAATCAGGTGTTACAAAAACGTAAGTCTTTTGAGATGCGCGTTCGTCGTATGCGTCCTGATGCAGTTGATTCAGACATGTTAGATGAACAAGCGCGTGTTCTGTTGGGCAAAGCTCACCAAAGAGATTTAGTGATTCGGGATTTTTGATTTAGGAAAATAGAAAATAGTATTTTTGAGTGTTTAGTATGCACAGGGTTATTGCGTTTAGTTCTCAATATGTGCATCAATTTAGCATTTCATTCATGTTATCGGTGTTGTATATGGCTATTAATTCTCATAGAAGATAATTTTTACATATTTGTTTTTACTTTATGGTGTGCTAAACAGGATAAGCTTTTGTGACTATTAGTTAAATTCAATTAACACTTCATTTAAGTATACGTTTATTTTTTGATGTGTATCAGTTCAGGTAGTGAGGAATAAAGTTTATTTAGTATACCAGTAAGAAGTTATGCAATATTATCCAGTGTCTCAAGGGTTGGTTATCCAGCAATTCTATTATTACTCCCTTTGAGTTTTTAAAATTTTGAGACGCTGCAGATCTAGGATGAGTTATGTATAGATTTCGACTTGATGTACTCATATTTAAGGAGCGAGTATAATGGCAGCTAAAAAAGAAAAAAAACTAGAGCCGGTATCTAGTGATTCTAAAAATGTGCTTCATGAAATGAAGATGTCTCACGACAAAGTATCTTTGAATAAGGATGACTTACTGCGTTATTATCAAGAAATGCTCAAAATCCGACGATTTGAAGAAAGAGCCGGACAATTATACGGCATGGGTCAAATAGGTGGTTTTTGTCATTTGTATATAGGGCAAGAGGCGGTTGTTGTCGGCATTCAGTCGGTTTTAACTTCAGAAAAAGATAATGTGATTACTGGATATCGTGACCATGGTCATATGCTTGCCTGTGGAATGGAGTCTAGTGGCGTGATGGCAGAACTATTGGGCCGTGAGACTGGCTACTCTAAGGGCAAGGGTGGGTCTATGCATATGTTTTCAAAAAAGAAAAAGTTTTTTGGTGGTCATGGCATTGTCGGCGCACAGGTATCTTTAGGAACTGGTTTAGCTTTGGCCAGCAAATATCGAGAAGATACCGCGGTTACCGTGGTCTATTTAGGCGATGGTGCAGTCAATCAAGGGCAAGTATATGAAAGCTTTAATATGGCAAGTCTTTGGGGTCTTCCGGTTGTGTATGTTATTGAAAACAATCAGTATGCTATGGGAACATCTGTTGAGCGCGCCAGTGCCGAGACGGAGTTGTACAAGCGGAGTTTGGGCTTTAAGATTCCAAGTCGGCAGGTCGATGGTATGGATGTACTGAAAGTGCGTGATGCTGCTCAAGATGCGATAAATCATGCTCGTCTAGGTAACGGGCCGTTCCTATTAGAGATGCTTACCTATCGTTATCGTGGCCACTCCATGTCTGATCCTGCCAAATATCGTCCTAAAGATGAGCTGCATGAAGTGCGGACTACCAATGACCCCATTAATAATTTAAAAAAACTGCTGTTGGAAAATAACTTTTTCACTGAAGAACAGTTAAAAGAGCTTGATAAGAGTATCAAAAGTGAAATTGCCGCTGCTGTTACCTTCAGTCAACAAAGTTCAGAGCCAGCAGAAAGTGAGTTATGGACTGATGTATACACATAATATTTTATAGAATTAGGTTACGCTGTGTTACGTAAAGTTAGGTGAGAAAATAAGTATGACTATTGATATTTTGATGCCCGCTTTATCTCCAACCATGACCGAAGGTAAATTAAGTTTGTGGACTGTAAAAGAAGGGGACAAAGTGATGCCAGGCGATATAATTGCAGAAATAGAAACTGATAAGGCGACCATGGAAGTTGAGGTGGTAGATGAAGGGGTTATAGGGAAGATTTTTGTTGACCAGGGCACTGAAAATGTGCAGGTGAATATGGTGATTGCCACCCTCTTGGAAGACGGTGAAAGTGCTGATGCGCTTAGGCAAGCGGACGAGAAGACGCAGCAAAAGTCTGCACCTGTTGTAGAGACGTCTGGGCCTGTTGCAGTACCTGCTACCCCGTTGACTGTGCCTGTTGTGCCTGAATTGAAAGATCCTGATCTCCCCGACAATGTCAATATGGTAAAAATGACGGTTCGTGATGCGTTACGTCTTGCTATGACTGAAGAGATGGAAGCTGATCCTGAGGTGTTTTTATTAGGGGAAGAAGTGGCAGAGTACCAAGGGGCGTATAAAGTTACCCAAGGCTTGTTGGATCAATTTGGTCCCCGTCGGGTCATTGATACCCCAATTACAGAGAATGGGTTTGCTGGTATGGCGGTCGGCGCTGCCTTTGCGGGTCTTAAGCCGATCGTTGAATTTATGACATTTAACTTTGCCCTCCAAGCCATTGACCACATTATTAATTCTGCGGCTAAAACATTATATATGTCTGGAGGCCAGTTAGTCTCTCAGATTGTCTTTCGTGGGCCTAATGGCGTCGCAAGCCGTGTTGGTGCTCAGCACTCCCATGATTTTAGTGCCATGTATGCCCATATACCTGGATTAAAAGTAATTGCACCCTATAGCGCGGCTGATGCAAAGGGGCTACTGAAAAGTGCCATCCGTGATCAAAACCCTGTGGTCTTTTTGGAGAATGAAATCCTGTACGGAAAAGTATTTGATGTTCCTGATGTTGCGGATTATGTTTTACCAATCGGGAAGGCGCGCGTTGTCCAAGAGGGGACAGATGTGACGCTAGTCTCATTTTCTCGAGGAATAGAATACGCGTTAGCTGCTTCTGAACTCTTAAAAAATCAAGGTATTAATGCAGAAATTATCGACTTGCGTACCCTGCGGGCCGCTAGATATGGAGACTGTTGTTAATTCAGTGAAAAAAACCAACCGTTGTATCACCATCGAAGAGGGGTGGTCTACCTGTGGTATCGGTGCAGAGATCGCCGCAAAAATTATGGAGCAGGCATTTGACTACCTAGACGCGCCTGTCTTGAGGGTGTCAGGCAAAAATGTTCCTATGCCATACGCAGAAAACCTTGAAAAACTTGCATTACCAGATATAAATGAAATTATCTCATCCGTGCGTGCGGTATGTTATACTTCTTAAGTTAAATCTTTGGAGTTTACCGATTCTCTGTTAGGGTTTAGGTAATTTATGTACAGTATCAAAGATCATAAGTTTAAGCTCGTTAAAAGATAAAGTCTTAATTATGGATTGAGGGGGAAGATGCCCATAATAATTACAATGCCTGCCTTATCACCCACAATGACCGAAGGTATTTT